>VBLC01000021.1 GCA_005879315.1 Deltaproteobacteria bacterium | reverse complement strand
AGACGCGCAGGCCCTCGATGAGCCCGGCGAATCGGTGGAGCATGAAATCGAGCGTGAAGGTCGCATCGGGGCCGATGATGCGCTCGACGCTCGAGTGGCTGATGTCGCGCTCGTGCCAGAGCGCCACGTCCTCCACGGCCGCGACCGCGTAGCCGCGCAGCAGGCGGGCCAGCCCCGTCAGGTTCTCGGAGAGGATGGGATTGCGCTTGTGCGGCATTGCGCTCGAGCCCTTCTGACCTTTGCCGAAAGGCTCCTCCGCCTCGCGCACCTCGGTGCGCTGCAAGTGGCGGATCTCGACGGCGAACTTCTCCAGGGAGGCGCCCGCCAGCGCCAGCGCCGAGAAATATTCGGCATGGCGATCGCGCTGCACCACCTGCGTCGAGGCCGGCTCGGGCGCAAGGCCGAGCGCGGCCATGGTCCGCTCCTCGATCTGCGGCGAGAGATGGGCGAAGGTCCCCACTGCGCCGCTCAACTTTCCGCAGGCGATCGTCTCGCGCGCGCGCTCGATGCGGCGGCGGGCGCGGGAGAGCTCGTCGACCCAGACGATCAATTTCCAGCCGAAGGTGGTCGGCTCGGCGTGGATGCCATGCGAGCGGCCGATGCAAGGAGTGCGCTTGTGCTCGATGGCGCGCTTGACCACCGCGGCGCGTGCCTTGTCGATGCCGGCGAGGATCAGATCGGCCGCCTCGCGCAGGAGCAGCGCCAGGGAAGTGTCGAGCACGTCCGAGCTGGTCATGCCGAAGTGCAGATGGCGGGCGGCAGAGCCGATGCGCTCCTCGAGGAAAGTGAGAAAGGCGATGACGTCGTGGCGCGTGGTCTCTTCGATCTCCTCGATCCGCGCCGCGTCCTTTGCCGAGAAGGTGCCGCCTTTCTTTTCGCACTCGGCGATGGCGGCGGCCGGCACCAGCCCGGCCTCGGCCATTGCGCGGCCGGCGGCCAGCTCCACCTCCAGCCACTTCTGGTAGCGGTGCTCGGCCGTCCAGAGACGGGCCATCTCCGGGCGGCTGTAGCGGGCGATCATGCGAACAGCGCCAGCTGCCGCGCGCGCCGCAGCGCCACCGCGGGGCGGCAGGGCTCGAGCTCGACGGGGTCGAGCGGACGCGAATGCGATCCGAGCACGAGAGAGGTGCTAGTGCCGAACCTCGAGAGGACGGCTTCGGCCTCGCGCCGCGCGCGCCCCGGCGTGTTGTTGTGCTCGGAAAGATGGGCCAGGACCAGATGGCGCAGGCCGGAGTGCAGCACCTGCGAAAGCAGCTTCGCTCCCTGCTCGTTGCTGAGATGCCCGTGGTCGCTGCGCACCCGCTGCTTGAGCGACCAGGGATAGGGCCCATCGAGCAGCATGCCCAGGTCGTGGTTCATCTCCAGGACCAGCGCGTCGAGATCCTGCAGCGCGCGCACCACCGGGCGAGGAGCGCACCCCAGGTCCGTGACGAGCGCCGCGCGGAGAGGACCCTCTTCGAAGACGTACGCCACGGGTTCGCGCGCGTCGTGCGGGACGGCGAGGGGCACGATGCGCAGCGCGCCGATCTGCAGCGGCGTTCCGGGGCGCAGGGTGTGGCGGAGCTTTTCGGGCGGCGGGTCGCGCAGCTCGCGCCAGGTGCCGCGCGTCGCGTGCACGCGCACTCCGAGCTTGCGGGCGAGGACGCCGGCGCCGCTCGCGTGGTCAGCATGTTCGTGAGTGAGAAAGACGTCGGTCACGTCGCGGAGCGAGATGCCTGCATGCGTGCAGCGGCGGGCCGTCTCGCGCAGGGGCAGGCCGGCGTCGATCAGAATGCGCGTTCCGCCGGCCTCGACCCACAGGCAATTGCCCGAGCTGCCGCTGGCGAGCACGCAGAGGCGCACTGAACGCATGTACCAAGAGCGCCCGCTCGGCTGCAAGCCCCACGAGCGGGCTCGGGCGCAAATGCTGCTCAATCAGCACGGAGGTGCTCGAGCTCGTGCTGGGAGTCGTACGGGCTGGTCGAGCTCGTTCTCGTGCTCGTCAAGCGTGCTCGTAAATCGTTCACATTCTGGTGCTCGTCCCCACACGGAAACGAGCTGGGGCACGAGCTCGATGTCGGGCACCAATCGAGCACGAGCACAAGCTCGGTTCTGGAGCGCGTTCTATCGCGCGCGCATTCCGCGGCGGAGGCTCTTCTTGCGGCGCACCCGCCGCCGCTTCAGCGCCTGCCGCTTCACCTTGCTGCGGTTCTTGACGCTCTTCTTGGTCCGAGGCATGGCGCGTCTCTATCACACGCGATGTCTCCGCACACTTCTGCTAGCTTCGGCCGGACCATGGCCGCCATCGACGCCGAGAAGTTCAACGCCTTCGAGCGCGAAGGCTGGGCCCACGCCAGCCTCGACGCATACGCGCGCGTCTTCGTCCCCATCACCAGCCGGGTGATCGACGATCTCCTCGACGCTGCCGAGGCAAGTCCGGGCAAGCGCGTGCTCGACGTCGCCACCGGTCCCGGCTTCGTGGCAGCGCGCGCCGAGGCGCGCGGCGCGAAAGTCATCGGCGCCGACCTGACCGAGCAGATGCTCGAACGGGCGCGACGAGCGCATCCGCGGGTGGAATTCCGCCGCGAGGACGCCGAGGACCTGCGCTTTCCGGAGGCGAGCTTCGACGCCGTGGTCGCCAACTTCTGCCTCCTTCACCTCGGCCGGCCGGAGAAAGCCGTGGCCGGCTTCGCCCGCGTCCTTTCCCGCGGCGGGCGCGTCGCGCTCACCGTCTGGGGGCCGCCGGAACGCGCGCGGCTGTTCGGCCTCTTCCTCGAAGCGGTCCGCGCGGCAGGCGCGCCAACCCCTGCGGCCATCCCGGCCGGCCCCGACTTCTTCCGCTTCTCCGACGACGGCGAATTCTCGCGGCTGCTTTCGAGCGCGGGATTCGATGGCGTCGCCATCCGGACCCTCGAGTTCGCGCACCTCCTCCCCGACGCCGACCTCCTCTGGCGGGGAATGCTCGAGGGCACCGTGCGCACTCGCGCGCTCCTCACCCTGCAGACCGAGGAGATGCGCGAGCGCATCCATCGTGAGTTCCTCCGCGGTATCGAGGCCTACCGCGGCGAAGGCGGATTTGCGTTGCCGGTCGAGGTGAAGCTCGCCTCGGGCCGCAAGCCCTGAAACTTCACGAGCGCCCGGTGTGGCCGAAGCCGCCCGGACCGCGCGGCGTCTCGGGAAGCGAGGCCGCCTCGCTCAGCTGAGCCCGCTCCACCTTGGCGATGATCAGCTGCGCGATGCGATCGCCGCGCGCAAGGCTGACCGGCTTCTCTCCCAGGTTGGCAAGGATGACGCAGCACTCGCCGCGAAAGTCGCTGTCGATGGTGCCGGGACTGTTCAGGCAGGTGACTCCTTCGCGCAGCGCAAGCCCGCTGCGCGGCCGCACCTGGCCCTCGTAGCCTTCGGGGAGGGCGAGCACCAGCCCGGTCGGCACCAGCGCCCTCTCGCCTGGCGCGAGCGTGAGCGCCACGTCCGCGCGCAAGTCCATCCCGGCCGCACCCGCCGTTGCGTACGAGGGCAGAGGCAGCGGGTCGCCCCGGGGCGGCAAGACGCGCAGCACGTCGATCCGGACCACGGGGCGGACATATCATGAGGAGCGGGGCGGACGAGCGAGACGCCGCCGCTCGATCTCGCGCCTTTTCCGCCACAGCGCTAAAGTACGCAGCCCTTCGGAGGACACCATGGCCGAAACCCTCATCCCGGTGCCGGAGAAATTCGCGAAGTCGGCGCGCATCGGAGACATGCAGAAGTATCGGGCCCTCTACGACCGCTCGCTCTCCGATCCCGACCGCTTCTGGGCCGAGCAGGCGGAGCGGCTGCACTGGTTCAAGAAGTGGGACAAGGTCTCGCGCTGGGATTTCAAGACCGCCAAGATCGAGTGGTTCATGGGCGGCAAGCTCAACGCCAGCTACAACTGCCTCGACCGTCACTTGAGCGGCCCGCGCAAGAACAAGGCGGCCATCATCTGGGAGGGCGACTCGCCCGACGAATCGCGCACGCTCACCTACGAGCAATTGCACCAGGAAGTGTGCCGCTTCGCCAACGCGCTGAAGAAGACGGGGGCGAAGAAAGGCGACCGCATCACCATCTACCTGCCGATGGTGCCCGAGCTGCCCATCGCCATGCTCGCCTGCGCGCGCATCGGCGCCATCCACAGCGTCGTCTTCGGCGGGTTCTCCGCCGAGTCGCTCAAGAACCGCATCCAGGACTGCGGCAGCGAGCTCGTCATCACGGCCGACGGTGGCTACCGAGGCGCGAAGCTCATTCCGCTCAAGCAGACCACCGACGACGCGCTCAAGGAATGCCCCGGCGTGAAGCAGGTCATCGTCCTCAAGCGCACCGGCAAGGAAGTCCCCTTCAAGGAAGGCCGCGACCGGTGGTGGCACGACGCGGTCCGCGGCCAGCCGTTCGAATGCGAACCGGAAAAGATGGACGCCGAGGATCCGCTCTTCATCCTCTACACCTCCGGATCGACGGGAAAGCCCAAGGGCGTGCTGCACACGACCGGCGGGTACCTGGTCTACACCTCGCTCACGCACGAGCTGATCTTCGACCTTCGCGAGGAGGACACCTACTGGTGCACGGCCGACATCGGCTGGGTCACCGGGCACAGCTACATCGTCTACGGGCCGCTCGCGAACGGCGCGACCAGCCTGATGTTCGAGGGCGTGCCGCAGTATCCCGACTGGGGCCGCTTCTGGGACGTGGTCGACAAGTACCAGGTCAACACCATCTACACCGCGCCGACGGCGCTGCGGGCGCTGATGCGCGAGGGAGACGAGCCGGTCAAGAAGCGCAGCCGGAAGTCGCTGCGGCTGCTCGGCACGGTCGGCGAGCCGATCAATCCGGAGGTGTGGCTCTGGTACCACCGGGTGGTGGGCGAAGGCCGCTGCCCCATCGTCGACACCTGGTGGCAGACGGAGACGGGCGGCATCCTCATCACGCCGCTGCCCGGAGCGATTCCGCAGAAGCCGGGGTCGGCCACGCTGCCCTTCTTCGGCGTCGAGCCGACGGTCGTCGACGACCAGGGCAAAGTGCTGGAGGGCGCCTGCTCGGGCAATCTCTGCATCTCGCGGCCCTGGCCGGGGATCATGCGCGGCGTCTTCGGCGACCCGGACCGCTTTCGCAAGACCTATTTCAGCACCTTCCCCGGCCGCTACTTCACCGGCGACGGCTGCCGCCGCGACGAGGACGGCTACTACTGGATCACCGGCCGCGTCGACGACGTCATCAACGTCAGCGGCCACCGGCTGGGCACCGCCGAGGTGGAGAGCGCTCTCGTCTCGCACCAGGCCGTCGCCGAGGCGGCAGTGGTCGGCTTCCCCCACGAGATCAAGGGGCAGGGCATCTACGCGTACGTCACCTTGAAGCAAGGGGTCTCGCCGACCGATTCGCTGCGCGCCGATCTGGTGCAGCACGTGCGCAAGGCGATCGGTCCTCTGGCGCAGCCCGACGTGATCCACTGGGCGCCGGCGCTGCCCAAGACGCGCTCGGGGAAGATCATGCGGCGCATCCTCCGCAAGATCGCCGCCGACGAGTTCGATGCGCTGGGCGACACCTCTACGCTGGCCGATCCCGGCGTGGTCGACACGCTGGTGAAGGAGAAGAAGGCGCGCGCGGGGAAGTGACCCGCGGCCGCCTCTTTCATTTTTCTTCGGTTGCCTTCTTGGCGATGTCGTCGGCCTGCTGTTGCTGCTCGCGCTCCAGCTCTTTCGCTCGCGAGCGGACGTTGTCGAGCTGTCGCTTGGGGCGGCTCACGCCGGCGGGATCGCCCGTGGTTCCCTGGAGCGCGTACTTGACCGCGAACGCGAGGGCGGCGAGGCCGAGTATGAGGACGAGCAGATTGACGAGCTTCATGGCT
>VBLC01000055.1 GCA_005879315.1 Deltaproteobacteria bacterium | reverse complement strand
GCACACCGCAGAGCGATCCGCCGGGCGAGTCGACATGATCGTCCCGTTGCGGCGCGCGCCAGACAGGATTGTCGCGACGCTCTAGACGATCGCCCTGACGACGCCGCCGTCGACGCGCAACGCTGCGCCGGTCGTCCCCGAAGCGAGCGGGCTGGCAAGGTAGGCGACGAGCGGCGCGATCTCCTCGGGCGCCTCGAAGCGCTTGAGCAGCGAGGTGGGCCGCATCTCGCGGAAGAACTCGCGTTCGACCTCGGCGGCGGAGACGCCCTTCTTGCGCGCGAGTCCATCGACGAACTGGCCCACGCCTTCGGAGCGCGTCGGACCGGGCAACACTGCATTGACCGTCACACCGGTTCCGGCGGCGGTCTCGGCCAGGCCGCGCGCGAGCGCGAGCTGCGCCGTCTTGGTGACGCCATAGTGGATCATTTCGGCGGGGATCTGCAGCGCCGACTCGCTGGAGATGAAGAGGATGCGTCCCCAGCCGGCCCGCATCATGCGCGGCAGATGGTGGCGCGAGAGGCGCACGCCGGAGAGCACGTTGACCTGGAAGATCTGCAGCCACTCCTCGTCGCTGATCTCGGCGAAGGGCCTCGCTGCGAAGATGCCGACGTTGTTCACCAGGATGTCGACGTCGGGAAGCTCGGCGATGACCCGCTCGGCGCCGGCCGCAGTTCCCAGGTCGGCGGCGACGCCGCGCGCGCCCCCACCGATGCGGCGCAAGGCTTGATCGACGCGCGCCTGCGTGCGGCCATTGACGGCGACGGCAGCGCCTTCGTTTGCCAGCGCCTGGGCGATGGCGAATCCGATGCCTGCCGTGGAACCGGTGACGAGCGCCCGCTTGCCTTGCAGCTTCAAGTCCATGGCGGAGAGATGCGCAGCGCCAGGGCGCGGTTCGGATTCCAGAAAAATCCGCATGGCGATGTCGATCGCGCCGACCCTGGTTCGTCGTCAGGATAGAACCTCCCACAAAGGAGAACGACGATGCGGTTCATGGTGATCGTGAAGGCGGACAAGAGCAGTGAGGCAGGTGCGCTCCCCAGCGAGAAGCTGCTCGCGGACATGCAGAAGTACAACGAGGAGCTGGTCAAGGCGGGCGTGATGCTCGCGGGCGAGGGCCTCCACGCCAGCTCCAAGGGCGCGCGGGTGCGCTTCTCCAAGGGCAAGAAGACCGTCATCGACGGGCCCTTCGCCGAGACCAAGGAGCTGATCGCCGGCTTCTGGCTCTGGCAGGTGAAGTCGAAGGAGGAGGCGATCGAGTGGTTGAAGCGGTCACCCTTCGAGGAAACCGAGGTGGAGATCCGCCAGGTCTTCGAGCCGGCTGACTTCGCTCCCGTCGATCCGAGCGGCAAGCTGAGGGAGAAGGAAGAGGAGCTGCGCAGCAAGGTGGGAGCGCAGCGCCGCGCATGAGGCGCTTGCGCGGCGGCGGGAAGATGTGCTGATCGGCAGGGGTGAGTGCTGCCGACGCGCATCGCGCCATCGAGGCGGTCTTTCGCATCGAGTCGCCCAGGCTGATCGCCGGCCTGATGCGGATGGTGGGCGAGATCGGAGTCGCGGAGGACCTGGCGCAGGAAGCGCTGCTGGTCGCTCTCGAGCGGTGGCCTGGGTCAGGCGTTCCGGACAATCCGGGCGCCTGGCTCATGGCCACCGCGAAGCATCGCGCCATCGACGTGAAGCGCAGGGGCAAGCTGCTCGAACGCAAGCATGAGGAGCTGGGCCGCGCGGCCGAGACTGCGGATGCGCCCGATCTCGACGCGGCCATCGACGACAACATGGGCGACGATCTGCTCCGTCTGGTGTTCATCACCTGCCACCCGGTGCTCTCCACCGAGGGGCGGGTGGCGCTCACGCTGCGGCTCCTGGGAGGCCTGACCACCGAGGAGATCGCGCGCGCGTTCCTGGTCCCCGAGGCGACCATCGCGCAGCGGATCGTGCGCGCCAAGCGGACGCTCGCGGAGGCGCACGTTCCTTTCCAGGTGCCGCACGGGGACGAGCTCGGCGCGCGTCTCCCTTCGGTGCTCGAGGTCATCTATCTCGTCTTCAACGAAGGCTACTCGGCCACTGCCGGCGACGACTGGGTGCGGCCCGAGCTGTGCGAGGACGCTCTTCGCCTCGGCCGCGTTCTGGCAGCGCTCATGCCCGACGAGCCGGAGGCGCACGGCCTGGCGGCGCTGATGGAGATCCAGGCCTCGCGACTGCGAGCGCGCGTCGGGCCCTCAGGGGAGCCAGTACTGCTCCTCGATCAGAACAGAGCGCTCTGGGATCAGCTTCTGATCCACCGCGGCCTTGCCGCGCTGGAGCGGGCCGAGCAGCTGGGCGTCGAGCGCGGGCCCTATGCTCTCCAGGCCGCCATCGCCGCCTGCCATGCGCGTGCGCGGACCGGGGCGGAAACCGACTGGCCGCGGATCGCCGCGCTCTATGAGGAGCTCGCCGACCTGGTGCCCTCCCCGGTGGTGGAGCTGAATCGAGCGGTCGCGGTCGGGATGGCCTCCGGCCCGGCAGCGGGTCTCGCGCTGGTCGATGCCCTCAGCTCGGAAAAGTCTCTCGAGGGGTACCACCTCTTGCCCAGCGTGCGCGGCGACCTGCTCCTGAAGCTTGGCCGCCGCGACGAGGCGCGCGCGGAATTCGAGCGCGCGGCGTCGCTGACGAAGAACGCGCGCGAGCGAACGCTGCTCCTAGAGCGCGCCCGGAGCTGTTTCGCGTAAAGGATCGATGCCTCATGCAGAGTCAGATCACTTAACGCGCAATTTTTTGATCGCCGCTTCGCGAATGGCGGTCAAGGTGGTGTCCGGCGTGATCACTTCCTCCGGCAGCCGAAGCTCGATCAGTGCCGGGGCCTTCGCCGCGAGCGCGCGGTCGAACGCGGGAAGGAACTGCTCAGTCGTCTCGACCACTTCGCCGAATGCGCCGAAAGACCGCGCATAGGCGGCGAAATCGGGATTGAGCAAGCGGGTGCCATAGACGCGGCCTGGGTAATTCCTTTCCTGGTGCATGCGGATGGTTCCGTATTGCCCATTGTTGATGACGAATACGATGACGGGCAGCCCATATTGGACGGCCGTGGCCAGCTCCTGGCCGGTCATGAGGAAATCGCCGTCGCCGGCGAAGGCGACGACCGTGCGCTCCGGATGGACCGACTTGGCCGCGACCGCGGCGGGCACCGCATAACCCATCGCGCCGCTGTGCGGTCCCAGCTGCGACCTGAATTGTCGATATCGATAGTAGCGATTGACCCAGATGGCGAAATTGCCTGCACCGTTGGCGACGATGGCGTCGGCGGGGAGCCGCTCGCGCAATTGCAGCACGATCTGGCCGAGCTGGAGCGCGCCTGGCAATCGGGTCGGAGTATTCCAGGAAAGATAATCGGCGCGGGCGGCGGTGGTCTCTTCGCCCCAAGGCGGCGCCGAGGCCGGCTTGAGCTTCGCCAAAGCCACGACCAGCTCGGGCATGCTGGATTGGATGGCGAGATCGGGCGCGTAGACGCGGCCCAGCTCCTCGGCGCCGGCGTGCGCATGCACCAGCGTCTGCTTCGGCACCGGAACCTCGAAGAGCGTGTAGCCGCGCGTGGTCACTTCGCCCAGACGCGCGCCGAGCACGAGCGCGAGGTCCGCTCCGGCGATGCGCGCCGCCAGCTTGGGATTCACCGACAGGGAGATGTCGCCGGCATAGCAATCGTGCCCATTGTCGAAGAGATCCTGGTGGCGAAAGGCGCAGGCAACGGGCAAGCGCCAGGCCTCGGCGAACTGCTGGAAGTGCGCGCAGGCTTCCGCCGTCCAGCCGCTGCCGCCGAGCAAGACGACGGGCCGGCGCGCCTCGCCGAGCAGCTCTTGCAGCCGCGCCAGCCGATCGGCAGGCGGCGCCGCGGCCGCGCGCGTGAAGGCCGGCGCGCCCGGCGCCTCGACTCGATCAGCGAGCATGTCTTCGGGCAACGCCAGCACCACGGGACCCGATCGCCCCGAGACGGCGGTGTGGAATGCGCGGCTGAGATGCTCGGGGATGCGGCGCGCGTCCTCGATCTGCGTCACCCATTTGGCCAGGGGTGCAAACAATCGACGGTAATCGACCTCCTGCAGCGCCTCGCGCTCGATGAATTCGCGCCGGACCTGCCCGACGAGAAGGATCATCGGCGTGGAATCCTGGAAGGCGGTGTGGACTCCGATGGCGGCGTGGGTTGCGCCAGGGCCGCGCGAGACCAGCGCGATGCCGGGCCGGCCGGTCAGCTTGCCGTAGGCCTCGGCCATGTTCGCCGCGCCGCCCTCGTGCCGGCAGACGAGGAGCTTGATGCGGTCGCGCAGGTCGTGGAGCGCATCGAGCACCGGCAGATGGCTTTCCCCGGGCACGCAGAAGACGTGATCGACGCCGTGGACGGCGAGGCTTTCGACCAGAATCTGTCCGCCGCTGCCGGAGAGGATCGATCGCTTGCCCATTATCTGTATTCCTTTGCCTGCGCCGCGATCTTCGCCGCGTCGAATCGATTGATCTCGTCGATGAGCTCATTCGTCACCAGATCCGTCGCAGGCAACTTCTCCTTGATGACGCTCCACCTGAGGAGAAAATCCTCGTAGGCGTCGAAATCCTTGATCGAGCTCTCGCCCCATCGCTTGACCCCGCCCGCCTCCAGCTTCCAATGCTCGGCACGCGCGAGAAGCGTCTTGACGTCCTGCTCGATCGCTTCCTCCTCGCTCTTTCCGGTCGGCTTCGACTGCGGATAGATCTGGTAGACGATCTTGACCGCTGCCTGCGGATTGGCCAGGGCGAAGACGGTCCCCATCGCGTACCCCTTTGCGATCGCCACCGCTTGCGAGCGCTTCTTCTGCAGCGTCTCCTCGAGAGCGAGAAAGCCGTTGGAAGGAAATTTCGCCAGCGGGCCGACGTCGAGCGGACGCAGCTGCACTCCCGCGTTCTCCACCAGCGCGAACATGCTGTCGTAGAGCGCGAGCGCATCGATCTGCTTGCCGCGCGTCAAGGCCGCTGCCTGAGCGGCTTCGCCGGAGACGACGATCTGCGCGTCCTTGTCTGGATCCATTCCATTCATCGCAAAGAGCGCGCGCACGACCGGAACGGCGCTCGAGCCCATCGAGGCGACGCCGATCTTCTTGCCCTTCAGATCGCGGATCGACCGGACGGAGCTGTCGCGGGGCACGGAGATGCCGTAGATGTTTCCTTGATAGGCCGTATAGAAGATCTTCGCCTTGATCCCCTGCGCGCGCACCGTCGGCAGCGCCTCCACCGAGGGGAGCGAATAGGGCAGGTCGCCGGTCGCCACCAGCTTCACGCATTCGGTCGAGCCGGCGAGCGGAGTGAGCTGCACCTCGAAGCCCTGGTACCAGCCGAGCTTGGTCGCGACGGCGAAAGGGGCCGCGGCGGAGCTGATCGTCTTTGCGCAGAAGCCCACCTTCACCAGCGTCTGGGCCATTGCCGTGGCGGGCAGGCAAAAGATCAAGGCGAGCATCGTTCGCGTCATGGAATCTCCCCGGCCAGGGGTCCGGCCTTCTCCGACGGATCCCAGAAGAGCACGCGGCGGCGGATGGAGACGAGCCCCCAGTTGAGCAACAGTCCCATCAGAGAAAGGATGAAGAGCACCGCGAATTCGCCCGCCACGTCCATGCTGAAGTTCCTGCTCTGGATGAGCATGCCCAGCCCGGCTTCCGCGCCGACGAATTCCGCCACGATCGCTCCGACCAGCGCGAAGACCATCGCCACCTCCAGCCCCGCCATGATGAAGGGCAGCGCGGAGGGCAATCGCAGCATCCAGAAGATCTGCAGCTCGCTCGCCGCCAGCGACTTCATCAGATTGACGCGGTCCTCGTCCGCCGAGCGCAGTCCGGCGATGGTATTGACCAGCAATGGAAAGAACGCGACCAGCGCCGCGCTCACGACTTTCGAGGTGAGGCCGAGACCGAACCAGACGACGATGAGCGGCGCCAGCGCCACCTTGGGCATCGACTGGAACATGACGATGTAAGGATAGAAGAAGTATTCGGCAGTCCGGCTCGCGGCGAGCCCCGTGCCGAGGAGAAAGGCGAGCAGCGAGCCGGAGGCGAAGCCGAGAAGCGTCTCGAGCAGGGTGACCCAGAGATGCGGCAGGTAGATGTTGCTTGCGGCGCCGCGTTGGAGCGCGAGCAGCACTTGCGAGGGCGGCGGAAGGATGAACGCCGGCACGCGCAGCGCCCGGACCGCTCCCTCCCACAGAGCGAGCGAGACGACGAGCACTGCTGCGCGCAACACCTGCCGCTTCATGACCCCGCCCGCGGACTGAAATGTCCCCGGATGCGCTGGACCAGCGCGCCGAATTCCGCGGCGGCGGTCGCTTCCAGCGCGCGCGGCCGGGGGATGCGCACCGCCACCTCTTCGAGGATGCGCCCAGGCCGCGCGGTCATGACGAAGACGCGGTCGGCGAGAAAGACAGCCTCGGGAATGGAATGGGTGATGAACAACACCGTCTCGCGCCGCTCCAGCCAGATGCGCTGCAGCTCGAGATTCATGCTCTCGCGCGTCATGGCGTCGAGCGCGGCGAAGGGCTCGTCCATCAGCAGCATGGCGGGATTGTGGATGAGCGCGCGGGTGATGGCGACGCGCTGCTGCATGCCGCCCGACAGCTCCCATGGGTAGCGCTCCTCGAATCCGCTCAGCCCGACCAGCGCGAGGAGATCGAGCGCGCGGCGGAGATTGGCGGCGCGGCCCAGGCGCTGCACGTCGACGGGGAGGAGCACGTTGTCGAGCACCGTCCTCCAGGGGAAGAGGACCGGCGACTGGAAGACCACGCCGATGTCGCGCCGCGGGCCGGTGACCGGCACGTCGCGCAGCCGCACCTCGCCGCGGGTGGTGGGCAAGAGGCCGGCGAGGATCTTGAGCAGCGTCGATTTGCCGCATCCCGAGGGGCCGACGACGGCGACGAACTCGCCCTCGGCGACGGTCAGGTCGATGGCCTCGAGCGCCGGCACATTTCCGCGGGGCGTCGCGTATTCGCAGGCGACACCCCGGACCGCGATCACCTCGCGCGCCATCCGGGCATCATATCGCCGGGCGCCGTTCCTGCGCGTGCTACCTTCTCCTCCGGAGGAGCCTTGCTTCCGTCGTTTCTCGCCGAGCTGCAGCGCCGCCGCGTCTTCCGCGCGCTGGTGGGGTACGCCATCGCCGCCTTTGCGGTGCTGCAGATCATCGAGCCGCTCATGCACGGCCTGCACTGGCCCGACGCTGTGCTCTCCTACGTGGTGGTCGGCCTTGCCGCCGGATTCCCCATCGTGGTGGGGCTGGCCTGGATCTTCGACGTCAACGCCGGCCGCATCGAGCGCACCGCGCCAGGGCAACTGCGCGGGGCGCCTGCATTTGCGCTGATCGCAGCCATCGGCGTGCTCGCCGCAGCGCCGGGGCTGGCCTGGTACTTCCTTCTCCGCCGGCCGCCGCAGACTTCCGCGACGGCAGAGCAGGCTCCTTCCATCGCCGTCCTTCCGCTGGTGAACCTCAGCTCCGACAAGGAGCAGGAGTATTTCTCCGACGGGCTCTCCGAGGAATTGCTCAACCTCCTCGCCAAGGTACCCGGCCTGCGCGTGGCGGCGCGGACCTCGGCCTTCGCCTTCAAAGGCAAGAGCGAGGACGTGCGCGACATCGCCCAGAAGCTGCACGTCAGCACCGTCCTCGAAGGCAGCGTGCGCAAGGCCGGCGATCAGATCCGCATCACCACCCAGCTGGTCAACGCCGCCGACGGCTACCATCTCTGGTCGGAGACCTACGACCGCAGGCTGATCGACGTCTTCGCCGTGCAGGACGAGATCGCCCAGGCGGTGGTGGCGGCGTTGAAGCTCAAGCTCTTGCAGCCGCCGACTTCCAAGGAGCGGCGTACGGTCAACATCGACGCCTTCAACGAGTACCTCCTCGGCCGGCAGTTCTATCATCGCAACAACGTCGAAGACTTCCGGCGCGCCAAGCAGGCCTTCGAGAAGGCCGTGACACTTGACCCGGACTACGCCCCGGCCTGGGCAGGTCTGGCTCTCGCGACTTTCTGGGTGGCCGACAGCGCGGAATCGGTCGCCGCCATCGCCGCCGGCCAGGATCGCGCCGTGGCGGCGGCGGAGAAGGCGATCGCGCTCGCGCCCGAGCTGCCCGACGGCTATCTCGCCCGAGGGTTCGTGCGAGTTCCCATCCAGTGGGACTTCGAGGGTTCGCGCGCCGACCTGGAGCGCGCGCTTCGGCTCAAGCCCGACGATCCGGACGCGCTCCACAACTACGCCAATCTCATCTGTCGCGCGCTGGGACGCTTCCCCGAGGGAATCGCGGCCGCGCGCCGGGCCACCGAGTTGGATCCGCTCAATGCCCGGTTCTGGGTTACGCTGGGCGCCCTCTTGTCGTTGAGCGGCCAGCTCGATCTCGCGCGAGAGGCATACAATCGATCGCTGGAGATCAGTCCCAACCAATCGTTCACGCCGTACGCGCTTGGAATTACCTTCCTGCTCGAGGGAAAACCGGCTGCCGCCAAAGAGATCTTCACGCGGTCGACCAACGAGGTCTTCAAGCTCGCGGGCGCAGCACTGGCCGAGCACGATCTCGGGCATTCCGCGGAGTCGCAGCGCGTCCTAGACGAGCTGATCGCAAAGGACGCGCACGGCGCCGCGTATCAGATCGGTCAGGTCTACGCCTGGCGCGGAGAAACCGCTCGCGCTCTCGAGTGGCTGGAGCGGGCCCGCACGCAGCGCGACGGGGGGCTCGTCATCCTCAAGGTCGATCCGCTGCTGCGCAAGGTGAAGGGCGATCCCCGCTACCGGGCGCTGCTCAAGAAGATCAACCTTCCGGTCGATTGAGCCGGGGCTAGCGCGTCGACAGACTGGCGACGTGCGCCGTGGGAGGCGGGAGCAGGCGGGGCGGCACGACCAGCGGAGGCGGCAGGGCGCAGGTCGCGCACTCCCCGCGCAGCGGAACGAGCAGCTGCTGCCCCGCCGCGAGGAACGATCCGCGCAGATGATTGATCTGGCGGATGGTGGCCGCCGCCGAGCGGTAGAGCCGGGCGATTCGCCCGAGCGTCTCGCCGCGCCTGACCTTGTGCAGCGCGAGGTTTTGCTCCGGGCGCAGGGGCAAGAGCGGCTGGATGCGCAGCGCCATCTCCTGCGATCGCGGCGCGTAGAAGCGCACGTGCAGGTGATCGCGGTGGTGTTCCTCGTGCTGGATCAGCGCCGGCTTTCGGTCGCCGAAGACGCGCTCGACCCAGGCGGGATCCTCTCCGAGGCGCAGCGCGTACCTGCGCAACACCTTCTGGATGCCGCGGTCGACGAGGATGACCTGCACGTCGCTGACCGCGATCAGCGCCCGGATCAGCGCCCAGGTGCGGGGCACGTCGAGGAATCCCGAGCGCCTCACCGGCGGCGGCTCGTTGTCGTCGCGCTTCCAGAAGAAGCCGATGTCGGCGTCGCGGCCCGCCTGGTGCGAGCGGTGCGGCGGAAGCCAACCCCCTTCGCGCTTGCCGATCTGGCTGAGCCGCGCCGGCGACGATTTGGGAAACTGCGCCCGCACTGCGCGGAACGCTGCCGTCAAGGCATCGACGGTTTCCTGCGTGCCCCAGCAGAGATGGGGCCGCGTGCAGATCCACGCGTCTCCTTCCGGCATCTGCACGGCATTGATCACGCGGCCGCGATCCACGAACCCGAGCGAGATGCTGCCCAGCGATGCGGGATCTTTTTCCCAGCGCAGCTGCAATTCCTGATCGGAGATGTCGCTGGAGTAGATCGCAGCCAAAAGAAGAAGCAGCATGCCACGAGCGTAGCCGCCGCTGCCCGACGCGAAAATGCGCGGAGGTGGTTGTTACGGCGCGGCCGACGCCAGGGAGAGGCTGACGACGGCGGCGGCCGGCTCGCTCGGCAGACAGCGCGGCCGCACCAGGACAGGCGGCGGCAGTGGACAATGCGTGCAGGGCTTGCGCAGCGGAATGAACAGCTGCTGTCCGATGCGCAAGAACGAACCGCGCATGTGGTTCACCTTGCGGATGGCCGCGATGTTCGCTCCATAGACGCGCGCGAGGTGCCCGAGCGTCTGCCCGTGCTTGACCTTGTGCGCGACCAGGTTCTGCTCGGGGCGCAAGGCGAGCAGCGGCTGGATGCGCCGGCCCAGCTCCTGCGATCGCGGCGCGAAGAAGCGGACGTGGAAGTGATCGCGATGCCGCCGCGCATGCTGCAGGATGGCTCCGTGCTTGCCGGAGAAGATGCGATCGATCCAGGCGCGATCCTCTCCGGCCGCGAGCGCGTGCGCGCGGAGCACGTGCTGGATCTTGCGGTCGATGAGAATGACCTGCACGTCGGTCTCGAGGATCAATTCGCGCAAGAGCGCCCAGTTGCGCTCGGGATCGATCAGCCTCTCGCGCGATCTGCCGCGCGACAGCGAGTCCTTCTTGTAGAAGAGGCCGATGTCCGCGTCGCGGCCCGACTGGTGCGAGCGGTGCGGCTTGAGATGTCCGCCCTCGCGCGCGCTGATCTGGCTGAGGCGCGCCGGCGACGAATCTGGAAACTGCTCGCGCACGGCGCGGAAGACGGTCGCGAGCGACTCGATGGTCTCCTGCGCGCCCCAGGAAAGATCGGGCCGCTGGCGCACCCAGGCTTCGCCCTCGGGCATCTGCAGCGCATTGATCAGCCGTCCCTGATCGGCGAACCCCACCGAGACGCTTCCCAGCGATTCCGGGTCTTCTTCCCACCGGCGGCGCAATTCGTCGTCGGAGACGTCGCTCGAATAGCGGACGCCCGGCGGGGCCGCGACGGGCTCGGCCGATTCCGCTTCGGCTTCGTCAGAATCCGTGTCCGAATCGGTATCGGAAACCGAGTCGTCCGGCTGCATCTCTTGCGCGCGGGCCGCGCTGGCGAAGAACAAGATTGCGACGAGCAGGTGGCGCATTCAGCGCAGCATAGCCGCAACCCGGCAGCAGCAAAGGGACAATCTTGAGGGTGCGCTCTTTACCGAGGAACTACGAGGGGGTAGGCAAACGCGCACCTGCCGGGATCGCCGCGTGTTAGGAGAGCGCATGCGACGGATTCCGATCTTCTTTGCCCTTCTCGGGTGCGCGCACGCGCCGCCGGCAGCCGACCTGGAATTGCACAAGCGCGCGCTCGTCGTCGACACGCACTCCGACGTGACGCAGGAGATCGTCTATCGCGGCGTCGACCTCTCCAAGCGCCGCGCCGCCGGCCACGAAGATCTTCCCCGCATGCAGGAGGGAGGGATCGACGCCCAGTTCTTCTCCATCTGGATCGACCCGGACCAGATCAAGGCGGACAAGTGGTTCGAGGAATCCCTGCGGCAGATCGATGCGGTCGCCGCGATGGCGCGGGCGAATCCACAGAGCATCGCGCTGGCGCGCACGGCAGCGGAGGTGCGCAGCAACGCCGCGCGCGGAGTGCTGTCCGCCCTTCTCGGTGTCGAGGGCGGACATTCGCTCTTGCCCGGCGATGGCGAAGAGCAGCTGGCCCATCTGCGCGCCTTTGCCGAGCGCGGCGTGCGGTACATGACCATCACCTGGAGCAACTCAAATCCGCTGGGCGGATCTTCCGGAGACGAGGGACAGGTGCTCGGTCTGACCGAGCTGGGCCGCCGCGCGCTCGACGAGATGCAGCGGCTCGGCGTGCTGGCCGATCTCTCGCACGTCTCGGATCCCCTCTTCTGGGATGTCATCCGCTACGTGAAGAAGCCGGTCATCGCCTCGCATTCCTCGGCGCGGCAGCTGGCGAACGTGCCCCGCAACCTGACCGACGCGCAGCTCGTGGCGGTGGGGAAGAACGGCGGCGCCGTCTGCGTCAATTACTGGGCGGGATTTCTCGACGACGACTTCGCCCGGGCTGCCGCGCCCTTGCGGGCGAAGCTCGATCAGCTGCCGCGCGACCAGCGCGAGCGAGCGTTCAACGACGCGCGCGGCTCCTTGCCGCGGGTCTCGTACACCCGCATCGCCGACCACATCGATCACATCGTCAAGGTGGCGGGCATCGATCACGTCTGCCTGGGCAGCGACTACGACGGCATCCCTTTTCTTCCCGACGGCATGGAGGACGCCTCCAGGCTGCCGCTCCTCACGCTCGAGCTGCGGCGGCGGGGATACTCGCCCGAGCAGGTGGAAAAGATCCTCGGGCTCAACACCCTGCGCGTGCTCGAAGCCAATGAGCCACACTAAGGTTAGGTAGGCCGAACCCGTCGCCGTCGACGTCCACGCACCCGAGTACGCGCCCGAACCTGGGCCCGGTCTTTCGGAGCTCTAAGCGACGGCGTCCACCGCGCGCCGGACCGCATCGTAGTCGTCGGGCAGCTCCACCGGCCGGTTCGCGTAAGGCGCCGCGATGCCCGGCAGCGCGCGCTCGTGGTAGCGAACCTTGAATTCGGTGAACTTGAGCCCGCTGGCGGTGGAGATGACCACCACTCGCTGGCTCCGGCCGATGATCTTCTTCTCCACGAGCTTGATGAGGACGGCCAGCGCCACGCCGGTGTGCGGGCAGTTGTACATCCCGGTCCTGTCGGCGCGCGCGGCCGCGTCGGCCAGCTCGCTCTCGCTCGCCTGCTCGACGATGCCGTCGAACTTGCGCAGCGTCCGGATGGCCTTCTTCACCGAGACGGGGTTGCCGATCTGGATGGCGCTCGCCAGCGTCGGCCGTGCCTGCACCGGATGGAACTCCCAGTTGTTCTGCCAGGCGAGATAGAGCGGATTCGCCGCCTGCGCCTGCGCCACCGCGATGCGCGGCCGCTTCTGGATGAGCCCCAGCTCCTCCATCATCTCGAAGCCCGCGCCGAGCGCGCTGACGTTGCCGAGGTTGCCGCCGGGGATGATGATCCAGTCGGGCACTTCCCAGTCGAACTGCTGGACGATCTCGATCGAGACGGTCTTCTGCCCTTCGAGGCGCAGGCTGTTCATCGAGTTGGCCAGATAGACGCCCGCCTCGGCGGCGAGGCGCTGCACGATCTTCATGCAGCCGTCGAAATCGGTGTCGAGCGCGAGCACCAGCGCGCCGCTCGAGAGAGGCTGGACCAGCTGCGCCACCGAGACGCGCCCGCGCGGCAAGAGCACGATCGACTTGATCCCGGCGGCCGCGGCGTAGGCCGCGAGCGAGGCCGAAGTGTCCCCCGTCGAGGCGCAGGCCACCGCGCGGACTTTCTTGCCCTGGGCGATCATCTGCCGCACCACGGAAATGAGCACCGTCATCCCCAGGTCCTTGAAGCTGCCGGTGTGCGAGTTGCCGCACTGCTTGACCCAGAGATCGTCGAGGCCCAGCTCGCGCCCGAAGCGCTCCGCCCAGAAGAGGTTGGTGCCGCCCTCGTCCATCGAGACGACCATCTCGTCGCGGACGTGCGGCGCCACCCATTCCTTCTTGCCCCACACCGCCGAGCCGTAAGGCCAGGTGGTCCGCTTGTAGCGGTCGTCGAACAACTTCATCCAGTCGGCGGCCGAGCGCGAGCGCAGGGCGTCGAGGTCGTGGGACACCTCCAGCAGGTCGCCGCAGACGGGGCAGCGATAGATGGGCTCGTCGAGCGGATGATCGCCGTGGCAGCCGGCGATGCAGCGGAAGACGGCTTTGTACGCCATGCCGCGAATCTAACGCGGCTGGGCGGCGAGGGCTCTCTCCGGATGCATGGTGAACGAGAGGAGCGCTCCGAAACCGAGCAGCGCGATCGAGCCGATGAAGGGCAGCGTCCAGTTGCCCGTCTTGTCGATGATCACGCCGAAGACCCAGGGCGAGACGATGGCGGCCAACGCCGACCCCGAGTTCATGATCCCGCTGGCGGTGCCGGAGTAATGCGGCGCGATGTCCATGGGGATGGCCCACATCGGGCCGATGGCGAGCTCGAGGAAGAAGAAGGCGAAGCTGAGCAGGATGGCGATGGCAACCAGGTTGTGGATGAACACCACCGGCACGAGGAACACCAAGGAGCCCATCAGGCTGACGAAGACGAGATAGCTGCGCGCCCAGAGCAGGTTCTTGTACTTGTGGAGGAGGCGGTCGCTGATCACGCCGCCGGCGGTGTCGCCGACCACCCCGGCGAGGAAGACACCGGCGGAGAAGAACGCCGAGTTCTTCAAGTTCAGCTTGAACCCGTGGTTGAAGAAGAGGGGCAGCCAGCTGAGGTAGAGCCAGAGCGACCAGCCGTAGCAGAAGTAGACGATCACCACCGGCACCATGCGCCGCACCAGGGGTCCCCAGGGAACGGGCTCCGCCTTGAGCTCGATGCGCCCGCGGAAGTTGGGGAGGAACTGGACCTCCTCGGGCGTGATCTTCTTGTGCTCGCGCGGGTCGTCGCGGAAGTAGAAGCCCCAGACGATCACCCAGAGGATGCTCACCAGGCCGAGGGCGACGAAGGAGCCGCGCCAACCGAAAGCGCCCATCAAGAGGACCACCAGGGGCGGCGACATGGCGTTGCCGAAGCGGGCGAAGGAATGGGTGATGCCCTGCGCGAAGCCGCGCTTGCCCGGGGCCGTCCAGTTGGCCATCGCGCGGGTGGCGGTGGGGAAGGTGGCGCCTTCGCCGATACCGAGCAGCACGCGGGCGGCGAAGAGCGACCAGAAGTTCCACACCGCGCCGGTGAGGATGGTTGCGCCCGCCCAGATGAATCCGGAGATGGTCAGCGTCTTGCGGGCTCCGAAGCGATCGGCGAACCAGCCGCCGGAGATCTGCAGCGCCAGGTACGCCCAGCCGAAGGCGCCGAAGGCCAGCCCGTACATGGCGTTGTTGAGACCGAACTCTTTCTGGATCGCGCCCGCGGCGGTCGCGATGTTGACCCGGTCGATGTACGTGATGCCGTACATCAGACAGAGCAGCAGCAGCACAATCCCGGTCGCGCGGACTTTCATTCATCCCCCTTTTGCCAGCCACTCCATCGCTGCAGCCACTCCGCCTTTGCGCCCCAAAGCCATCTCCACGCCAGCGAGCGTGCCGCAGAGCATGACGTCGTTGAACCAGCCGAGGTGCCCGATGCGGAAGACGCGATTCGACAGCTTGCCCAGGCCCGCGCCGAGGGAGAGATCGAAGCGCTGCAAGGCGATCTGCCGGATGCGGTCAGCGTCGGGCGCAAGGATCGCCGTCAGCGAGGAGGAAAACTCGCGCTCGTCGGCGCAGAGAAGCTCCAGCCCCCAGGCGCGCACGGCGCGGCGGGTGGCCTCGGCGTGCCGGGCGTGACGGACGAAGACGGCCTCCAGCCCCTCTTCGAAGAGCATGGCGAGCGCTTCGCGCAGGCCATAGAGGAGATTCGTGGCAGGGGTATAGGGATAGTATCCCGTCTCATTCGATTGGAGGATCGGCTTCCAATCCCAATAGGAGCGGCGTGAACCATTGCGCGCCAGCGCCTTTTTCGAAACCGCATTGAAGCCGAGGCCGGGCGGAAGCATCAGGCCCTTCTGCGATCCGCAGACGGTGACGTCGACCCCCCACTCGTCATGGCGATAGTCCATGCAGGCGAGCGAGGAGATGGTGTCGACCAGGAGCAGGGCAGGGTGGCGCGCGCGATCGAGGGCCGTGCGGATCTCGGCGATGCGACTGGTCACTCCGGTCGAGGTCTCGTTGTGGACCACCGCTACTGCGCTGATGCGGTGCTCCTTGTCGGCGGTGAGGCGCGCCTCGATCGCGGCCGGGTCGGCGCCGTGGCGCCAGTCGCCGGCGATGAACTCGACGGAGAGGCCGAGCCGCTCGGCCATCTCCCTCCACAGCGTGGCGAAGTGGCCGGTCTCGCACATCAGGACCTGGTCGCCCGGCGACAGCGTGTTCACCAGCGCCGCTTCCCACGCGCCGGTTCCGGACGAGGGATAGACGATCACCGGGCCCTTGGTGTTGAAGACGCGCTGCAGGCCCGGCAGGATCTCCTTGGTCAGCTGCGCGAAGTCGGGCCCGCGGTGATCGAGGGTGGGCCGATCGATCGCGCGCAGCACCCGGTCGGGCACGTTGGTCGGGCCGGGGATCTGGAGGAAGTGGCGCCCGCTGCGAAAGGTCATTTGCCGGTCCATTGCGGCTTGCGCTTCTCGAGAAAGGCGCGGACGCCCTCCTTGAAATCGCGGCTTGTATAGCAGAGAGCGATCAAGTCGTCTCCTTCGCCGGGATTGAGACGGCGGATGTACCGGTTCAAGGCGGTCTTGCTGGCGCGCATGGTGAGTGGCGCGTGCAAGAGGAGCATCCGGGCCACCTCCTCGACGCGGGGAAGGAGCGCCTCCTCCGATGGGACCACTTCGCTGAGGAGCCCGAGCGCTTTCATCTCCTCCGCGTCGAAGAGCTTCGCCAGGAGCAAGAGCTCTTTCGTCTTGGCGACGCCGATCATCGCCGCCAGCCGCGCGGTGTTGCGCATCGAGAGGCAGTTGCCCACGGTGCGCGCGATGGGGAAGCCGAATCTGGCCGAGGGCGATCCGAAGCGCAGATCGCAGGCCGCGGCGATGCCCGCGCCGCCCCCGGTGCACGCGCCCTGGATGGCGGCGATGGTCGGCACCTTCACGTCTTCGATAGCGTCGAAGACGCGGTCCATCCGCGCCTCGTATTCGAGCCCGTCCTGCGCGGTGGCGAAGCCGGATTCGAATTGCGAGATGTCGGTCCCGGAGACGAAGGCCTTGCCGCCCGCCCCGCGCAGGACCAAAACCTGCACCGAGGGGTCGAGGCTGGTGCAGATCTCGCCCAGCCGCTCGTACATCGCAAAGGTCATGGCGTTGCGCGCCTGCGGCCGGTTGAAGGTGACGAAGCCGATCCGCTCGCGCACTTCGAAGAGGACGTCGTCGCTCATGCGGGCACTCCGATGACTTTCGCCTCGGTCAGGCGGCGGATCTCGTCGGCGGAGTGGCCGAGCTCGCGCAGCACTTCCACCGAGTGCTCGCCGAGCAGCGGCCCCGCCTTCTCGATGCGCGCGGGCGTCCGCGACATGCGCATGGGCGAGCCGACCTGCCGCACCGGCCCGAGCTTCTTGTGAGGCGCGTCGCTGAAGAAGCCGCGCGCCTTCAGCTGCGGGTCGTTGAAGACCTGATCGTAGGTCTGCAGCTTGCCGCAGGGCACGCCTCCGGCCTGCAGCTTCTCGACCCAGTGCGCCGCCGGCCGCTGGACGGTAACGGCCTCGATGAGCGGAATCAGCTCGCGCCGGTTCTGATGGCGCAGATGGTTGGTGCGAAAGCGCGGATCGTTCTCCAGATCGGCCAGCCCGAGCGCCTGGCAGAAGGCGGTCCAGTTGCGCGCGGTGGTGGCGCCGACCGTGAAGAAGCCGTCCTTCGCCTTGATCGCCTGGTAGGGCGCGCTGGTCTGGTGCGCCGACCCGAGCGGCCGCGGCACTTCCCCGGTGGCGAAATAGCGGCCCGCTTCCCAGACCGCGAGCGACACGCCCGCCTCGAAGAGACAGACGTCGATGAACTGTCCGGCGCCGTCGCGGTCGCGCGCGCGCAGCGCGGCGAGAATGGCCACGGTCGCGTAGAGCGCGCAGGTGAGATCGGTCAGCGGCACGCCGATCTTGACCGGCTCGCGGCCGTCTTCGGTCCCGGTGATCGACATCAGGCCGCTCATGCCCTGGGCCATGATGTCGAGGCCCGCCAGCTGGGAATACGGGCCGTCCTGCCCCCAGCCGCTCGCTGCCAGGTAGATGAGCCGCGGGTTGATCTCCGCCAGCCGCGGATAGTCGAGCTGCAGGTCGCCCATCGTTCCCGGGCGCAAGTTCTCCGCCACGACGTCGGAGCGGCGGGCGAGCTCGCGGAAGATCTGCTTGCCCTGCTGCGCCTTGAGATCGAGCGCGAGCGAGCGTTTGTTCCGGTTGAGGCGGATGAAGGCGGAGGACTCTCCCTCGAGGAAAGGCCCGGCATTGCGCGTCTGGTCGCCGCCGTCGGGGTTCTCGATCTTGATCACGTCCGCGCCCAGGTCGGCGAGCTGCAGCGTGCAGAAGGGCGCCGCCATGAAGTTTCCGATCTCGAGGACGCGGATTCCCCTCAGTGCCGGGTCTGCCATGGGAGGCGCAGTATACTGATCAAGCGTGGCCTACGCGCTCATCCATGTTCTCGACCCCGCGCGCGCGGCTCAATACGCCGCGCTGGTCGAGCAGCACAAGCTCGCGGCCACGCCGGCGCGCACGCAGGACGAGGCGCTCTTTCACGCCCGCCGCCTGGGGCCGGCCGCGCTGCTCTTGATCGAAGTTCGCTCCGATGCCGACGGCTTCGCGCTTCTCCATCGCCTCCGCCGCGCGCGGCAGACCTGTCCCGCGCTGGTGATCTCCGGCTCGTGGGAGCTGCGCAACGAGGCGCTCCGTCTGCGCAAGCAGCTGGGCATCGCCGAGGTCCTCGCCGCCTCGCAGCCGCTCCTCACCGTGGAAAAGGCGGTGGCGCGGGCGCTCGAGCCGGCCAGGCGAAAGGCGCCCGCCGAGGAGCAGCCTTTTCCGCCGGCGCCGGCGAAGAAGGCGCAGCCGGAGAAGCAGCCCGAGCCGGCGAAACAGCCGCGCGTCCTCGACGAGATGCTGGCGCAGGCCGCGCGATCGCTGCGCGCCTCGATGGCCATGCTCTGGCTCGACGACGGCAGCGAGGGCACGCTGCATGGCCACTTCGGCTGGGACAAGGACCTCGTGCCGATGGTGGGGACCGAGGAGGAGTGGGCGCCCTTCCGCCATCTGGCGGAAAGCGCGCCGGTCGACGTGCGCCGCTGCGCCGACGACAAGGTGCTCGCCCGATCGCCGCTGGTCATCTCCGGCACGGTGGGCAGCTTCGCCGGCGCGCCGGTGGTGGACCGCAACGGGCGCGGCGCCGGCGTCCTCTGGGTGGCGCAGAAGCACGCCGAGGGTCTCGTGCCCGACGTGCTCCATCCGCTCACCGTCTGGGCGCAGCACATCGGATCGCGGCTCGACGATTTCGCCGATGCCGCCGTTCGCTCCATCGCGCGGCCGGCGAAGAGCCGCGAGCCGAGACTCCGGCCCACCGCGCTCGACGTCGGCCATGCGCTGGGCGAGCTGTTCGCGGGGCTGGAGACGGGATTTCTCCTCACCGACGGCGCCGACCGCATCGCTCTCTCCAACCAGGCGATGATCCGCCACCTGGGGCTGCGCAATCGCAAGCTCTCGGGGTTGATGCGCGCCCGCGTGATCGAGCGGCTGCGGCTCCATTCCGCGCTCGATGGACGGACGGCGGCGAAGCTTCTCGAGCCGGCCGGCGAGCCGCTCCGGCTGGAAGTGGCGATCAACGTCGGCGGCGATCGGATCCTGCGCTGGGAGACGCGGCTCCTCTCCGTGCAGCAGGAAGTCTGCCGCGTCGACGAGGTCGCCGACCTCACGGCGGAGTCGCAGGAGCGCAAGTCGATCGCCAAGCTGGTGCGCGTCGATGCGCTGACGCTCCTGGGCAACCGGCACAGCTTCGACGAGATGCTGGCCAAGGAGATCTCGCGGGTGCACCGCACCGGCTCGACGCTCTCGCTCGCCATCTTCCGCATCGACGAGCGCGAGCGGCTGCGGGCCGGCGTGGCCGACGTGGTCTTGCGCGACGTGGCCTGGCTCATCGCCGACATCACCCGCGGCTACGATCACGCCGCGCGCCTCGATCATGACTCCGTCGCCGTCATCCTGCCCGGCGCCCCGGCGCAGGCCGCCTTCCGCTTCGCCACTCGCATCGTCGAGGAGACCGCGGAGGTGTGGATCCGCAACGTGCCGCGCGTGACGCTCTCGGGAGGCATCGCGGAGTTCGACCGGGCCGAGGACGTGAGCGTTCTCCTGACGCGCGCGCGGGCCGCGGTGCTCGAGGCCGCGGCCTGCGGCGGCAACGGCGTCATCTAGAAATTGCCGAGCGCTGAGGATCGACCAGGCTACTCGACTTCGACGGAGGTCACCTTGACCGTCCCGCCCGTCTCGTCGGTCATCACTTTGGCCTTGCCCGTCTTCTCCTCGCCGCCGGCGCTGACCTTGATCTCGTTGACGGCGACGCCCTTCATCTTGCCGTCCTCGCGGATGGCGCTGAGGCCGCGGAAGGGGAGCAGGATCTTGGCGTCCGCCTTGCCGGAGGCGACGTCGATTGTGTAGGTCTTGCCGCCCATCTTGAGATCCACCTTGTCGGCCGCAACGGCCTTGGCGTCCTCCAGCTTGCCGTGGCCCCAGGCCTTGAGGAAGGTCGTCACCGCATCGACGTGTGCCTTCCAATCCGGGCGATCGGTCGGCGGTGCCGCGGTGGTCGGTTCGGCCGTCGTGCCCGGCGTCGTCGTGGTGGCGGGCGGTGCCCCCTGAGCTTCTTTGGGCATCGGCGTCTTCTCTTTCGCCGAGGGGGGCGGCTGCGCCTCCTGCGCGGCGGCGGGGAGCGCGACGAGCGCTGCAAGCGACAAGGCGATTGCGCGACAGATCATGTGTTCTCCCTCTCGAGGGTTAGTCGTTCTCTTCAGCCCCTTGCATTTCCAGTCCATACTTCTTCGCGTCGTTGCAGACGATGGCGGCGGCCAGCACCTTGGGCACGTATTCGCGGGTCTCCTCGGGCAGCTTCTTCAGGCGATAGAGGTGCCAGAAGTCGCGCTTCTCCTTGCGGAACCCGCCCGGCTCCTGGGCGATCTGATGCAAGACCCGCCGCACTCCCGACTCGCCGCGGTTGTAGCTGGCCATGGCGAGCATGAAGGAATCTGCGCCGTATTCGGCGAGCAGGTTGGCGAGGTGCTTGGCGGCAGCCCGCGTCTCCTTCTCCGGATCGTAGCGCTCGTCGATTCCCCTCGGTTCGATCTTGAGCCCGTAGTTCTGCCCGGTCGAGGGCGTCATCTGCCACATGCCCGCCGCGCCTGCCGCGCTCTTCGCCCTGGGATCGAACTGGGTCTCGGCCCAGGCGATGTACGCCATCGCCTCGGGCAGGCCGAGCGCGGCGAACTCGCGCGAGATCATCGGCCAGTATTTCTGCTTTCGCTTGAAGATGAACTTGAGGTTCGAGGACTTCGCCAGGACGTCGATGTGGACCTGCAGCCGCTCCTTGAAGATGGGCGGCACGGCATAGGTGGCCGCGTCGAACTTGCGGAGGATCTCGCGGATGGCGCGGTCGAGATCGTCGCCCTGCTCGGCCACCTCCGCCGCCTTCTTCTTGTCCGACTTGCCCAGCACCTCGAGCGTCTGCTGGGCGTTGCCGCTGAGCGCGTCGTACTTCTGTTCGAGGGCGGCGAGTCGATCGGAGTCGGTCTCCTCGTCCATCTCCTTCTGGACCGCGGCGATCTCCTTGTCGATGCGCTCCTTCTGCTTGACCAGCCTCTCGATCTCGCGCCGCTGGCGGATGATCACCACCGACAGGATGGCGACCACGACGGCGGAGAGGGCCGCCACCGCCAGCACCACCTTGACCCATTTCTTGCGGGTGCGGGTCTTGGTGCCCTGCTGCACCTCCTTCATGGTGCTGGCCATGATCATCATCGTCATGCCCGAAGACAGGCCGCCCGCTTTGGCGCGCTCCTGCGCCACCCTGCGCGCGGCCAGCTCGGCCAGCTTGGCGGTCTGGGTGTCGGCGCTCGCCTTCAGCTCGCTGGAGAGGACGGCGATCTCGGCAGTGGCGTCGATCCGCGGCGGCGGCTTCGGCTTGCCCTTGGGGATGTACTGCGCCAGGTCCTTGAGCGAGACCGCCTCGGTCTTCATCGCTCCGCCCTTGCCAGTGGCGGCGTCGAAGTCGACGCGCACCAGAGGCCCGCCGGCGCCGATCTGGACCTCTTCGCCCTGGCGGAGCCGCTGCTTGAGGATCCGCTCGCCGTCGATGATGGTGCCGTTGGTCGAGGCGGTGTCGACGATGAACCACTGGCCGTCCTCGTAGACGAACTGGGCGTGGTGGTTGGAGACCTTGGGATCGCGGGCGCCGTCGAAGCGGACGTCGCAGTCGGCGGCCCGGCCGACGCGCACCACCGGCTTGCCGGAGGTGGACGTCTTGCCCTGCAGACTGCCCGAGAGGTGCGTGATCCGGATCACGGCGCAGTCCCCCAAACCTTCCCCCTCTCTAACACGAGGGTCGGTCAGGCGGCTATGCGCGCACGCGGAGGCCATGCTGCAGGAGCGCGCCGGCGTGCGTGGCGTCGAGCGGCGCGGAGAAGAGGAACCCCTGCGCGGCGTCGCAGCCCACCTCGCGGACGCAGCGCAATTGCTCCTCGGTCTCCACTCCTTCGGCGATCACCTTCTTGCCCAGCTCGCGGGCGATGGAGACGATGCGCCGCAAGACCTCGCGCTCTCCGGCCACGTAGGAGCGGTCGACCTTGACCGAGTCCACATCGGCCGCGTGCAGATGGCGCAGCCAGCAATGCCCGGTGCCGAAGTCGTCCATGTTGAAGCGCAGACCGCGGCGGTGCAGCTCGCCGAGGCAGCGGCTGGGGGTCTCCATCGTGCTCTCGCTGACGTCGAGATTGACGTCGCCCGGGTCGAGGCGGGTTTCGTGCAGCACGCCCTCCACCTGCGCGGTCAGGTCCTGCTGCTCGAGCATCTTCTGGGAGAAGTTGACCGAGAGCGAGGTGTAGCGTGCCTGGTTCATGTCCCGCCGCCACTCGCGCAGCTGGCGGCTGGCGGCATCGAGCACCCAGCGATCGATGGCGACGATCAGGCCGGTCCGCTCGGCGAGCGCGAGGAAGTTCACCGGCGAGACGAGGCCCAGCCGCGGATGCTGCCAGCGCGCCAGCGCCTCCAGGCCCTCCAGCTTGCCGCTCGGGACCTCGACGATCGGCATGTAATAGACGCGCAGCTCCTCGTGTTGCAGCGCGCGCCGCAGGTCGCTCTCCAGCGAGGGCGTCGCTTCCGACGGCTGGCGGTCGAAGATCGCGGTCCGGCCCGTCCCCATTCCCTTGGCGCGATACATCGCCGAGTCGGCGTCGCGGAGGACCTCTTCGGCCTGCGAGTAGGCCGCCGAGCCGACGGCGATGCCGATGCTCGCGCTCGAGCGCACGGTGTGCATGCCGATCTGGAAGGGCTCGCGCATCACCTCGTGCACCCGGTCCGCCACGCGCACCGCATCGCCCTGGTCACGGACGTCGTCGAGTCGCATGGTGAACTCGTCGCCGGCGTGGCGCGCCAGCGTGTCGCCCTGGCGGAGGCAGGTCTCGAGGCGCCGGGCGATCTGGACGAGCAGCTCGTCGCCCACCTGGTGGCCGAGCGTGTCGTTGACCGTCTTGAAGCGGTCGATGTCGATGAAGAGCACGGCGAACCTGTGATCGGCGTGCCGCCGGGTGCGGTGCAGCGAATGGCGAAGCAGGTCGAGGAAGAGCATGCGGTTGCACAGGCCGGTGAGGCTGTCGTGGCGGGCGTCGTGCGCCATCCGCTCGACCAGCGCCCGGTGCCGGGTGACGTCGGTCATCAGCCCCGTCGCGCGGATTGCCATGCCGCTCTTGTCGCGGATCGCCGCGCCGCGCACCCAGACCCAGCGATAGTCGCCGCTCTGGTGGCGGACGCGGTGCTCGTGCTCGATGGCCGGGCTCTGGCCCTCGATGTGAGCGGAGATGGCGGCGCGGAACGGCGCCTGGTCGTCGGGATGGACCCGCTCGATCCAGTCGGAGGGGATGCGCGCGGCGGCGTCGGGCTCGCCCACCAGATCGCGCCAGCGGGGAGAGAGGTGGAGCTTGCCGAGCCGCAGGTCCCAGTCCCAGACGATGTCCGTCCCGAAGCCGAGCGCGAGCGCCATCCGCTCCTCGCGCTCGCGCCGCGCCTCCTGCGCTTCGGCGCGCTGGGTCTCGTCGCGCACCAGGGCGGTGACGCCCTCCAGCTTGCCCTTGCGCGTCTTCGGCACCAGGACGAAGTCGCAGGTGAGGCCGCGGTGATCCGCCGCGGAGCAGGCCAGCGTCTCCGCCACCGGCTCGAGCTCGAGGAACCGCTTGTGCCAGCGCACCGCCACCATTTCCGCCTGGAGCGGCTCGAGCATCGCGAGGAGCGGCTTGCCCACCGGGTCGGCGGCGCAGAGGCGCTCTGCGGCGGGATTCGCGATCTGCACCACCAGCTCCGCATTGAGCTCGAAGATGGGCATCCCGCAGCGGGTCATCGCGCGCTCCAGCCTTCGCGCCGCTTTCGCCGCGCGCTTCTGGCGCAAGGCCTTTCGCGCCTCCGACTCGCTCTGGTCGTCCTGCGTGCGCTGGAGCATCGCGGTCAGCGAGCGGATCGACTCGTCCGCCTCGCGATACGCTTTGTCCACCGCCAGAAGAAGGGCCTCCCCGCTCAACGATTGCGTCTGCTTCTGCAGCCGCGGATGCATCAGGACCTCGCTACTGGCGCCGGCTTGCCGAGGAGGAACCCCTGCACGAAGTTGGCGCCGTGCTCGCGCACCCAGCGCAGCTCCTCCTCTACCTCGATCCCTTCGACGATGGTTCCGATCCCCATGCCTCTGCCGATCTCGAGCAGCTTGTTGGCAATCAGCCCCTTGACCGGATCGCGGTGCACGCCGCGGATCAGCTCGCCGTCGATCTTGATGAAGTCAGGCCGCAGGCGGTGGACGAGATTGAGCGTGGACCAGCCCGCGCCGAGATCGTCGAGGGCGACGCGAAAGCCCGCGTTCCGGTAACCGGCCAGCACGCGGTCGAGAAGGGGAGAATCGCCGAAGCGGTCGGCCTCGACCACCTCGAAGACCACCCGGTCGCGGGGCAGCTTCGCCTCCTCGATGGCGCTGAGGGTGGCCGAAAGGCTGGCGTCGGGATCCTCGATGGCGGCCGGCGAGAAGTTGATGAAGACGCACATGTCCGGCGCCTGGCGCGCGGCCTCGCGGATGGCGGAGCGGCAGGCGGCGGAGTCCACCTCGAAGAGCAGGCCGGCCTCGCGCGCCAGCGCCAGGATCGGTTGCGGCGCGACCACGCTGCCGTCGCGCTCCACCCCGCGCAAGAGCGCCTCGTGCGCGAAGATGCGCCGCGTGTCGTCGGCGTGCACGATCGGGTGGAACCAGCTGGTGAAGCGGCCCTCCTCGATCTGATCGAGCAGCCAGCCCGACTGCGCCAGGACATCGAGCGCGTGCAGCGTGGTCATCTGCCCGAAGTCGGCGAGCCGCGGCTCGCGCTTGCCGGCAACGAAGAGCGCGCGGGTGTCGGAGGACAATTCGGAGAGCAGCTCGGCGGTGCAGGCGGGCACTTCGCCCTCGCCCAAGGGAATGCAAGCGCAGCCGTCGAAGTATTCGTAGGCGCGGCGCGACAGGCGCAGCGCGCGAGCCGCGCTGGTCGACCAGACGTAGAGCGTGCCGGCGGCGCGGATCCGGTCGGGGAGGCGGTCGTGGAGGACGCGGGCGATGACGGGAGCGGGATCGACCAGGGGAGCAGCGGCTCGATGGGCAGTCACTGTACGACTGGTAGACCAACCCTGGATTCCGTCAACTTTTCTTCAGAGCGAGCGCAGCCCCGCCTCGGCGCAGTCGAGGTCCTGCTCCGGCTTCCCGCCGCTCACTCCCACCGCGCCCAGCACGGCTCCGTCGCGTTTGATCAGCGCCGACCCCGGGCCGGGAACTGCCGGCAGCCGCGTCAGCTTGGCGATCACCGCGAAGAAGCCGGGCCGCTCCTGGAACATCTGCGCCATCGCCGCGCCGTCGCGCAGCGTGAGCGCCGCGCCGCTCGCCTTGGCCTCCGCCACCTGCGAGGAGAGCGGCGGCGCTCCGTCCATGCGCGAGAGCGCAAAGAGAAGCCCGCCTTCGTCGACCACCGCCACCGTCACCTTGATGCCGATCTGCGCCGCCCGCGCCTGGGCTGCGTCGATCAACCGCCGTGCTTCGTCTCGGGAGAGAGGCATGTTCACCTCGGGGGATAGAGGCCGGCCGTGCGCGCGCGCAGCCGGACCAGGGCCAGCACATTCTCGCAGGTCGGAGTGGGGAGCTGGACCAGCCGGCCCATCTCCACCACGGCGCCGAGCAGCGGATCGATCTCCATCGGCCGACCCTTCTCGAGATCGACCAGCGTCGAAGGCTTGTGCGCGCCCACCTCCGCCGCGCCGGCGATGCGGCGGTCGACGTCGAGCGGGAAGTCGACGCCCAGCTTCTCGCCGACCCGCTGCGCTTCCAGCATCATCGCTCGCGCCACCGCGCGCGTGCCTTCGTCTCCGATGACGAGGTCGAGCGTGGCGTGCGTCAGCGCGCAGATCATGTTGAAGGAGAGGTTGCCCCACAGCTTCACCCAGAGGTTTTCGCGGATGCGGGGGCGGACCGGCGCGCGGAAGCCCGCGTCGATCATCGCCTTGGAGAAGACCTGCGCGCGCTCGCTCTTGCTGCCGTCGGGCTCGCCGAGGTCGAACCGGTTGGAGTAGGTGTGCTCGACGACTCCGGGCTCGACCACGTCCACGGCGGGATAGACGACGCAGCCGATCACCCGCTCGGGCGGCAATTTCTCCCAGAGCACGCCGCCGGGGTCGACGCTCTGCAGCTTGGTGTCCTGGTAAGGCCCAGGCAATTTGTAGAAGTACCACCAGGGGACGCCGTTGATGGCCGGAACGAGCGCGGTCTTCTTGCCCAGGAGCGGCTGGACCGCATCGGCGATGCCGACCAGCGCGTGCGCCTTGACGCTGAGGATGACGTAATCCTGCTCACCCGCTTCCCGCGAATCTGAAGTGACGCGAGGGCGGACGACGTCCGTCTTCCCTTCCGAGATGAGCTTGAGCCCGCGGGCTTTCATCGCCTCGAGGTGCGGGCCGCGCGCGATCAAGGTGACGTCCTGCCCGGCGAGGGCGAGCTTTCCGCCCATCAGCCCGCCGATGGCGCCGGCGCCGTAGACGCAGATCTTCACTCGGTCAGCCCCAGGCGGGCGGCGAGCCCGATGCGCTGCAGCTTTCCGGTCGGGCCCTTGGGGATCTCTTTGACGATGACGATCTTGCGCGGCACTTTGAAAGCAGGCAGGCGGGCGTGGAGGAAGTCGTGCAGCTGCCGCTCGCTGGCGGTCTGGCCCTCGCGCAGCACCACCGCGGCGGCCGCCTCTTCGCCGAGCTTCTCATGGGGCAGCGCGAAGCAGCAGGCGAGCTGGACGGCGGGATGCTCCATCAGCAGCTGATCGATCTCGAGCGGCGAGAACTTCTCGCCCCCGCGGTTGATCAATTCCTTGAGCCGGCCGGTGAGCTGCAGATAACCGTCCTCGTCGAAGATTCCCTGGTCGCCGGTGCGAAACCAGCCCTCGACGAAGGCCGCGGCGTTCGCCTCCGGATTCGCTTCGTAGCCCGGGGTGACGTTGGGCCCGCGGATGACCACTTCGCCGGTGATGCCCTTGCCAGCGCGGATGCGCCCTTCGTCGTCGAAGAGGGCGATCTGCGGTCCCGCCGGAACCCCGACGCTGCCCGGCTTGCGGCGCAGCGGCGGCAGCGGATTGCTCGCCATCTGGTGCGCGGCCTCGGTCATGCCGTACGACTCGATCACCGGCGCCTCGAAGATCTCCTCGAGCTCCATCATCACCGGCGCGGGCAGGGAAGCGGAAGAGGAGCGGATGAAGCGCAGCCGGTTCTGCCCCACCTGGTCGCGGTGGCGGCCGGCGCGGTCGAGAATGGCCTGGTGCATGGTGGGAACGGCGGTGGTCCAGGTAGGGCGCACATCCTCGAGCCAGCTGAAGTAGCGCAGGGCGCTGAAGCCCGGCGAGCAGCAGACGTGGGCGCCGGCCGCGAGCGAGGCGAGGGTAGCCGCCATCAGTCCATGGATGTGGAAGAGGGGCATGATGTTGAGGCAGAGGTCGCCCGGCACGAGCTGGAGCGACTCGACGATATGGCGCGCCGACGCCACCAGGTTGCGCTGCAGGAGCGGCACGAGCTTTGGCCGCGAGCTGGTCGTGCCGGAAGTGTGCAGCAGGAGTGCGACGTCGTCGGCGGCGGCGAGCCCGGGGACGGACGGCTTGCCGCGCAGCGAGCTCTCCAGCGTGAACGTCCCCGCGCCGGCCTCGCGCTGCGCGTGCAGCTCGAGGATCGGGATGCCGAGCTTCCCGGCGACGTCGCGCGCGAGCGACGGTCCCGGCTCGACCACCAGCGCCTTGGCCTCGAGGTCGGCGAGGGAGAACTCGAGCTCCTCCGCGCGGTATCCGGGATTGAGCGGCGCGGTGGCAGCGCCGGCGGCGATACAGACGAAGGAGGCGGCCATCTCCGGCCCGTTGCGCAGGACGATGGCGATGCGGTCGCCGCGGCCCAGGCCGAAGGAGTTGAGCCGCGCGACGGTGCGCTCCATCTGCGCGCGCAGCTCTCGATAGGCGAGCGGCGGGACATCATCGGTCGAGCCGATGGCCCCCGCGGAATCGTCGCCGCGCAGCAGCAGTTCGGGGAGGGAATTCATGGCCCGATCCACAGGGCGGCGCCGCCCGGAACGTCCGGCGCTTTCTCCCAGCCGGCGAGCCGTTGACCGAGCAGCGAGGCGAGCAGGCTCGAGGCTCCTTCCAGCACAAAGGCGGGTCGGCCCGGCGCGGCGGCGCGAGCCGCGGCGAGCAGCTCGTGCACCCGCGAGGCTGCCGGCGAAACCACCGCGGGGCGGCCGGCGGCATCCTCGAAGATCTGCCCCTCGCCGGCGCAGGCCGCCGCGCGCACGACGACGCCGTGCTCCAGCGCAGACCGGGCCACCTCCTGCGCGAAGCGGCCCGCGCTCTGCAGGGCCTCGTCCAGGCCGGTGCGGTAGGGCGGCCGCTCGAACGCGATCGCGAGCAACAGCGGACCGATCTGCCCGATGCTCGATTCATAGGCCTCGAGGTACGCGCGCGCTTCGCGGGCTGCGCGGCCGAGGAGCTCATGGGCCTCGGCAGCGGTGAGCTCCTTGCCGCAGTCGACGACCTCGCCGAGATAGAAGAGCGCGCGAACCGGCGTCGGCGGCTCGGGCGCGACTCCTTCGGCATCCAGGAGCGCGCGCTCGAGCAGGGGACGAGGCGGATCGGGCATGAACCAGAGCCGCAAGAGCGCCAGCTCTCCCGCGCTTCGCGGCCCGTTCTCGACGGCGCTCTCGATCACCTGCCGCAGCGATCCGCCGGCTCGCGAGCCTTGGGCGCTGCGCTGGGCGCGGATGTTCCAGAACGGCAGCTCGGTGGGCTGCGCGGGAAGCGGCTGCAGCGTGTCGGCCGAGACCAGCTCCACTTCGTCCAGCGCGGCAGAGGTCATCTCGCCGAGAGGGAGGAAGCGCACCTCGCGCCCGGCATCCTGCGCGGTGGGCCGGCAGAGCACGACGAAGGGCACGCGAAGCGATTCCTTCAGGCGATCGGCCACGCGCTCCTCGCCCAGCGCCGCCGCCTGGGGCAGGAGCCCGCCGCGCTGGCGATAGACGGAGACGATCTCGCGCACTTCGTCGGTGAGCAGGCGGAAGACGTCGAACATCGAGGCGAGCCGCTCGCTCTCCTGCTGCACGATGGCCACCACGCTGCGCAGCCGCTGGCGCAGCTCAGGCAGCTTGTCTGCCTGCACCAGCTCCTCGATGCCGGGGAAGGTGAGCCGCGCCACGTCCGCTGGCGTGAGCGCGCGCAGGCAGCTGCGGATGCTCACCCAGGTCGTGCCCTCGATCAGCCAGGCGCCGCGCATGCCGCGCAAGTACGCAGGCAAGACCAGCCGGAGGTGGTGCCGCTTCTCCCGCCACAGCCTGCTGCTGGGCGCGCCTTCGGGCTCGCCTCGCCCCGAGCGTTGCCGGACCGCGCGCATCTCCTGGTATCCCCCGCGGAAGAGCCCGGTCACGATATGCGAGAGCGGCCCGCCCACCGAGGTGGTGAAGGCGAGCGCGCCGTCTTCGCGAAATCCCTGCCGCTTGCGGCCGGGCAACTCCGCGAGGTAGCGCTGATCGACGCAGAAGAGATGGTGGGCCTTGTTCACCTGGACGAGGCCCGATGCGCCCAGCGCGTGGCCGAAGCTGAGCAGGCCGCCGACCGGGTTCGACCAACCCTCCGCCATCCGCTCGGCGCTGCGCTCCCAGCCGAGGCCGAGGCCGAGGAGGAAGGACAGCTCGATGCTGGGGAAGGCGTCGTGCGCGACGCCGAAAGCGCAGGAGACGAAAGTGGAGATGGGGACCTGCGCATCGTCGGCGAGATCGGCGAAGGCTTCGCGGATGGCGGTAGCGAAGATGAGCGGCGACTTGCGCTGCAGCATGTTCTGGTTGCTCGAGCCTTCGCCGACGCCGAGGACCTCCATCACCGGCGCGGTGCGATAGCGCGGGCTGCTCGTGGCCGAGACGGCGAGCGCCAGCTCCTCGTCGGAGGTGACGATGGTGGCGGCCGCTCCGCAGCAGGGAACGGCGATGTCGCTGGCGTCGAAATAAGGAGTGCGCCGCGCCTCGCGCCGGAAGGGCTTTCCCGACTGGATGCCCGCCGGATAGTGCGCGCCGGCCTGCAGCTTGCGCTGCGAGACGCGCGCGAGAAAGGCCTCCAGCTCCTCGCGCCGGTGGCCGAGGTTGCGGCGGATGGCGTCCATGAGGAGATCGCCGACGGCGAGCATGTCGAGGCCGCGCATCTGGTCGTCCTCGCCCAGCACGCTGCGGATCTGGTACTGCGAGACATAGCCCGCCGGGATGATCTGACCGGCGAGGACCAGGATGGTGGCGGGCCGCTCGGCATTGCGCGCGGTGCGCACGGCCTGCGCAAAGGCCCAGGCGCCGCTGTCGGAAGTGCCGACCACGTACTGCGCGCGCAGGCGCGGCGAGAGCCCGAGCACGGCGCGCAGAGCCGGCGCGACCAGGCCGATGTTCATCCGCTCGTTCGGCTCCAGCCCCGGCATCGAGGTGACGAAGAGGTCGGTGAGGGAATCGCGCGTCCGCCGGTAGTCGCCGCCGAGGAGGGCGTGCAGCGAGCTGAGCGCGCGGTGCGCGGCGGAGGCGAAGAGGTCGTTCAAGCCCACCGGCTCGGAGATGCTGAAGTCGCGCTGCCAGTCCTCGGGGCGGGTGCGGCCGTCGTCGCTCCGGTTGGGGAAGCGGAAGAAGAGCCGCGTCACTTCCTCGCGAGGCAGCTCGGGGAGCGGATGGGAGAAGAAGTCCCGCTGCCGCCGCTCGCGAGAGAGGTGGCGCGGATTGGCGCTGTACTCGCCGGCCACCACGAAGACGCGCCGCCGCATGCGGTGTTCAAGCACGTCTGCGGCGGAGAAGGAAGTGATAGGGTGCGCGCCCCATGAACATCGCTCTGGCGCTGCTTCTCTTCGCGCAGGCCAATCTCTACCGGGAGCTGCGCTGGCGGCCCGTCGGCCCCTATCGCGGCGGGCGCACCAAGGCGGCGGCCGGCGTTCCCCAGCGGCCCGGCACCTTCTACATCGGCGCCGTCAACGGCGGAGTGTGGAAGACCGACGACTACGGGCGCACCTGGGCCCCCATCTTCGACGAGCAGCCGACCGGCTCCATCGGCGCCATCGCCGTCGCGCCTTCGAATCCCGACATCCTCTACGCCGGCAGCGGGGAGGGCTTGCAGCGCCCCGACCTCTCCACCGGCGACGGCATCTACAAGTCGATCGACGCCGGCAAGACCTGGCGCCATCTCGGCCTGCGCGACGGACAGCAGATCCCGCAGATCGCCGTCGACCCGCGCGATCCGAATCGCCTCTTCGTCGCGGTCCTCGGTCACCCGTACGGGCCCAACGAAGAGCGCGGCATCTTCCGCTCGCTGGACGGCGGCGAGACGTTCGCCAAGGTCCTTTACCGGGACCCCGACACGGGCGGCGCGGACGTGGTTCTCGATCCGTCGAACCCGCAGGTCGTCTTCGCCTCCTTGTGGGAATCGCGCCAGGGGCCTTGGGAAAATTCCGAGTTCGAAGGCCCTGGCAGCGGGCTCTACAAATCGACCGACGGCGGTGCCACCTGGAAACAGATCGGAAAAGGGTTGCCCGATCGCTTCGGCCGCATCGGAATCGGAATCGCCCCCTCCTCGCCCTCGCGCATCTTCGCCACGGTTTCGGTCAAGCGGGACGGCGGCCTCTACCGCTCCGACGACGCCGGCGAGAGCTGGCGGAAGATCGCCGACGACGAGCACGTCGCCGAGCGCGGCGACGACTTCGCCGAAGTGAAGGTGCATCCGAAAAATCCGGACATCGTCTTCACCGCCAGCGTGGTGGTGTGGAAGTCGGTCGACGGCGGCAAGAGCTTCCTGGCCTTCCGCGGCGCGCCCGGCGGCGACGACTACCAGCGGATCTGGATCGATCCGCTCCGCCCCGAGGTGATGCTCGTCGCCTCCGACCAGGGCGCCATCGTCACCGTCAACGGCGGCGAGAGCTGGAGCTCCTGGTACAACCAACCGACCGCGCAGATGTTCCACGTCACCGCCGACAATGCCTTCCCCTACCGGCTCTGCGGCGGCCAGCAGGAGAGCGGCTCGGCCTGCGTGCAGAGCCGGGGCGACGACGGCCAGATCACCTTTCGCGAATGGCATCCGGCCGCCTTCGAGGAGTACGGATACGCGGCGCCCGATCCGCTCGATCCCGACATCGTCTTCGGGGGGAAGCTCACCCGCTGGGATCGGCGGACCGCCCAGGCGCAGAACGTCGCGCCCGTTCCGCTGAAGACAGCCGGCGATCGGATGGTGCGCACGCAGCCGTTGATCTTCTCGCCGCTCGACCCGCATACCCTGTACTTCGCCACCAACCGGCTGTGGAAGACGACGAGCGGCGGGCAGAGCTGGACGGCGATCAGCCCCGACCTGACGCGCAAGAGCTGGGGTCTGCCCGCGAGCGTCGCCAAGTATCGCGACGAGGAGGGCGCACAGCCGAAACAGCGCGGCGTCATCTACACGATCGCCCCCTCGCCGCTCGACAAGGCGATGATCTGGATCGGCACCGACGACGGCCTCATCCAGCTGACCAGCGACAGCGGCAAGAGCTGGCGCGACGTCACGCCCAAAGAGCTCGTGCCTTGGGCCAAGGTCTCGCTGATGGAGGCGAGCCACTTCGACAAGCTCACCGCCTATGCCGCCATCAATACGATGCGGCTCGACGACCTGCGGCCGCACCTCTTCCGCACGCGCGACGGCGGGAAGAGCTGGAGCGAGATCGTGCGCGGCCTGCCTGCAGGCGGAATCGTCAACGTGGTCCGCGAGGATCCCAAGCGGCGCGGCCTGCTCTTCTGCGGCACCGAGCAGGCCGTCTACCTCTCTTTCGACGACGGAGAAGGGTGGCAGCCGCTCCGGCTCGACATGCCCGCGACTTCGATCCGCGACCTGATCGTCAAAGGCGACGACCTGGCGGTGGCGAGCCATGGCCGCGGGTTCTGGATCCTCGACGACATCGAGCCTTTGCGCGAGCCGCCGCCGCGGGGCGTGCATCTCTTCCGGCCGCAGCAGGCGCTGCGGGTGCGCTGGAACCAGAACCCCGACACGCCGCTGCCGCCCGACGAGCCCCGCGCGCCCAATCCGCCGGACGGCGCCATCATCGACTACTTCCTCGAAAGCGCCGCGACCGTCGTGACGCTGGAGATCCTCGATGCGCAGGGCAAGCTCGTGCGCAGCTATTCCAGCGCGGAGTCGCAGCCGCCGCTGCGCGACGAGGGCAACATTCCCCGCTGGTGGATCAGGCCCGCGCAGATTCCTTCGCGCGAGCCGGGGCTGCATCGCTTCGTCTGGGATCTGCATCATCCGGCGCCGCTCGTGGTCGAGACCGGCTTTCCCATCGCCGCGGTGCCGGGAGACACCCCTCGCGAGCCGCGCGGACCCTGGGCATTGCCGGGCCGCTACACGGTGCGGCTGAGGGCGGGCGGCGAGGAGCGCACCCAGCCGCTCGTGCTCGCGATGGACCCGCGGGTGAAGACGCCGCTCCTTGCGCTGCAGCGGCAGTTCGATCTTTCCCGGCGCGTGGCGCAAGCCATCGACGACGACTTCGCGGCGCTCCAGGCCGTGCGCAAGGCGCGCGCCGCCAAGGACACGCCCGAGCTGGAGGAGCTGGAAGGAGTGGAGAAGCCCCTTCGCATCCGGCGCTGGGAGGAGCCGCCGCCCTCGCTGAAGTCGCTCAACGCGCGCCTCTCGGCCATCTTCGTCATGCTGCAAGAGACGGACGCCGCGCCCACCGGGCCGCTCGGCCGCGCTGCAGAAGAAGCCATCGCCCAGACGCGTGCGCTGCTGGCGAAGGTGCCGCGCTAGAAGGGATGCAGCAAAAGGCCGCTGCGCAGCTTGGGCTCGAACCAGGTGCTCTTCGGCGGCATGAGCAGGCCGGCGTCGGAGACGGCCATCAATTGCTCCACCCGCGTCGGGAAGAGATGCAGCCCCATCGACCACGAGCCTGCATCGACGCGGCGCTCGAGCTCGGCCGCGCCGCGGATGCCCCCGACGAAATCGACATCCTTGTCGCGGCGCGGGTCGTCGACGCCGAAGATGCCCGAGAGGATCTGCTCCTGCGCGATCGAGACGTCGAGCGACGCGACCGGGTCTCTGGCGTCGAAGCTGCCCGGCCGCGCCCGCGCGCGCCACCAGCGGTTGCCCAGGTAGATGCCGAACGACAGCGGTGCATCCGGCTGTGGAGCACTCGCCGGCGTCACCTCCATCGCCTTGCGCAGCTCGGCGAGAAGCTCCTGCGCGCTGCGGCCGCGCCGGTCGCGGACGACGCGGTTGTAGGGGAGGATCTGTACCTGGTCGTGCGGGAAGAGCACCGCGAGGAACGATTCGTGCTCGCCCGGCTTTCCTTTTCGCAGCGCCGCAACGCGCGCCGCCGCTGCCGAGCGGTGGTGACCATCGGCGATGTAGAGGACGGGCACCGCGCGCAGGAGAGATTCGATCTCGTTCGGCTCGGGCACGATGTAGAGCCTGTGCTCCACGCCGTCGGCCGTCGTCAGCTCCAGCTCGGGCCGCGATCGCTGCGCCGAGTCGACCAGCGCATCGACGGCCCGGCTCTTGCGGTAGACGAGAAAGACCGGCTCGTCGTGCGCCGAAAGCGCATCGATGTGCCGTGTGCGGTCGTCCTCTTTGTCGGGCCGCGTGTTCTCGTGCTTCTTGATCACGCCGGAGACGTACTCCGCGACAGGCGCGACGCCGACCAATCCCGTCTGGCGGTGCGAGCCCATCCGCTGCGCGTAGAGATAGAAGTGCGGCGCGGCGTCCTCCTGCAGCACGCCGCGCCGGCGCAGCTCGGCCAGCGCCCGCGCTCCTTGCGCGTAGACCTCCGGTGCATGCTCGTCGGTGCCCACCGGCAGATCGATCTCGGGCCGCGAGACGTGAAGGAAGCTCTCCGGGTTGCCGCTCGCCTGCTCGCGCGCCTCCTCGGTGGTCACCACATCGTAGGGCGGCGCTGCGACGCGCAGGGCATGCAAAGGCGGCGGGCGCAGGGCGCGGAACGGGCGGAGCGTGGCCATCGGCACATCTTAGATCCGCAGTGATAAGCTGGCCGCAGGGAGTGACTCGCCATGATTGATGGGAATCGCTGCAGCGTTTTTGCGGCCGTCCTGGCTGTCTCCTTCTCCGCCGCCGCCCAGGACGGAGGCGTGCCGCAGACGCCGATCGAGCTGCCCAAGCCGCCGCCTGAGCTCGAGCAGCTCAAGCCGCTCGAAGGAAGCTGGAGCTGCAAGGGCACCGTCCCCGCGGGCGCGATGGGCCCAGGGTCGCCCGAGCAGTCCTACAGGTCGACGATGAAGATGAAGAAGAGCCTGGACGGCTTCTGGTACATGACCGACTACGAGGAGAAGAAGACCAAGACGCATCCGGTCGCCGTCAAGGCGCACGGCCCGCTCGGCTTCGATCCGGTGGCGCGGAAGTTCATCCTGCTCAGCGTCGACAGCATGGGAGGGTACGTCACCGAGACCAGCGCGGGCTGGGAGGGTGACAAGCTGGTGATCACGGGCGATGGGGTCGTGATGGGTCAGAAGTCGACCTTGCGTGACACCGTCACGCTGAAGGGCAAGAACGAGCTCGTCTGGGCCTCGGACCTCAAGACCGGCGGCGCCGCGGACTTCACCTCGATGGGGGAACAGCGCTGCAAGCGAAGGGAGGATCGGCCATGACGTGGAAGAACATCACTCTCGAACGCGAGGGGCAGCTCGCGTACGTGACGATGAACCGGCCCGAACGGCGCAACGCGCTCTCGCTGGAGCACCTGCAAGAGCTGCTCGAGTGCTTCCGCGCCCTGGGCGAGGACAAAGGCGCGCGGGTCGTCATCCTCTGCGGAAAAGGACCGGCCTTTTCCGCCGGGCACGACCTGAGCGAGATGATCGATCGGCCGGCGGAATTCTACGAGCGGCTCTTCCGGGTCTGCACCGACGTGATGGAGACCATCCACGCTCTTCCCCAGCCGGTCATCGCCGAGGTGCACGGCGTCGCCACCGCTGCGGGATGCCAGCTGGCGGCGGCCTGCGACCTGGTGATGGCCTCCAGCGAGGCGCGCTTTGCCACGCCCGGGATCAAGATCGGCCTCTTCTGCTCCACGCCGATGGTCGAGGTGAGCCGCGCGGTGGGCTCCAAGAAGGCGATGGAGATGCTGCTCACGGGAGAAATGATCTCCGCGGAGGAAGCGAAGGCGGCAGGCCTGGTGAATCGAGTCGTGCCAGCCGCCGAGCTGGCCAAGGCGACCAAAGAACTGGCGGAGAAGATCGCCGGCTATAGCGCCAGCGTTCTCGCGCTCGGCAAGCGCGCCTTCTGGCGCCAGCTGCAGCTGCCGCGCGAGGCGGCCTACCAGCACACGCAGGAAGTGATGTGCTCCAACGCCCGCGCGCCCGACGCGCAGGAAGGCATGAGCGCGTTCCTGGCGAAGCGCGCGCCCAAGTGGACCGGGCGCTGAATTTCTCAGTACTACGAGGGCGGCGCCCGCGATCTCGCGGCATTCAACACGCCGGCAGCGCGGCCATACCAGGTGACCTCCTCCGGCGTTCCCGGCAGCTCGCCTCCGTATGCTTGGTAGCGAGCGCGGACTTCCTCGATGGGCATGTCCCACGGGTCTGGCAGCTTCTTCTTCGGCGGAGGCGGCGGCCGCGGCTTCTCGACCCGGAGATGGATGCCGGGAGGGAAATTCTCGGGCGTCGGCTCTGACGGCCGCGGCCGATGCTCCTGCAGAAACTCCAGATCCTCGATGCTGACGAGAGCCACCAGGACACGTCCGTGCAGCGTCATGACCACCCGGTCCTGACGATACGCGACCGCATTCTTGATCTGCGCAATGCACCTGCGGAAGTCCGTCGCCGTCACATGCATTTCAGCCATGCCCACCACCCTCCCACAGGGGTCCGACATCCCCGCCGGCGCCAGCGGGCATTTTGTACAAAATGACCTCTAGAACCCCGGGGGGTGGGCGGAGGTGACAGCGAAGGCACGCTCGAGAGCGATGCCGGCGCGGCCCAGGGTGCCTTCGTCGAATAGCCGGCCGATCAGAGTGACGCCGTGGGGTACGCGGCGCGGCGGCGAGAACTTCGGCAAGGGATGGGCCGGGTCGGGCGCCCAGTCGCTGCGGGCCTGATCGACCTCGACGAATCCGGCGCGCAAGGTGAGTGAAGGATGACCGGTGAAGTTGGAGATCGTCAGCGTCTCGTCGCGCAGCGAAGGAACGAGGAGCAGATCGACCTGGGAGAAGATGCGCGCCATCTCCCTGGCCACTTTGCGCCGCAGCCGATCGGCCTGGACGAAATCGACCGCGGAGAGAAAGCGCGACTGCCGGAAGGTGTTGGGCCAGGCGTCGGGCACCTGCATCTTGAGCGCATCGACTCCGTGCGAGAGCGTCAGCTCCTCGAAGGCCGCGGCTGACTCGGCGAAGAGGATGACCAGCAGCGACGCGTAGGGCCAGTCGGGCAGCTCTACCTCGACGGGCGTCATGCCGATCTTGCGCGCGGTCTCCAGCGCGGCGCGGTCGACGTCGGTGGCGGGATTCTCCTGCATGAATCGGCGCACGTATCCGAGGCGCAAGCCGCGCGCGCCCGCGGCGGCGTCGAAGTCGAGCCGCGAGGGAACGGTGCTCAGGTCGCCCTCATCGGGCCCTGAGAGCGCGGCGAGAACTAGCATGGTGTCCTCCACGCCGCGCGCCATCGGCCCGAGCTTGTCGAGCGACCAGCAGAGGGTCATCGCGCCCGTTCGCGGTACGCGGCCGAAGGTGGGCCGCAGGCCGGTCACTCCGCAACGCATGGATGGAGCGACGATGCTGCCCAGCGTCTCGCTGCCCAGAGAGAAGCCGACCAGACCCGCCGCCGTCGCCGCGCCGGGACCGGCGCTGCTGCCCGAGGCCCCCTCCTCGAGCAGCCAGGGATTCATCGTCTGTCCGCCGAACCAGATGTCGTTCAGCGCCAGCGCTCCGAGAGAGAGCTTGGCCACCAGCACGGCGCCGGCGCGATCGAGCCGCTCGACCACCGCCGCGTCGGTCTCGGGGACGCGATTGCGGAACGGCTCGGCACCATAGGTCGTGGCGATTCCCTTGGTGTCGACCAGGTCTTTTGCCCCCCAAGGAATTCCCTGCAGCGGGCCGCGATAGCGGCCGCGGCGGATCTCGGCGTCGGCGCGAGCGGCCTGCTCCAGCGCCAGATCGCGAGTGAGCGTAATGGTGCAGCGTAGCTTCTCGTCGAAGCGCTGCAGCCGATCGAGATAGATCTGCGTCAGTCGCGTCGAGGTGAGCGCGCGCGATTCGATCCAGCGCGAGAGCGCCGTCACCGGCGCAAAGGCGATCTCCGCCTCGCTCTGCGGCAAAGGCCCGGGCGACTGCGGCGAGCGCAGGAAGCGGGTGCGCGCCGGCTGCGCGCCTCCGGGAATCCAGCGCGATGCCGGGGCTTCCGCGACCGCGACCTTGCGCGGTCCGGTGCGCCGTTCGTAGACCGCGGCCATCGACTCGCGCCAGTTACCCGCGGCCTGCGCCCGCTCCTGGGGCGAGTACTCCACCTGCACGAGCTTCTCCGCCTCGGCGAAGGTGGCCGGTGTCACCTCCGGTCCAACCGGCGGCGCAGTGCCGAAGGCGGGCGGCATTCCCGCCGGCGGCCCGGCATCCTCTGGCGCGATGGCGGCGGCGAGACCGAGGGCGAGAAATTCACGTCGCGAGGCTTTCGCTGCGGGCATGGTTCCCCCTCCGTGAGCGGCAAACGTACTACGTTGCGCGCATGTCTGGCCTCGCGCGCCGCATCGGGCTCTTCGACGCCACGATGGCGGTGATGGGAGGCATCGTCGGTTCGGGCATCTTCGTCGCCCCCGCCATCGTGGCGCGGAGCGCGCATTCCAACGCGGCCATCCTCGGCGTCTGGCTGGTGGGCGGCGCGGCGGCGATGCTCGGCGCGTTCATCTATTCGGAGCTGTCGGCCGCGCGACCAGCGGCGGGCGGACAGTACGTCTATTTGCGCGAGGCGTATCATCCCGCCGTCGCCTTTCTCTACGGCTGGGCGCTCTTGCTCGTCATCGAGACCGGGGGCATGGCGGCCAACGCCATCACCTTCGCGCGACATTTCCTGGCGCTGCCCATCGGCGAGAACGCCGTCGCGGCCATCGCCGTCGGCTCCTTGACCGTCATCAACTGCCTGGGAGTGAGCGCGGGCGCCAGGGTGCAGAGCGCGCTGATGGTGGTGAAGATTCTCGCCATCGCCGCGCTGGTGACGTTCGGTCTTTTTGCCACGGCGGCGCCTGCGGCCGTTCCGTTCTCGGGCGGCAATTCGCTGGGCGCTGCGCTCGTTCCGGTGCTCTTTTCCTACGGAGGCTGGCAGACCGCCTGCTTCGTCGCTGGAGAAATGAAGGAGCCGCGCCGCGACCTGCCGCGCGCGCTGGTCATCGGGGTGGCGGCCGTGATCGTGCTCTACGTCGCAATCGCGTTCGTCTGCCTGCGCGTCCTCGGCGCGGAGCGGCTGGCGCACACCGCCGCCCCCGCGCTGGAGGTGATGACGCTGGCGGTGGGACCTCGCGGCGCCTCGCTGATCGCGGCTGCGATCGCCCTCTCCACGCTGGGATTCCTCAGCCAGTCGATCCTCACCGCGCCGCGCGTCTATTTCGCCATGGCGGAAGACGGCCTCTTCTTCCGCAGCGTCGCAAGGGTGAATCGGCGCACGCGCGCGCCGGTGGTCGCCATCGCCCTGCAGGGCGCGCTCACCATCGCCATCGCGCTCGCCGGGACTTTCGAGCTGATCCTCAATTACGTGACCAGCATCGACTTCATCTTCTTCGCCCTCACTGCCGGCGCGGTCTTCATCTTTCGCAAGCGCGGGAGCACGGAACGCAAGATCCCGGGCCACCCGGTGACGACTCTGGCATTCATCGCCGTCTGCGCCGCCGTGGTGATCTCGACTTTTCGCCAGCACCCGCTACAGGGGGTGATCGGCCTCTGCATCACGCTGCTGGGCCTGCCGGTCTTTTTCCTCTGGCGCCGGCGATCATAAGCTGCAGAGGTTGGCGAGATCGCTTGCGCTCGCTCCCGCCGGCCTCGCGATGGTGTGGCTGGCCGGAGGAGCGATTCCCTTTTCGACCCAGGCGGCGAGCGCGTCGATGGCGGCGCGAACGCAAGGCAGCATCGGCCGCAGCACATTGTTGCCGTAAGCGTCGACGCCATAGTGATCGTCGAACTGCGGGTCGACGTGATTGCCTCCCTGCACCACGTAATAACGATAGCGGCTCGACTTGTGCGCCCGCGCAACCAGCTGCGAATAGAGGTCCGAGTCGGTGGCGATGGGAAGCAATGAATCTTGATCGCCGTGCAAGGTGATGAGCGGCCGCTGGATGTTGCCGGTGTTCGCCACCTCCTGCATGCGCGCCAGGATCGCCGGATTCTGCACCACGCGAGCGGAATAATCGTAGAGCGCATCAGGGTCGGTGGGCGGCACCGTCAAGGCCGGTGGCACGACGCAGGGCGGACCGGCCCCGAGCATGTCGGAGCAGGTGTAGCCGGTGTATTCGGGATCGAATTCCAGGCGATAGATCTTCTGCGTCAAGCCCCAATAGATGCCCCAGTGGTAGCTCCAGAGCGGCTGCGATTGCGGATTGAATCCCACCGCCGCCAGCGCCTGCACCGAGGCCGGGACACCGAGCACATCTCCCGGATAGTTGAACAATGCCGTCGGTAGATAAGTAAAGAGGTTGTATCCGGTGGTCGGCGCCTGCGTCTGGATGCCGGGTGGCAGGGAGCCGAGAAAGAGCGTTCCCTCCCAGTCGACGCCGCCGTCATAGAGCCGCTGGTGGTGGAAGTCGGTCTCGATGGCGCGCCGGGTCTGGTATCCGCCGTTGGAAATACCCGCCGCATAGGAATAGGTGACTCCGCGCAGCCCATATTGCGGCGCGACCGATTGCAACAGCGCGCGCGCCGCGGCCGTGGCCTGCCGCATGCGGACCGTCCATTCATGGATGGCGGCGCCTGCCTCCCAAGGCGTGCCAGCGCTTCCCGACTCGTCGATGCCGGAGCGGAAGAAGTTCGCGCCCATGTTTCCCTTGTCCTGCGAGACGTAGGCCCAGCCCTTCTCCAGCGCGTAATCGGAGAGGATGAAGTCGCTGGAAAAGGCATCGCGGATGCCGGGCGTGCCGGTCGAGAGCAGATGCCCGTTCCAGCTGCCGGGAATGCGGATGACGAACTGTGAATCGTGGTGGCAGCCCGAAGCGCAGGTCCCGCCGGCGATGGGCTCTGGCGTGCAGCCGGGAATGAAGGGCGTTCCATCTTTCGCGGTCAGCGCCGGCTCGGCCTGAAAGGCATTGCAGGAGTCCGGGAAGTAGCCGTCGATCTGCAGGCCGCTGACGGCAGGCGAAGCGGGATTCGTGTAATGGGAATTGAGCGTCCCCGAGCCTGGCGGAGGGAATCCCATTCCGGTGAGGCTCCCCGGATCGGTGAAGGGGTTGTTCGTGGTGGTCAGGTCCGAGACTTCGTGACAGTCGAGCCAGTCCGCGCCGAGGATCTGCTTCCAGGCGGTCAGGTCCGTGGGGCAGTGCACAGCGGCGAGAAGTAGAAGGATCATGTTCGCTCCTCCACCAGCAGGATTGTCGACCCGGTGGTGCGGCGCGCTTCGAGATCCGTCTGCGCGCGCCCGGCCTCGCGCAGCGGATAGCGCTGGCGCACTTCCGCGCGCACGTGACCCGCGCGGATCGCATCGAAGAGCGCAGCGGCGGCCGCCTGCAGCTCGGCCGGATCGGTAACGTAGGTGCGGATCGTCGGCCGCGTCACGTAGAGCGATCCCTTGTTGGCGAGCTCGCCCAGATCGAGCTTGGGCACCGTGCCGGAGGACTGACCGAAGACGACCAGCATTCCGCGCGGGGACAGCGAGTCGAGCGAGGCGCGCAAGGAATCGCCCGCGACCGAATCGTAGGCGACCGGCACGCCTTTGCCTGCGGTGATCTCCCGCACGCGCGCCGGGATCTGCGGCAGCCCCGCCGCATCGGCGATCAAAACATGGTCGCAACCTGCCGCTTTGGCGAGCTCTGCTTTGGCCGGCGAGCCGACGGTGCCGATCACCTTCGCGCCCAGCGCTTTGGCCCAGCGGCAGGCGATCTGTCCCACACCACCGGCCGCTGCAGTGAAGAGGATCGTCTCGCCGGGCTTGAGCGCGCGCACCCGCCTGAGCAGCATTTCGGCGGTCAAGCCTTTCAAGAGAACGGCCGCTGCCTGCTCGTCGGAGAGGAAGTCGGGGAGGCGCACGAGGCGGTCGGCGGCGACGATCCGCTCCTCCGCATAGGCCCCGAGCGCCCCCGCATAGCCGACCCGCGTCTTCGGCGGAATCGAAACTCCCGGCCCCGCCTCGACCACGATGCCGGCCGCTTCCTGCCCGATCACCGCCGGCAGCGGCACCGGCAACGGATAGAGCCCGCGCCGCTGGTAGACGTCGATGAAGTTGAGCCCGACGGCGCTGTGGCGGATGCGCACTTCGCCCGGACCAGGCTTCGGCACGGGCCACTCTTCCCAGCGCAGCGCTTCCGGTCCGCCTGTCTCTCGCAGCACCAGCGCGTGGCTCATGTGTCCTCCTCGAGCCATGCCTTCCATCACAGCACGCTGCCGGAGGATACTGGCCTCCGCCGTGATCGATGCCATCCCGACATTGCTGGAACAGCTCGACCGCGAGTCGTACGTGGCCGATCCCGCCATCGCCACCTCGCTCCATCTCGCCGCGACGCTGCGCAAGCCGCTGCTCGTCGAGGGCCACGCCGGAGTGGGCAAGACCGAGATCGCCAAGGTCCTGGCGCGAGTGCTGCAGACCGACCTCATCCGCCTGCAGTGCTACGAGGGTCTCGACGCCTCGACCGCGCTCTACGAATGGAACTACGCGCGCCAGCTGCTCCACATCCGCCTGCAGGAGAAGGACGGCAGGCCGGACGAGGCGGAGATCTTCAGCGAGCCTTTCTTGCTCAAGCGGCCGCTCTTGCAGGCCATCGCCCATTCCGGACGCGCTCCCGTGCTGCTCATCGACGAGATCGATCGCAGCGACGAGGAGTTCGAGGCGTTCCTTCTGGAAGTGCTCTCCGACTTCCAGGTCACCGTGCCGGAGATCGGCACCATCCGCGCGCAGGAGCGGCCGCACGTCATTCTCACCTCGAACCGCTCGCGCGAGCTCTCTGATGCGCTGCGCCGCCGCTGTCTCTATCTCTGGATCGATTATCCGCCCTTCGAGAAGGAGCTCTCCATCGTGCGCCGCAAGGTGCCGGGAGCGAGCGAGGAGCTGGCCAGGCAGATCGTCGCGCTCATCCAGCAGCTCCGCGCAGCGCGGCTGGCCAAGGTGCCGGGCGTGGCCGAGACGCTCGACTGGGCGGCGGCGCTGGTCTCGCTCCATGCCGCACGGCTCTCGCCGCGCATCATCGAGGAGACGCTCGGCTGCGTGGTCAAGGATGAGTCCGACCTGCGCAAGGTGCGCGCCGAGCTCGAGGCCGGGCGCCTCGCGCCATGAGCGCCGATCTGGTCGAGCGCGTGCTCGATCTCGTCCGCAAGCTCCGCAGCCGCGGACTGCCTGTGACCAGCGCGCACGCTGCCGACGCTCTGCGAGCATTGAGCTGCGTCGGGTTGGACAGCCGCGAGCGAGTGCACCAGGCGCTCCGCTGCGTGCTGATTTCGCGGCCGGAAGATTTTTCTCTCTTCGACGAGCTGTTCGCGCAGCTCTTCGCACAGCAAGAAGCACCGCTGCGCAAGCATCGCGAGCCGGATGCGCCGGCGGAGGCGGTGCCCTCCCTCGCCTCCTGGAACGAAGAGGAGGAGGCGAGCGAGACGCAGGAGATCCGCGCCGCCAGCGATCGCCCGGCGCTGGCGGAGAAGGACTTCAGGGCCTTCGCCGCCGACGAGCTGGCGGAGATCGAGCGGATCGCTGCGCGTATCGCGCGCAAGCTGGCCGCGCGGCCCAGCAGGCGCTGGAAAGCGGCGCGCAGGGGCCGTCGCATCGATCTGCGCGCGACCATGCGCCGCTCGCTCTCGACCGGCGAGCCGCTCGACCTGCGACATCGCCGCCGCAAGACGCGCAAGACGCGCATCGTCGCCCTCTGCGACGTCTCGGGCTCGATGGATCTCTACAGCCGCCTGCTCCTGCAATTTCTCTATGCGCTTCAGGGCTCGTTCGCGCGGGTCGAGAGCTTCGTCTTCGCCACCGAGCTGCGCCACGTCACTTCCGCGCTGCGGGCGCGCCGCTATGACGAAGCGCTCGCGGAGCTTCGGCTACAGGCGCAGGGCTGGTCGGGGGGCACGCGCATCGGCGCCTCGCTGTCCACCTTCAACGCCGAATGGAGTAGGCTGGTCGACCGCCGCACGGTGGTGATCGTCCTGAGCGACGGCTGGGACACCGGCGACCCGCAGGAGCTCTCGCTCGCCATGGAGGCGCTGAGGATGCGGAGCCGAAGGCTGATCTGGCTCAACCCGCTGCTCGGAAGCGAGGGATATCAGCCGGTCGCGCAAGGGATGGCCGCGGCGCTGCCGCACGTCGACGTCTTCGCTCCCGCGCACAATCTGATGAGCCTGCGCGCGCTCGAGCGGCATCTATTGGTGTGACGATGGAGCAGGTCTATTCGCAGCTGGAAGCGCTCGGCAAGAGCGAACGGCGGGTGGCGATGGCCACGCTGATCGGCACCCGCGGCGCCACGCCGAAGAAGGAAGGCGCCAAGATGTGGGTCGGCGCCGACGGACAGGTGCGCGGGTCGGTGACCATCGGCGGCTGCGTCGACGCCAAGGTGATCGCCGAGGCCGAGACGGTGCTTTCGGCCGGCGCAGCGCGGCGGCTGAGCATGGCGCTCGGCGACGAGGACGCCTGGGAGATCGGACTCTCCTGCGGCGGGACGGTGGAGCTTCTCGTCGAGCCGCTCGACCTCGAGGGCGCGCTTGTCCGGATGTACCGGCGCATCGCCGGCGAGATCGAGCAGGGGCGGGCGGCCTGTCTGGTGCGCTCGTTGCGCGATCCTGCGCAGTCTTTGCTGCTCTTGCAGGGTGGCGAGAGCGAAGGGACGCTCGGGACGCCCGAGCTCGACAGGGCCGCACGCGAGATCGCCTTCGCCCGCGGCGCCTCGCGCAGCGAGACCATCGCCGGCGAAGAGGCCTTCTTCGAGCTGCACACGCCGCGGCCCCATCTGGTGCTGGTGGGGGCGGGGCACATCTCCATGCCGCTCGTGCCGCTGGCGCGCACGCTCGGCTTCCGCACCACCGTCATCGACGCGCGCCCGCGCTTCGCCAACCGGGAGAGATTTCCCGAGGTGGACGAGATCAAGGTCGGCATCGCCTCCGAGATCATCGGACAGATCCGGCTCGTGCCCTCGACGGCGGTGGTGCTCACCGTCCACGACTACAAGGTGGAAGTCCCCGTCCTCAAGGCGGCGCTGGCCTCCAGCGCGGGGTACGTCGGCATGCTGGGGAACAAGCGGCGCGGCAAGGCGGTGCTGGAGATGCTGCGCGAACAGGGCCTGAGCGAGGAGCAGCTGGCGCGCGTCCATGTGCCGCTCGGTCTGGACATCGGCGCGCAGAGCGCCGCCGAGATCGCGCTCAGCGCCCTGGGGCAGATCATCGCGGAGCGCGGCCGAGGAAGGGAATGATCTACGGAGCGGTCATCTCCGAGCACTACCGGCGCCCGCGCAACCAGGGCGCGCTCGAGTCGCCCGACGCGGTCCACGAGGGATTCAATCCGCTCTGCGGCGATCGCCTGCGCATGGAAGTGAAGATCGAAGGCGGCCGGATCGCGGCGGCACGCTTTCGCGGCGATGCCTGCATGGTGGCGATCGCCGCTGCCTCGCTCTTGACCGATTTCGTCCGCGGTCTGTCCATCGCCGAGGCGGCGGCGTTTCCTCGCGAGCAGCTGCTCGCCGCGCTCGAGGCTCCGCTCCGTCCCTCGCGCCTGGGCTGCGCCACGCTGCCGCTCGAGGTGTTGCGCGCTGCGCTGCGGGAGCGGTTGTGAGAGACGTCCGCTCCGACTTTCCTCTGCTCCAGGACCGCGGGCTCGTCTATCTCGACAGCGCCGCGACCTCGCAGAAGCCGCGCGCGGTGTTGCAGGCGATGGACGAGTTCTACCAGCGCTCCAACGCCAACGTCCGGCGCGGCGTCCATCGGCTGGCCGAGGAGGCCACGGCCGCCCTGGAGGAAGCGCGCGAGGCCGTGCGCCGATTCTTGAGCGCCCGGAGCACGAAGGAGATCATCTTCACCCGCGGCGCGACGGAATCGATCAACCTCGTCGCGCAAGGCTGGGCCGGGCGGCTGTTGAGCAAAGGCGACGAGATCGCCGTCACCGAGGTCGAGCATCATTCCAACTTCGTTCCCTGGCAGCGGGCCGCGCGGGCGACGGGAGCGTCGCTGCGAGTGGTCGGCGCGGAGGAGACGCGCTTCGGGCCACGCACTCGAGTGCTCGCGCTCTCGCACGTCTCGAACGCGCTCGGCACCATCCTTCCGGCCGCACGGATGGCGCGCGCTGCCCGGGCGAGCGGCGCGGTGGTCTTGATCGATGCTGCGCAGAGCGTGCCCCACCTGCCCGTCTCGGTGGCCGAGCTGGGATGCGACTTCCTCGCCTTCTCCGGGCACAAGATGCTGGGGCCGACGGGCATCGGCGTTCTCTGGGCGCGGCCCGAGCGGCTGCAGGAGATGGAGCCGCTGCTCACCGGCGGCGGGATGGTGCTCGAGGTCTCCGATCAGCGCGCCACCTGGCTCGAGCCGCCTGCGAAATTCGAGGCGGGCACGCCGCCCATCGCCGAGGCGGTCGGATTGCGCGCGGCGATCGAATATCTGGAAAAGCTCGGCATGGGCGAGGTGCGCGCGCACGAGCGGGAGTTGATCGCCCGGGCGTTCGCGCAGCTGGCGAAAGTGCCCGACGTCGTGCTCTATGGCCCCGAAGAGGCCGGCGCGCGCAGCGGCATCATCAGCTTCAACCTGCGCGGGGTGCACCCGCACGACCTCGCCACCTTCCTCGATGCGCGCGGCATCTGCGTGCGGGCCGGCAACCACTGCGCCCAGCCGCTCATGCGGCGCCTCGGCGTCTCCGGCACGGTGCGCGCCAGCCTGCACGTCTACAGCTCGCGCGAAGACGTCGATGCCCTCGCCGAGGCGGTCGCCGCGGCGCGAGAGCTGCGCTGATCACTTCTCGAGCGCGCGCGCCACCGCGCGCTTGAGCGCGCGCTCGGTGTAGACGGCGGCGAGGTTCGCCTTGTAATCCGCCGAGCCGATCAGGTCCGCGCGCAGCTCGAGGCGCTCGGCGGCGCGGGCCGCGGCCGACTTGAGCGCAGCGGCGTCGGGCGCCTTGCCCTGGAGCGCCTGCTCCACCCAGCCGGCGCGGACCACTTTGGAGGCGAGGCCGGTAATCGCCACGCGGGAGGCCTGGACGTTGCCCTTCGCGTCGAGCGCCACCGCCGCGGCGACGCCGACGATGGCGAAGTGCGACGCGGAATGCGGCAGCTTCTCGTAGGCGCTGCCGGTGCGCCCGGTGGGCAAGATCACGCGCACCTGGGTGAGGATCTCGCCCGGAGCGAGCGTGGTGCTGAGCGGCCCGGTGATGAGCTGATCGACCTTCAGCGAGCGCTCCCCGCGCGCCGAGACGATCTGGACACTGGCATCGAGCGCCACTCCCACCGCCGGATAATCGGCCGCGGGATCGGCGTGCGCGAGGCTGCCCCCGATCGTTCCCATGTTGCGCACCTGCGCATCGCCGATCTGGGCCGCCGCCTCGGCGAGGACAGGGAGCCGCGAGCGCACCAGCTGGCTGCTCTCCACCGCGCGATGGGTGGTCAGGGCGCCGATCTGCAGCGTGCCGCCGCTCTCGCTGATGCCCACCATGCCGGGCAGCTTGCGCAGGTCGATGAGATGCGCCGGCTGCGCCAGCCGCAGCTTCATCAGCGCGACCAGGCTCTGGCTGCCCGCCAGCACCTTGCAGTCGTCCTGGTACTTGTCGAGGAGCGCGAGCGCCTCTTTCACGGTGTCGGGCGCGTGGTACTCGAAGGGAGCAGGGTACATGGCGTCACCGTCCTTTGATCGCGTCCCAGATGCGCCCGGGGGTGAGCGGCATGTCGATGTGCTTCACGCCCAGAGGCGCGAGCGCGTCCATCACCGCGTTGGCGATCGCCGCGGTCGAGGCGATGGTGCCGGTCTCACCCGCGCCTTTGACGCCGAGCGGATTCACCGGCGTCGGCGTCACCGTCCGCGCCGTCTCGAAGGAGATGACGTCGTCGGCGCGCGGGATGGTGTAGTTCATCATCGATCCGGTGACCAGCTGTCCGTTCTCGTCGTAGACGGCGGCCTCCCAGAGCGCCTGGCTCACGCCCTGCACGATGCCCCCGTGGACCATCCCGTCCACGATCATCGGATTGATGACGTTGCCCACGTCGTCGACGGCGACGTAGCGCTCGAGCTTGATCTGCCCGGTGTCGCGCTCGACTTCGACGACGGCGATGTGCGTGCCGAAGGGGAAGGTGAAGTTGGGCGGGTCGAAGAAGGTGTTGAACTCGAGCCCGGGCTCGAGACCTTTGGGAAGATTGTGCGCCAGATACGCCATCAGCGCGACGTCGCCGAAGGTCTTGAAGCGATCGGGCGATCCCTTCACCGAGAGCTTGCCGTCCTCGAAGACGACGTCGTTCTCGTTGGCCTCGAGCAGGTGCGCGGCGATTTTGCGCGCCTTCTCCTTGATCTTCTGCAGGCTGAGATAGACGGCGGTCGCGCCCACCGGCGCGCTGCGGCTGCCGTAGGTTCCCATGCCGAAGGGGATCTGCGCCGTGTCGCCGTGCACCACCTCGATGTTCTCGATGGGGATGCCCAATTCCTGCGCGGCCACCTGCGCGAAGGTGGTCTCGTGGCCCTGGCCGTGCGAATGCGACCCGGTGAAGACCGTCACTGCCCCGGTCGGGTGGACCCGGACGTTCGCGCTCTCGTAGAGGCCAGCCTGCGCGCCGAGCGAGCCGGCCGCTTGAGAAGGCGCCGGCCCGCAGACCTCGACGTAAGTGGCCACGCCGATGCCGAGGTAGCGCCCGTTCTTGCGCGCCTGCGCCTGCTCCTCGCGCAGCTTTCGATAATCGGCGATCTCCAGAGCCTTCTCCAAGGCGCCGTGATGATCGCCGCTGTCGTAGACGAAGGCGACGGCCGTCTGGTAGGGGAACTTCTCCTTGGGAATGAAATTCTTCCGGCGCAGCTCGACGGGATCGGTGTCGAGCGCGCGCGCCCCGAGATCCACCATGCGCTCGACCAGGAACGCCGCCTCCGGCCGGCCCGCGCCTCGATAGGCGTCGACCGGCGCGGTGTTGGTGAAGACGCCGGTCACCTCGCAGTAGATGCTCGGGATGTCGTAGACGCCGGAGAGCATCGTTCCGTAGAGGTAGCTGGGGATGAGCGGCGCGAAGGTCGACAGATAGGCGCCCAGATTGGCGATCGTCTTCACCCGCAAGCCGACGATCTTGCCGTTCTCGTCGAAGGCGATCTCGGCGTCGCTGACGTGGTCGCGGCCGTGCGCGTCGGCCATGAAGCTCTCGCGCCGCTCGGCCGTCCACTTCACCGGCCGCGAGAGCTTGCGGGAGGCGAAGGTGACCACGCACTCCTCGGGGTAGACGAAAATCTTCGAGCCAAACCCGCCGCCCACGTCGGGCGAGATGACCCGCAGCTTGTGCTCGCCGATGCCGAGGACGAAGGCCCCGATGAGCAGCCGGTGCACGTGCGGATTCTGCGAGGTGACCCAGAGCGTGACGTCGCCGGTGGCGGGGTTCGCGCTGGCCAGCGAGGCGCGCGGCTCCATCGCATTGGGGATGAGCCGCTGGTTGACGATGCGCTGCTTGACGACTTTCGCGGCGCTCTTGAAGGCGGCCTCGGTCTTGGCCTTGTCGCCGATCGACCAGTTGAAGCAGACGTTGCCCGGCGCCTGGTCGTGCACTTGCGCGGCGGCGGGCAAGAGCGACTTCTCGGTGTCGGCGATGGCTTGCAGGACCTGATAGTCGACGTCGACAAGCTCGGCGGCGTCCTTGGCGATGTACGGGCTCTCCGCGATGACGACCGCCACCGCGTCGCCCATGTAGCGCGCCTTGTCGGCGGCGAGCGGCAGGTGCGGCGGCACCTTGATGCCGGGCAACAGCCAGCCGCAGGGCAGCGAGCCGACCTTGGCGTCAGCAAGATCCTTGCCGGTGAAGACCGCAAGGACGCCTTTGAGCGCCTTCGCCGCGGAAGAATCGATCGAGCGGATGCGCGCGTGGGCATGCGGGCTGCGCACGAACACCGCGTAGGTCGTGCCGGGCAGCTTGACGTCGTCGGTGAAGTTGCCCCGGCCGGTGAGGAAGCGCGGGTCTTCCTTGCGCTTGATGCTCGCTCCGAAGATCTTCTGCGTCTCGGCCATGGGCTACCTCGCCTTCTGGGCAGCGGCCTGAACGGCCTTGACGATGTTGTGGTAGCCGGTGCAGCGGCAGAGATTTCCCTCCAGCCCGGTGCGGATCTCCGCTTCGCTGGCGCGCGGATTGCGCTCGAGGATCTCGCAGGCGGAGAGGATCATCCCCGGCGTGCAGAAGCCGCACTGCAGGCCGTGCTCCTGCCAGAACGCATCCTGCATCGCATGCATCTTCCCATCCTTCGCCAGCCCCTCGATGGTGGTGACCGAGCGGCCGTCGGCCTGCACCGCGAAGAGCGAGCAGGACTTCACTGCCGCTCCGTCGAGCAACACGGTGCAGGCGCCGCACTGGCCCGTGTCGCAGCCGACGTGCGTGCCAGTCAGCGAGAGCGTCTCGCGCAGATAGTGGACGAGAAGAAGACGAGGCTCGACCTGATGGGTCTTGCTCGCCCCATTGACGGTCACGGTGACGGAAGTCACGGTGCCCCCTTTTTTGCGAGAAGTGCGCGCAGCCGATCGCGCGGGGCACGTCCGTTAGCACCGCGCGGGGAGGGGGTCAACACGCGCTGCGGCGCGCGAGGCCCTGCTCGGCCGCCCGCTCTCTGGCCAAGTCTCGGCTCGATGCGCATCTCTCCGAGGGGAGGGGCGCATGTCTCTCAACGTCGCCGTTCGCCACTACTGGGAGAAAGAACCTTGCGGGACCAGTGACTTCATCGTCGGCCGCACGCCGGTGCGCTCGCGAGACTGGTTCGCCAACGTCGAGCAGCATCGCTACCAGGAGGAGCCGCACATCTTCACCGCGGCGCAGTTCACGCGCTGGGCAGGGAAGGCGCTGCTCGAGATCGGCGTGGGCGCTGGATGCGATCATCTGCAGTTCGCGCGCGCCGGCGCCATCTGCCACGGCGTCGATCTCACCGACGCCGCCATCGAGACGACGCGCCAGCACCTGGCGCTGCACGGGCACCGCTCCGATCTTCGGCGCGCCGACGCCGAGGACCTGCCCTTCTCCGCTACGAGTTTCGACCTCGTCTATTCCTGGGGAGTGATCCACCACTCGGCGAAGCCGGAGCAGATCATCGCCGAGATCCACCGCGTGCTGCGCCCGGGCGGCTCGTTCGTCGGCATGATGTACTCGCGCCTTTCACTGGTGGCCGCGAAGCTCTGGGTGCGCCGGGCGCTGCTCGCGGGCAGGCCGCTGCGCTCGCTCGCCGACGTGGTCTGGCATCACATGGAGAGCGTCGGCACCAAGGCCTATACCTCCGGCGAGCTGCGGGAGATGTTCGGCGCCTTCGAGAGCGCACAGATCACGCCCGTCGCGACCGCTTACGATCGCAAGTGGCTCGGTCCGCTCGCGCGCTTCGTGCCCGATGCGCTCGGGTGGAATTTCATGATCAGCGCCGTCAAGCGCTGAACTTGAAATCCTTGAGCTGCTGCCGCAGCGCGGTCTTGAGGAACTTTCCCGTCGCCGTGCGCGGAAGCTGCTCCATGAAGACGTAGGCGTCGGGCAGCTGGTACTTGGCGAAGAGCGGTTGGAGGAAGCGGCGCAGCTCGTCTTCGCTCGCGCGCTGTCCCTCCTTCAGCACGACGCAGGCGACCGGCCGCTCGTCCCACTTGGGATGCTTGATCGCCACCACCGCGGCCTCCTTGACCGCGGGGTGCCCCATCAAGGCATTTTCCAGATCGACGGAGCTGATCCACTCGCCGCCCGACTTGATCACGTCCTTGCTCCGGTCGGTGATGCGGATGTAGCCCTCGGGGTCGACGGTGACGATGTCGCCGGTCCTGAACCAGCCGTCGCGAGTGAACTTGTCCTCCTCCGCTGGGTTCTGGAAGTAGCTCTTGGCGATGCAGGGCCCGCGCACCTGGAGCTCGCCCATCGACTTTCCGTCCCAGGCGGCGGGGCCGTCTTCGCCGACGGCGCGCAGCTCGACGAAGGGCACCGGCAATCCCTGGGTCGCGCGCAGGCGCAGCTGCTCCGCCGCCGGCGCGCTCCTGAGCTGCGATTTGACGCGGCAGATGGTGCCGATGGGCGACATCTCGGTCATGCCCCAGGCGTGGAGGATGTGCAGGCCGTGCCGCTTCTCGTAGCCCTCGATCATCGCCGGCGGCGCGGCCGATCCTCCCACCACCATCTGCTTCAGCGCTTTCAGATCATAGGCGCCCGGATTCTTGTCGAGCGTCTCGAGGATGCCGAGCCAGATGGTGGGCACGCCCGCCGTGCAGGTCACTTTCTCCTCGGCGAGCAGGGCGAGCAGGCTGGGCGGATCGAGGCACGGCCCGGGGAAGACCTGCTTGCAGCCGACCATCGTGCAGCTGAAGGGCAGGCCCCAGGCGTTGACGTGGAACATGGGGACCACGGGCATGACCACGTCGGCCTGGGAGAGGCCGATCGAATCCGGCAGCGCGGAGATCAAGGAATGCAGGACCAGCGCGCGGTGGCTGTAGAGGACTCCCTTGGGCCGGCCGGTCGTGCCGGAGGTGTAGCAGATCCCTGCCGCCTGCTCCTCGTCGATGGGGCCGGGGTCGAAGTCGGCGCTCTGCGGCTCGATGAGCTGCTCGTAGTCGAGCGCGCCCGCCGGCGTCGCGCCATGGCCAAAGACGATCACGTGCCGCGGGCGGATCTCGCTGCGGAACTTGTCCAGCACAGGGAGCAGCACGTCGTCGACCAGGATGATCTTGTCGTCGGCGTCATTGACCATGTACGCGAGGTCCTGCGCGGAGAGCCGCGGATTGAGCGTGTGCAGGACACCGCCGGCGAGCGGGACCGCGAAGTAGGCTTCGAGATGGCGGCTGTGATTCCAGGCCAGGGTCGCCACCCGATCGCCTGACGCGAGGCCGAGCCGCCGGAGCGCGTTCGCGAGCTTGCCCGCGCGGCGGTGGAATTCGCCGTACGTGGTGCGGTGGATCGATCGGTCGGGTCTGCGCGAGACGATCTCCTGCTTGGGGAAATAACGTCCGGCGCGATCGAGCACGTGCGCGAGCGTGAGTGGGTAATCCATCATCAGGCCGTTCATGCGCGTCCCCTTTGCGCCACCCAGTTGGCGGCGGCCAGCAGGCGCTCATCTTCGCCCCGGGGGCCGACGAGCTGCAATCCCACCGGCAGTCCCGAGGGTCCCTCGAGCAGCGGCAGCGAGACAGCAGGCGTTCCCAGCAGCGTCCAGATGCGGGCGAAGGCCGGGTCGCCGGTCGTCTCGAGGGGCGGCGCCTCGCCGTTGGCGGCGGGGGTGATCAGCGCATCGAAGCGGGCGAAGAGAGCGTCGATCTCCCGGCGGCAGATCTCCGCTTGCGCGCGCGCAGCCTCGAGCTGCTCGGCCGTCACCCGAGCTCCCGCGTCGAGAAACTCACGCAGGCGCGGGCTCAGCCGCGCCCGATCCTCGCGCATCGAGCGCGCGGCTTCCGCGCCCATGATGGCAATCTGCGACTGCATCAGGCCGCCGAAGGAGGGGCCGAGGACGACCTCCTCGGCGCCCAGCTTGCCGGCGGCGGATTCGATCAGATCCTTCGTCTGGCAGAGCGGCCACTCCTCCGTGCGGCAGAAGCCGAGGCGAGGCTCGATCGCGCGCAGCTGCGTGGGCACGCCCAGCGCGGTCATGAGGAGCGGTTCCAGCCGATCACGCCGCAGAAGGAAGCGGGCCGGATCACCGAGCCCGCCGTCTGCGTGCCCAGCGCCGCGGGGACCATGAAATCGGCGACCGCCGCCGCCGAGCCGCTCGACGATCCTCCCGGAGTTCGCGACAGGTCGTGCGGATTTTTCGTCTTGCCCGGCGTGTAGACGGCGAACTCGGTGGTGACCGTCTTGCCCAGGATGACGGCGCCGGTGCGCCGCAGCGACTGCACGCAAGCGGCATCCGCTTCCGGCCTGTGTCCGCGGTAGATGGCCGACCCGTAGGCAGTGGGAAAATCGGCGGTGTCGATGAGGTCCTTGACGCCGACAGGCAGCCCGCGCAGGCGCGAGTCCTCGGTCGGGCGGGGAGCGCGGTCGATCGCCTCCCACGCCTGGACGGCCGGCTCGCGCTGCTCGATGCGCTCGAGGCAGTCGCGCAAGAGCTCCTCGGCGGAGATCTCGCGGCGCGAGATCCGCCGCAGCGCCTCGGCCGCGCCCAGCCGCTCGAGCCCGCTCACGATCCGCACCAGGCGCGCGCGATGCGCCCGTAGACCTCGACCGATTCCTCGATGCGATCGACGCGGCAGTACTCGTCGGTCTGGTGGCAGAGCGCCATCTCGCCGGGGCCGAGCACGACCGTGGCGACGCCGCCGAATGCTGGCGTGAGCACGCTGGCGTCGGTGAAGTAGGTCGCGACGCCGGGCGGGGCTTCGACGATCCCGAGCACGGTCTGGACGAAGGGATCGTCTTCCGGCGTGCGCACCCCTTCCAGATCGACCAGCGCGCTCAGCTCCACCTCGGGGCCGAGCGCCGCCTGCAGCTCCTTGCGCACCTGCGCGTGCCGCTGCGCCGGAATGGTGCGGATGTCGATGCCGATCGCCGCCTCGTCGGGGACCGAATTGACGTTGAGGCCGCCTGCGATGGTGCCGATGTTGAGGGTTGGAGCGCCGAGCAGCGGGTCGGGAGCGATGGCGAAGCGTACCTCGGCGAGCTGGAGCACGGCGCGCGCAGCCTTGACCACCGCGTTTACTCCCCTCTCCGGCATCGACCCGTGCGCGGTCACTCCGCGGGTGCGCGCGCGCAACCAGAGCGCTCCCTTGTGGCCGAGGACGGGCTGGTTGCCGGTGGGCTCACCGACGACGAGCGCGCCAGCGCTGCCCAGAGCGCCGGGAAGCCGCGCGAGATGCGCGGCGCCTTCGCAGCCGGTCTCCTCGCCCGCGAGCAAGAGCAGCGTCATGCCGGCCTTGGGGAAGCGCTTCATCAAGAGGGCCGCGGCCACCATCGCCGCGACGCCGCTCTTCATGTCGCTCGAGCCACGGCCATGGAGCTTGCCGGAGTCGATTTCACCGGCGAATGGATCGCGCGACCAGGCTCGCGCGCCGAGCGGAACGGTATCGAGATGGCCGGCGAAGCAGATCGGCTTCCTTTCGCCCGGTCCTTCCCGGCGCGCGACCACGCTGGCGCGCCCCGGCGCGAATTCGTGCAGCCGGACCTGCCAGCCCGCCTTCTCCAGCAATCTCGCGCACAGCTCCGCCGCGGGCCGCTCCGGGCTGCGCGGATTGATGGTGTCGATGCGGACCAGCTCACAGGTCAACTCGACGGCGTTCATCGCGGCGCTCCTTGTCCGAAGTACGCCTGGCGCACCCGATCGTTCTCGAGCAGCTCCTGCGCCGAGCCTTGCACGGCGACGCGGCCCTTGGAGAGCACATACCCGCGCTGCGCGATGGACAGCGTCTGGTGCACGTTCTGCTCGACGAGAAAGACGGTCGTGCCCTGCTCGTTGATGCGGCGGATCACGGCGAAGTTCTCCTTGACCAGAAGCGGCGAAAGCCCCAGCGAGGGCTCATCGACGAGCAGCAGCTTCGCCGCGCTCATCATTCCGCGGCCGATGGAAACCATCGCCTGCTCACCTCCCGACATCGTGCCGGCCAGCTGCGCGCGGCGATCGTCGAGCTGGGGGAAGACGGCGAAGACGCGATCGAGCCTTTTCGCGATGACCTCCGGCCCTCGTTCCAGGTAGGCGCCGAGCCGCAGGTTCTCCAGCACGGTCAGCCGGGGAAAGACCTTGCGCCCCTCGGGAATGCAGGAGATTCCTCGTTCGACGATGCGGTGCGTGGGCCAGCTGGTGATGTCGGCTCCTTCGAAGAGCACGCGCCCGCGCCGCGGCGGGGTGAGGCCGAGGATGGAACGGATGAGGGTGGTCTTGCCCGAGCCGTTGGAGCCGAGCAGGCAGGTGATCGATCCGCGCTCGACGCTGAGCGAAACATCCTCGAGCACGTCGGCGCGCTCGTAGGCGGCGAAGAGGTTCTCGACTTGCAGGAGCGCGCTCATTCCAGACCCAGATACGCCTCGCGCACCGAAGGAGTGCGCGCGATCTCGGCGTAGGCGCCCTCGGCGATCTTGCGCCCGTAATTGAGCACCACGCAGCGCTCCGTGACTCGCTCGATCACGGTCATCTCGTGCTCGATGAGGATGATGGTGAGCCCCCCCAGCCTGGATTTCACCTGGAGGATGTCGTCCATCAGCCGCATCGTCTCCTCCTGGGTCATCCCTGCCGAGGGCTCGTCGAGCAAGAGCAGGCGCGGGCGGCTGATGAGGGCACGGCACACTTCGATGCGGCGGCGGTCGATCATCGGAATGCGCGAGGCCGGCTCGAGCAGCCGATCGGCGAGGGGCGGATCGAAGATGCGCACCAGCTCGCGCGCCTCGGCGAACGTCTGCTCGATCTGCCGCCGCAGCGCGCGGCGGTCGACCAGATTCGACCAGAGCCGGTGATCGAGGTGCTTGTGGTTGCCGATGAGCAAGTTATCGAAGATCGACAGCGGCAAGCAGAGCCGCGAGCGCTGGAAGGTGCGGGCGACGCCTTTGCGATAGACGACCTGCGGGGACAGGCCGGTGATCGGCTCGCCGGCGAAGAGCACCTCGCCGCGAGTGGCGGGGAAGAAGCCCGTGAGCACGTTGAAGAACGTCGTCTTGCCGGAGCCGTTGGGGCCGATGAGCCCGAGGACGCCGCCTTCCTCGACGTCGAGATCGAGCCCTTCCAGCGCGAGCAGGCCGCCGAACGCGCGCGACAGGTCGCGGCAGCGGAGCAGCGCGCTCATGTCAGCCGCCGCAGCGGCCGCGGCAAAAGGCCGGCGGGCCGAAAGAGGAGGATGAGAATCACCACCGCCGCGAAGAGGAGGAAGCGATATTCCGCGATGACCTGCAGCTTCTCGGGAAGGAGCAGCACGACGGCGCTCGCCAGCGACAGTCCCCAGGGGTTGCCCAATCCGCCGAGCAGCAGGATGGAGACGAAAATGAGCGACTCGCCGAAGCTGTAGTTGTCGGGAGCGATGAAGCCGACCATGAAGGCAGAGAGCGCGCCCGCAAGGCCGATGAGGAAGTTGCCCAAGGTGAAGGCGACGATCTTCCAGCGCGCGACGTCCACTCCGAAAGATGCGGCGGCGATCTCGTCGAGCCGGATGCAATCGAGGGCGACGCCGATGAAGGAGCGCTCGAGCCGCAGCACAAAGGCGAAACCGAGCGCCGCGAGGAGCAGCGAGAGAACGATGTACTTGAGATAGAAGGAGGCGAAGAACGAGCCGATCTCGATGGCGTCGTTGAAGTGGACGGGTCCGATGCGCAGCTCGGGGAGCTTGAGCCCCTGCGGTCCGCCCAGCGCATCGTTCACCTCGAAGAAGGTGCGGAAGAGAAGGGCGAAGGCGATGGTCACGAGCGCTGCGTAATGCCCTCGCGTGCGCAGGACGGGGACGACGAGAATGGTGCCGGCCAGCGCCGCGGCCGCGCCGCCGATGAGCAGGATGAAGAGATGCGGAACGGCCGTGCTGCGCGCGAGGACCGCCGCGGTGTAGCCGCCCACCCCGAAGAAAGTGGCGCCGGCGAAATTGACGACGCCGGCATACCCGAACTGCACGTTGAGGCCCAGGCAGGCGAGGATGACGATGAGGACGCGGGTCAAGAGGAGAAGAGCAAAGTCATCCTCGCGCAGCGCGAGCGAGACGGCCAACACCGCCGCCGCCGCCAGGAGGCCCTTCCTCATACCCGCTCGCTGGTTCGCTCGCCGATGAGGCCTTTGGGCCGCAGCGCCATCAAAGCGATCACCACGCCGAAAGCGAACACGTCCTTGTAGGCGCTGGCGAAGGGCAGCGCGACGGCACCGATCGTCTGCAGTGCGGCGAAGAAGAACCCGCCGAGGATGGCGCCGTAGAGATTTCCCAGGCCGCCGATGATGGCCGCGGCGAAGCCGATCACCCCGAGCAAGAGGCCCATGCCGAAGAAGATTTCGTTGTAATAGAGGCCGTCCATCACGCCGGCGAAGGCGGCCAGCGCGGAGCCGAGCGCGAACGTCAGCAGCACGATGCGGCGGAAGTCGACGCCCATGGTGCGGGCCGTCTCCTCGTCCTGGGCGACGGCGCGGATGGCGAGGCCCAGCCGCGTGCGGGTGACGAGCAGACTCGTCCCTGCGATGAGCACCGTGCCGGCTGCAAGGAGGATGACGTTGTCGATGCGCAGGTTGAACTCGCCCAAGGCCACGCTGCTCGTCGGCAGGAGCGCGGGAAAAAGCTGTGGCTGCGATCCGCCCGGATAGAAGAGCCGGATCGATTCGCGCAGCACGGTGCCCATCATCAGGGTGACGAGCAGCACGTTGAGCTGCGGCGCGCCCTTGAGGGGCAAGACGAGAAAGCGCGCCACCGCCGCGCCGAGCAGGGCCGTGGCGACCGTCGCGGCGACGACGACCAGCGCGAGGAGGAGGGCGGGCGATGCGACCCCGAGCCTGGTCAAGCCCAACCAGACCGCCAGCGCGGCGAAGGCGCCCGCCGCCAGCACGTCCCCGTGGGCGAACTGGATGACGTCGAGCACGCCGAAGAAGAGGGTAAAGCCCACCGCCACCAGCGCGTACATCATGCCGAGCATGGCGCCGTTCATGACGTACTGGGCGATGATCGACATCGCTACTTGCCGCGCAGCTTGCGCGAGCCTCTGGCGTATTCGCTCTCCTCCCACAAGACCCACTTGCCGTCCTGCGCGACGTACTTGGTGATGACGGGGACGGTGTTCTGGCCGTGATCGTCGAAGGTGATCTTGCCGACGATGGAATCGAAGTCCTTCACCTGGGCGAGTCCGGCGATGATCTTGCGGCGATCGGGGCCCGTCTTTTCGATGGTCTGCATGAGCAGGTCGGCAGCGACGAACGCGAAGGGGCCGTACGCCTCGGGCGGGTTGGAGTAGCCCTGCTTGCCGTACTCCTCGAGGAATTTCCTCCCGCCCGGCAGCTTCTCGGCCGGCGCGCCCTCGCGGAAGGCGAGGACGCTTTCGGCGAGCGGACCGAGCGCCTTGATGAAATCGTCGTTGACGATCCCCGAGGTGCCGTCGAACTGCGCGTTCAGGCCCAGCTTGTCCATCTGCGAGCGGATGCGCACCCCGATGGGCGTCAGACCGCCGAAGTACAGCGCCTGGGGACTGAGCGCCTTGATCTGGGTCAGCTCGGCGGTGAAGTCCTGCTGGTCGGCGGTGACGCCGAAGTCGCCGACGATCTGCCCGCCCGACTCGGTGATGAACTTGGTGAAGTACTTGTCGTGGCCTTTGCCGTAGTCGGTCGTGTCGTGGATGACGGCGAACTTCTTGTAGCCCTGCGCGGCCATGAACTTCGCGTTGGTCTCGTTCTGGTTGATCATCGTCCCGTTGACCCGGTGGATCTCCTTGAAGTCGTGGCCATAGGTGATGTCGGGCAGGACCGCGCCCCAGACGATGGTGGGAAGGCCGAAGCGGTGAAAGGTGTCCACGGTGGCCATCGCCACCACCGAGCAGTAGTGGGTCACCCCCGCGACGATGCTGCGGTCGGAGCCGGCCTTGGTCGCCATCTGCACGCCAGCGTCGGGCTTGCACTCGTCGTCGAGGACGACCAGCTCGTACTGGTACTTCGAGCCGGGGCCGGCGTTGTGCAGCTTGACGGCCAGGTCGGCGGAGTTGCGGCCGCCCAGGCCGACGGCGGAGTTGCCGCCGGTGAGCGGACCGATGAAGGCGATACGAACGGTTTCTTTCGCCTGCGCTGCCAACGAGAAGAGGAGCGCTGCGAGAATGATCCGCATGGACCCTCCTGACCGGAGGGCGCACGCTAGAACGCATCGCCGGAACCTTCAAGGTCCGATGCTTGCGCTCGCGGATCTGCGCCTGGAGCGAGCTGCGCGCCCAAAAAAGAAAACGTGCCCGGTGGCCCGAAGGACCACCCGGCGCGCTTTCCCCTTCGGAGGTTCAAGGACCGCCTGTCGTTGCACCTGCCGGGTTGCCCCGGCCTGCGCTGCCTCTCATGGAGGTTCGATGCTCCTCGGAGTATTCCTATGCGTCCGAATCACGGGACAGTTGGCTTATCCCGCTCCCGCCTCGATCTCGGCCTTTCAACCGGACCCTGCGGTTTCTCTTCGTACGCCGTCCATCGCCGACTCGCGCCGACGATTTCATCCTCCCGAGAGCTTTTCGCCTCCTTCAGAGTTCGACGACCTGCGACCTGCTCCCCGTATCCCGGAAGACCTCGCGACCTTCCGGACGACCAGAGAGCGCCTCCCTTGGGGTTTCGTCCCTCATCGCGGCATCAGCTGGCAGCGTCCACACACGCCCGGGAAATCCCAGCCCGGACTTAGTTCCGTCCTCGGCGTTTCGCACGCCCTCGACGGTTTGCTCCGCCACCAACCTTGCGGGTTTATTTCACCCCGCAGCCACGTCCAGGGTTTGCCCTTCAGGGGTTTCTCCCTCTCCGCGGAGCCGTACCGGGTTTCCCCGGCCGTTTCATGCCCTCTGGCCGTTGGACGCATCCGCCTTTGACCAGCGAATGCGCCCTCGACTTCAGGGCCTTGCTCCCCGCGGTGAGTGCGGTGTCGATGGGACCGGTTAAAGCCCCGATCGATCCGCGCCCCTCTTGGGCTTCTCCTCCTCCGGGTTTTCTCCCCCCGCACCGTGGAAGCGCCTTCACGCCCCCTCCGCCCTCGACCTTCACTGCGATGAGCCCACCGCAGCTGGTCCTCGGCGTTTCGCCAGTGCGAGGGTCGGAATGTCCTGGAACCAGGTTTCCGACCCGCACGAGGTTTCTGGCCTGAACTCCCATCCTCCTTTCGAAAAACAGGTTCGAGGCCTGCGCGCCAGGCGACCCACCGGACCGCCGAGCACGGACGGGACTAGAGCATCACGCGTGCCAGTTCTTGACGCGACCTAACAGCGCAGAAACAGAACAGGTGCAGATCTGTACGGCGATTCGAATCTGGGCAGTCGTGCTGTGGAAGGGCTGTGAAGCCATGGGCGCGATTTGTGGACAACACTTCGGACTTCGCTCTGCCGCAGGCTGTGAACTGGATTGAAAATGATCGATCGAACAGAAAGCGCACGAGTCTTCGCCGCCATCTGAGACCTTGGGCGTAGGCCGGTCGAGTCGTTGGGGGAAGATCGCGTTAGAGTGAGCGCCATGGATCTCGCCTCACTGCATCGCGCCCATGTCGAGAGTCTGCAGCGCGGTGTGGCGGCCGCGCTGGAGAAGACCGGCTTCGGCGCGCTCGCCATCCACTCGGGTTCGCCGGTCAAGCGCACCGAGGCTGACGACGCCTACTGGCCGCTGCGGCCCACTCCGCATTTCCAGCACTGGCTGCCCCTCGCCGAGCCTGGCGGTCTGCTCGTGGTGCAGCCCGGCAAGCAGCCCAAACTGGTTCGGACGCTGCAGCCCAGTTTCTGGGAAGCGCCGGCGCCGCCCGAGAGCGCCCATTTCTGGGGCGCCTTCGAGGTGATCGAGAGCAACGCTGCGCGCGAGCTCGTTCCCGCTCGCGCAGCCTTCATCGGCGACGACCTGGCCGCGGCTGTGGCCCTCGGCGTTCCCGAGGAGGGGCGCAATCCGGCCTCTCTTCTCGCCGAGCTCGATCAGCTGCGGGTGCACAAGACCGAATACGAAGTCTTCTGTCTGGCGGAAGCCAACCGGCGCGCCGGTCCCGGGCACGAGCAGCTGCGCACGCTTTTCGCATCCGGCGATCGGGCCGAGCTCGAGCTCCACCTGGCGTTTCTTGGCACGACCCTGCAGGACGACGCCGAAACCCCTTACAAGAACATCGTCGCGCTGGGCAAGCACGCCGCGACGCTTCACCACATCAGCTACGAAAAGCGCGCGACGCCGGCGCAGTCGCTCTTGCTCGATGCCGGAGCCTCTTTCTCCGGCTACTGCTCCGACATCACCCGCACCTGGGTGAAAGGAGGCGGCGCAGCCGCGTCGGTCTTCGCGCAGGTCGTCGCGGGAGTGGAGGCGATGCAGCAGCGCCTTTGCGCCGCAGTGCGCGTCGGAATGCCGTACGAGGAGCTGCACGACGAGTCGCACCGGCAAGTCGCGCAGATCCTCCGCATCGTCGGCATCTCCAGGCTGTCGGTCGACGAGCTGGTCAAGCGCGGCATCACCCGCGCCTTCTATCCGCACGGCCTCGGCCACTCCTTGGGCTTGCAGTGCCACGACGTCGGCTGCGCCCTGCGTCCGCCGCGTGCGGACAATCCATTCCTGCGCAACACCAGCGTCATCGCCGAGGGCCAGGTCTTCACCATCGAGCCGGGGATCTATTTCATCGAAGCGCTGCTCGCGCCCTGGCGCAAGTCGTCCGACATCGACTGGAAGCTCGTCGATGCGCTGGCGGCGTTCGGCGGAGTGCGCATCGAGGACGACGTGCAGGTCCTCGCGCGCGGGGTGCGCAACCTGACGCGGGAAGTCCTCGAGAAGGGCGGGGGTCAGGCCGCCTGAGCGCCTTCGCCGGCGGCGACGAAAGCGACCGGCTTGTAGAGCGCCGCCACGACGGCGAAGGCGACCGCTCCGAGGAGCATGAAGACCGCCCAGAAGAGGAAGTAGCCGCTCCCCGAGGAGAAGGAGACGTAGCTGCGGACGAGCGAGGTGACCAGCGATCCGGTCCCGAGCGTCAAGAACCAGAGGCTCATGATCGCGCCCTTCATCGACCTGGGCGCCTGCGTGTAGGCGAACTCGAGCGCGGTGACGCTGACCATCGTCTCGGCGATGGAGATGAGAACGTACTGGATCACTTGCCAGGCGATGTGCGGTTGTCCTCCAGCCTCGATCCAGCGCTGGATCATCGCCGCCGAGACGAAGGCCGGTACGGCGACGAACATGCCGATGCCCATCCGCCGCAGCATCGTCATGCGCAGCCCGGCCCGCTCGAGCGCGGGATAGACCAGGTAGGCGAAGCTCGGAACCATGATGAGAATGAGGATGGCGTTGAGCGATTCCATCTGCGCCGATTCCATCTGCCAGCCGAAGATGTCGCGGTCCATCTTCTCGGCCTGGTTGAACCAGGAGGAGCCGTATTGAAAGTAGAGCGCCCAGAAAGCGACGATGGGCAGGAAGACGAGCGCGATGCGGAAGACCGAGCGCATCCCTTCCACCGCGACGTCTCCGTGACGCTTGCGGGCGACGTCTTCGCCGTCGGCGAGGCGGGTGCGGAGCACGGCGAGAAAGCCGTTCGGGTCGCGGCCTGCGGGCGGCACTTTGACGTACTGGCTGCGTCCGGCCAGATAGATGACCAGGGCCGCCGCCATCAGGAGGCCGGGCACGCCAAATCCCCAGGCGGTGGCGGTTCTGTCGCAGAGCTTGATCGCGCCGAAGGCGCAGCCGGCGAGCAGCCAGGGCGTGATCAGCTGCGAGGTGGCCGAGCCGACGTTGATGGCGAAATAGAACCAGGAATAGACGCGGTCGAGCAGGTGCCGCTCGTCCTGCCGGAATTGATCGCCGACGAAAGCCGATAGATTCGGTTTGATCCCCGATTGTCCAATGACGATCAGGATCATTCCGACGACGAGCGCCGGAACCCGAAATCCGAGATCGCCGGCAGCCAGCACGGCATGTCCGAGCACATATCCATAGGAAAGCCAGAGGATGGTGCGATAGCGGCCGAAGAAGCGATCGGAGAGCCAGCCGCCGACGACCGTCATCGCATAGGCCGCGGCGACGAAGTAATGATAGATGCTCTCCGCGGTATTGTGCGGCCAGCCGAGGAACTGCTGCATGTACGGCACGAGAATGGTGCTCATGCCGTAGAAGCTGAACCGCTCGCAGGCCTCGTTGCCGATGATGTACTTGACGGAGGGCGGCAGCCGCTTTTCACCAGCCACAGGACAACCCTTTGTTCTGCTCCAGAAGCCAGGCCTGCAGCGGCGCGAAGTATTCGAGGAGCGCGCCGCCGTCCATCTGCCGCTGCCCGGTCATCGCTTCGAGCGCGTCAGGCCAGGGCCGCGAGGCGCCCATCGAGAGCATCTTCCACAGGCGCGCACCCGCCTCTTTGCTCCCATAGAAGGAGCATTGATGCAGCGGGCCTTTGTGTCCCGCCGCCTGGCACATGGCGCGATAGAACTGGAATTGCAGGATGCGGGCGAGGAAATATCGCGTATAGGGAACGTTGGCGGGCACGTGATACTTCGCGCCCGGGTCGAAATCCTGCTCGCTGCGCGCGACCGGGGCGGCGATACCCTGGAACTTCGTTCTCAATGCCCACCAGGCTTTGTTGTAATCGCCGGGCGCGGTCTTTCCGTTGAAGACGTCCCACCGCCATTGATCGATCAATTTGCCGAAAGGAAGGAAGGCGACTTTGTTGAGCGCATCCTTCATCTGCACGTTGATGACCGCTTTCGGATTGTCGGGCATCTCTTCGAGGAGGCCTAGCCGCTTGAGATAGGCCGGCGTCATCGCCAAGGTCAGCGCATCGCCGATGGCCTCGTGAAAGCCATCGTTGGCGCCTCCCTGATAGAGCGCGGGCAGCTTGTAATAGGCGTGGAAATAGTAATCGTGGCCCAGCTCGTGGTGGATGGTGACGAGATCCTCCTCCTCGGGCCTGATGCACATCTTGATGCGCAGGTCGTCGTCGAACTGCACGTCCCAGGCGCTGGCGTGGCAGACGACCTCGCGGTCGCGCGGCTTCACCAACATCGACCGTTCCCAGAAGGTCCTGGGCAGCGGGTCGAGGCCCATCGAAGTGAAGAATGCCTCGCCGGCCTTCACCATCCGGACGGGGTCCCACTTCTGCGCGACGATGGCCTTGGTCACGTCGAGGCTCGCGACCCCTTTGTAGGGCTCGACCAAGGGATAGATGCTTCCCCATTCTTGCGCCCACATGTTGCCGAGCACGTGCGCCGGAATGGGCTTTCCCTCGGGAATCCTTTCCTTCCCATACTGCTGCTGCAATTGCGCGCGCACATAGCAATGCAGGCCGTCGTACAGCGGCTTCACTTGCGCCCAGAGCCGGTCCGTCTCCTTTTCGAATTCGTCGGGCGGGATGTCGTAGGAAGATCGCCAGACGTCGCCCATGTTGGCGAAGCCGATCTCGCGCGCGCCCTCGTTGGCCAGCTCCACGAAGCGCTGGTACCGCGGCCGCTGCTCGCGGGCGGTCTCGTGCCAGCCGACCCAGGCATCGAGCAGCTCGTCATGGTTGCGGCTCTTGCGGAGCAGCGCGCTCAGCTCTTGCAGGTCGCGGCCCTTCTTGTCCTTGGCCGAGCCGTAGTGGCCCTCGAGCTTGGCGGCGAGCGTGGTCAGCTCGAGCCGCTTCTTCGCATCCTCCGGCGCCGGCGCGGTTGCGGAGATGCGCAAGAGATAAAGCATGCGCGCTGTGTCGGGGTCGAGCGGCAGCTCCTTGAACGCCGCGGCCGTCTTGGTGGCGCGCGCTTGATAGCCGAGCAGCTCCTCGTTTGCGCTCGCCGCGTTCCGTTCGGTGTCGTCGGTGATGTAGGTGTTCTTGATCCAGTCCGCCGTGGAAGATTTGACGAAGAGCCGCTTCAGATCCTCGTTGACTCTGGCGACGAAGGCCTTGGCGTCGTCGGCGGTGGGCTTGCGAGGATTGTTTTCTGCGGTGGCCGGCGGCGCGGAGGCGCACCCGCAGAGCGCGAGAGCGAGCAAGGGTCTCATGCGCCGCGCATGCTATGCGGGCGCGCGCCGCGAGTCGACCGCGGATGCCCAGGGGATCAGCACGGCGGCGAGAATGGGCCCGAGCGCCGCGACGGGCGTGATGCTGGGCGGCGGCGGTCCGAGCGTGCCCGCCACGCCGATGACGGCGAAGAGAGCGAACATCGCCCAGAGGGCGATGGTGCTCGCCGTCCCTCCCGAGCGGGTGGCGCGCAAGTAGAGCGCCGCGCCGATCGCCAGCATGGCCTCCTCGGTGAGAATGGTCGCGGGCACCGAGTTCCACAATCCCAATCCAAGATACGGGCCCTTGGGAAGGACCGGCACGTCGGGCCGGTGCGAGATGACGTCCAGCACCCAGTGGCTGAGCACCAAGAGGCCGAGCATCAACGCTCCGGCCCGGTAGCGGCGAAAGAGGAAATACGCGCCGCCGAAGAGGAGGGCCC
>VBLC01000110.1 GCA_005879315.1 Deltaproteobacteria bacterium | reverse complement strand
ATTTGACTCGGATAAGTTTGGTACCAGGCATTAACATTGTCTTCGACCGTTTGCACGGACGTGTTGTTGCAGGCGAAGTTCGTATCGACGTAGCCAAGAACGAGCTGGCTAGCATTGTGGTTGGCAATGAATTGACATTTTGCTTGACAGCGTCCGATCACACCAGCAGCATGGCAGTCGCTGGGGACCGGCCCGACGCAATCATCGCCTAACGTCGGGAACGAACCCTCCGCGACAACCGCTAGTACATAGTTAAATTGGTTGTATATACGTGTCCAATCATAGCCCTTTGTCGGATCCGTCTGCCTATTTATTTGGAAGAACGCGGGCACTATTGTATTCTGCTGGCCTGAAGCTCCCGCGCTCACACCCAACACTGCAGTCGCGATAAGAGGAATCGATTTCATTTGGGCCTCCTTGCGATTGCGAACAACAAGATCGTGTCAGCGGGCGGGGCGGGCGAGGCCGGGCCACCAACTAATCAGACAACTGCTGTGCCCATCTGCGTTCTGCAGAACGAGACTACCGTCGGGCCAGAGGGTGTCCGGGAAAGCGTTGCAGGCATCGGCGCCCTCGAGCGCAAGCGTGAAGCAGGTACGACCAGAAGCTGCGACGAGAAGCACCGTGCGCGCGCACGAGTTTGGACCTTGCGGCTCGATCGCCGCATATCCTTGGCCGTTTGCGAGAAGCCTCAGCGAGCCGTCGTAGAGCTGCAGCCAGCTTGGCGGTGACTCGGTGGCGGCTTGTCGGCTCGGATAGAACGCATACCAGCCGGTCGGCGAAATCGTGCCATAGCTCGGGTCCGTCTGATACTGGTACATCGCGAAGCCGCCTTCGGGCAGAGGAACAATCGTTCCCCATCCGGCGAACACCACAAATCCGCTGGGCGAAGTCGGCGTGAAAATAGGCGTGACCGGCTGGAATTCCTCAGTGAGCGGACCGTTTGGTCCCATCCAGCGGGCGCTGAACCTCCAGTCCGCCGGAGGCGGCGGTGGGCCGAACGACGGCGGATACATGAAAGCAAGCACCAGCGCTCGCCCTTGTTGATCGACGTTCACGGCCCATTGGATGTTCTCGCGATAAGTCAGCGCGGTTTGCCAGTCGCCCAAGGGCAACAAAGCTTCATTGACAAACCGCAGATCGAGCGTTTTGGTCGCTGGCTGTTTGCCGTCGGAATTGATACGAACCTCTACGTACCCACCGGCGGGGTTTTGCCCGATCTGCTGCAGCTTGTTCGGAAAAGCGGCTTCAACAAAGACGGCGGGTCCGGTCGGGTTCGCATCGGAGGCGATCGGCCTCACGAAGTTGCACCAAGGCGTAAAGGTCTTGCTCAAGACAAGGAATCCGCTTGTCCTGGGCACTTCCGCGATCTGGCCCTCCACAGGCTTCCCCGTGCCGTCCTTACCGTCGCGGATGGCCGCCGCTGCAGAACCGTCGGCACGAAGATATGAGGTGGTAATTCCGTTGCCGTTGAGCCAGGCCACCGAGAGGTCGCCCTGGCCGTCGATGATCGCGGGATCGCATGCCGCACCCCCGTCAGCAACAGCCCAAGAAAGCTGCGCGGGCACGCTTCTTGGTGAGAGCGCGACGCATTCCGGGTCCGTCGAACTCGCTACCCAGCCGGCTTGCTGCCGTCCAGATACCCCTGGGAGCACTTCAGGGTGCCACGTAAGTCCTCCGCTTTCGGGAGAGGGCGGACCGGCGTCGCAGTCGAACATTGCAACACTGGTCGGCCCGCCGTCGCCAGCGTCGCCTGCATCGGAACCCGCCTCGCCCGGCGCGGAGCCCGCATCGAGTAGCGACTGTACCCGCCGGGTACAGCCGGCGAACACAACAGCAGCCGCCGAGAGCAGCACGGCAACCGGGCGGACGCGGCACATACGGCGGAGTTGTACTTCTCACCTCAAGCCACGCGCACGGTCGAAGGCTTAGAGTTCGAAAGCCAAATACTGACCGTACTCTAAGGCATCGGATCTGTGAAAAAGCGTGCTAAATCCTTCCATCAATCGGACCGCGCGGCTGGGAAGGCCATCGTGCTGCGACCCGACCGCCCGATGGCTCTCTGCCACGTGGCCTTGGTTCGCAATCCAAGTCAATGGGATTGGCAAGGAGCGCGCGCTGCTTTGGAGCACGCTCTCCAGCCAAGCCTGACGATCCAGACACTCGTCAAGGGACGCCGCAACTCGGCCTTACTAGCAGCGCGCAAAGTTCACCTTCTGCGCCACCCGGCCTGAAGCGCGTCGGCAGGCTCGTGGCTCGATAGCTTGAATGCTGCAGATTCGAGCGAGGTTTTTCGCCAACGCGCCGGAAGAGCGTCTTGCTAACCGCTGTCAGGTTCTCAGATTGAAGGCGGGACTCGAAGGCGGGACTCGATCCACATGCAGCCGACGCGACAGCCGCGGGGGTTTCGGGGAGCCGCTTCGTGAGCCGCTAGCATCCACTCCGACGGTATTCCGAACGTCTCGAGGCGAACGCAGCGGCGAGCCGGGGCGACTGGCGGGTGGTGAGCGGCGGCGTCAGGTAGATCCAATATTCGGCAGAGGTCGTGTCAGGCTGCGCCGAAAAAGGAGCGGGCTCGTTCGCTGCGTGGGTTGTCGCAGACCTGCGCAGGCGGGCCGTCCTCGACCAGCTTGCCTTCGTCGAGGACCCAGACGCGCGAGGCGACGCCGCGGGCAAAGGTCATCTCGTGCGTCACCACCAGCATCGTGCAGCTGCCCGCCAGGTCGCGCAGGACCGAGAGCACTTCGCCGCGCATCTCCGGATCGAGCGAGCTGGTCGGCTCGTCGAGCAGCAGGACTTCGGGCTGCATGCAGAGCGCGCGGGCGATGGCCACGCGCTGCTGCTGTCCGCCCGAGAGCTGCGCGGGCCGCGACTGCCAGCGATCGCCCAGCCCGACCCGCTCCAAGAGAGAACGAGCGCGCTTCTCCACCTGCACGGCCGGTTCGCGCCGCACCTGCCGCGGCGCCAGGCAGAGGTTCTCCAGCACGCTGAGGTGGGGAAAGAGGTTGAGCCCCTGGAAGACCATCCCGACCCGCGCGCGCAGCGGCAAGAGCTGCGGCGCGTCCGGCGAAGTGTGCGGCGCGAGTGAAATCCCGGCCACCTCGACCGAGCCGCCGTCGAAGGAATTCAATCCATTGAGGCAGCGCAAGAGCGTGCTCTTGCCGGCGCCCGACGGCCCGACGATCGCAATGGTCTCGCCCTTCTCGACGAAAGCGTCGATGCCGCGCAGCACCTGCCGCGCGCCGTGCGCCTTGCGCAGCCCTTGGACGGAGATGATCACGCCGCCGCTTCCTCGAGCGCGCCGGCGGGTGTCGCCTCCTCGGAGCTGCCCAGCCGCGCCTCGAGTCGCGCCGCGAGCCGCGCCAGCGGATAGCTCATGGCGAAATAAAGGCCGGCGCAGAACAGTCCGGGCAGCGCCCAGGAGCGCACGTCGACGGCGGTGATGGTCATCTGCTTGGTCAGCTCGACGACGGTGATGACCGAGACCAGCGAGCTGTCCTTGAGCAAGGAGATCAGGTCGTTCGTCATCGCCGGCAGCGCGGTGCGCAGCGCCTGGGGCAGGAGCACGAGGCGAAGCGACTGCGCGCGCGAGAGGCCGAGCGCCGCCGCAGCCTCGCTCTGGCCGGAGGGGACCGACTGCAGAGCGGCGCGCTGCACCTCGGCCTCGTAGGCGCCATAGTTCAATCCCAATCCGACGATTGCAGCGGCCAATGCCGACAAATGCACCAGGGGAGCAAGGCCATAGTAGAGAAGATAGAGCTGCAGGAGGACGGGGGTCCCGCGAAAGATCTCGATATAGGCATGCGCGCCAAAGCGCGACAATGGACCTCCATAGATGCGCGACAATGCCAGCGCCAACCCGAGCGGGACGGCCAGCGCCATCGCCAGAAAGGAAACGACGAGCGTCATCCAGGCGCCGCGAAAGAAGAGGCCCACCTGGGCGAGGTCGAAGGTGGCGGCGGGCGGGTCGACGACAGGCGCGCCTGGGACCATCGGCGGCTGGTCGGGCAGGTGCCAGCGCGAGAAGATCGCCGCCAGCTCGCCGCGCGCCTCGAGCTGCCGGAGGGCGGAATCGACGGCGTCCCGCAGATCTTCGTCGCCTTTGCGCAGCCCGATCACGTACGTGCCCCGCGCCGCGTCGGAGTCGGCGAGCTCGAGGTCGGGCTTGGTCAATCCGTAGCGCAAGGCGATCAGCGAATCGAGCAGCACCGCGTCGGTCCGGCCGAGCTGCAGATCGCGATAGGGTTCCTCCTGCCCGCCGTAGAGGACGATCTCGATCCCCGGCCGCGCGCGCAGGATGGCGTGGGCCAGCGAAGAGGCGAGCGTGCCCACCCGATGCCCGACCAGCTGGGACAGCGAGCGGAAAGGGAACCCGCGCCGCACCACCAGCTGCTCGGAGAAAGCGAAGTACGGCCGCGAGACGAGGATGCGCTGGCGCACCGCCGGCGTGTCCTCCAGTCCGTTGAGGATGACGTCGAAATCGCCGCGCTCGAGCGAAGGCACCAGGTTCGACCAGTCGTTCTGCACGAAGGCGGCGCGCACGCCGAGACGCGAGGCGAGCGCATCCGCCAGCTCTTTTTCGAATCCGATCAGCCGCGACGGATCGCGCGGATCGCGGAAGACGTACGGCTCGCCCCCCTGCAGATCGCCGGCCCAGCGGAGCTCGCCCTGCCTGCGCACGCGCTCGAGGCCCGAGGCAGAGACGGAGTGGGCAGCGAGCAGCGCAAAGAGAGCGATCTTCTTCAACGATAGCCCGACCTCCGCAAGACGGAGACTCTAGAGTGCATCTCGCGCAGTCTCAAGATCCACGTCCACAAACGTAGCCGCAGCGGCTATTCGTTCTTGCGAGATCCAGGGAAGGGGCGGACGTTGCTCTTCTCGTCCGGGTCCTGCTTGGCCGGCTGCTGGCGGAGGCGGAGCAGCTCGTCGAGCATGAGCATCATCTTCTCCTGCAGCTGCCGCTTCTCCGCCTGCACCTGATCGAAGAGCTCGCGGGGCACGCGGTCGGAGGCGTTGCGCTCGTCGAGCACGGCGAAGAGCCGCTGCTGCAGGTCGTGCTTCTCCGCCACGGCTGCGTCGTACATCGAGCGCGGCACGGAATCGGGACCGGCCGACTCGCTCGCGGCCGGCTGCCGCGAAGGCGGTCCCGCCTGCGCGGGAGTCGCGGCCGGCGCAGCGAATTGGAAGACGCCTTCGTCTTGGGCCGCGGGCGGCGGCCCCGAGCGCTCCGCCTCGAAAGCGGCGAGCGCGGGCCCGGGGACGAACCTGGTCTTGCGCTGCTCCCTGGGCACCGGATCGGGCCAGACGTTGTCGGGCGACTGCACCCGGCGCGGCTGGAAAGCCGGCGCCTCGGGCACAGGCGGGGGCGGCCTCACGTAGGCGGGCTGGGAAGGATCGATCACTTCCCCTTCGCCCTCATCGACCGGAATGTCGGGCCGGTGCACCACCACCAGCCCGAGCGCGGCAAAGGTGACCAGCCCGCGCAAGAGCGATTCATTGGCAACGAAATCGAGCGCGAGCAATTGCTCCATCGGATGCTTCCCGAGGATCAATGCGAAGAGCTTTTGCTCCGCGCTATTGAGCTGCAATTCTTTCAAGATGCTGGTGTCGGCCGCCCGCTCGATGATGGCGTCCTTGGGCGGGGCGAGCGGGCGGATGTAAGCCAAGGGCAATCCGCGCAATCCCTGCAGGACCGCGCCGGGCGTATCCCAATCGAGCGTGATGGCTTCCTGGGTCGGCAGCGGGCCGGGCTCGAAGAGATACTTGCCGTCGCTCCAGGTGAAGAGCGAGAGCACCAGGTTCTGCACCTGCGTCTTCACCGTCGAGTGCAGGGTCTCGAGCGTGATGGCGCCCATCTCCAGCAGGACCTGTCCGACGCGCTTGGAAGGCGTCTTGGTCTGCAGCTCGAGCGAGCGCTGCGCCTGCTCCGGCGTGATCACGCCCTGGCGCACGAGCATCTGATCGAGCCGGTCGGCGTTGCGCTCGCTGCGGGCGAAGATGGGCACGCCGCGGCTGATGTACACGGCGCGGTTGTCGAGCGGGCTGACGCAGCGGAGCACGCCGGTCTCGCGGCTGCGCCACAGCTCCATCACCGCGAGCGCGAACGGACCGTGCAGCGAGCGCGCGCCGCGGCCGGGCTGCTCCGGCCCCTGGAACTTGGGCGCGCTCGAAGAGAGGGGACCCGAGGGAACGATGGCGCCGGTGCAGATGAGAGTGCAGAGGGTCGGCGCGGCGTCGGTGCCGGCCAGGTCGGCGATGCTGAGGATCTCCTGCAGCGTCTTGCTCCCGTCGATCAGCTGCACGATGCCGCGCTCGCGCTCGGTGAGCTGCAGCGATTTGAAGATCTCCTCCGCCTCCGGCATGCGGGAGAGGAAGGTCATGCGCGAGGGGACCAGCGCGTCGAGATCCTCGCGGCGCGGATCCATCTTGCGGATGCCCCACTGGATCAGGTTCGGCGTCTGCACGTCGAGCTTGAATTGCGCCGCGCTCGCCGGCAACGGCAGGCTCTCGGCGAAGGCGTGGCAGCCGTCGCGCCAGCGGAAGACCTCGAAGATCTCCCAGAGCATCTGGGTGAGGACGAGCTTGCGCAGCTCGTCGACTTTCACCATGTTGTGGTCGACGAGCAGTTGCGAGAGCGCGCGTTTGCCGCCGCTCTCGCGCGATTTCTTTTCCAGCTCCTCGAGCTGCGCCGCGGTGACACGCCCGCGCGCGAGAAGCGAAGTGGTCACGCCCGAGGCGGTGGAAGGCGAGCGCACCTGCACGACGTGGCCCTTCTCGAGGAAGAGATACTTGATCCCCACCCGCGAGCGGAGCGTGAGCACTCCGGTGGCCTGCGCCTTGTGCAGCCGCCCCAGCGCGCGCGGCAGCGGCTCGGCGGCGAGCAAAGTCTCGTTGGGCCCGGTCTTGAGCGGCGGCGCGGACAGCTCCGCGCTGGGCGTCTCCGGCAGAAGCGGCAACATCTGCTTGATCTGTTGCCCGATCTGCTGGGGCGTGAACGGTTTGGCGATGAAAGCGTCGGCGCCGAACTTCAAGGCCTCCGTCGAGTCGCGATAGATCCCGCTGAAGACGAGGACCGGCGTGAGGCGGCCGATGGGGCTCTTCTTGATGTGCTCGCAGACCTTGAGGCCGTCCAGCTTGGGCAAGACCACGTCGAGCAAGACCAGGTCGGGCATCACCTCGGCGAATTTGTCGAGCGCGTCGGTGCCGTCCTTGCACACGATCGCCACGTGCCCGGCGTCGCTGACGACGAACTCGAGCATCTTGGCGATCCAGGGATCGTCATCGACGACGAGGATTTTGCGCCGCGATGCCATCGTTCCTATTGTCGCTTGGCCGCGAGATCAGATCCAGTCCTTGCAAAAGAATACAAAAGCGAGCGCTAGCCGCTCCCGCGCCGGCTGGCGCGGGTATGCGGCTACGCATGTGGCGTTGGAACTCGAGGTTTTTAGATGCGCTCTACGCCGCTGGCTTTGCGATGGGCTCGAGATCAGCTCGCGAAACAAACCATTTGTTGGCGATCAAGTAAGTGACGGCAGCGCCAAATGCGCCGACAAACCAGCCATAGTCGACCAATGGGGCAAGCTGCGGAATACCCAACCCGGCCCAGGCGAGAAAACAGCCGACCGCAGTCGCGACAATGGCGCGGATGTTCCATCCCCCGCGATAGGTATAGGCGCCTTTCGGCAGATAGAGATCCTCGAGCTGGAGTCGTTTCTTTCGGATCAGCCAGTAATCGGCGATGAGCACGCCGGCGATGGTCCCCATTCCGCCGGAATAGGTGATGAGCCAGTTGATATAGGTCGCCCCCGATTCGAGCAGCCGCCAGGGTTGGATGGCAATGCCGATCAATCCGGTGAGGAGCCCGCCGGTGCGGAAGCTGATGAAGCGGGGAAATGCATTGGAGAAATCATTCGCGGGGCTGACGACATTCGCCGCGATGTTGACGCTCAAGGTGGCCACCACGATGGTGAACATCGCGACGGCCACCAACGCGCGGCTGGGAAAATGGCCGACCAGATCGACCGGGTCCCAGATGGCCTTTCCATAGATGATCGCGGTCGCGCTGGTGATGATGACGCCCATTCCCGCGAAGATCGTCATGGTGGTGGGCAGCGCGACGATCTGCCCGAACGCCTGCTCGCGCTGCGAGCGCCCGAAGCGGGTGAAGTCGGGCATGTTCAACGAGAGCGTGGCCCAGTAGCCGACCATCGCCGTCAATGCCGGCCAGAAGGCGCTCCAGAAGGCGGGCCCCTGCAGCTTGCCGGGCTGGGAGAGGATCGGGCCGAGACCGTGCGCGCGATCGATGGCCCAGAAGAGCAGAGCTGCAGTCATCACCAGCACGAAGGGAGCGGCCCAGTTCTCCACGTGACGCAAGAGATTCATGCCCCGGTAGACGATGAAGATGTTGAGCGCCCAGAAGGCGAGGAAGCTGAGCCATTCGCTGACCGGGTGCCCGCCGAAATTTCCCAGGAGCGTGGGCCAGCCCGGGTAGACCACGCGCAGGAAGGTGTAGACGGCCTGCCCGCCGATCCACGACTGGATGCCGAACCACCCGCAGGCGACCAGCGCGCGCAAGAGCGCGGGCAGGTTCGAGCCGTAGACGCCATAGCTCGCGCGCGCGAAGACCGGAAAAGGGATGCCGTACTTCGTGCCGGGGTGCGAGTTGAGCAGGATCGGCACGAGCACGATGAGGTTGCCGAGCAAGATCGTCCAGAGCGCCTGGCTCCAGCTCATCCCCTTGTCCATCAAGCCCGAGGCGAGCATGTAGGTCGGGATGCAATGGGCCATCGAGACCCAGAGCGCAGCGAAGTTGTAGGTGGACCAGTTGCGGTCCTTCACGCGCACCGGGGCGAGGTCGCGGTTGAAGAGGGGCGAGCGCTCGATGTCGCGGTCGTCGGACAGCTCGACGCGGCCGTCCTGGTGCTGGACTTCGCTCGCCATCGCCGCCCAGGCTACCCTTTGGGCGGGCTCGCTGAAAGCGACGAGATAAGCCCTATCAGTTAGCGCCCATTTGCACTGCCGTGCTCGTGTTCCTGCTCGTTTTGGTGCTCGCGTGTCGTGTCCGTTCAGGTGCTCGGGGCTTGTTCGCGTACGAGCACGAGCTCGACATCGAGCACGAAGCCGAGCACGAGAACGACCACGGCGAATCGATCAGCATTTGGAGTCAAGCCGCGCGGCGGACGCGGCGGCGCACGCGCGAGCGGGCCAATCGCGGCAGGACGATCAGCCGGTATCCGAAAAGCTTGCTGCCCTTCATCCGCAGCCAATTCATCGCCGGCCTCGTCCGCGCACGAGCCGCCCCTGGGAAGCGGGTGCGAGGGTCCACTGGGCGCGCAGTCCGCCGCGCGCATCGCGGGTCCAGCGAATCTTGAGCGGCGGCCGCTTCACGGCAACTTCCTCAGCGCAGCCGCTCCACCCCAGGTGGCGACGTGCAGCGCCGGCGGGTCGACCATCCGGTCCAGCTCGATGCGCAACACGTGATCGTCGGGAATCCACTGCGGCGCCCGCAGCGGCACCGAAGCGCCGCTTTGCGGATTCCACAGCACGAGGCCCGTCGAGGAGCCCGCCAGGACCAGGCGGCCATCGGGCAGCGCGATCATGTCGCGCACGTCGGTCTCGGCCATGCCCGCGGCGCCGGTGCCGTAGTAATGGAAGGTCTTCCCATCCCAGACGGCGAGCCCGCGCGGGTTGTCCACAGTCGTGGTCCGGCCGCTGGCGAACCAGACGCGGCCGTCGGCGGCGACGGCGACGGACTGCACCGAAATGGTGTCGCCCTCCCGGTCGACCATGTAGACGGGCTGGTTGCAGAAGCCTTCCGCGTTGCACTGACCGCTGACGTAAGGGTCGCCGAAGGCGACGGCGTAGATCTGGTCGCCGGGCCGCGCCACCCAGCTGGCGAGATCCTGCGTCCAGCGGATCTGTCCCGCCGTCCAGCGCCCGCCGACCCAGAGGTTGCCGTCGCTGGAGAAGGCCAGGCCCTTCCAGTCGCCCAGCATCAGGTCGCGTTCGGAGGTGCCGCAAGCGTGGTGGTAGCAGACTTGCGGATGGAGATGGTCGCTCAGCCAGTCGGCGTCGGCCTTGAGGAACCACTCGTTCTGCGCCGGCGCCCGGAACTTGTCAGGCAGGATGCGGTCGACGCCGTGGTTGGTGCCGACGAACAGCTCGTGCGGGTGGAGGACGTGATCGTAGAGCAGGCGCTGCACCGTCCGGTTGTGCCAGAACTCCGGCGTGTTGCTGGAGACGAGATCGAAGCGGTCGACCTGCAGCGAGCCGTCGGGCTTGAGCCGCACGCGGTCGAGCTTGCCGGTGTGGCGGTTGGGATCGCTCCAGTCCTGGCTGCCGTCGTCGAGGCCGAAATAGCCGACGAAGACTTCGCCGGGCGCGCCGCCGGCGATCTCGCTGATGCCCGGATCGGCGGCGACGCCGAGGATGGGGCACATCCTGTCGCCGCCGGCGAAGCTCGAGTCGCAATACGAGACGGGATTGCCGGGCAGGTGCAGGCCGTCCTGGACGCCGTAGCGGCGGAAGGTCTTGTCGCCGGGCTTCATCAAGTAGAGGCCCGAATGGGTCGCGACCCACTGGTTCTGCGCCTCATCGGTGGAGAAGCCCACCACCGGCTGTTCGAGGATGCCATCGGCCGCGCCGAACTGGCGGTTGTCGAGACCCCAAGGCCCGGGTCCGCCGAACTTCGCGGCGTTCCCCGAGGCCGAACCGGTCGAGTCGCCGCCGCTGCAGCTCGCGAGCAAAAGCGCGATGGCGACCAGCTTCTTCATGGCAGGACGCGCAGCACCGCGGCGCCGCCCGCCGTCGCGACGTGCAGCGCGGGCGGGTCGACCATGCTGTCGACCTCGATGCGGTAGACGCGATCGTCGGGGATCCCCTGGCCGGCGCGTATCGCCGTGTGCTTGCCGCTCGCCGGATCCCAGATGACGAGCCCGGTGTTCGGCCCGGCCAGGACCAGGCGGCCGTCGGGCAGGGCGACCATGTCGCGGACGTTGCTCTCCGTCATGCCGGCGTCGCGCACCGGATCGTAATAGGTGAAGGTTCGCCCGTTCCAGACGGCGATGCCGTAGCTCGGGTCGTTGCCGTAGTAGGCGCCGCTCGACCACCAGACCCTGCCGTCCTTGGCGACGGTGACGGCGGTCAGGGCGACCGGGTCGCCCTCCTGCGGCGGGCAGAAGACAGGCGCGTTGCCGCTGCAGTTGCCGTAGTAGGGATCTCCGAAGGTGGACCCGAAGGCCTTCTCGCCGGTCGTCTGGTTGCGCGGGTTGTTGAACCAGTTGCTGTTGTCGGCGGTGTATTTGATCTGCCCTGCCGCCCAACGGCCCGCCACCCAGAGGTCGCCGTTGCCGTCGATGGCCAGGCCGCGCCAGTCGCCGAGCATCTGGGTCACGCGCTCGCCGTCGCAGACGGCGTGCAGACACGCCTGCGGGTGCAGGTGATCGCTCATCCAGGAGAGATTGTTCTGCGGCGAGTTGAACCAGGTCCCCGGATCGGTCGGCTTCCATTTGTCCGGGCTGAACTTGTCGACCCCGTGATCGGTTCCGACGTAGAGCTCGTGCGGATGAATGAAATGGTCGTAGGCCATCTTCCACACCGTCTTGTTGTGCCAGAACATGGGGCTGTTGCCTGCGACCATGTCGAAGCGCACCACCTCGAGGCTTCCGTCGCTCTTCAGGCGGACGCGGTCGAGCTTGCCGGTGTGCCGGTACGGGTCGTCCCAGGTGCCGTCGTTCATGTTGCCCCAGTCGTGGTGGCTGTAGTAGCCGACGAAGACCTCGTCGGGGCCGCCTGCGGTAATCTCGCTGATGCCTGGCGGGTCAGCAGCGCCGAAAATGGGACAACTCCTGTCGCCGCCGGCCAAGCTCGAGTCGCAATACGCAACGGGATTGCCCGGCAAGTGCAGGCCGTCACGCGCGTCATAGCGGTGGAAGCTCTTGTCGCCCGGCTTCAGCAGATAGAGCGCGGAATTCGTGGCCACCCAGAGGTTCTGTTTCTCGTCGGTGGAGACGCCCACGACCGACGACTCCTGGATGCCGTCCGCGTAACCGTAGGTGACGTTGCCGCTCGGCCAGGGTCCGGGACCGCCGAAGGTCGGGCGGCCGTCGTTCGGGCCGCCGTCGGTGCCGCCGTCGGTGGTCGGGCCGCCGTCGACCTTTGGTCCGGCGTCCGTTCCGATGTCCGGCGAGCCGCCGTCGTCAATCGTGCCGACCCGCCCCCGCGTGCATGCAACGCCCAGCACCAGCAGCAACGGAAGAACCCGCCTCATCGCCCGCCTCCCCCGCCTTCGTAGGTACACGAAGGCCCCTGCCTTCTTGCGAACAGCAGGCCAACGATCGCCCCGGTCGCCGCGCCGCGCAGTGGGCAGGCCGGTTCCGCGCAGAAGAACCGCCTTTCCCATCGAGGCGACGGTCTGGTAAGGCTCTTTGCCCGGATGACTCCCTTCGGAGTGCGAGCGAACCGCGCCGATCAGAGCCGAATCCTCCAGAGCGCGCTGGATTCGATCCGCCCCGAGCGGCCCGCCGCGGCCTTCGATCTCGACAGCACGCTGCTCGTCAACAAGACCCGTCAGGCGCGCATCGTCCGCGAGCTCGGCGAGGCCGTGGGCGATCGGCGCCTCGCGGCCTGCCAGCCGGAGGCGGTCGTCTCCTGGGACCTGCGCGACACCGCGCGGCTCTGCGGCCTGAGCGAGCAGGAGATCAAGGCCATCGTTCCGCAGCTGAGGGATTTCTGGAAGGCGCGCTTCTTCACCAGCGAGTACTGCCGCGACGACACGCCGGTACCGGGAGCGAGCGACTTCCTCCGCCGCGTGCTGGGCAAGGGCGGCGAGATCCTCTACGTCACCGGCCGCCACCAGGAGATGGCCGAGGGCACTTTGGAGAGCTTCCGCCGCGCCGGCTTTCCTCTTCCCGACGGCGAGCGCGTGCAGCTCTGGCTCAAGCCGCAGCTGGCTGACGACGACGACGCCTGGAAGGAGATCTGCCAGCGCCGCCTCATCGACTTGAGCGGGATCGCCTGCGCCTTCGACAACGAGCCGAGCCACGTCAATTCCTACAAGCGCTCCTTCCCCGACGCGGTCGTGGTGCACCTCGACACCGATCATTCTGGCCGCCCCGTCGACGTGCTGCCCGACATCCCCTCGATCCAAGACTTCGTCCTGTGAAGAGCGTGAAGCGGACCGTCCTGGCGGTCGTCGACCTCGGCTCGAATGCCGTCCGCCTGCAGATCGCGCAGGTGGATCAGCGCGGTCGCACCTCGGTGCTCGCCGAGGACCGCGCCGCGGTGCGGTTGGGCGAGCAAGTGTTCCGCACCGGCCGCCTTTCCGAGGCGGCCATCGACCGGACCGGCGCTGCCCTCGAGCGCTTCGCCAAGCTGGCCCAGCGAGCCGGCGCGAGCGCGGTGCGCGCCGTCGCCACCAGCGCGGTGCGGGAGGCCTCGAACCGCGCCCAGCTCATTCGCCAGATCCGCAGCCAGACCGGCATCGCCGTCGAGGTGATCAGCGGAGCGGAGGAGGCGCGGCTCATCTGCCTGGGCGTGCTCCTGGGAGAGCCGACGGCGGCGCGGGCGCTCCTCCTCGACATCGGCGGTGGCTCGAGCGAGATCATCAGCGCCCGCGGCGAGGAGCCGGAGGAGGCCTTCAGCCTGCAGCTCGGCTCGGTGCGGCTCACCGAATTTTTCGTCCGCAACGATCCGCTCACGCGCAAGGAAGCGCGGCTGCTCGACGAGGCCATCCAGGACGCGGTCGGCCAGGTCGATCCACTGCTGGTGGGAAGGTTCAAGCGGATGATCGGCGCAGCCGGCACCACCGGCGCGGTCGCGGGCCTGGCGCGCAGGCTGGCCGGCCAGGCGCCCGTCTCCAGCCTGCCGGTCGCGTACACCGAGGTGCGCAGCGTGCTCGAGCACCTGCGCACCAGCACCGCCAAGCAGCGGCGCAAGCTCGGGGTGGACGAGCAGCGCAACGACATCATCTACGCCGGCACGGCCATCCTCGAAGGAGTGATGCGCAAGCTCCGGGTCGAGGAGCTGGTGGTCACCTCACGCGGCCTGCGCGACGGCCTGATGGCCGACCTGGTCCGCCGCGTGACCGGCGCGCACCTGCACCAGGAGCGGGTGGTCATCGACGGCCTGCGCGCCTTCGGCCGGCGTTGCGGCTATCGCGAGGAGCACGCCGAGCAGGTGACGCAGTTGAGCCTCTCGCTCTTCGACCAGACCCGCGAGATGCACAAGCTGGGCGACGAGGAGCGCGCGCTCCTGCACGCGGCGGCCATGCTCCACGACGTCGGCTCGTTCGTCTCCTACAACCGGCATCACAAGCACAGCTATTACCTGCTCTACCACGCTGACCTGCCGGGCTTCACCGACCGCGAGCGCGAGCTGATCGCGACCATCGCCCGCTATCATCGCCGCTCGACCCCGAAGGATCGCCACGAGGAATTCGAGCGCCTGACGCCGGAGGAGCGCATCGTGGTGCGGCGGCTGGCTGCGCTCTTGCGCATCGCCGACGGGCTCGACCGCGGCCACCGGCGCCACGTGCGCGCGGTGAAGGTGCATCAGCGCGGCAAGCGGCTGGAGATCGACGTGGTCGCGGAGAAGGGCTCCGAGCTGGAGGTCTGGTCGGCGCAGGCCAAGGCCGACCTGCTCGAGGAGATCAACGGCGGCGATATCCGCTTCAAGATCCTCGAAGGCTAGCCGCAATGCTGATCAAAGAGCCGTGGTCGTTCTCGTTCTCGTCTTGGTGCTCGATTGGTCGAGCTCGAGCTCGTGCTCCTTTTCGCGCCCGATGTCGAGCTCGTGCTCGTTCTGATTCTCGCCCTCGGAGAAGCCCCGAGCACCGAACGAGGACGATATTCGAGCACCAATACGAGCAGGAGCACGAGCACGGCAGTCGCGATATAGGGAGGCCCCATGATCCGCATCTACCTGGTCCGTCACGGCATCGCCGTCGACCCCGCCGAGAAGGGAACGCTCGACGACGACGCGCGCCCGCTCACCGGCAAGGGCCGGCGGCGCTTCCGGCGGCTGGCTCGCGCCTTTGCGCAGCTGGGCGAAAAGCTCGACTTCATCTTCACCAGCCCGCTGGTGCGGGCAGTGCAGACGGCGGAGATCCTCGCGGGAGCTTTGAAGTTCGAGGAAGTCGGAGTGCTCGACGAGCTGCGCCCCGAGGCGGGAGTGGGCAAGCTGCTCGCCGAGACCGCCCGGCGCGTCAAGGACGAGCAGTCGGTGGCGCTGGTCGGCCACGATCCGCAGATGACGCAGCTGGTGATCGCGCTCGCCGGTCTCCCCAAGGAGGACGCCGAGCGGGTCGACTTCAAGAAGGGCTCGATCGTCCGCATCGACGTCGGCGAGCTGCCCTCGGCGCGACCCGCGCAGCCGCGGTGGTGGATGAAACCTCGCTCGCGCACGCTCGCCAAAGGCGTGCCGCTGAAGAAAAAGCCTATTGAGGAGAAACTGTCCAAGGCGCGCCCAACGGGTTCCCATTAGCGTCGCGCTGCACGAAGGTGAGAGTGCCGTCGGGGTTCTGCAGCACGGTGCCGAAGCCCCATTGTCCGCCCGCGCCGCCCAGGCCGACGACGGCGGAACGGCCGCCCCAGGTCGAGGTGTCGTGCTCGTAGTCGTGGTTGTGCGCGGTGAGAAGCAGCGTGTACTTGTGCTCTTGTAATATATTCAAAATAGCTGCTGCGCCGGTGCGCGTCCCTTGCACCGGATGGTGCCGCGCCACGATCGTATAGCGGGCGTGCGCGTCGGCGTCGGCCAGCGTCGAGGAGAGCCAGACCGACTGCGCCGCGTCCCAGGAATCGTCGGCGATGACGACGAACCGTGCCTTGCCCAGCGAGGTCTCGACGTCGTTGGCGTAGTAGGGGAGCGGCCTTTGCAGCGCGCTGAGGAAGGCGGAGAAGTTGGCGTCGTGCGGCCCGCTCGCGAAGCAGGAGTAAGGGAACTTCGTGTTGCCGCATTCGTGGTTCCCCATCGTCATCCACCAGGCGGCGGGACCTTGCGCGACTGCGTCCATGTAGAAGCCCATCTGCTGCTGCGCCTCGGCGTCGCTCTGATTGCAGACGTACATGTGGTCGCCCAGGTCGACGGTGAACTGCACCTTGAGCGCTTTCATCGCCCGGGCGAGCTGCGCGATGGCCGCCTTGGGATAGAGATCGGTGGCGTCGCACTGGCTGGGGCGCGTGTCGCCGGTGGTGGCGAACCAGAGCCGCTCGACGGCGCCGCCGTTGGGGCCGACCGATCCGCCCGGCACCGCCCCCGCGTCGGGCATGCCGGGAAGGGCGCCCGTGCCGCCGTCCGATGCGCCGGGGCCGCAGGCGTCGACCACGTCGCCCGCCGCGGTGCGCGAGCAGGTGCGCTGAGCCTCGAGCGCGCAACCTGCCCCGAGCGCGGTGAGAAGCAGGAGCAATCGACTCATGGTCGCGCCACGCTCGCAGCGGGCGCAGCGGGAGACAATCGGGCAAGTTGCCCGCGCACCAGCCGCGCCAGCGCGCGGGCGAAGAGGCGGCAGTCGTTGAGGGCCTTCGCGACCTCGTACTGCTCGATGCCAGCGGCCATCGCGATGCCGCGCAAGAGGATGCGCTGCTCGTGCAGCGTCTCGAGATGGTCGGAGACGAAGGCGACCGGAACGACCAGGATCTTGCGCACGCCTTGCCGGGCGAGAGCCGGAATGTGATCGGCCGTCGCTGGCTCGAGCCATTTCACCGGCCCGACCTTGCTCTGGTAGCTGAGCGACCAGGCCTGTCCCGCGCGCAGATGCCCCAGGACGCCCCGCACCGTCTGCTCGATCTCGCGCTGGTACGGATCGCCCCTGCGGATGATGCTCTGCGGGACGCCGTGGGCGCTGAAGAGCACGTGCGCCTCGTCAGGCCTTTCGAATCGGCGCAGGCCCTCGCGCACGGTGTTGGCCAAGGCCTCGAGGTAGAGCGCATCGTCCGGGTACCGGTCCACTTCGCCGAGCGGCAGCGCGCCATTCAGAGCGCCGCGGAGATCGTGAAAGGCCGATTCGGTCGTGGCCGAGCACCACTGCGGATAGAGCGAGACGCCGACGATGCGCGCGCAGCCGTCGGCGCGCGCCTGCGCGACCGCGTCGCGGATGTACGGCCGCCAGGCGGAGAACGCCACGTAGCAGCGGTGGCCGGGGCCCAGCTCTTCCTCGAGCCTGCGCCCCTGCGCCTCGGTGAGCGGCAGGATCGGCGAGCGGCCCCCGATCTCGCGGTAGAGCTCTCGCGCGTGCGGCGCGCGCCGGCGCGCGACCCAGCGGGCGAACCAGCGCCGCGCAGCCCCTCGCAGCGGAAGTCGGATGAGGAAGGGATCGCTGAAGAGATTGATCAGGTACGGCTCGACGGCCTCCAGCGAGTCGGGGCCGCCCAGGTTGAGCAGGAGCACGCCAGTATGCGGCGGAGCGGGGCGCGGGCGCAGGGGAACCACGCCCGGGTTCTAACATCGGTCAGCGGATGCCGATGCCGACGCCGGCGTCGGGTCCGATTTCCGGACCGGTGCCGACTTCAGGCCCGCCGCCGACCGCGGGGCCGGGGCTCACGGTCGGTCCAGCTCCGCTCAAGGTGCTGTTGTCGGCGCCGCCGTCGGACCCGGGGGCGAGGATCGGAACACCGGCCGGCGACATGCCGTAGCCCTGCACGACGACGGCTCCGCCGGGAAGAGGCATTCCGCCGCCTTGCTGCTGCTGAGTCGCAGCCGGCTGCTGCGGAACCGGCACGACGAATCCGCCGGGAGTCACCATCCGCACTGTCTGCGTGCTGGTGTCGGTCGTGCCGGGCTGGGCAGCTTGCTGCGGCGCTGTCACGGGTTGTGTTGCGGCGACCCGCGGCTGCGGCTGCAGGGCGATGCCTCCGCCAAGCCCTCCGTCGAGAGCGATGCCGGCGCCAGTCCCGCCATCGAGCGCCACGCCGGCGCCGGGACCGCCGCCATCGAGGGCGATCCCGGCTCCCGGTGCGGTCCCTCCGTTGAGCGCCACGCCGGCCGCACCGAGCTGCGGAGGCGCCTGGTTCGCCGCGGCGGCGGCGCGGTTCGCGGTGGTGTTGTCGGTCGAAGTCCGAGGCTGCGCCGGGGCCGGCGTGTTCTGGCTCGGTGAGGGAGTGCTGCTCATGCCCGTAGGTTGCGCCTGCGCCAGCGCCACTCCTGCCGCCGCTGTGGTGATGACGACCAGCCAGCCTGCTCCGCTCCGCATCGCTCCTCCGAGAGAGAGATTCCCTCTGGGGAAGCTGTGCAGCGAGAGCGCCGGTGCAACGAGGCCTCGCTTCTGCTCAGCGGGGCGGCGTGTGGGCGTGCACCTGCTCGACCAGCGCCTTGACGCTCTCGACCGGAGTACTGGGAAGAACGCCGTGGCCGAGATTGAAGACATGTCCCGGCCCGGCGCGGTCGGCAAGCTCCAGCACGCGCGCCACGCGCTTGCGCAGCTCCGGCAGCGGCAAGAGAAGGCTGGCGGGATCGAGGTTGCCTTGCAGCGCGACCGCCGGACCGACCCGGCCGCGCGCCTCGTCGAGTGGAACGCGCCAGTCGACGCCGACCACGTCGGCCCCGGTGGCGGCCAGCTGCGCGAGCAGCTCGCCGGTCTCGACTCCGAAGACGATCACCGGTTGCCCGTCGCGGCGCAGGCTCTGGATGACCCGCGCGAGGTAGGGCGCGCCCAGATGGGCGTAATCCTCGGGGCCGAGCGCGCCGGCCCAGGAGTCGAAGATCTGCAGCGCCTGCGCTCCGGCGGCGAGCTGCGCATTCAGATAGAGCACGAGCGCATCGGCGATCTTGCCGAGCAGCGAGTGCGCCATCTGCTCATCGCCCATCAGCGCCGCCTTGGCCCGCTCGAAGCTGCGCGAGGTCCGCCCCTCGATCATGTACGCCGCCAGCGTCCAGGGCCCGCCGCAGAAACCGATCAGCGGCACCTGCTCGAGGCGGCGCCGGACGCGCCGGATGGCCTCCATCACGAAGCGCAGCTCCTGCTCCGGATCGGGCACGCGCAGCTTCTCGACGTCGGCCCGCGACTGCAGCGGCGCAGGAAACTGCGGGCCCTGGTCGTCGAGGATGAGCTCCATCCCCATCGCCTCGGGGACGACGAGGATGTCGCTGAAGAGGATGGCGGCGTCGACGCCGAGGATGTCCACCGGCTGCGCCGTCACTTCAGCGGCGAGGTCGGGGGTCTTGCACAGCTCGAGGAAGGAAACCTTCGCGCGCAGCGCGCGATACTCCGGCAGATATCGGCCCGCCTGGCGCATCAGCCAGATGGGGGTGCGATCGACGGGCTCGCGGCGGCAGGCGGCGAGGAAGCGCGACATCGCCGCGCCTGTAGCACGAACGCGCCGCCGCCCAAAGTTTGCCTGTCGCGCGGAAGCAAACGATTCTTTCGCCATGCCTTCGGTCGGGGGAAACATCCTGCTCGCGCGGTACGCCTTCGTGAAAGCGAAGGGAGGCGATCCGCTCTGGCAGCGCGTGCTCTCACATCTGCCGGCCGAGGACCAGAGACTGCTCCGGCGCACGCTCCTGGTCACCTCCAGCTATCCGCTCGAGCTCAACCTGCGGCTCGACGAGGCCATCGCGCGCGAGGTCCATCCGGGCGAGCCGGAGCGCGCCTTTCTCGAGATGGGGCGCAGCTCGGCCGAGGTGAACCTGCGCGGCCCGCACAAGCCTTTCCTGCGCCACGCCGACCCGCACTACCTGCTCTCCTTCACCGAGATGATCTACGCCTACTACTACAACGAAGGCCGCCGCACTTACGAGAAGACCGGCCCGACCTCCGCGACGCTGACCACGCACGATGCCCCGCCCGCCACTCCCGGCGATTGCCTCACCGTGGTCGGCTGGCATCAGCGAGCCATCGAGCTGTCGGGGGGCAAGAACGTCAAGGTGGTCGAGTCCCGCTGCCGCTCGAAGGGCCACACCGTCTGCGAATACCGCTGCTCGTGGGAGTAGAGGACGGCAGAGCTCGGACATCTCGACCGGGCCGCCCTGCGCCGCTCTTTCCAGGGCATCGCAGGCTTGTCTGCGATCTCGCTCGGCAATGGCCGCGACGTGTAAAGGATCTCGTTGTGCTGACTTGTAAAGGATCTACTTGGTTTGGACCCGCGGTCCCCGATGCGCTTTTCGCTTGCAGTTTGCCTGGTGCTCCTATATATCCCCAATCATGAGAGCAGCGAAACAACTTCCTCTGCCACTGCGGCAGCACGGCGGGAGGCGTCCGGGAGCGGGGCGCAAGCCGAAGGGGCCGAGACCGCTCGTCTCGCACAAGGCGAGAGCGCTGTTCGACAAGCCTCTGCCCGTCCACGTGACGTTGCGGGTGGGCGAAGATGTCTGGAACCTGCGAAGCGGACGAAGCTATCGCCGCCTGAAGTCCTCACTCGCAGCGGCAGCCGGAAGATTCGGGTTGCGGGTGATCGCCTTCAGCATCCAGGGCAACCACTTACATTTCATCGTCGAGGCGAACGACACCGAGGCGCTCTCGCGCGGGATGCAGGGCCTGTGCATCCGCATGGCCAAGGCGCTCAACGCGATGATGCGACGCTCAGGCCGGGTCTTCGCCGACCACTATCATTCGCGCTTGCTCCGCTCGCCGTCAGAGACGGTCAGCGCCATTGCGTACGTACTCGACAACCACCGTCATCATCATGGAGAGGGTGGCGTCGATCGCTACAGTTCGGCCGCGCTCGACGATGGGGAGCGGGTCAAACTGTTGTCGCGGCCGGTCGGGTGGCTGCTCCGGGTCGGTTGGCGCCGCGCGAGATGGGACACGCGGCAATGAAGTCCGTGAGCGCTGCCAATCTAGCGCGGTATGAGCAAGAAGCCGCGACTGGCTCCATTCAATGAGCCGAGACCGACGATCTGCCCGGAGTCGTTGATGGAGAAAGCGGCGAAGTCCAGACGCCAGCCGGGCGCGTCTTGCACCAGATCGTCGAGCCGGAAGAAAGTCCCATCGCGGTGGATGAAAGCGAAACTGCCTTGTCCTACGCCGATGAGCGCCTCCCCGACGATGTCGCCGCGGTTGTTGATGCCGTACGCCTCGCAGTGGATGGTTCCGGGCGGGCATCCCAGCCGATGCATCTCGCCATCCCAGCGGAAGATGATGCTCACCCCCGAGTAAGGACTCGTGCCGCCCCAGCCGGCGACGACGCCGGAGTCGTTGATTGCGGTGGCCTCCGTGCCGGCACCGCCCACGGTGCCGAGGTCCTTGAGCACGCCGCGCTCCCAGAGAAAAGCGTGCTCGACCCAGTAGGAGTCGTCGAGCTTGTTCACCCAGCCTACCACCTGGTCGCGCGAGTTGATCGCCAGTGCTTTGCTGGGGAAGGGCGAAAGATCTTTGGGGGCAGCGGCGTTGATGAGCGTGACGGCCCCGTCGTAGAGGTAGGATCCGCTGCTGGTGCCGTTGTAGAACGAGCCGACGATGTGTCCGGCGCCGTTCATAGCGAGGATCTCCGATCCTTGGCTCAAGTCCTGTGCATTTGCGCTGGAGACGGGAATCGGCTGCAGCGGCGGCGCCAGGAACGCTTGCGGGTGCGTGGAGCGGTAGGGACCGGGATACCTGGCATTGAGCGCGAGGTTGCCGTGCGAATCGGTGGCGATGACCTCGACGTAACGGGCGCCTTGCGGGACGGGCGCCAGCGACCAGCCCGAGCCTGGAGTGTAGGCTGCGCCTCCGCAGAGACCCGCATCGCTACCGCAATCGGAGTAGACGATTCCCGAGATACGGCCTCGGCCGTCGATGAAGTTGGGAGTGGCTCGGCCGAGATCGGTCAGCGAATAGGTGGGGGGCGGTCCAACGGTACCGGTATCGCCTCCCCCGTCCGCACTGCCGGATCCGCCATCACTTGCAGGATTCGACCTGCCAGTATCTCCAGAGCCGCCAGCAGCCCGCGATCCGCCGCACGCCGTCAATGCCGCCACAACGATGGCCACCGCGAGCTGACGCACTTCGGGAAGTTACGTCTGGAACAACCGAAGGGCAGCTGATGGGGCTAGCAGGCAGGAGGTTGGCTACGACCGGCGCGCGACTTGCTGCAGCTCGAGCACCACCTGGCCGCCCTTGAAGACTCGCACCGCTCCGCTCGACTGCGAGACGCTGATCGCCACCGCCTTCGTCTCGACGGTGATGCCCGCCGCCGCTGCGTGGCGCGCCCCCAGACCGAGCGGCAATTCGACGTTGCTCTCCACCTGGAGATAGCGGCCCGCCGCCAGCACGACCCCGTCCTCGCGGATGACGAACGCTCCATCCAGCACGGCAAAGTTCTTGATGGCCTGGCGGATCTTGGGGTCGAGCACGTTGCGTTCCGCCTCGGAGATCCCCTGGAAGGGGTTGATGGTCAGCTGCTTGCTCTTCTCCATCACCGCCGTCGAGTCGCCGAGCACGAAGATGGTGCCGATGGGATGGCCCTCGAATCCCTCGTGGCCGATGGCCATCGCCAGCGAGACGAGGGCCTCGACCACCTGCGAAGAAAACTCCGCGCCCAGGCCTTGCGTGTCGATGGCGGCCTTTTCCTCGAAGCCGCGCCCGATCTGCAGCCGCACCACCGTGTCCGGCAGGCGAGAGCCCGCCCGTCCGGTGAGGCAGAGCACGTCCTCCCCGTCGCGCAGCGCATTCGCGGTCACGGCGGAGACCAGCGCCACCTTGACCTTCTCGATGCGCGAATAGTCGTAGGGGGGAACGGTCACGCAAGCGTACCCTTGCTTGCGCAAATCCTGGGCGAGTTGCTCGTCGCCCACCGCGTAGATGATCTTCCGCTTGATCGGCCGGCCACGGATCATGTCCTTGGAGATGGGCACATCGGTGACCATCAGCAGGTGGTCGACGGCGGGCCGGGCGGCCAGCGTGAGGATGCTGCGGAGGAACTCCCTGTCGAGCTTGCTGTCCGCCATGGAGAATCGAGCCTTGACGCGACGATAGCCTCTCCCTAGACTTCCGCCTCTTTTTTGCCGGTCCACTGCCGGCGGATGGCCGACGTGACCACATCGAGAGCGGCAACCCTGCGCGGGGGCAGCAAGGTGAACCAGAAGGATTTGAAGCGGTTCAAGAAGATCCTCGAGGAATCGAAGCGTAATCTTCTCATGAGTGCGCGCAAGACGCTCACCGAGGAGGCTGCCTTCGATACCGACGACCTTCCCGACGAGATCGACCTCGCTTCCTCCGAGTACACCCAGAGCATGGTCTTCCGGCTGCGCGACCGGGAAAAGTTCCTGCTCAAGAAGATCGACGACGCGCTGGCGCGCATCGAGAATGGCAACTTCGGGATCTGCGAGATCTGCGAGGAGGAGATCTCGGTCAAGCGGCTCGAGGCGCGGCCGGTGACGACGATGTGCATCCGCTGCAAGGAAGAGCAGGAGAAGCAGGAAAAGAGTTACGGCTGACCTGCTGGACGGGCAGCGCCGAAGTCCGATAAAATACACACGGTCGTAGTGTCCCCCGCCGAGGCCCGTCCGTGCCCGACCCGTCCCTTGTCCGGCTCATCCCTGATTGCCGGGTGAGCGTCGACGGCAAGAAGCTCGACATCGGCAAGGACGCCGCGCTGACCAGGGTGGATGTCGATCTCGACCTCGACCTCTTCGGGCAGTGCGTCCTCACCTTCAACGATCCGAAGCTGGTCCTGATCAACGGCAAGGACTTTGCCAGCGGCACGGCCGTCAAGGTGGAGCTGGGATTCCACACCAAGTTGCAGGAAGTTTTCGAAGGCGAGGTGGTCGCGCTCGAGCCCATCTTCCGGCGCGACACGCCGCCTCTGTTGAAAGTCGTCTGCCAGGAGAGCCTGCACCGGTTGGCGCTCTCGCCGATGACCCGCGCCTTCAACCAGGTCGACGACAAGCAGATCGCCACCAAGATCGCCCAGGAGCACGGCCTCACCGCGCAGGCGCCGAGCGGCACCAAGGAGCACATCCTCCAGGGCAACGTCACCGACGCGGTCTTCTTGCGCCGCCTGGCGGCGAAGAGCGGCAACACGCTGCGCATCGAGGGCAAGAAGCTGATCATCGGCCCGCCCCCCAAGGGTCAGAACATCGACATCGTGCCCGGCGACGGCCTGCGGAAGATCAAGGTCAAGATCAAGGCCAACACGCAGGTGGGCGAGGTCACCGTCCACGGCTGGGATCCGAAGACCAAGAAGGAGATCACCGCCAAGGCAAAGCCGCAGGGTTCCACGCAGGACGGCGCAAAGAAGTACGGCAACAATGCCAGCCTCGCCATCGCGGGGCATTCGCTGATGCCGGCCGACACCGCCAGCGCAGAGGCGATGGCCAAGGGCCGGCTGCGCAAGATCGCCGAGGGATTCATCGAGGCGCAGGGCGACATGATCGGCAACCCCGAGGTGGTGCCGGGGGCGGTGCTCAATCTCGACAAGCTGGGCGCCGAGATCGACGGGTCCTATCGCGTGCACCACGCTGCCCACGCCTTCGACAAGCACGGCTACTTCGTCCGCTTCGATGCGGTCCGCATCGGCAAGAAGAAGCCCGCCAAATCCCGGCCTCCCGGGAGTGGCGCTGCGCAGAACCCGCCGCGGTTCGAGGATGTCCATCTCATCTTCCTGGAAGTGAAGTCGATCGGCGGAACGCCGCTGCCCAATCAGACGGTGCGCATCCTCGACGCTGCGACGGGAGAGCAAGTCGGCGAGCTGGTCACCACCGACGACAAGGGCATGCTGCGCGCGGAGGTGCCGGATCCGAAGAAGAAGTACCGGGTCGAGATTCTCGACCACGAGATCCGCCACGCTCTGGTCTTCGAGCCCGAGGAGAAAGCGGCGGTGCTCGTCTGCCATTTCCTCGATCAGGGCGGGGCGCCGATCGCGCAGGAGAAGGTGGAGGCGAGCGGCAGCGGCGGCAAGATCGAGCTGGAGACGGACGAGAACGGCAGGATCGAGTTCGCCGCGCGGCTCGAGTCCCATCAATTGAAGATCCGGGGCGAGACCTTTCACGCCCATGCGCTGCCGCTTGCGGACAAGGACAAGGAGGAAAACTTCTACCGCTTCCTGCTCGGCGATCCCTCCGACGTGCACATGCTGGTCGCCGAGTTGAAGGCGATCGGCGGGACACCCCTGGTGAACCACGCCGTGCGCATCCTCGACCCCGAGACGGGGGAGGAGGTGCGCCATGCGCACAGCGATGAGCACGGCGTGGTGCGCGTCGAGGTGCCGGAGAACAAGACCTACAAGGTCGAGATCGCCGACGAGGACGAGGAACATCCTGCCGAGGCCTTCGAGCCGGAGGAGAAGGGGGCAGTGCTCCTCTGCCACTTCGTCGACGCCGGCGGCGCGCCCATCGCCAACGAGAAGGTGGAGGCGAAAGCGGGCGATCTCCGGCTCGAGTTGACCACCGACGAGGGCGGGAGGGTCGAGTCCAACGCCGGCCTCGCCCCCTACCAGCTGACCGTACGCGGCCAGACCTTCACGGCGCACGCGCTTCCCGTGACCGACCAGGCGAAAGAGGAGAACCTCTACCGCTTCGTCGTGGGCGATCCCGCCGACGTCCACCTGCTGGTGACCGAAGTGAAGGCCATCGGCGGGACGCCGCTGGTGAGCCACGCCGTGCGCGTCTTCGATCCGGAGACGGGCGAAGAGGTCGGCCACACCCACACCGACGAGGCGGGCGTCCTGCGCCTGGAAGTGCCGGAGAACAAGAAGTACCGCGTCGAGATCGTGGATGAGGAGAGTGAGCCGGTCGCCCTTCGCTTCGAGCCCGATGAGAAGCAGGCGGTGCTCATCTGCCACTTCGTCGACGTGGCCGGAGAACCCATCGCGGGAGAGAGGGTCGAGGCGAGCACGGGCAGCGACGAGCTCGAGCTGCAGACCGACGCCCGCGGGCGCATCGAAGCGTCCGCCCGCCTTGCGGCCTACCAGCTGAAGATCCGTGGCCGCGCGTTCACCGCGCACGCCATTCCCGGGGCCGATCGCGACAAGGACGAGAACCTCTATCGATTCATCGTGGAGTCCGAATGAGCAAGTCCAAGTACGCCCCCACCACCTTGCCTGGGGGCTGGAAGAAGATCATCCAGATCGCCGAAGACCTGCGCGAGCGCGATACCGACGGATACCTGAGCGGCGCGGGCCACCTCGCCAAGATCAAGGGCCATCCCCAACACATCACCAAGGCAATCACCTGCTCGCCGTTCACGGGGAACGCCATCGGTCTGGCGTTCGACACCACCTACCCGCGCAAGGACCTGGAGGGCGACCCCTACGTACCGCTCTTCAACGGCGGCAACGATCCGCTGCCCTTCAACGACTTCTACAAGCAGCACAACGATCGCGACCGGCCGGTCGGATCGCTGGTCGATTTCAACCTGGGCGAGGAGATCGACCCGAAGAAGATGAAGCGGGGCGATCAGCTGGGCATCGACTGGTGGTCGAAACACAAGGACAAGAAGACCGGCGAGCTGGTTTGGGGCCAGAGCGGCGGACACTCCGTCTTCTGCTGGGACGTGCACCTCGACAAGGCGGGCGCGGTGGACGCCTTCCAGATGCTGGGCGCGCATGGCGGCAGCGGAGGTAAGGGCTATGGCATCCACATCTACGGGTGCCAGGGTTCGCAGTGGCTCACCGGCATGCCCAACAACGGCACGCTGGGCACCGGTTCCCTGAAGAAGGCCAAGGACAAGATCTTCGTCGACGAGGACGACATCGTGAGGCTCGGCGTCTGGTTCACGCTGCCCGGCGTCGGCCAAAAAGACCTCGACCTGAACACCTTCCGCATCAGGCCGATGAACATCGCCTACGCGCGGCAGAAGTCAGCCTGGTGGATCTCCGTCTACGAGATCAAGGCCGGCCGCTTCCACTACGACGGCGAAGAGCCCAAGCCCTACTGCATGAAGGACGGCTCGGCGAAGGCGGCGCCGGACGATCCGCCCGGCCACTTCGATGCGCCGGTGACCACCGTCAAGGGGAACGACATCAAGAAGGACCCTCAGGCGGTCAAGAAGGTGCAGCCCAAGACGGCGCAGCAAGACCAGAAAAAGCCGCTCAACTGGCAGCACGGCGTCGAGCAGGCCCTGCAGGTCTTCTTCCGAGCCAAGTGGATCGACTCAGACCCCGGCAAGTCCGACAACATCAACGACGCGAAGTCGCAGGCGGCGATCAAGGCCTTCCAGACGCTGTTCAAGCTCGAGGTCGACGGGATCGTCGGGCCGCAAACGAGGGGCGCCATCGCCCGCGAGCTCCCCGCCTGCGTGGCCCAGGTGCCCTCGCAAATCCTGCTCGGCAGCCTGTACCGGGGCGGCAAGATCAAGACCGATCCCGGCCCGCCCGACGGCACCAACAACGACAAGACGCGCGACGCCGTAAGGGAATTCCAGAAGATGGGCGGCCTCGCGGAGACCGGCGTCCCTGACGCGGCCACGCTGCAGAAGATCGAGCAGATGGTCGCGGAGCACGCGCCTTCCGCGACGAAGCAGGGCCTCAATCCTGCGGTGCTCGCACTCTACTGGCTGGGCAACGAAGCCGAGCCGGGCGCGTCGGCGACGCTGCGAATGGTGAGCAACGAGCTCAAGACCGGCCAGGAGTTCCAGATCTTCCTCAAGGACGCGGTGACGGAGAAGGAGATCGAGGCGAAGGTCAAGCTGGTCGCCTCCGAGGCGCAGAGCGAGGTCTCGCTACCCATGCCGGAGGAGTTCGAGCTGGGCTCCATCCTCTTCGCGCGCGTCAAGACGGAGCTGGAGGGCGGAAAGACCCTCGAGTTCCCCTCGTCCGTGCCGTTCTTCGTGCGCAAGCCCGTTCGCCAGGGCCCGGTGACGCTGACGGCCGATTGGCGTCCCCATATTGGCAAGGACTCGGTGCCCGGCGAGATTCTCGAAGCGATCAAGAAGAACCGCGCCCGGTACGGAAGGAAGGACCTCAAGCTGGTCACCGGCAAGTACGCGGGGGATGACCACTACAACTACAACCCGCCCGACGACCACCTGCATTGGGCGAAGAGCTGGGTGCAGAAAAAGATCGATGCGGCAAGCGACCGTGTGGAGAAGATGATCCCGCGCACCTTCCTCAAGCTGCTCGATCTGGAGGGCAGACCCGCCAGCCTGCAGACCTACGACAGCCAGATCGTGACCTGGGGCGTGGGCCTGGGCGCCAAGGGCGACGGCAAGCTCGCCTTCACGCAGCTCAACAAAAACCCGGCGATGAAGAAGCTGCTCGACGATCTCGGGATCAATTACGAGAAGGGCGACTATCACGTCGTTCATCTGGAAAAGAAGAAGGTCATCAGCAGCAGCGCGGGCGAGAGGGGCGACGACGACCGCCACATCGGACCGCTCAAGGCCTGGCGCGAGCAGGAGGACCTGCTCAGCGCGATCATCGGCCTCTCCGAGGACCCGGCGACGCGCGAGGCGGTGGGCGAGTCACAGTATGCCGTCTACGTGACCAACTCGACCCAGTGGCCGGGCAAGGACAAGGTTTTCACCGTCGCGCTCTTCGTCATGATCGTGCACATGCACCACTGGCTGCCGGCCATCGCCAAGTACGGGTTCAACGTGGCGAAGGAGTTCCAGGCCATCGGCGGCGGCGAGCCCTCGGTCGACACCGACGCGAGGCTGGCCCTGCGCGTCGCCCGCGCCTTCGTGCGCAAGGCCAACGCCAGCTGGGCCGGGAGCAAGCCGGATCTCTACCAGGACGTCCACGACCGCACGCGCAGCAAGCTCTGGGCGGAGTTGCGCAAAGAGGGCGCGGCGGAAGGCTTCGATCCGGGCGACCTCACTTACGACGACGAATGAGCCTAGGCCGTCGCTCGGTGGGGGGCGACCGCGCAGCTCGCCTCCGTGTACTCGGGCAAGAGCTCCTTCATCGGCGGATCGCCGCAGGCCGGGCAGTGCGGGTCGCGGACGTAGTTCACCTCGCGGAACCTCTGCTCGAGCGCATCGTAGAGCAAGAGCCGTCCGACGAGCGGCTCGCCCTTCCCGAGCAGCACCTTGATCGCCTCCACCGCCTGGATCATTCCGATGATGCCCGGCAGTACGCCCAGCACCCCAGCCTCCTGGCACGAGGGCGCCAGCTCCGGCGGCGGCGGCTCGGGAAAGAGGCAGCGATAGCAGGGACGGTTGTCGCCCGGGATGAACGTCGTCGCCTGCCCGTCGAAGCGGAAGATCGATCCGTGCACGTTGGGCTTCTGCAAGATGA
>VBLC01000020.1 GCA_005879315.1 Deltaproteobacteria bacterium | reverse complement strand
GGGAAGCATGCCTCGACGCGCTCGAGCCGCTCATCGACGAGCGCACGACCCTCTTCGGCTACTCGATGGGCGCTCGCATCGCGCTGGACCTCGCGCTGCGACGGCCGGTCGCGCGGCTCGTGCTCGAGAGCGGGACCGCCGGCATCGAAGACGAAGCCGAGCGGGTGCGCCGCCGCGCGGATGACGAGGAGCTGGCGCGCCTGCTCGACAAAGGCGACATGCTCGAGTTCGTCCGCCGCTGGGAGCGGCACCCGGCGCTCGCCTCGCTCCGGGACTTCGCTGATTCCCTGAGAGCCGAACGCCTGCGGCATCGGCCAGCCGGTCTCGCCAGCGCGCTACGAAAGCTCGGCACCGGCGCGCAGCCCTCGTACTGGGCGCAGCTCTCGTCCCTGCGCGCGCCGGTCACTCTCATCGCCGGCGAGCGCGACGAGAAGTTCGCCGCCATCGCCCGCCGCATGCACTCGCTCTTGCCGCAGTCCGAGCTGCGCCTCATCGACGGCGCCGGCCACGCGCCGCACATCGAACAACCGCAATCCTTCCTGGGAGCACTGCGATGGAATGGAAGCTGATCAAGAAGCTGGAAGACGTCCTCTACGAGAAGCGGCCCGGCATCGCCAAGATCACCATCAACCGCCCCGAGGTGCGCAACGCCTTCCGCCCGCAGACGCTCTTCGAGTTGCAGTCGTGCTTCAACGAAGCGCGCGAGGACGCCGAGACCGGCGTGGTCATCCTCACCGGCGCGGGCGACCAGGCCTTCTGCTCGGGCGGCGACCAGCGAGTGCGCGGCGAGCAGGGCTACGTCGGCAAGGACGGCGTGCCGCGGCTCAACGTCCTCGATCTGCAGAAGCAGATCCGCTCCTTGCCCAAGCCGGTGGTGGCGATGGTGGCGGGCTACGCCATCGGCGGCGGACATGTGCTGCACGTCGTCTGTGACCTGACCATCGCGGCCGACAACGCGCGCTTCGGCCAGACCGGGCCGCGCGTCGGATCGTTCGACGGCGGCTTCGGCGCCTCGACGCTCGCCTCCCTCGTCGGGCTGAAGCGAGCGAAGGAGATCTGGTTTCTCTGCCGGCAGTACGATGCCCAGCAGGCGCTGCAGATGGGCCTGGTCAACGCGGTCGTGCCGCTCGCCCGCCTCGAGGAAGAGACGGTGCGCTGGTGCGAGGAGATGCTGGCGCTCAGCCCGATGGCGCTGCGGATGCTGAAGAGCAGCTTCAACGCCGCGCTCGACGGGCAGGCCGGCATCCAGGAGCTGGCCGGCAACGCCACCCTGCTCTTCTACATGACCGAGGAGGCGCAAGAGGGCCGCAACGCCTACCGCGAGAAGCGCAAACCCGACTTCGCCAAGTTCCCGCGGAGGCCGTGATGGAAGTTGCGGCGCGGCGTCCGGCTCTTTCCATCTGGCTGATGGCGGCGCGGCCGCGGACGCTGGCGGCGTCGATCGCGCCGGTCATCGCCGGGACGGCCGTCGCCGCGCGCGCCGGAGGGCTGCGGCCGGCGGTCGCGCTGCTCGCGCTGCTCAGCTCGATCTGCATCCAGATCGGCACCAACTTCGCCAACGACTACTCCGACTTCAAGCGCGGCGCCGACGCCGAACGGGTCGGGCCGGCGCGCGTCACGCAGAGCGGCCTCGTCGCGCGCGAGATGGTCAAGCGCGCGGCTATCATCGCTTTCGCCTGCGCGATGGCGCTCGGGATCGCCATCGCTCTCGCCAGCGGATGGCCGATCGTCGTCATCGGTATCGCCTCCATCGCCGCCGGCTGGCTCTACACCGGAGGGCCCTGGCCGCTCGGCTATCACGGGCTGGGCGATCTCTTTGTCTTCATCTTCTTCGGCCTGGTCGCCACCTGCGGCACGGCCTACGCGCAGGCGCTCTCGGTGCCGCCGAGCGCGTGGATCGCGGGCGCGGCGGTCGGCGCGCTGGCGACTGCGATCCTCGTCGTCAACAACCTGCGCGACCGCACGACCGACGCGAAGGTGGGCAAGAACACGCTGGCGGTGAAGCTCGGGCCGGCCGCGACGCGCGCCGAGTACGTGCTGCTGCTCGCCGCGGCCTTCGCGCTGTCGCTCTTTCTCGGCCGACCCTGGCCGCTGCTCGCGCTGCCGCTGGCGATCCCTCCTCTGCGGCGCGTGCTGAAGCAGGACGGCGCGGCCCTCAATCCCGCCCTGGGCGAAACGGGACGGCTGCTGCTCGCGTTCTCGCTCCTGCTGGCGGTGGAGCTGTGGCCGTGATGCAGATCGAGCCCTACCGTCTGCGGCTGCGCCAGCCCATCCGCGAGATCGAAGAGCGGCGCGGCTTCGTCGTCCTGCTGCGCGAAGGCGATCTCCTCGGCCGCGGAGAGGCCTGTATCCTGCCGGGAACGGAATCGCTCGAGGAGGCGGAAGTGGCGCTGCGCACGGGCCGCCTCGACCGCGCGCCCGCGGCGCGGCACGCGCTGGAGCTGGCGCAGCTCGATCTGCAGGCGCAGCGCAAAGGCGTCCCGCTGGCGCGGCTGCTCGACCCGCGCGCGCCGCTGGAAGTGCCTTCGAGCGCGCTGCTCGTGGCGCGGACCGTCCCCGAGCTGGCGCGCGAGGCACGCCAGGCCGCCGCCGATGGATTTCGCACCGTCAAGCTCAAGGTCGGCGGCGACGACGACTTCGCGCTGGCGGCAGTGGTGCGCGACGCGGTCGGGCCGGAGGTGGCGCTGCGCCTCGACGCCAACGGCGCCTGGGACGCGACGCTCGCGCTCGAGCGGCTCTCCGAGCTGGCGCCGCTCGACATCGAGCTGTGCGAGCAGCCGACGCCGGATCTGCTCGGCCTCGAGAGCTCGCCGATCCCGATCGCCGCCGACGAGATGGTCGCGCGCGATCCGGCGGCGGCGATGGAGCACGCACAGATCATCGTCCTCAAGCCCATGCTCCTCGGCGGAGTGCTCGCCGCCTGGGAGCTCGCGCAGCGCGCGATGCAGCGCGGCCTTCGTGTCATCGTCACCACGGCGCTCGACGGCGCCATCGGCCGCGCCGCCGCAGCGCACCTGGCGGCAGCGGTGCTCGCTCACGGTCCGCAGCCGGCGGCGGGGCTCGCCACCGGGCGCCTCCTGATCGACGATCTCTGCCCCGATGCGCTCGCGCCGCGCGACGGCATCGTGCGCATTCCCGATGTGCCGGGGCTGGGACTCTCGTGAAGCGGATCGCCCTCGCTGGCGAAAATCGCGCCGAGGTCGTCGAGCAAGTCCGCGCGGCGATGCGGAGCGACGCCGAGATCGCGCTGCTCAACACGCGGCTCACCGAGCGGGAGCGCGCGGCGCAGCTCGCGTCGATCGAGCGGATTCCGCCTTCTGGAGAAGCAGCGACCATCCTCTTCACTTCCGGCACGACCGGCGCGGCCAAGGCCGTCTTCCTCTCGCGCGAAAACCATCTTGCCAGCGCGCGCGCCGCCGTCGAGGTGCTGGGGATCGACCGGCGGTCGAAATTCATCTGCTGCCTTCCGCTCTTCCACGTCGGCGGGCTGGCCATCGTCTTCCGCTGCGATCTCGCCGGCGCCGAGCTCCTGCTCCACGAGCGCTTCGACGCGCACGCCGTCGCGCGCGACCTGCTCTCCGGCGCGACGCACGTCAGCCTCGTCGCCAGCACTCTCGCGCGCCTGCTCGAGGTCTGCGAGCGCTTTCCTTCCACCGTCCGCGCCGCTCTGGTCGGCGGCGGTCCAGTGCCGGCGCCCCTTTTCGACAAGGCCTGCCGCGCCGGACTGCCGATCTTGCAAACCTATGGCCTCACCGAGACCGCCTCGATGGCGACCTGCGAGCGCGAGCCCGACGGCACGACCGCGGGACCGCCCATGCCGGGGATGGAATTGCGCATCGTCGAAGGCGAGATCGAAGTGCGCGGGCCGGCGGTGATGCGCGGCTATCTCGGCCAGGAGCCGGTGCGCGGCTGGTTCAAGACCGGCGACCTCGGCGAGCTGGACGCGCGCGGCCGCCTCATCGTCCACGCCCGGCGGAGCGACTTGATCATCAGCGGCGGCGAGAACGTCTACCCGGCGGAAGTCGAAGCCGCGCTGCTTTCGCACCCGCGCGTGCGCGAGGCCGCCGTCCTGCCGGCGCCCGACGAGCGCTGGGGACAGATCGGCGTCGCCTACGTCGCGACGGATGCGGCCGAGAGCGAGCTGCGCGCCTTCCTGGGCGAGCGCATCGCGCGCTACAAGGTGCCGGCCCGCTTCGTGATGGTGCCCGAGCTGCCGCGCACTGCCGCCGGCAAGATCGATCGCGTCACGCTGGCCGCGCGTACTTTTCCAGGAACGACTTGAGCTGCGGGTCGAGCGCAGTCGACTGGCCGGTCGCGCGGTCGACCGCGATGTGCGCCGTGGCCGCCGTGGCGAGCTGCTCGCCGGCTTCGTCGGAGAGCTCGTACTCGAGCCGGAAGCTGCGCTCCCCCACCCGCCCGACCGAGACGCGCACCGTCACCAGCGTCCCGTAGCGGAAGGGCCGCTTGAAGTCCGCCTCGGCATGGCCGAGCGGCAACACCTGCTTGCGCTTGCCCGAGAGGAATTCTTCCAGCGGCAGACCGCCCGCGCGGAGGAACTCCTCGAAGGCCTCGTGGCAGTAGACGAAGATGTTGGCGAAGAAGACGATGCCGGCCGGATCGGTGTGCTGGAAGCGGACCCGCAGCCGATGCTCGAACGCCGCCATCCGCGTGGTGTACAGCGTTCTTTGGGGTTATAGAAGGAGCCCCGTGGAAGCACGCCTGCTGCCAGTGGTCTCTCCGGGAATGCCGCGCACGCTCGATGCGCGCGAGCTCGGCCTCGCCGTCCGCGGCGACGCGCGGGCGGAGGGGCTCTTCGACCGCTACGGCCGCGCGCACACGTACCTGCGCATTTCGGTGATCGAGAAATGCAATCTGCGCTGCCGCTACTGCATGCCCGAGGAGGGCGTGCCGCTCCTGCCGCGCGACCACGTGCTCTCCTTCGAGGAGATCGAGCGGCTGGCGGCGCTCTTCGTGCGGCTGGGGGTGCGGAAGATTCGCCTCACGGGCGGGGAGCCGCTCGTCCGGCGGGACATCGACGTGCTGGTGGCGCGGCTCGGTGCGCTCAAGGCTCTCGGGTTGCAGCGGCTGGCGATGACGTCGAATGCGCTGCTCTTGCGCCAGCATCTCGCGGCCTTTCGCGCGGCGGGGTTGGACGCCGTGAATCTGTCGCTCGACACGCTGCGGCCCGACCGGTTCCGCGCCATCACGCTGCGCGACGGATGCGAGGAGACCATCGCGGCCATCCGCGCGGCGGCTCTCGCCGGCTTCGACAAGGTCAAGGTCAATGCGGTGGTGATGGCCGGGGTGAACGACGACGAGCTGGTCGACCTGGCGCGGGCCTTTGCGATGTCCGCCCCGATTCAAGTTCGATATATCGAGTATATGCCGTTCGAGGGGAACCACTGGGGCGAGACGCTGCGGATGTTCCCGGCCGCCGCCATCCGCGCGCGGCTGGAGGAGGAGCTGGTCCTCGAGCCGCATGGGCTGGAGGAGACCGCGCTGGTCTACGGGGCCCGCGACAAGAAGACCGGCCGGAAGTTCGAGGGGACCATCGGCATCATCTCCTCGATGACCGAGCCCTTCTGCGCCACCTGCAACCGCATCCGCCTCACCGCCGACGGCCACTTCCGCTGGTGCCTCCTCGATGAGGGCGAGCTCGACCTCCGCGGCCCGCTGCGCTCCGGCGCCTCCGACTCCGACCTCGCGACCCTGCTCGAAGAAGGC
>VBLC01000109.1 GCA_005879315.1 Deltaproteobacteria bacterium | reverse complement strand
CGCCGGCGTCCTCTTCACCGCGGACCCGATCACCGGACGCCGTCGGCGCGCCGCCATCGATGCGGTCCGCGGTCTCGGCGAGCAGGTCGTTTCGGGCGCGGTGAATCCGGACCACTACCTCGTCGATGTGAGGAGTGGCGCGGTCCTCGAGCGGCGCGGCGACATCGTTGACGACACCCGCCTTCGCGAGCTCGCGGCCATTGGCGCTCGCATCGAGGCGCACTACGGGAAGCCGCAGGACATCGAGTGGGCGATCGACGGCGAGAAGCTGTGGATCGTGCAGTCGCGCGACATCACGACGCTGTATCCGATCCCCGCGAGCGCCCCCGATCCGGAGCGCGACCTGCGCGTCTACCTCTCGGCCAACGTCGCGCAGGGTGTCCTCCAGCCCTTCACGCCGATGGGCATCCAGACCTTCCGGCTGCTGGGCGCGGCGTTCGCGTCGGCGGTCGGGAGGCCCCTTGCCGATCCGGCAGCGGGGACCTCCGTCATCGTCGACGCCGGCCTGCGCCTATGGGTCGATCTCACCAGGGTGTTCCGGAACTCGGCCGCGCGGGGAATACCGGTCCGGGTGCTGTCGATCATGGAAGCGCGGAGCTCGGCGATCTTCGCGCGGCTGCTGGACGATCCGCGCCTCGCACCGCGCGGCGGCTCGCGCCTGCGCTCGCTCGCGTCAATTCTTCACGCGGTCATGCATGCGGGAGTGCCGCCGTGGGTGATCCGCGCGCTCCTTTGTCCCGAGACGACGCGCGACCAGATCCTGCGCGACGTGGACGCGATCGTCATGCGCGACGCCGGACCGCTCACGACTCCGGTCGAGCGGCTCGACGCGTTCGAGCGACTGCTCATCACGACACCGCCGCGCATCTTCCAGCGGCTCGTCGCGATGGTCGGCGCCGGGTTGATCTCGTACAACCTCGCCGCGCGGCTGCTCCGCGGTGTAGCGAGCGACGACGAGATGCGGACCGTGCTGCGGGGCTTGCCGTTCAACCCGACGACCGAGATGGACCTGGAGCTCTGGGCCATCGCCCTTCGCACTCGGGACGACGCGCCCACGCGAGCAGCACTCGCGGACCGGGCGCCGGCCGAGCTCAGCGCGGCCTTCCGTCGCGGCACGTTACCGCCGCTGCTCCAGCGCGAGCTCGAGACGTTCCTGGTGCGCTATGGGCACCGCGCGATCGCCGAGATCGATCTCGGCTTGCCGCGCTGGTCGGAAGATCCATCACATCTTCTTGGCGCGATCGCGAATTACCAGCGCCTCGACGCGGCTGCCTTGGCGCCTGACGTGCAGTTCGCGCGTGGTGCGCGCGAGGCGGAGGCGACGATCGCCACGCTGCTGTCCCGCGTTCACGGTCCGCGCCGCCTTCTCGCCCGCAAGCTCCTGCGCCGGGTCCGTGCCCTCGCCGGCGCGCGCGAGGCGCCGAAGTTCCACGTGGTCCGCGTGTTCGCGCAAGGCCGAGCGATCCTCGCGCCGGTCGGCGTGGCGCTTGCCGCCCAAGGAAGCGTCGCCACGGCGGACGACATCTGGTTCCTCACGCTCCCCGACGCGCGCCGCGCGCTGGCTGGCGAAGACATGCGCCAGCGCGTCGCCGAGCGCCGGGCGGAGTACCGCCGCGAGGAGCGGCGGCGTCACGTCCCACGCGTGCTTCTGTCCGATGGGACCGATGCCGAGGCTGCGTTCACGTCGCCCGCCGAGGACGGCGCGATCCGCGGCACACCGGCGTCGCCAGGCACCGCGCGCGGCGTCGCGCGCGTGCTGTTCTCGCCGGCGGGGGCGCGGCTCGAACCTGGCGAGGTCCTCGTCGCGCCGGCGACCGACCCCGGATGGACGCCGCTCTTCCTCACGGCGAGCGCGCTCGTGATGGAGATGGGCGGGATGATGTCGCACGGCGCGGTCGTCGCGCGCGAGTACGGGATCCCGGCCGTTGTGGGCGTTCCGGACGCGACGACGCGGATCGGGATGGGCGAACGGATCGTGGTCGACGGCTCGGCCGGCACGGTCGCGCCCGAAGGACGCGAAGAGCGTTAGACCGGCTTCCCGGGCCTTGCGGTGGCCTGTTCCGGTCTTGCTCCCGCGGTTCCTTCTCTTCACCGGATTTCGCACGTCCACGCGCCGTCGAAAGCGTGCGCGCGATCTCACGCGGTCGTGATCGACTTCCAATCCTTCAGCCGCTCAGCGATCAGCCCCACGCGCTGCCGAGCGTCGCGTCCATCCAGGATGGTCATGTCCTCCGGCGCGGCGCGCAGGTAGACACCGGACGTTCGTGCGTTCACTTTCGGGTGCGTGTCCGCACGAGTCGTCCAGTATCCTGCTGCGCGATCGGCGGACTCCATCAAGATCTCCCCAGTGCCGTCCAACTGCGGCGCGTTCGGGTGCAAGGGCCGTTCTCCATTCCAGTAGTAGAACACGCCCGAAGGCTCCTTCTTCTCCTTTGCCGCTTCGCTCCAGTATCTCGCCGACAGGCTGCCGTCCTCTTGCCACGAGCGGCCGGCAAGCTCCAGCGAGCCGTCGCGGTTTCGCGAGATCCGCAACAGGCTCACCGCCGAAGGCTCCCGCGGGCCGCGCTCGGTCAGTGAGAACTGCCACCAGTCGCCTTCGATGCGCGCGATGCGGCCCTCGTTTTCGATCGCCTTTCGAAGCTTCTGGTTGACGACCCTGATCTCGAGAGAGGTCATCGCTTCGTCGTACCGGACGGAGGTGAGGCCGAGGAGATCGGTCGGGAGCTTCGAGCCGTTCGCATGAATGATGAAGGTTCGATGCATTCCGAGGGCTCCACCGAACAGCCCGGCCTCGAAGACGACGTTGTCTCTCGGAGAAGCCTGGCCCGGTCCTTTGGAAGTGGACGCGGGCGGAGTGGTGGTCGTCCAGTCGTCGCGAGCAAAGACGAACGCGGCGAAGTCGACTTCATGCGCAAGCTCGAGGAGGCGGTCCAGCGTGGTGGTCCCCGGATGAAAGGACGTCGTCCAGGGATCCACGTGCGCCACGGCTTCGAGACCGCGCGTCAGCGCCTGCAGCAGTTTCTGCTGCTTTCCTGACGAGCCAAGGAAGATGCGAGGCTTCTCCATCCGTTCCTCCGAAAGCACGTGGGCGTCGACATATCCTATGGGGAACTCGTGGAGAAGCCCTCGCCCGATCACGCCGCCTTCTCTTTGCTTTGGCGGCAGAACGCGAGCAAGTCGCGGTTGACGAGATCCGCATGCGTGGCCGTGAGACCGTGCGGAAGGCGTGGGGACATCGAACTTCTTTAGGTCTTCGGTGAAGTCCGTTTCGGAAAAGGCCTTGATGCACTCGTACGCGTTCTTGAGGCCGGCCTGCATGCTCCAGAGCTAGAACTGATCCAACGTCCCCTGGGAGACCTTCGCACCGGGTCGATTGGCCGTAGAACATCAGAGCGAAATCTTTGTAGAACTGCGACCGGTCTCTGGCGAGGCTGGTCCGCAATCCGTCGAATACATCCAACGGGACGCCCTCGGGATTGGCCGCGGACTTCAGCATGATCGGTGGGACGGCGGCGATCAGGACGGCCTTTGCAACGCGTCTCGTGCCATGCCGTCGGCCGGGGTCAGCGTCGACTTCGGTGTCGACGCGGCGTTCATCCCGGACGCCACCGCCGCGGCCATCCATAGCGCCTACCCAAGGATCTTGATCGGCGACGCCGAGAGGAAAGAGCAGGCGATACGGCTCGCGCCGCCTGAGCGGCGCGTTGCCCACCGACGAAGCGAGCGCAAGGGACGGTGTTGCCACGCGAACACGCGAGTATATTCGCCGGCGAGGATCCGCACGCAAGGCGCTCGAGGATCGAGCGCCGTCGAAGAGCACGCATAGACTTGGAGCCCGCTCATGTCCGCTCTGTCATCCGAAGAGTTGGGGCTGCTCGATGCCTGGTGGCGAGCCGCCAATTACCTGACCGTCGGTCAGATCTACTTGCAGTCCAATCCGCTCTTGCGCGAGCCGCTGCGCGCCGAGCACATCAAGCCGCGCCTGCTCGGCCATTGGGGCACTTCGCCGGGCCTCAATCTCTTGTACGCGCACCTGAACCATTTGATCCGCGCGCGCGACGTGAGCGCGCTCTTCCTCGCCGGACCGGGCCACGGCGGGCCGGCGCTGATCGCCAACGTCTGGCTCGAAGGGACCTGGAGCGAGATTTATCCCGACGTGACCCGGGACGCGGAAGGAATGCGCAAGCTCTTCCGCCAGTTCTCGACGCCCTACGGCGTGCCCAGCCACGTCAGCCCGCCCGTGCCGGGGTCGATTCACGAAGGAGGCGAGTTGGGCTACGTGCTCACGCACGCGTTCGGCGCGGCGTTCGACAACCCGGGCCTCTTGGTCGTGGCAGTGGTGGGCGACGGCGAAGCGGAGACCGGTCCGCTCGAGGGATCGTGGAAAGGGATCAGCTTTCTCAATCCCGCCCGCGACGGCGCGGTGCTGCCGATTCTCCACCTCAATGGCTACAAGATCGCCAACCCGACCGTCCTCGCGCGCAAGAGCGACGAGGAGGTCGGCGCGCTCTTGCGCGGCCACGGCTACGACCCGTACTTTGTCGTTGGAGACGATCCGCCGCGCGTGCACGCCGCGCTTGCCGAGACGCTCGTCGCCTGCCACGATCGCATCCTCGAGCTGCAGAAGGGCAGGCGCAGCCGCTGGCCGGCGATCGTGTTGCGCACGCCGAAGGGTTGGACCGGCCCCAAGGTGGTGGACGGCGCGCAGATCGAAGGAACCTTCCGCGCGCACCAGGTGCCGCTGGCCGCAGTGCGCGAGAATCCCGATCACTTGCGTCGGCTGGAAGAGTGGATGAAGACCTATCGCCCAGAAGAGCTCTTCGACGGTGCCGGACGCCCGCGCGATTCTCTCCTCGAGCTTGCGCCCCGCGGCCAGAGGCGGATGAGCGCAAGCCCGCACGCCAACGGCGGCCGCGTGCTGGTCCCCCTCGATCTGCCCGACTACGCCCAATATGCGATCGAGGTGAAACGGCCCGCGATCGAGCGCCGCGAGTCGACGCGGCAGCTCGGCGCGATGCTGCGCGACATCTTTCTCCGCAACGCGACGGAGAGGAACTTCCGCATCTTCTGCCCCGACGAGCTGACCTCGAACCGGCTCGGCGCCGTGCTCGAGGTCGAGAACCGCCGCTGGATGGAGCGCATCCTGCCCGGCGACGATCATCTCTCGCCCGAGGGCCGGGTGCTCGAGGTCCTCTCCGAGCACGACTGCGAAGGCTGGCTGGAGGGCTATCTGCTCACCGGCCGCCACGGTCTCTTCTGCACGTACGAAGCCTTCGCGATGATCGTCGCCTCGATGGCCACGCAGCACGCCAAGTGGCTGGAGATGTGCCGGCAGCTTCCCTGGCGCGCCCCCATCGCCTCGCTCAACATCCTCTTGACCTCGACCTGCTGGCGCAACGACCACAACGGCTTCTCGCACCAGGGGCCGGGCTTCATCGATACGCTCATTTCCAAGCAGGGCACGGTGGCGCGCGTCTACTTGCCGCCCGACGCGAACTGCCTGCTCTCGGTCGCCGACCACTGCCTGCGCAGCCGCAGCTACGTGAACCTGATCGTCATCGACAAGCAGCCGCAGCTGCAGTGGCTCCCGATGGACGCGGCGCGGGCGCACTGCGCGCGGGGGGCATCGATCTGGGGATGGGCCTCCAACGAGCCCGACGATCCCGACGTCGTGCTGGCGGCTGCCGGCGACATCCCGACGCAGGAGATCGTCGCGGCCGCGGCCTTCTTGCGAAAGCGCGCGCCGCGCTTGAAGGTGCGCGTCGTCAACGTGGTCGATCTCTTCGCCATCGCCGATCCGAGCGAGCATCCGCACGGCATGCCTGAGGATCAGTTCGTCGGCCTCTTCACGCGCGACGCCGACGTCGTCTTCGCCTTCCATGGCTACGCCAACGTCATCCACGCGGCGCTGCACGGGCGTTCCAACGCGAGCCGCTTCCACGTCCGCGGCTACCGCGAGGAAGGCACGACCACCACGCCCTTCGACATGGTGGTCCTCAACGGGATGAGCCGCTTCCACCTCGCCATCGAGGCGCTGCGCCGCGCGCGGCGGCCGCCGGACGATGCCGACGCGCTCATCGACGAGTGCGAGACGATGCTGCGGCGCCACGCCGCCTACGTGAAGCAGCATCTCGAGGACATGCCGGAGATCCGCGACTGGATCTGGACGCCGTGATCCTGGCGCTCAACTGCGGCTCCTCCTCGCTGAAATACGCGGTTTTCGACCCTGAGCGGCGAGTGCGCGAGGGGAAGATCGAGCGCATCGGCGTTCCCGGCGGACATGAAACGCATGCGCACGCGGTGCATGAGGCGCTCGACACGCTTGGCGATGTCCAGCTGCAGGCCGTCGGCCATCGGCTGGTGCACGGCGGGCCGGTGCACCACGCGCCCTCGCGCATCGATGCGGACTTGGTCGGGTCGCTGCGCTCGGTGGTCCGATTCGCGCCGCTGCACTTGCCGCCGGCTCTCTCGGCGATCGACGCGGTCGCGGCGCGATTTCCGCAGTTGCCGCAAGTCGCCTGCTTCGACACCGACTTCCACTGGAACATGCCGGACGTCGCGCGCCGCCTGCCGATCCCCGCCGAGCTGGAGGCGATGGGCGTGCGCCGCTACGGCTTTCACGGCCTCTCTTACGAGTCAGTGGTTCAAGCCGCGCCCGATCTCGGCCGCGCGGTCATCGCGCATCTCGGGAACGGCGCTTCGATGTGCGCCGTCCGCGAAGGCCGCTCGATCGACACGACCATGAGCTTCACTCCCTCGGGAGGTCTGATGATGGGCACGCGCACGGGCGATCTCGATCCCGGCGTGCTCATTTTCTTGATGAGCGAGCGCGGGTACGGCGCGCGCGAGATCGAACGGCTGGTCGATCGCGAATCCGGCCTTCTTGGCGTTTCGGGCGCAACCTCGGACATGCGGGCGCTGCTCGCCTCGCAAGATCCGCAGGCGAGGCTTGCGGTCGAGATGTTCTGCCAGGTGGCGCGCAAGTTCGTCGGGGCGCTCGCCGCGGCGCTGGGCGGGATCGAGTCGCTGGTCTTCACCGGCGGAATCGGCGAGCACTCGGCCGAAGTGCGCGAGCGGATCTGCGCCGGCCTCGAGCATCTGGGCATGCAGCTCGATGGCGCGCGCAATGCTCGCTCCGAGCCCACGATCTCGCGCGGGCCCTGTGCGGTCCGCGTCGTCGCCGCAGACGAGGAGCGCATCATCGCCCGCCATACCTCTCGCCTGGTTGGTCCGTAATAGCTCCCGCGCATCCGTTGCGCGGGGCTAGGCGGGTCGCGCACTCTCTGCAGCCCTGCCCGTCGAGGACTGCAGCGCGGCGACCTGTCCCCGTTCTTGCAATGAGACGAATCTCTTTCTCCCGCGCCGAGGAGACACGACGTGATCACCACCATGGGCATCAACTTCGCGGCCCTGACTCTGAAAGACGCCCTCGATCTGGCCGCAGGCGATGCCGATGGCATGCCCGATCATCGCATGGTGCGGCGATGCGCTGGGCGCGCGCGGGTCGAAGAAAAAGAGGAATGCCGTCGGCCCGAGCGAGGGGAAGACGAAGGGCGTCCCCGTGACGAGCGCGACCAGCGAGAGCAACCCGATGAGAAGCGCATCGATCCCAGGGCGGTGGCCCTTGGGGACCAAGGCTTGGGCAGCTCCCTGAGACGGACCAGCTCGTCAGCGTTCAGGTCCTTGGTAGGCCGATGCAGATCCCCAGAGCCGCGATTTGCCCGCGGCGGGAGGTCGGCGTTCCAGTTGCAAGGCGCGAATCGTTCTACAAGGATAATGATTTGCAGCGGAACTACGATGTAGGTACACTGTGGTTGTGGCGAACGAGCTCCGGTTCGAATGGGACCCCGCCAAGGACCGGGCGAACCGGCAGAGACATGGCGTCTCCTTCGATGAAGCCCGGACGGCCTTTCTGGACGAACATGGCCGGATCATGCATGACCCCGATCACTCGGACGACGAGGATCGCTTCGTGCTGCTGGGCTTCAGTTCCGCGCTTCGCATGCTCGTCGTCTGTCACTGCTACCGTACCGGCGAGGACATCATTCGGATCATCTCGGCTCGGAAGGCGACCCGCAAAGAACGCGCGACCTACGCGCAATGGTGGAAGCGATGAGGAAGGAATACGACTTTTCCCGTTCGGAGAAGAACCCACACGCGAGGCGGCTGAAGAAGCAGGTCACGATTCGGCTGGACAGCGATACGCTCGCCTACTTCAAGAGGCTGGCCGATGAAGCCGCGCTTCCCTACCAGACGCTTATCAACATGTATCTCCGCGACTGCGCGGCACGGCGTAAACAGCTTCGGCTCGAATGGCGGCCGTCGAGCTCCTGAGGGCGTGTCGGACAAGCATCACCTTTGCCAAGGCGAAGGTCGCCGGTTCGAACGGGCTCATCAAAACTTTGACCAGATCTTGTCCAAACAGGAGGGGACTTCGGGCTCCCTGCGTGGACTTTGGTGGACTTCGCGTTTCGGCTAAGCATTCGGGAGGACTAAAAACACGAGGGGCGACGCCCGTCTGCCGGTTGGGTGAAATCGCCCTCATAACCCGAAGGTCGCGGGTTCAAATCCCGCCCCCGCAACCACACGGAAGGCCCGGTTTCCTCGAAGGATTTTCGCGGAGCCGGGCCTTCACCTTTTGGGGCATTTCCCCGGTTACTGACCTGTCGTTGGCCAAAATTCGATCCGACGGCTGGGTCAAGCACGAACACCCGATCAGCAGTGCCGAGGGTTGCACTCCTCGACGTGCGTTGGTGTGCAAACTCGGCGGGCAGCGTGACGGTGATCTGGTGTCGAGATCCATCTCGCGAGTGCGCAATCGGGCCCCGAGCGTTTTCGCGGAGAGCGAGAGGATGAACGACCGCGACTACGCCGCGCTGCGGACGTAGCGGTGGTGGAGACCACCGACGACGGGCAGGGCAACAATGCGGCCGCGCTCAGGTGGCTCGACCGTTCGGGGCTCGGGCGCATCCTTATCGAGCGCGAGGTGTGTTCGTGAGCCGTGGTAGTAGCGGAGGTAGCTACGGAGACGCCGACGCAGGTGCCCCTCGTTGAGGAGGATCACGTGGTCAAGGAGCTCGCGGCGGGTCGTGCCGATCACGCGCTCGGCGAACGGGTTCTGCCAAGGCGAGCGGCGTGCGGTGAGGACCTCGGCAGCGCCCATGCCCCTCACCCGTCGACGGAACTCGGCGCCGTAAATGCTGTCGCGATCACGGAGTAGGTAGCACGGCACCGAATCCTCGGGGAAAGCCTCAACGATCTGCTGCGCGGTCCAAGCGGCGGTGGGGGAATCGGTCACGTTGAAGTGCGCGATCCTGCGGCGATGGTGCAGCAGGACCACGAACACGAAGAGCGCGCGGAAGGTCGCCGTCGGTACGACGAAGAAGTCAACCGAGGCGAGGTCGCTGATGTGGTTATGGAGGAACGTTCGCCACGGCTGCGAGGGTGGTTTGACGCGGCGGGGCATGAGTCGGGCAACGCTACGCTGCGAGACGTTGAACCCGAGCTTGAGCAGCTCGCCGTGGATGCGAGGCGCGCCCCAGAGAGGATTGGCGAGCGCCATGGTGCGGACGAGTTCGGCAAGCTCCGAGCCGACTGGCGGTCGACCCGTTCGTCCACGGCGGGACTTCCAGTTCCAGAAGGCTCGGAACCCCTGCCGGTGCCAGCGAATCACCGTCTCGGGGCGAACGACGTGAAGCGCGCCGCGCCATCCAGCCCACCGGTTGGAGAGCCACACCCAGAAGGCGCGATCGAGGCGCCCGAACCGGGGTCGCTTCGATCGGCGGCGGAGCAGAGCGAGTTGCTGTCGCAACGCGAGGTTCTCGAAAGCGAGATCCGTGCGGGTTCGGAGCGCAGCGCGGAGGGAGCCCAAGAGAGCTAGCACGAATGGCATTGCGCTCCAGCCTCGTTCGGCGCCAACGTCTCGTCCAATGTCACGATCGAGTTTTGGCAAACCACAGGATGATCGGGACGATTCCGGCAACCATCCCTGCGTTTCATGGCAGGACGCTACCGCGTCGCGGCGTCCGCGTTGCGAATCACCTGCGCATAGAACCGGATTCCCTGCTCGAGGTCCGTGAGCGCGATCCGCTCGTCGGTCCCGTGGATCCGCTTCAGGTCCTCCGCCGCGAGCACGTGGGGCGCGAATCGATACGTGTCCGCGCCGAGCACCCGCATGTGTCGCGAGTCGGTGGCCGCCACCATCAGCCCCGGCGCCACCAGGACATCCGGAAACGTTTGGTGGATGGCCTGCACGATCGACGAGTAGCCCGCCGATTCGGTCGACGCCTGCGGCGACGGTTCGGAGACCGTGGTTTGCAGCAAGGTCACCCTTACGCGGTTGTCGTTTACCGCGGCGTTCACGTGGGCGACCACACCGGCGACGGAGTCGCCGGGGAGGATGCGGAAGTTCACCACGGCGCGGGCGCGGGTGGCGAGCACGTTGTCCTTGACGCTCCCCTCGAGGATGGTGGGCGCGGTAGTCGTGCGCACCAGCGCATTCGTCGTGGGCTTGCCGGCGAGGGAGCGCTGAACCATCGGCGAGAACAGCCAGAGGTTCGTGAGCACCAGCCGTTTCCAGGCGGGCATGAAGGGCGCCACGGTCTCAAAGAGCTGGCGCGGCGCGCCGGCAAGACGCGTGGGCATCTGCGCGTGCTCAAGGCGGCTCAACGCTCCCGCCAGGATTCCCACCGCGGTTTCCGGCGGCGGCATCGACGAGTGCCCGCCGGCGCTCTCTACCAGGAGCTCGACGGACGCGTAGCCCTTTTCGGCGATCCCAATCATCGCCACCGGCGCCGGCGCGCCCTCCAGCACCCCGTGCACGATGAAGAGCCCCTCGTCGAGGACCAGCTCCGGCTTCACCCCGCGCGACTCGAGCAGCGCGGCCATCCGGCTGGCCCCGCGCCTGCCGCCGACCTCCTCGTCGTGCCCGAACGCCAGGTAGATCGTCCGCCGGGGCGCATAGCCGGTGGCGAGGAGCGCCTCGACCGCCTCGCACAGTCCGATGACGCTGCTCTTGTCGTCGAGCGCGCCGCGTCCCCATACGAAACCGCCTGCGATCTTTCCCGCGAAAGGCGGCTCGGTCCATGCGATGCCCGGCTCCACCGGCACCACGTCGAGGTGCGCCATGAAGAGGAGCGGCTTCGCGGTCGGGTCGCTTCCTTTCCAGGTGTAGAGCAGGCTGCCCCCGTCCTCGCCCGCGCGCTCGTGGACCAGCGCCGCGTGGAGCTTGGCGTAGGTGGCCTCGAGCATGCCACGGAGCCTGTCGAAGGTGGCCAGATCGGGCGCGCCGTCCTGCTTGGAAACCGTTTCGAAGCGCAGCAAGGCGGCAAGGTGCTCGGCGGCGGCGGCGGCGTCGACCGCCAGCGGTGCGAGCTTCTCGGCGGGCAGCGCGGGAGGTGCGGCGCGAGTGCCGCGGACGACGACCACCGCGATGACGGCGAGGAGGAGCGCGACGGTGGCCAGCCCGAATCGTTTCATGCGCGGAATCTAGCCGATGGCCAGTCGTGGACGAAGGCGGCCGCAGGAATTTTGAGCTCCGTCCGCAGCAAGATCGCGCCTCCCTCCTTCCCCTCTCGGGGAGCCGAGAGGATCACAGGGGTGAGTCGCTCGGCAAGGGCTACGCGCGCGCGCGAGCCGGGATCGACCTCTTGCTGGAATCGGTGTCGTCATAGGTGGCGCGGGTGCTCGCGACCGATCCTTCCATCCTGCTGCTCGACGAGCCCTTTGGGGCCCTCGACGCCCAGACGCGGGCCCGGATGCAGGACACGCTGGCCGGGCTCTGGAGCGACGGCGGAAGACGGTGCTTTTCGTGACTCACGACGCGGAGGAAGCTCTTTATCTCGCCGACCGGATCGTAGTGCTGTCGCAACGTCCGGGGCGGGTCAAGGCGCGCTTCGTGGTGGATCTTCCCCGGCCGCGCTCGTTCGAGACCCGCTTCTCCGCGGAATTCCTCGCGCTCAAGCGCCAGGTCTGGGAGGCTATGGGGACGGCAGGGCTGCGACCCTAGCGCAACGGCCTTTGGCACGGGAACTGGATTGAGACCGTTGCTGGTTGCGCTTGACCCATCAAGGGCTCGCCGATGCCCTGACTCGCCGGCTCGCGGCCAGAAATGGACAGTAAACGCACGAACGGCCGCTTGCCGCCCTGATGACCGCTGCCCATCTTCGCGCAATCTGGGGGGCGGTCCTTGCAGTTCCGCATCTTGAACCTGCCCTGGGCGCATCGCGCCCGGGTCGAGCCAATGGCGCGGGTGGCCGCCACGGCGGTTCCGAAGCACCTGCCGGGCCTCGACGCCGTGCGCGCGCTGGCGGCGCTCGCGGTGCTGGCCTGCCACGCAATCCAGGCCACGACGGTCTGGTCTCCGCGATGGATGTCGAGTGGAGGAAGCCCATGGGCCACTCCGCTCAGGAGCGCGATGGAGGAGGCAGGGGCGTGGGGGGTCGGCATCTTCTTCGTGCTCAGCGGGCTCTGCATCCATCTGCCGCTGGCGCGGAAGGTGGCGCTGGGGGCGCTCCCGGAGATCGAGCCCGCGGCCTATTTCCGGCGCCGCTTCCGTCGCATCTATCCGCCTCACCTGATCGCGCTGGCGCTGAGCGCGGTCCTCGCCACCGCGCTTCCGCTCGGACACTTCGGCGTACATCCGATGATCTCCGCGCCGACTTTCAAGCAGCTGGCCGCGCACTTCCTGATGGTGCACACGTTCGTGCCGAGCGCGTTCTACAGCATCAACCACGTCCTCTGGACCATCGCGGTCGAGGCGCACTTCTATCTGCTCTACCCGCTGCTTCTCGCCGCCCGGCGCCGGGTCGGCGTCGGGACCCTCTGTGTCGTCCTGCTCGGGCTCTCCCTGGCGCTCCGCGCGAGTGGCAGGCTCTTCGCGTTCGACGATGCGACCAGGCTGATTCTCGAGAAGAACTTCCCCGGCCGCTTCTGGGAATGGACGCTCGGCTGCTGGCTGGCGGAGCGGATCGTGAACCGTGGCGTGGAGATGACGCCAAAGCTGCGCACCCTGCTGGTCGGCTTGTTCGCCACCTATCTGATCGCCCTCGGCATCCGGCATCTGCTCCCGTACGGGTCCCTCTGGAGCGCAACGCTGCTTCCCCCGCTCTTCGCGCTGTCCATCGCCGGAGCTTGCGGAATCGCGGCGAAACCCGGTGCGCTGCTGGTTCGGATCGGGAAAGCGTCGTATTCGCTCTACCTCGTCCATCCCATCGCGCTGTCCCTTGCGCTCGTCACGTTGCGCGCGGCGGGCGTGACCTCCGCACGGCTCGAGCTGGCCATCGCCGTTCCCTTCGCGTTCGCAACCACCTTCGCGTTCTTCCGGTGCGTCGAGCAGCACTACCTGGCGGCGGCCGTGGCGCGGCCAGCGCCCGCGGTACAGGGAGTCACGGCGGTCTGACGATGCGGCGCCGTGCGCGCCACCAGGATGACCGAGATCGCGCCGGCGGAGGATCAGAAGAAGCGCGTGCGCGCGGACCAGTACGCGTTCTTCGCAGTCCGGAAGAACGCCGAGTTCGCGCCGAGCCGCGAGCGCAGCAGCGAGGAAGTTGCCAGCTGCAAGGGCATCAGGAAGCCGGTCTCGAATCGATGCCGGAGGTACTCGCCGGCGCGCGGCGGAAATACGACCAGTGGAACTCGCGCAGCTCCTTCAGCGTGTGCGCGCGCCCGTTGTCGCCATATTTGGCCACGAAGGGACTGAAGTCCGGATAGAGGCGACCCGGTCCCCATTCGCCGTGCAGCGTGACCTTAATGAAGTTGCCGATGAGGAGATCGTCGAAGATCATGCGTGGGCCGCGATGGAGGAGCGCTGTGTCCCTTTCGTCGATCTCCGGCATGCACTCGAGCATGCGGAATCGTGCAGATTGCAGCCGAACGGCCGCTGGCTGGTGGTTGGACGAGATCCTGACGGTGACGTGTTGCGGGTGATCGCATGATGACCTGCTGGTCATCACTGTGTACCGAGGTGACGAATGAAGAGCGTGAAGCGCAAGTGCTCCCGATGCGGCAACGCAGGTCTACACGAGAAGAAGCGTACAGCGACGCGCACCGTCGCAGGACATAGCTTCAAGGCCTCTATCCCAGCGTTCGTATGTGACTCTTGTGGTGCCGTCTACTTCAACGGACCTGCGCTCGGGAACTTTGATCTCGCCGTGGCTAACAAGCTTGCTCGCGCAGGAGTATCCGAAGGTGAAGCCATCAAGTTCATGCGGAAGGCAGTTGGCCTGCCGGCGGTAACCTTGGCTGAATTGCTCGACACGTCGCCGGAGACTGTCTCTCGATGGGAGCGCGGCGTCTCGCACATTGATCGGGCCGCTTTCGGCATCCTGGCAGGAATCGTCATGGAGAAGGCGGACCATAGGTCCGACACAATCGAGCGACTCCGGGCTTTGCGCAATCCCGCTCGGCTGAGTCAGATGGTTCAGATCGACGTGTGACCTGCTTGGTTTTTCGCTCTGCCACGCCGATCGAATGGCTTCATGGAGCAGTTCATCGATCAGCCTTGCTGAGACTGTTGCTGACAAGCTCAACGGTACTCTATCGGCACGAGGCGGGACCCTATGAAGGCAAACGCGGTCGACGGCTGGACCATGCTGGGTGTCGTTGGCCAAAAGTCGATCCGGCTGAGGTGAACACACGCGGTGCTGTGCCTATAAGTCGCCGCGCGAACGCGGAGCCGTTCGCTTGGCTTGTGCCCATTCCCTGCGTGCCTGCGTTCAGCGCATGCCGACGCTCCTGTTAGGTGCGCCGGTACCCGGAAGATCAAATGCGCGGCCTGATGCGCGGCAGCGGCGGCTCGAGAAACTGGCCGCCTCGGCAGCACACCGGCAGATGCATCAACTCCGGCGCAGCGGCCCGCTGCTTTTGGACCGCATCGAACAACCTCGTGCAAGCCTGCCGGGTGGCTTGGTCTGAGCGCAGGAACCGCACGCCCGCGTCTGGGCCGTTGGCGCGCACCACGAGGGCGCGCCCCACGCTATCTGGCACGTCGGGTCCAACTCCGCGGAAGCGCACTTCGATCTCCATTCCGGGGCATAGGCCCGCAGCGTCTCCGAGGCGCGCTCCGCCCGCGCTTACGTCCTCGATTCGGCAGAGAAACTTTGCACCGAGATAGTTCACCTCGGCGAGGAATTCGCACGCGAACCGGGGTTGCTGCCGCGCGGACAGAGCGCTGCCGTCCGCCTCGAGCCTGCGCGCCAGCTTCGTATCGCTGAAGACGAGCCATGCCCCCGACGACCGCGTGCCTTCGCCGACGCGCATCAGCACGGTCCCGCTCAACGTGGCCGCCAGCCTGCCGCGGGTCACGAGCAGCTCCACCGTGACCGGAGAGCCGGCCTGCAGGATGCCTCCCGGATCGCGGCAGAAGAGCAGCGTGCGTCCGTCAATCACATGCAGGTGGTTGCGAAGCTGGGCCAGCTCTTCGAACCGCATCCTCGGCATTACTTTGGCGTCCGCTTCCATGGCTACATGCTGTTTCCCGAGCGCCTTCGAAACGACGTCGACGCCCCGTAGTGAGAAAGCCGGGAACTGATAAAAGGGACTTCCGGGAGGGACGCTCCGGAAGCAGGCCGGGGCACGAGTGGGGGGACTCTCGCGCCCCGGCCTGCTTCACGGCTGCGCCCGAGTCGCGGACGTCCTCGGACACGCATCGCACGCGCCATCGACAATTTGTGCCGCTGACGTTCTCAGGGGGACAGGCCACAGCGGTCGTAGGCGGCGATCTTCACTCGCGTGTCCTCCTCGATCACGCCTTGCCCTTGCGCACGTACCGGTTCGACAACCGCAGTGCGCTGCGCGGAACAGCAATCGTCCGGCAGGCGTTCCGCCTATCTGACCTTGGTCGTAGATGGACAGCCGTCTCAACTAGGAGTCGACTGTGGGCGGCTGGCGATCCGCGGACAACAGAGTTGTTCCACGCCTGCCCCGCTGATTGTCTCATCTTGTTGGAGGAGATCTGGAAGCGCTGTCCGATGCGGATCTGGTGTCAAATCACCTCGCTGCAGGTGGCAGTGGGGCGAGCATCTGGCTGCAGGAGCTCTTCCGCCGGCACTACACGAAGGTGGTGACCTGGTGCCTGCGGGTCGCCGGTGACCGCGAGGAAGCCTATGACCTCGCGCAGGGAGTGTTCGTGAAGGCGCAGCGCCATCTCGGGGCCTTTCGCGGAGATTCGAAAGTGTCCACGTGGCTTTATTCGATCACGAGAAGCGAATGCCTGAATTATCTGAAATCGCGCTGTCTGCTCGACGATGCGCTGGACGACGACGTCGCAGAGGCGCTGCCCGACGATCCGGAGTCGCGGCCGGAACACGTTTTCGAATTGCATTCCTCCGTCCTGGCCGCCCGCGCTCTGCTGGATCGCGAGCTCACCGATACGGAAAAGCGCGTCTTCATACTGCACTACGGCGACGACGTGCCGCTGCTGACCATCACCCGCTTGCTCGGGCTCGAGAACCCCAGCGGCGCGAAGGCGTATCTCGTCAGCGCGAGGCGCAAGCTGGCCCGCGTCCTGAGCCGATGGCGAGCGAGCGAAAGACTGATCGCGTAGGACCGGGAGATCAGAGCATGGCGCAAGCGAGATCCAGGGAACGCTCGTTGCTAAGGAAGGCCCTGTCGCCTTCCTGCGCGTGTGCCACTCCGCTCGAGCTGGGCGGCCTGGCCGACGGGTCGCTCGCACAACCCGCGGCTACGCGCCTGAGCGATCACGTCTCGGGCTGCGCGCGCTGCCAGACCGAACTGACGCTCTTGAAGGAGTTCGAGAACGCCGCTCCGGGGCCCGACGAGGAGGGCGCAGTGAGCTGGATTTCGGCGCGCCTGGAGCGCCGGTTCTCGGAGGCGAGCGCAGGACCTTCACCGTCGCGGACCGACCGCGGGGCGGCGCTGCCGAGGCGTTCCTGGTTCACGGCCCTGAACGTGGGTGGATTCGCCCTGGCGGCCGCGACGCTGTCCGCGGCCGTGACCATCGGGCTGCGGGAAGGCCGCGCACCGGAGCTGGCGCAGCCCTCGGCGACCGCGTCTGCAGTCTTGCGGTCGGCCGGGATCACGCCCCTCTCTCCTGCCGGAGACCTGGACGCGCAGCCCAACGAGCTGCGCTGGGCGCCGCGGACCGACGCCGCGTCGTATTCGGTCCAGGTGATGGAAGCCGATTTCGCCGAGCTGTGGAACGCCGAGACCCGCGACGCGAGCATCGCCCTGCCTCCGGCACTCCGGGCGCGGATCGTTCCCGGCAAGCCGATCCTCTGGGAGGTGGTCGCGAAAGATGCGGCCGGCAGGGCGGTCGCGTGGTCCGGGAAACAGCGGTTCAGGCTCAGGAAGTAGCCAGAGGATCAAGGGGGGGAAGATGAGCAGCATCGGGATGTGTCGGTTGCGTGATTGTTTGGTCGCGGCGGTCTTTGCCCTGACGCTGCCGTCGATCGCACTTGCCGACAGCATTTGTCTGCAGGTGCTCGATGCGGCTGGGACCGGGATATCGATCCAGTGCCAGCTGCCTTTCGACCCCAACGACCCCACGCCGATCATCATCGACCTGCAGTCCTTCGGCGTTGGAGCAGATCTCGGCGCGGTCCAGCAGGTGACGCTGTCGGGTGCGCCGGACGCAGCGGGCACCGCCGCGATCTCCGGCAACTCACTGGTCGTCAGCACGGTCTCGCCCCCCGCCACGCTGGGACTGTCTTCCGCCCCGATGATCGCGGTGACCATCGCCGTTCCCGATCAGGCTCCAGCAGGAACGACGGCCAGCCTGACGCCTGATCCAGCAGCGTCGGCGTCCCTGGCTCCATTCGGGGCCCCCTGTGCGCTGGATGTCAGCAACCCCGAAGGCACTGGCGCCAGCGACTCGCCGTACCTGCCCACCACCGACCTCGGCAAGAGTGCGAGGCCGCTGCTCGCCGCCACCGAGGTGACCTTTCCAGTCGCGAAGCAATCGCGTGCTCTGGTTGCGGCGCCAACGAGCGGAACATTCTTCGGGCTCGCCCTGCAGAATCCAGAGCCGGTCGAATCGATCGTGTTGGTCGAGCTGTGGGACACAGGCTTGGTGGTCGCGTCCGCTTTGCTGGCGCTGCCCCCGCTGACCAGGGTCTCCCGCGAAGTCTCGGAGCTCTTTCCTGGCGTCATTCCCAGCGCCGGAAGTTTTTTCCGGCTGACGGCCACCGTCGCAGTCCAGATGCTGGGACTGAGCGGAAACGAGAACGATGGTTCGGTCATGCCGGTCCTGCCCGCGCTCGCCTGTTCCGGAGCGCTGGACGTATGGCAGGCGCCGGCGCGATGATTCGCGCCGGTGCGACTCTGCGCGATCAGTCTGGGCTTGATCTCCTTGCTGACGGGCGCGGCGCGCGGCGCGCCGCCGGCGCTCGCCGAGGCGCGGGCGCTGCAGCAGAGGGGCGCGCTTCGCGAAGCGCAGAAGGCCTATGAAGCCCTGCTTCCGGAACTGCGGTCCTCCGATCCGGCCGCGCTCGGCGCGGCTCTCAATGCGCTGAGCCAGATCGCCTCGTCGCAGGGACAATACGACTCCGCCGCCGCAAGGGCTCGCGAAGCGGCCGACGTTCATCGTGCGCTCGGAGACAAGGGCGGCGAGGCGCACGCAATCCAACTCCTCGGCGTGGCAGAGATCTACCAGGCGCATTACGCGTCCGCACTCCATCAGCTGGACACAGCGCTTGCGCTCGCCCGGACCATCGGCGATCGGGAGCGCGAGGTCGCGGTGCTGAACAACGTGGGGAGCATCCATTTCCACCAGGCCCGTTACCTCGACGCGCTGCGGGCGTATCGCGAAGCGCTCGACAGCGCCGGGCAGGCGGGAGCCGCGCCGTGGAGCATGCGGCTGCGGCGCATCACGCTCACGAATCTGGCAGCCCTCTTCCAGCGGGTCGGGCACGAGGATCAGGCGATCCAGCTCTATGGGGAGCTGCGCAACGCGCCGGAAGCGCTGACACCGAACGAGCAGGCGCGGCTGCTCTCCAACCTCGGTGATCTGTACCAGAGCCTCGGCGACCCGATCAAAGCGCTCGAGACGTACCGGGTCGCCCAGAGGCTGCTGGCCGGCAACGAACACAAGCAGGCGCGGATCCGCGTGCTCACGAACATCGGCATCGTCCAGGCACTCGACCTGGGCGACCTCCCCGTCGCGGTCGCGGCCTTTACCGACGCGCTCGCGCTCGCTGAACAGAGCGGCGACCGCAGGGAGGCGATTCTGGCTCATCTCTATCGCGGCGAAAGTCTCTACAGGCAGGGCGACGCGGGTGGAGCCACGCGCAACTTCGAGGCGGCGCTCGCAACGGCTCGGCAGCTCGGAACCACGGAGGAGCAATGGAAGGCGCTGTACGGACTGGGCCGGCTGGCGCGCTCCGCCCACCGCGACGAGATGGCCTCCACGCATTTTCGCGACGCGCTCTCCGCGATCGAATCGGTCCGGGCGCAGCTCCAGCTCGCCTCGCTCAAGACGGATTTCCTTGCGGACAAACGCGACGTCTACGATGCGCTGCTCGAGATCCTCCTGGAGCGGCCAGACGCGGCGGCGTTTTTCGAAGTGCTGGAACGAGCGCGGGCGCGGATGTTCCAGGATCGCCTGGCGGTGGCGCAGCCGACGCTCGCCGCGGTGCAGGCGCGGCTCGAGGCGGGAACCGTCCTTCTCGAATACTGGGTAGGGCCGCGCAGCGCGGCGGTGCTCTGGGCGACGCGGGAAGCGGCCGGCATCGCCTCGCTCCCCGCCGTCGGTCCGACTCTCGGGGAGATCTCCTCCCTGTTGAACGAGGCATCGGCGGGCACGACCGACGGGTGGAAGCGGCCGGCGGCCACGATTGGAGCCCGGCTGCTCGGCGGAATCCCGGCGCTCGGGCGGCCCGACGCCACCCATCTGATCGTCGTTCCCGACGGAGCCCTGGGCGAAATTCCCTTCGAGCTGCTGGACGCCGGCACAGGCTCACCGATCATCGAGCGGTTCGATGTCTCCTACCTACCCTCGGCAGCGGTCCTGTTGCGTGATTCCTCCGACCGCTCGCGTTTCTGGGCACCGCCCTGGAAGCGCCAGCTGGTCTCATTCGCCGCCCCGCGGATCCAGCCGGCGTCGCACAGCGCGGCGATGGAGCTCGGCGGCGCGGAGCTGAGCAACCCGCTTCCCGCCTCGGCCGAGGAGGCCCGCGCCATTGCGCGCACCTGCCCCGGCCGCGCCCAGCTGTTCCTCGGGAACGAGAATCTGAAGAGACACCTGGTGGAGGGCGCTGCGACCGGCGTGCCGCTGCTGCACCTTGCGACCCATGCCGTCGCCGATATGGCCAGCGCCGAACGATCGAGGATCCTCTTTTCGCCGGACCGCGAGCAGGACGGGGCGGACTATCTGTTCCTCAAGGAAGTCTACGACCTCGACTTGCGCGGGGTCGACCTCGCCACCCTTTCCGCCTGCGAGACCGAGCGCGGCAAGCTCGTTCGCGGCGAGGGCGCGTACGCGTTCAGCCGCGCGCTCCTGTCCGCCGGGGCGCGCGCCGCGGTGACCACACTCTGGCGCGTGGCGGACGAGCCTGCGCGTGACTTCATGGCGCAACTGTACTTCGATCTGAACCGTGGGAAGCCAAAGGCAGAGGCGCTGCGCCTTGCCAAGCTGCGCTTTCTGCGCTCCGGGACGGCGCTGCGGCACCCGCGCTACTGGGCCGCGTTCATCCTCACCGGTGACGGGCTCAGCCCGATCCCCCGGGTCCTCTCGTGGAGCACGCTGCTCGGCGTGGTGGGAATGGTCCTCCTGGGCGGCAGCGTCGCAGCGATCCTCGTCCGCAATGCCGCCGCCTCGCGCAGCGCGGGACGGTCGTCTCCCGGTGGAGGCACGCGTCCATGATCGACACGCCCCCGGATTTGGAACCTTCAGCAGTGTATCCCCGGCGCTGGAGGATGCATGGGCACGCCGCCATGGAGGCGAGTAGGTCAAGCGCGAACGCAGCAACGGCGGCCGGCGGGCTTCACGAGCGCATTGACTGCCCGCAGGTGCTCGAGACGGCTCTCGGCGCTCCTGCCGCGGCTCGAGAAGGGGCTCGCTGACCTCGGGCTGACCAAATTTCACAGCCACGGCCCGCTCAGCTCCATGTCTGCAGGAGGAAGCAGAACATGCGGACTCGAGCCGCAGCGCCCGCGCCTTGTTGGCGTAACAGCGGGCTCCCGCTGTTACACGGTGACAGCGCTCCCGAGCCGCCACCGCCGGTGCGGCCATCGCCCTGCACAAGGGACAATGCCGCGCTGCCTCAGCGGACTTCGAGCCTTCCGACCGCGAAGTCGGACTGCGCCACCGTGTCGTTGCCAAGCCGGTCGCGCACGGCCGCGCGGAAGTTCGCCATTGCGATTGCACCGTCGAACACCACACCCGGCTGCGCGGCCGGATTCAGCTTGAGGCGGATGGAGTAGAAAAGGCCGCCCGCAGCGATCTTGACGTCCCGGACCACCGGCCGCACGCCCGCGTTCTTCGAGCTGAGGCCGGTATAGAGGACATTCGCCGTCGGACCCAGCATTGTGAGCGATGCGGCGACTGCGCGCGTCTCGCGCGTGCCGTCGCCTGGGTCGAAGACGTTGCCTGTCACGAGCATCGTATCGTCGGGAAGCACGCGCGACGTGCTCGCCGGCAGGTTCATGCCCACGCCATAGCCGATCGGCACTCCTTGCGCCGCGACCAGGTCGAGCTGTACGAGCCCGGGCGTGGTCACGCCGCGATTGGCGATCAACCGCACCACGCCCAGTCCAGCGGGCGGGTCGCTATAGACCAGGCCGTGCACGTTCGTCGCGCCGCTGCCGGTGATGACGGAATTGTTTTGTTGTGTCGCGACCACTGTCTGTACGCCAAGGCTGGCGAAGGTCACCTGTACGGTGGTCGTGCCGTTTTGCGAGCCGTCGAACGCCACGGGACCCGGCGGAGTCACACCGTTGTCGCTCGAGGTGAGCACCACCGTCTGGGCGTAGTTCGTGATGATCTGGTTGGTCGCGTCCTGCACGGTGATGGTGATGCTGGTCGGCACGCCGACATTCGCGTCGGCAGGCAGCGCCACCACGTAGTGCACCAGGGGCTCGACCATCACTTGCTGCGAGCAGGTGAGCGTCGAGTTGGCGCTGTCCGTCGCCGTCAGCTGCTTCAGGCCGTTCGCGCCGAAGGACACCGTGAAGATGTGCGAGCCCCGGTCTACCGATGGATCGTACGTGACGCTGCTGCTCGCGAACTGCGCTCCTCCGTCGCTGGAAGCAACGCCGATGGTTCCCTGGTAATTGGTAGCCTTGTTCGCGAATGCGTCGCTGATCGTCACCCGGAAGGTGATCTGCGTGACGGGTGCCGCCGCGGTGGGCGTCTGGTCGACCGCGCAGGACACCGCCGCGCCCGGCACGACCGTCCAAGCCGCGCCGCCCGAGATCGAGGTGGCCGAGGTGTCGCGCACATCGACCCGTGCCACGCCCGCCGTCTTGAAAGTGGCCGTGAACGCGTGCGAGCCGGCGTCGCCCGAATTGAAAGTGTGCGGCCCGGGCGAGACGAACTGCGCGTCGTTGGAGGTGAAGTCGACTTGCCCCGCGTAAGTAGCGACCTGGTTGTCGAAACGATCGCGTGCTGTGACCGTGAAGTCAGCGCCTGCGCCTGCTACTGCGGTGGCCGCGTTCGGCGCAACCGACAGTGCGACGGCATCGTCGGAGGTCACCGAGACGAAGCTCGAGTCTTTCGAGATGGTGCCGTTCACTTCGCTGAGCGTGACCTTGTGCGAGCCAATCTTGGTGAACGAGACGCCCACCGAGAGCCGGCCGGCGCTGAAGGCGCTGTCTGGGGATAACTCGTCCCCGGTGCTCCCCGCCACGTGCGCGAGCGCCGCGTAGCTCGTGTCGACGTTGCCGAAGTCATCGAGCGCGAGCGCCGCCAGCGTCAGAGGCTGTCCGGCGACGGCCATCGCCGGCAACGTCGCAAGCTGATAACGGGTCGCCGCAGCAGGCGTCACCTCGAGCTCGCTCGAGCTGCTCAGCGACGAAAATGCGGCGTCGGAGACGATGATCGATTGCTTGCCCACCGTCACCAAGGTGAAGGAAATGGTCGCCGACCCGGCCGAGGCCTGCTTGTCGCTCACCACCGGGGCGGCGGTATCCGTGAGCACGCTGTGCAGGGTGCCTGCGTAGCTGGTCGTGGTGTTCCCGAAGCGGTCCTTGGCGGTGATGATGGCGGAGAGTGCATCACCGGCATGTGCCGACAAAGGAAGACTTGCGATGACGAAGCGGTCGACCACGCCGGGCGAAACCAACGTGCCTGCGCTGGTGGCGCTGAAGTGCCCGTCCGATACGCCGAGCTTCCAGGTGCCGGTGGTGCCGAGCGCGAAGCTGAATGTGTGCCGACCGCCATCGCCCGGCGTGAATGCGTAGCTGGCGGGCAGAGCGGCCTTGCCGTCGCCGTCGGTCGTGAACGAGACGGTACCGGCATACGTCGGCGCGACGTTGCCGTAGAGATCCTTGGCAGTGACGTTGGCGGGCAGCGAGTCGCCGGCGTTCGCTGACGCGGGGACATCCGAGACCGCCAGGGATACGGCGGCTGCCGCCGAGACGGTGACGGAACTGGATGTCGAAATGCTGCCGTCGCCGATCTGGACCGTCTGCAGGCCTGTGGTCTTGAACGTCACCTGGAAATTTGCGGCACCCACGGCGGCTGCGAAGTCCGCCGGCGTAACGGCCTGCCCATCGCTGCTCGTGACGTGCACTATCGCTGCGTAGCCGGTGGCCTGGTTGCCATACGCGTCGTGGGCGGTGGCCGTGAACGACACTGCGTCTCCGGCAGTGCTTGCTCCCGCTCCTCCCAGCGCGAGTGACGCCGCCGCGGCTGGGTTCACCTGCACGTTCGCGGATACCGCCTGCAGCGAGCCGCCGACCTGTGAGACGGTCAGCGCGCGCGTGCCCGCCTTGAGCAGCGAGACGGAGACCGAGAGGACGCCGGCAGAGAACGCCGGGTCGGCCGGGAGCACGTCCGTTGCCTCGCCAGTCGAGAAGTGCGCGCTGGAAGTCTCACCGGTGGCGACGTTCCCGTGCGCATCGCGCGCCGTGACGGTCACCGCGATGGGCGAGCCCGCAGTCGTGGTCGCCGGCAACGATGAAAGCTGGTAGCTCGCGGCGGCTCCTGGCGAGACCTGCACGATCAGCCCGCCGCGTATCGATGAGGACGCGGTGTCGGCGACACTCAGCGTGTGCGCCCCCGCCGTCGCCATCGTGGCGGAGAACTGCTTCGTTCCTGACGTCGCTGACCCGAACGCAAAGTCGGCAGGCAGTAACGCCGCGCCGTCGTCGCTCGAAATATGAACGGTTCCGCGATATCCCGTGGCCAGGTTGCCGTATGGATCGAAGGCGCTGACCTGCCACGTCGCGGTTGCGCCGGACGTGGCCGAGCCTGGCCCCGTGATCTGGAGGACGCTGGCGGCTGCCGGGCCGACGGCAGTGGTGGTCGAGGTCGCCGTGATCGAGCCGCCCACTTCGTTCACCGAGACGAAGTGCGAGGCGGCCTTGACGAACGCGAGCGATACGGTGCGCACGCCGCCCGAAAAGCTGCCGTCGGCCGGCAGACGATCCGTCGTGTCGGCCGAAGAAACATGCGCCGTCCCGGCGTAGTCCGTGACCACGTTGTTGTGCGCATCGAGCGCGGTGATCGTCAGCGGGAGCGGATCGCCCGCCGCGGCCGCGCCGGGCAGCGCCGAGAGAGCGTACTTGATCGCGACGCCGTGCTTGACGCGGACCGAGTTGGCGCCGGTCAAAGCCGGCGAAGCCGCGTCCTGCGCGAGGATGACCTGCGTTCCCTCGGTGACGAGCGTCACCGAGATGGACTTGCTGCCTTGATCTGTAGCGCCGAAAGCGACGTCGGCGAATGTCGGCGCGGCGGCGTCGCTGGAGAGCAGGTGGACCGTGCCCATGTAATCGACGGCCCCGTTGTCGAAGCGGTCGAGCATCATCACGGCGATCGACAGATTGTCGCCGGCGGTGACGCTGTCTGCGGTCAGGCCGACCGCGATGCGGCTCGCTGGCGCGTTGCGCACAGTGGCCGTGGCGCTGGCGCTTAGCGCGCCGTCACTGGCGGCCAGCGTAGCGGCGCCCGAGGTGGCGAATGAAATGCCAAAGCTCCGCACGCCCGCATCGGCGGCGCCGAGTGCCGCCGCCGCAGGAAGCGTCGCCGATGCGTCGTTCGTCGATAGGGCGACCGTGCCGCGATAGTCGACGGCGAAGTTCCCGAACGCGTCTAGCGCCGCCACGCGCACGCTGACGGTATCGCCAGCGCGCACATTGGCCGGCAGCCCCGACAGCGTGAGCTTGGACGCCGCAGCGTTCTTGACGGTGACGCTGGCACCTCCGCGGGCTGCCGAATTCGCCGCATTGCCCGCGCCGATCTGGTGGGCGCCGGCCGTCTTGAAAGTGACCTGCGCAGTGGCCTTGCCGTGCGCGCCGGCTGCAAAGACCACTGACGCTGGCAAGGTGGCCTGGACGTCGTCCGTCGATAGCGTGGCCGAGCCGACGAATGCGTCGAGCGCCGTGTCGTCGGCGCGCAACGCCGTCACGGTCACCGTCACAGCCTGGCCCGCGATCGCCGTCGCCGGCAGCTCGACGAGAAACGCCGATGCTCGCGCCGGCACGACGGTCACCGTCACCGACGACGTGTCGGCCTTGTTGTCCTTGGAGACCGCCGTCAGAGTGTAGGCAGTCGTCATTGCGGGCGTGACGACGATCGACGACTTACCGGTCACATCGCCGACTCCGTTGTCGATGGTCATCGACTTGGCGTTGCTGGTGGCGAACAACAGCGTCGTCGACTCGCCCGCCTGGATGGTCGCTGGCGAGGCCTGGAACAGGTCGACGTGCGTAGACTCCTTGCCCGAGCACGCAGCCAAGAGCGCGAGCGCTGCGATCGCGAGGTTCGCGGTGCGGTTCATGGCGTGCCTCCGAACTTCGCGATGACGCCGCCGAGGTCGGTGTCATCGAGGTTCCCGTCCGAGTTCGTATCGGAGGCCGCGTCGTAGCGCGGCTCCTGGAAGAAAGCGGGGACGTCAGCGGTGTTGTTGTCGTTCATCGCCTGCGTCTTGCCCAAGCGCGAGGAGACGGCGATCAGGTCGCGGAAATCGACCACGCCGTTCTTGTCCCAGTCGCCGTCGCCCGCGGCGGACCCGTTCTCGCTGTGCGGGTACATCTCCCAGAGCCCGCGGCCGTATGCCGAGAGGCGGATCAAGCTGCCATTGAGCGAGACCGTCGCGTCGATGATGCGCGCCGCCGGCACGCTGCCGTATCGGGCCCAGGTATTGCCGCCGTCGGTGGTCCGGTAGAAGCCGAGCTCGGTCCCGACGTACCAGGTCTTCTCCGTCGGGTCGCTGTAGTCGACGCGCACGACGTAGACGGGAATGTTGGGCAGATCCAGGGTGCCCCCTCCCGGCGCCGGCGTGCCGTTGCCGTGCACTGGAATCCAGTGCGCTCCGTTGTCGATGGTCTTGAAGAGCTTGCCCATCGCGGCGGGCGTTGGGTTCACCGTCGCGCCCAGATAAGTGTTGGTGACCGCCGTACCCGTCGGCGCGCCGAAATCCTCCGGCACGCGCGGGAAGGCCATGCTGCTCGAGCCGGTGACGGTCGTGCCGTTGAACTGCATCTGCGTGGCCGAGAGGCTCAGGGTCGGCGTGCCGACCCCCGTATCGGCCAGAGTGACGAAGCGGCCGCCGGTGACCACCACGCCGTAGACGCGCGTCGGCGTGCCGTTGATCTGGTAGGGCCACGGCGAGGCGTAGACCGCCTGCAGTTGCGTGTTGCGCCCGCCGGGCAGGCCGGCCGGCGTGAGGCGCGTGTAGCTGAAGGCGTCGTTCGAGTCGACGCTGATCTTGAAGACGTTGAACGTGCTCGCGCTGATCACGCTCGAGGCGCTGTCGTAGGTGGGGCTGAAGCGGAGGGTGAACGGTTCGGAGTCTCCGCTCGGCAGGTTCGGATTCAAGGCGCGGATCCAGTTCGAGAACTCCGTACCGTCAGTGATGTGCGTGGCGACGCCGCAGTCGCGCGATTGCGTCGGCCGGCAGAACCGGCGCGCGCCCGGTGTGCCGCCCCAATAGACGGCGTTCTGCCCATTCACGTCCGTCGCCACGGCGTTGCCCGTGCCGTCGCCGCCGACGATCTGGTCCCAATTGAGGGTAGTGACGAGATCGACGTTCTCGGTATGGCTCAGCCGCCAACGGGTGCCGTTGTCCTGGAAGCCCGCGTAGAATACGCGCGCGTTGCCCAGAACCGGATCTCCGGTGCCGTGGCCGTAGGGGAGGTGCGTGATCAGGCCGTAGTCGGGCTGGTTCCAGCTCGCCAGCTGCGTGGGCGTGATGTCGAAGACGCTGTACGACGAGTGGAGGCCGCCGTCACAGCCGACCAGCGTGACGAAACGGCCGCCGACGCGCGAGATGGTGATGGTGTGCCAGTCGGCATGCACGTAAGGGAGCGCGCCGGCTCCGTCGCTCGTCTCGGAGGTGCCGCTGCTCGGCAGCCAATGGCTGGTGAGCTGCCAGGTGGCCCCGCCGTCGACCGTCCTCGCGCTGCAGAGGTTGCCGCCCACCATTGCGCGGTCGGGATTGCCGGGGTCGACGCCGACCGCGAGGTTGTACCAGCTCTGGTTGTGGCCGATGTCAAGGCTGGTGCAGGCAGTACTGATGGTCGGATTGGTCAGGTTGGTCGATTTCGGTGTGCCAAGCTTGTTCCAGGTCGCGCCGCCGTCGCGCGAGCTGAAGAGGATCACCGTCTTCGAGTTGTTGTCGTCGACCGAGGCGCCCTCGGCGTAGATCGCGGCCAGGTTGGGATCGACATTGGACGCGCCGCCCAGCGCGGTGCGACCGATGTCCGGCAGCCCCGTTGTGTCCGGCGTGATGCCCCAGGTTGGATCCTGCGTCGGCAGCTTGCTGTTCACCCGCATCGACGTCCAGGTCACGCCGCTGTCGGCGCTCTTCCAGATGTCGCCCAGGTTTCCGGTGGTAGGGCCTTTGCTATTGACGGTGGTGCAGTTGGCCACGCTTCCGAATCGCACCGGCGCAAAGAAGCCTGGGCAGCCGTACACGCCGCTGAGAGCCCACTGCGACTGGCCGCTCGCCGTGCCGAGATAGACGATGTCCCACGCGCCGAGAATCGCTTGGGTGAAGGTGGCGGAAAGGTTGTAGGCCGCCGGAGCAGGCAGGTTGATCACCGCCCAGGTGGCGCCGCCGTCGACAGAACGATAGAAGGCGCGATCCCCGCTAGCCACCACGATGTTCGAGTTGTTCGGATCTACGGCTAGCGATCGCACCTGCGTCGAAGTGGCCGTGACGCTGGAAGTGCCGGAAGTATAGGTGCCGGTCAGCTGCACCGGCGTGCTCCAGGTCGCGCCGCCATCGGTGCTCTTGAGAATGGCGCCGCCGGGAAGGCCGTCGCCATGCTCGCCGGTGCCGACGTAGATCGTGCTCGGGTTGCTCGGATCGATATCCATAGCGCCCAGGTCGATGGAGCCGACGAGCGAATCCATCAAAGGCGCCCACTGCGGCGACGCGGTGTGGAAGTTGGTGGTCTTCCAGAGGCCTCCGCCCGAGGTGGCGATGTAGACCGTGTTGGCATCCGCCGGGTGGACGCGGATGGCGCGAATGCGGCCGGTATCCTGCGCCTTGTAAAAGCTGCCGTTGAACTCGGACCGCGCACCCGCCGGACCGAGGTTCGCCGCCACGACGCTCGATGCGATGCCGGCGAGAGGCGCTACCGTCCGGTCCGTCTGCAACGCCGTTGCGATGGCCGTCGCCTTCTGCTGTTCCAGCACGGCAGTGCGAAGGATGTCTGCCTGATATTCCGGGGTGCGGGAGCCGAACATGAGCAACTGCTGCAGCTCGCGCGCTTGGGGATCGTCCATCTCCTGGCCGGGCTTGCCCTCGACGTCGTCGACCAGCGTGACCCCGAGCGGCACAGGGGGAAGCTGCTCCTGTCCCGACTCGATGGCGGCTTTCGCCTGAGCCATCCACGCCTGTCTGCGGGTCTCTTGCCATTGGTCGTAAGCCTTGACCGCGCGCGGCGCGACGGCCGCGATCGCTGCGAGCGCGCACACGGCTCTCACGATGATTCTGGAATTGCGACGCATGCTCTGCCTCCCCCTCTTTCGGCTGCCGGACGGCGCGCAGGGAACGTATTGAGCGGCAAGAGCGGGGGCGAGGTCAACCTGGGAGGTTGGAATTTTCTACTTGAACGGCCAGCAGCCGGGATGCCGCGCTAAAATCCGTCCTTGAGATCATCACCGGCCGCGGGCCAGAGCGACCTGACCCATGGGATGCGGGCTGGGTGCGCTATACCGTGCAAAACGGCTTGATCAAAAGCGTTGAGTTGCCCTGACTGTTGCTGCCAAGCTCAACCGGGTTTCCCGGGTTGACGTGCTTCTTCACCGCTTGGCCGACCTAGCAGACCCTTGCCATCTGCCTCACGGGTGCGGCGGACCGCAACGCGTTCGCGGCGGAGGTTGTCCGCCTCTCCGTGGTCAACCCGGCGCGACCATCGGCGAGTGCGCCCCTGGTCGTGCATTTTGGAACTGAAAGAGAGTTGATTCACGGGGTACGAGTTACTCCCGTTAACGTCACGTCCTCGCGCGGGACGCGCAGGCGCAGCAGCACCGCGCCGACGAGGAGATTCAGCGCCATTCCGAACACGCCCTCGCCGTTGAAGATCCAACTCGCGCCACCGAACATTCCCTGGCCGTCCCCGTAGGGATCGCCGAGGAAGAACGGGTTCCACTCGTTCCAGGTGAAGTGCATCGCCGCGCAGGGCCACACCGAGCCGGACCACAGGTAGAGCGCGCAGAAGATGAGTCCGCCGGCGAAGATCGCTGCAAAGCCCGCCGCCGTGCGCAACGGATTGTGCCCGATCAGCACCGGCGCGTGGAATGCGGCCCACACCGCGCCGCTGATCAGCGCCGCGCGGACCGGGGTCTCGCGCAGCCGGCGCACCAGGTAGCCCCGCCAGCCCAGTTCCTCGCCGTAGCTTCCCGGCGGGGCGAGCTGTCCGAAGTGGTAGATCCAGAGAGCGGGAACGAAGAGCAGCGCGCGGAAGCCGTGGTGTAGCAAGCGCAGCCGCGGTGGAAGAGCGTCGCGCACGCGCTCGGGCCAGCGCCAGCGATAGGCGAGGGCAATAAAGAGGATGGTCAGCGGCACGAAGATGGTTCGTTGCAGCTTTTCCTCGAAGCCATTCAGCCCGCCCACCGCCTCTGGCTGGAAGCGGATATCGAGTCGGAGCGCGTACGCCAGCCCGACCTCGGCCGCGACCATCGCCAGCGGATAGAAGAATGCCGCCAGCCAGGGAAGAGCTCCGGTGTACTCGAATCCGGCGGCGCGCGGCGGCTCGCGGCGGAAGAGCCAGGCCACCCCGAATCCCGCGATGGCTGGCCAGAACATGACCCACTGCACGACCTGCCAGCGGCCTGGCCCGCCAAGGACGCCGAAGATCGTCCAGCTCCCCAGCACCGCGAGCGGGATGAAGATCGCAACCTCGATCAACGGGCTCTTTGGAGTCGTCATGGTCAGCGTCTTCTACCGCCGCCGGGTTGGCTACCGCCTTGACTCCCACGCCCAGAGAGCGAACGTCGCTCTCATCAGGCAGAGTTCGCGCTCAACGAGAAGACGCTCACGCGAGAAACGCGGTCGATCTTGCGTAACGAATACCAGGCGCTCAGCGACGCGTTGGAGATCTTGCGATCGAATGCCCATTGCTCATCAGGACCGCGCCCCCATCTCAGGGCACACCGGCTCGAGCTTTGAGCCCAAGATCCATCGTGAAGTCCGCGCTCCAAAAGGCGGGCGTTGGGGCGGTGCCCTTCGCAGTCACTTCGAAGATGATGTTGTGATTGGTCTGGTCGATGGAATCGAGCAGGTTCGAGACCTGGCTCTTGAGCACGATGTGCTGGTCAGCGACGCCGTCGGTGGCCTGGTTGTAGGCCGCGAGCACCGGACAGTTCACGGGGGCGGCGCAAGGATCGTCGGTCGGCCCGGTCGAGGCTCGGGGCGCCTTGAGAAGCTGCACCTGGGTGAGGCCTTTGAAATCGGCGTTGGGCTGGGGGACCATGTCGAAGGTGGCATTGTTGAGGGCGATGGTGGTGTTGACCGTCGCCGGCCCCAGCGATTTGGAGCCATTGAGGAACGGCACGTCGGCGACAGGCACCGTGAAGGTGTTGTTGCCGTTCGCCTTGAAAGTGCTGAGGGAGAGGCCGCCGCCCGGGATGCAGTTGTTCGTGCTGGGCGAGCAGAGCGAGTGCGTGATCTGAACGGAGCCGTCTTCGACCTGTGCGTAGCACGAGGCGAGCGAGCCGGCCGCGATCAGGATTCTGAAACGGGAGAGATGCATGGCTCCTCGCTAGTAGACGAAGACTTGAAAACCCAGCGACAGGCACGGGGCCACTGAGGTGAACTTGCCATCGCCAGCCTTGTACCTGGTGCTGGGGTCGCTCGCGATCTTGCCCTGCGTCAGCGCGGTGAGGTCCGCCCCCGAGAAACTGGACTCGAAGTAGGCGAGCCCGCCGCGCAAGTAGAAGTTGAACCAGCGCTGGGACCCGAACTCGAGGCCGAGCTGCGCCGTGGCGAAGGTGTAGTTCACGTGCGAGAGCAAGGCCCTCGCGTTGGGGTCGCTGACGCTGGCGAACTTGTTGAAGTCGCCGCTGAGGAAGCGGCCTGCGTCGAGGTTCAGGGTCGGCGTGACGGCGCACCAGCAGGGCGCGAGCGACAGTCCGCCGCGGAACCCGAACCCGGCATAGTTGTAGGCGATGCCGCCGTTGAGGCGCAGCCACCAAAGGGGGCGAACCAGGAGGGTGAAGCCTCCGCCGCCGGGAGCGCCTGCGTCGAAGCCGATGCCGATGAGGGTGTCGCGCTCAGGCGGCTTCGTCGGCGGCTGCGTCATCGCCGCGGCGATCGCCGGCGCGTTGACTCTGACGAGATACGGAGTGCTCGCGTCACCCGAGCGGCTCGGGCCGTGGCCGTACCTGTCGGACGCCTCGAGGTAGTACTCGATGTCGGAGCTTGCCATCTGTCCGGGAACGGTGGCGGAGTAGTTGTCGCCGCCGGCGTTGTCCATGGCCAGCGCCTTGTACTCCTTCTCGCCCGCGTGCCGGAACATCACGGTGGCGGCCTGCACGCCGGTGTCGCCGACGAAGCGCGCGTTGATCGCGATCGAGTGTCCCTTGCTGGCCTGCGTGACCGGAGTGTGCGTGATGGCGGGCGGCGCGCCGCCCTGCTGCTCCACCACTACGTTGGTGATCGCGAGCGGCTCGCTGGGCGGCTTGACGATGATCTTCTTCTCCGCCTCGAGGTCCGCCGGGAGAGGGCTCTCGGACGAGCCGGCGCGCGCCGGTATTGCGGCGGGCTCAGGTGTTGCGGCGGGCGCAGCGGCGGGCGTGGCGGGCAACAACGATTCCAGCGCGTTGCGCCTCTGCGCGTCCATGTCGCGGTTTGGCAGCGCGTGCGCGGCCTTCTTCTTCTTCGAGGTTTTCTTCGCAGCCTTCTGCGAAGATTTCTTCCGCGGGGTCTTCTTCTTCTTCGAAACCTTCTTGGGCGCAGTCGCGGTGGCGCCAGTGTCAGGCGCGACGGTACCCGTCTCAGGCGCGCTAGTGCCAGGCGCGGTCTGCGCCGCGGCATCGAATGCGAGCATCAGGCTGATGGTGACGCCGACAATGAACTTGCAAACCTGCAGGCTGTACCCCCCGCGATGGGTGCAGCATAACCCAGGTAGAGGGGGCTCCGTCGACTGCGAAGCCAACAGGCGAGAATCGCTGCGGGCGGAAGACCGTTTGACCCGCCTCTGCTCCCCTTGTGGGATGTAGAATCACCCTGGTGACCGCCCGAGTCTCACAGATCGACCGGGCAGCTTTCGCCATCCTGGCGGGGATCGTCGAAAAGACAGGTCAATGGAAGATCTCTGGCCCCGGGGTCAGAACTCGATTCGGGTCGAACTTCTTCTTGGCCGCCGAGAATCGTCGCCAGACCTCGGGCCCGAAATGCTCCGCCCACTCGTTCTGCGAGATCACGATTCCGTATTGCCGGTAGGCTTTGCCGCCCACCGCGGTCATCTGCTCCAACAGCGAGCGGTTGCTCGCCAGCATCGCCGAGAGCGCGGCGGGGTCATCGGGCGCGACACTCCGGTTCATCCAGATGGAAAACATGATCTCTTCGTCGGGCACCTTGAACAGCGGACGGGTGAAGCGGCGAGTCTTGAGTGGCCAGAAGGAGAACAGGTCGACTCCGGCAACATCCGATGACATCGGCAAGATGCGCGCGACATAGTCCTTGATGGCCGAAGCCGGAATCCAGACCGCGATGTTCGGAGTCGGGCGGGATGCTCTCCCGCTGGCGATCTCGTCGGCGTTTCTGGCGTCGAACCGATGGAGGTATTGCGAATAGGACAGCCGCACCGGCTCGGCCCGGGAGCGGAATCGCAAGCCGTCCTCGAGGGGAAGAGGATTCGGTTCCTCGGGCGCCGTGTAGAACTTTCCCAGCTGAAGGGTGCGGCGACGCGAGGGACGAGAGGCCTTTCGCGCTGGCCGAGGTCGAGCGCCGCCACATCCTGCGCGTCTTGGAGAAGATGGGCGGCAAGCGCAAGGAAACGGCGCGCGCACTCGGCTACGCTCTGAGCTGAGGCAGTGCACCCGCCCGTCGCACACCACAGTGACAGAAGCCAGGTCACGTTTTCTCCCCTCGCGCCTATCCAAGGTGTCGAGCGAGGAGATCGCGATGGCGAATGCAGCTCTGAGGGCGATCCGGTTCTGGGCCTACCCCGCAACGGTGATGACCCTGTGGGTGGTCGTCTCCGCCCTCTTGCTCTTTCAACTCGCCACGGTTCTCCCTTCCATTGCCTCCGCCGCTTCGGTCCAGCGGCTGCTACAGCCGCGAGGCTGCGACGACGTCTGCTGAAAGTGTCGCTTCTCCCCGATGCGATAAGGAACTGAAGCGCCGCCTGCGCCAGGCGTCAGCTACGAATTCCACTTGAAGAAGAGCGGCGGACGTTGGTGCGTGAGCCCCATGAGCTCGCCTACTTGGTGCCTTTGCGCGGCGAGGGCCGCTCTTTGGCGCCGCTCTTGCCCCGCGCACCCTTCTGCGACCCGCGGCCGCCGCCCTTGCTGCCGCCGCCGGGCTGACCGCGCACGTTGGTGCGCGACTGCGTGTGCATCGGTCGCTTCCGCTGCTTCGACGGCCTGCCGGCGCCGCGCGTGCCCTTCTTGGCGCCGCGAGCTGCGGCTGCGCGTCCGGCCCGGCCGCGCTTGCCCACCTTGCCGGCCTTGTCGGCCTCGTTGCTGCTGCCGCGGACGCTCTTGCCCAGCGACGATGCTTTGTGCGTCTTGAAGCCCGACGGCGGCGCCATCGTCGCGGCAGCCTTGATGCGTGCGAGTGCAGCGCGCTCGGCGTTCACTTCTTCCTCGCTCACCGGACCGCGGCGCCGCTCGAGGGGCTTCTTTTCCAGGAGCCCGCGCCTCAGCGACCTCACGTGAGTGTCGATTCCTTCCATGCCGTCCATGCTTGCCTCCAATGCGAGATCAGCTGCGCGCGCTCTTGCGCCGGGCGACTTTGGCTGCCTGCCTGGAGAGCGCAGTGCGCGTGCGCTTGGGCAGATGCGCGATGGTCCGCCTGGCCCGCGCAGCCTTGGCCGCCTTCTTGACGTTGCGGCGTGCTGACGAGATCTGCTTGCGTCTCATGCTTCCTCCTTGCTCGAGGGATCAAGGTGCGCACTTACCGCTTGCGGCGCCAACCGTCTGGCCGGCCGAGCTGCCTGCTCGTGTTGTGCATCTCGTCGGCTGGGTTTGTTCATCAACGATTGACTTTATTCTAAATTAGTTGAACAGTGAGCCGTGCTCGCTCTCCTCGCTGCCGTGGCGCAATGCGCTCCCTCCGCGCTCGTCACACTGCAGTCCGGCCTTGTGGCCGCCGTGAGCTGGAGCGAACCGGCTGGTGACGACGTCCGCCTGCACGCGGTCATCAACCAATCCCTGGTGCTCGACGCCACCGCCCAGCTCCGCCCCGACGGCACCGTTGCGCAGATGGTGGGGCAGTCCGGTCCTGCCGGCGCGGCGCCCGCCCGCAAGGAACGGACGTTCGATGCTCCGACCATCCTCTGGCAGCACATGATCCCGCATTCGCTGGAGCTCGCCGTGCGGCACGCGCTCGCCATGGGCGAGGCGACGGCGCGCGTGCGCGGGGCATCTCCGTTCAGCGACTCGATCACCGATCTGGAGGTGCAGAAGCTCGGCCCCAGCGACTGGGTCGTGGCCGATCGCGGCAAGCGCTACCAGGTGGTCAGTGACGCGGAAGGCTGCCTGCTCTCCGCTTCGTTACCGGCCTACGGCGTGGTCTTCGAGCGGCGCTCGAGCTTGCCGCGCGATCTCTATCCGGCCTGGCCGCCCTATGGCGCGCCGCCCGACGGCGCCTATCGGGCGATCGAGGTTCGCATTCCTGCTCCGGCTGGCCACATCCTCGCCGGCACGCTGACCCTGCCGCGCAAGCACAAGGCGCGCGTCCCCGGTGCGGTGATGATCACCGGTCTCGGCGAGCACGAGCGCAACGACGGCGGACCGCCCTGGATCCCCTTCCGCGACCTGAGCGATGCTCTGACCCGGGCCGGCATCGCCGTGCTCCGCGTCGACGATCGCGGAGTGGGCGCTTCGACCGGGGACCGGAAGAGCTCCACGACGTACGACGAAGCCGACGACGTGGCCACCGAGGTGCGCTGGCTCAGGGCGCGGCCCGGCATCGACGCCGCGCGCATCGCCTTGGTCGGTCACAGCGAGGGCGGACTGATCGCCCCGATGGTCGCCGCCAAGGACAAGGCCATCGCGGCCATCGTCTGCCTCTCGGGGCCGGGGGTGCCTGCGCAGGAACTGGCTCGCTACCAGACGGAAAACATCGTTGCCCGGGATCCTTCTGTGCCGCCCGAAAAGCGCGCTGCCGAGGTGGAGAAGCAACTCGCCGAGCCACTCACTCCACGCGAGCGCTCGTTCATGGAGATCGATCCGCTTGCCTGGGCCTCGCAGGTGAGATGCCCCGCTTTCATCGCCCAAGGTGGCGCCGACATCTTCGTGCCGCCGCGCTCGGCGGCAAAACTCGCGGCCGCCATGCGCCAGGACGGCGCGGCCGACGTGACGGTGAGGCTCGTTCCGCACCTGGGCCACAACCTGATTCCCGATCCCGACGGCTTCGTCCAGACCGTCTTCCTTCCCGCCTTCCACGTCGCGCCCGAGGTCATCGATCCGCTGGTCCGCTTTTTGACGGAGCGGCTGCGCCCGTGAAGCCGGAGCACGTCATCGGCAACACCGCCGCCCTGCGCGCGGTGAGCGACGACCAGCGGCAGCGCATCCTCAATTTGCTGGTCGGCGCGCCGCTCGGTGCGGCCGAGTTGGCCTCGCGTCTTCGTGTCGCGCAGACCCGCGTCTACTACCACCTCGATCTGCTGGCGAAGAACGGCCTCATCCGGGTGGTGGCGGAGCGCCCGGCCGGCCGGCGCGTGGAGCGCATCTATCGCGCGGTGGCGCGCTGGTTCCGGGTCGATGCCAAGCTCATCGGCGGTGGCAAGAGCGTCGCGCGCGCGCGCGCCCGCATCCTCGACCAGGCGATGGTCGACTTCCGCGAGGCCCTGGACCGGCCCAGCAAAGGCAAGGACCCCACGCTGGTCATGCGCACTTTCGTTCGACTCCATCCAGCGCAGATCGGGCGCCTGCGCAAACGCTTGATCGAGGTGGTGCAGTCGCTCGATCCCTCCCAGGAGAAGGGCGAGGTGATGGAAGTGGCCATCGCCCTCTTTCCAGCGCAGCGGCCATGACGGCCTGACCAGCCCGGCTCTCCGGCTGGGCCTAGAATTCGCACTCCGAGCGGTCGAGCACGCGAGCGCAGCCACCGAGGTAGGCGCTGACGTTGCTGCGCGGTCGCAAGAGGAGGGCGGTCATCGGCACGGCGCCGTCGCGATGCACGCGCAGGTAGCGTCCGGCCGCGAACGAAAGCGCCGCGGGCTGGCGCGCTCGAACTCGCCCTCGCCGCGGCGCTCGCCCGGCGCGGCGGCATTTCCGCCCTGCTCGAAGACCTGCGCCGGTTTCTTCCCGCTGGATCGCGTGCGCCGACAAGTTGACTGACGATGCCGAGAAGTCAGGCGCCAGCCAGCACGGGTGTCATCGGGCGCTTCCATCGAAGGGAAGGCGGGCGCGGACAGTCGTGCCCTCGGGCCCCGACTCGATGCGAAGCTCTCCGCCCACCAGCGCGACGCGCTCCTGCATGCCGAGCAGCCCCTGGCTGGCGGCCCGCTTGCGCGCGGCGGCGACGTCGAAGCCCCGCCCGTCGTCGTGGACTGCCAGGACCAGTGCGCCGTCGGCTCCACCCAGTTCGATGGCTACGCTGCGCGCATGAGCGTGCTGGATGATGTTGGTCAGCGCCTCTTGCGCGACGCGGAAGCAGGTAGTCTCCACTGCGGGCGCAGGCCGTTTCGCCAGAGGTGAGAATGCCAGAGCGTACTCGAGCCCCGCGCGCTTCGCCTCGCGCTCCACGTACCATCGCAACGACGCTTCCAGGCCCAGCTCGTCGAGCAGCGGCGGGCGCAGGTCCTGGGCGAGATCGCGCATGCGGTCGATGGCCCCATCCACCAGCGCGATGCTCTCCGCCGGATCGCGTTCGTGTCGCTCCAGGTTGAGCTTGATGGCGGTCAGCACCTGGCCGAGATCGTCGTGGAGCTCACGGGCGACCGCGCGGCGCTCGGCCTCTTGCGCCTCGATCAGCTTTCGCGACAGCGCCTGCAGTTGCTGGCGCTTCTCCTCCAGCTCGCCTGCGACCCGCCTCTGTTCGACAGAGGTCGCCAGCACGTTGGCCATCGACCAGACGAAGTTCACCTCGTCGTCCCTGAAAGTGCGCAACTGCTTCGTGTTCCCCTCCAGCACGCCGAAGGGCCGCTGCTTGCCGGCGATGGGCACCGCGATTCCACTCTTCACGCCGTGCTCGAGGAGAATTTCGCAGGGAGCGAAGCGCGTCTCGTGCGCCAGGTCCGCGACCACCACCGGGAGGTGCGAGCGCAGGTAGAACCACGCCATCAGTCCGGGCAGCGTCCGGACCGTGTGGCGCCGAAAAATCTCCTCGTTCCACGGGCCCGCGGTGGCGCGAATGGCGATCTCCTCCTTCTCAGGGAGCCACTCCGCGACGACGCCGTACTCGACGCCCAGCGTGCTCGTCACCAGCGCGGCCGCCTCCTCGAAAAGCCGCTGCAGGCCGTCGCCCTTCAGCGCGAAGAGGCTGAGCTGCGCCACCGCCGCCTGCTGCCGCGCGAGCCGGGCCACTTCCTCCTCGGCGCGCTTGCGCTCGGTGACGTCCTGGTTGACCGCCACCGCGCCGACGATGGCCCCCTGCGCGTCGCGGATGGGAGCGGCCGAGTTCTCCATGGTCCTGTGCCGGCCGTCGAAGGTTTCGATGTCGATCAATTCGTCGAGGCTCGTCTCGCCCTTGGCCAGCGCGCGTTCCGAGGCCCACTCACCGGGGCCGATCGGTTTCCCTGAACCGTGCCAGAAGCCCTTGCTCCTCGCCCACCGCTCCGGTCCGGATACGATCACACCGCCCCAGATGCGGCTGGACGCCGGGTTGCTGAGGAGCATGCTCCCGGCGCGATCGACCACCACCACGCCCACCGGCAGCGTTTCGAGGACCTGCTGCAAAAGCCGCTGACTCGCGCGGACTTCCTCCTCGTTCCGCACGCGGTCGGTGACGTCGAGGGAGACCCCGATGATCCGCTCGGGTCGTCCAGCAGCGTCGCGCATCAGCTCGCCGCGCACCAGGATGTTTCGTTCGGTACCGTCGGGATGCAGCGACCGGTATTCGGTCTCGAAGGGCCCGCCCTCCTCGATCAAGCGGCGGCGCAGATCCATCATCCGCGGGAAGTCCCCGGGATGGATCTTCTTCCAAGCTGCCTCCTCGCTGAACTGCTCGAAATGCGCCGCTCCGGTCGCCGCCGCGGGGCCGACCGGATCAAGTTTCACCATGCCGGTGCGCAGGTCATCCTCCCAGGAGCGGATCCGGCCCACCCGCTGCGCCGCGAGCAGGAAGCGCTGGGCCTCGTGCATCGCTCTCTCGGCACGCACGCGCTCGGTAACGTCGAACGCCACACCCGTCACGCCGATCACGTTCCCGGCCAGATCGCGGACCGGACCGAGCTGAAGTTCCGCGGCCGCCTCCCCGTTGTCGATCTGCAGTTTGCACGATTCGCCGGCCAAGGCCTTCCTGCATCCCTCCAGGACGCGCTCGCGGTCCGGGGATTCCGCGAAGAGCTCGGAGACTGTCTTGCCCACCGCGCTGGGACTGCCGGGGAAGCCCGCGCCCGCGTCCCACACGACGCGCAGCTCCCGATCCGTGGCGGTGGCTCGGGCGGGGATCTGGTCGGTGAAGAGCCGCATCCGCGCCTCGGTCTCCTTGAGCGCGCTGATGTCGATCATCGCGCCAACCGCGCGGACGGCCCGTCCCTCGCCGTCACGCTCGATGGCGCAGCGTGAGGCCACCCAAGCCCAGGAGCCGTCCTTGCGGCGGAAGCGGTACTCGTTCGACCAGACAGAGCCTCCGCTGCGGATCGCCTCGACGGCCGTCTCTTCCGCGCGCTGGAGATCCTCCGGATGAACGCGCTCGCGCCACCAGGAGAGGTGGCCCACCACTTCGCCGCGGTCATAGCCGAAGATCGACTCGACGCTCTCATCCCAGCTCATCGCCTGGCTGTCGAGGTCCCTTTCCCAGGTCGCCTCGAAGGCGACGTGGGCGAGCAGTCGGTCCCGGGCTTCACCCCCCAGGAGCGCGGGCGCACGTCTCTTTGCCCTTGCCGACATAGACCGGTTCTCACACCTTGGATGTGCCGCGCCGCCCCGGGTTTCCAAACAAGTCAGCCTTCCTTTGCGCTGCCTCGGGGTCCGACGATGACCGAAGGGTCGTCCATGCGCACGGCCAGCGGTATTCCCGAGGAGCGATCAGGGCTCATCTTCAATTCGACTTGACTCCCGCGGTTCACCAACGAGATGGCGAGGATGGCCAGCGCCATCGACGACAGGATCGAGGCGGTGAGCTTTTCTCCGGCCATCGCCCATCCCAACAGCACCGCCACGATCGGATTGACGTAGGTGTGAGTTGCGACGAGGGTCGGCGGGTAATGCTTGAGCAACCACGCATAGGCGCTGAACGCCGTCAGCGACCCGAAGAAGATGAGGAAGAGGAGCCCCACGACCGATTCCGGCAGGATGCGGCTGAATTGAAGCGCGTGATGCTCGCCCCGGACGAACCCGCCGACGAGCAGCATCAAGGAACCGCACACGAGCGGCAAGGCGGCATTCAGGGTGGAGCCGTTGGCCGGCTGCAGCTTGCGTGAGTAGACGATGCCAAACGACCACGCGATGGCGCTGACCAGCACGGCGACAAGGCCGGTCAGCACCTCCGGTCCGGCGGATACGTCCGGCCGGAAGAGCAACGCGACGCTCGTTGCGCCCAACGCCAGCCCGGCCCAGGTCACGCCTCGCGGCCTCGGACCCAGCTTCAACAACGGCAGCAGGAGGGCCACGATCGCCGGCTCGATGGCGATCACCAGCGCCGCCACGCCGGAAGGCACGCTCAGCTCCGCCCAGTGCAGCAGCCCGTGGCTGACGAAAAAGAAGAGGAAGCCGAGAACGATTCCGGCACGCCAGCCCTGGCGCGTCGGCCGCTCTCCTTTCCACAGTGCCCAGCCGAGGAGGATGGACCCCGCGATCAAATGCCGGGTTGCCGCGGTGAACAACGGCGGGATCGATTCGACCGCATAGCGGATGGCGAGGAACGTCGAGCCCCAGATCACGTAGATGGCAAGAAAGGCGGAGATTGCCTCGAGGCGGCCGGGCCGAACAGTGGAGAGGGCAGAAGTCTCGGACACGGCGGAGATCCCCGTGAAGGTGAGCCGTTGAGATGCACGGCAGCCCGACTGGTTCTGCGAGCAACGGATGCGCTAGGGGGCCTGCGCCGTCACCACCAGACATTCCTCGCGCCAGATGAGGATGCCGATCAAGTGCAGGTCGGCGCGCACGTCGGAGAGCGGTGCGCCCTGAGCTGCTTCGCTCGCCTTGCCCAGCGCCTCGCGGTAGCCCGCCTCTCCCCAGTCGGCGCTCAAAGTCGCGAACGGCGTGGGGAAGACCAACCCCTGGCGACACGACTCGCCCCGCACCTCGCGCGTGCCGCGGCGAACGTCGCCGCGATACAGGAGCGGGCCCGAACTGTCCTCGAAGATGACACCCGGCGGCTGCGGGAAGGTGAGCCTCGGCAAGCACCCCGCCGCGAGCAGCGCGACCGCGGTGAGGAGCGCTCTCATCTGACGACCTTCCCGGTCACGCGCGTGCACGCCCTCTGGTAGACGCCCAGCACATTGACGAAGGTGGTGTCGGCGCGGACGTCGGCGAGCTGCGCCCCTCCCGATTTCGCTCTCGCGTCCGCGACCGCGGCGGCGTATCCGGCATCGCCCCACGCCACCAGGAAGAGGATGGCGTAATCACAAGCTGTACCCTCCGCATCGGCCGCGCCCTCCACCTTCGCCTCCTGCGCCGTCGGCGCGCGGTAGGCGAGCGGTGTGGCGACGTTGGCGTAGATGCATCCGGAAGCGAAGACCAGCCCGAGGGCGGCAGCGCGCATCATCCGAGACCTCCAGTGCGAGAGTGCAGGGATGTAACATCGCGCGAGCACCAACGGCTGCGCAATCGGGCAGCTGGCTTTGCGCTGCGCTGATGCCAACGGAACGACTTGCCGCTCGCGCTTCAGTCAGGGGCGCAGCGCATAGAGATTGCCGGCGAGATCGACCACGTACAGCGTTCCGTTGGCCCAGGTCGGCTGGGCAAAGAGCCTCTCGGACGTCGACAGGGTGAAGAGCACCTCGCCCGTGATCTGGTCGAGCACGTAGAGCTTGCCGGTGTTGTCGGGAAGCTTTGACACCGCCGCGGCGACCACACCGCCCGAGGCCGCCAACGCCGGCAGCACGAAGCCGTCGGGATTGATCTTCCAGACCACTGCGCCGGTCGCGGGATTGAGGGCCGCGATCGCCCCGGGCTTGCCGTCGGAGGTCTTGCCACCGGCGACGAAGAGCAAGCCATTGGCGTAGACGGGGCTGACGATGCTGCTCTCGCCCACGTCGGGCGATGTGCCCGGCGCACTGATCTCGGTGGTCCAGAGCACGCCGCTGCCGAGGTTGTCGCGATCGAACGCGTAGACGTTGCCGTTCTTGTTGGTATCGGCGACGAGATGGCGTCCGTCGGAGAGATCGTACAGCGTAGGCGAGCCGCCGAAGTCCCAGTCAGTGCCGAAGTCGGTGTGGATGGGCTGGAACGCCGCCGCCGTTTTCATCGTCGCGGGATCGATGGCGACGATGGCCTGCTGCCAGGGCTCGTCGCTAGGGAGCTTGCCGGCGTCGACGTTGCCGGTAGCGACGAAGACGCGATTGCTCGCCGGATCGTACGCGGGCGAAGTCCAGATGCCACCGCCGTTGCCGTGGTTCTGATCGGCCCACCACGTGCCGGTGACTGCGCCGGTCGACTGGTCGAGAGCGACGAGCCGTCCTGGCACCACCGTCGCGCACTGATCTTCGATCAGCGTGGCGACGCCCAGGTAGACCTTGTCGCCGACAGGGAAGGCGCTCGACCAGAGGAAGTTGTTCGCGGAGGTGTCGGCGATCTGCGTCGACCAGAGCTGACTGCCGGAATCCTTGTCGAAGGCATGCACGCTGCCGTCGGCGCCGGGCGCGAAGACCCGTTGTCCCACGACCGCCGCTGCGCCGACCGGCCCCTGCTTTCGCGAGACGCACGGTCCGGTCTGGCTGCTGCCGGTGCTCTGCGACCAGAGTTGCGCGCCTGTGCTTGCGTCGAGCGCGATCAATTTCCCTCCGCCGTAGACTAGGTAGATCTTGCCGCCGGCGACGACGGGATTGGCGACGCTGAGGCCGGGCTTGACCTGGAAGACGAGCTTGAGCCCTCTCGCCTGCGCGGCCGTGATCGAGCCGCCGTCGTTGCCGCTGCCGCTCGAGTCATGGCGATAGAAGGGCCAGTCGTTCGCAGCAGTCGGCGGAGGAGGGGGCGGCGGCGGCGGAGCTGCGCTTGCCCCCGTCACGACGAAGCTGCCGAACCAGATGCCGGCGCGATCGGTCGAGATTCCGGCAGTGCCCGCCGCGCTGATCGCCGAGTCGCTCACCATGAGCTTCACCGAGCCGTTCACCGAGGCGGAGAGCGAGGTTCCCGCGGCGGTCAGGGAGAGGGTCGCCCAGTTGGTCAAGTCGGAGATTCCGCTCGCCGCATCGCCGAGCACAGTCGTGACGCCGCCGAGATGGCGCCGGATCTGGATGTGCCCGTTTGCCAGCAGAGCAACGTCATAGCGGTCGTTCGCTGCGCTCTCGCGCAGATCGAGCGCTGCCGCGGTCGCGCGGAAATTCACCACCTTCGCCTGGACGGTGCAGTCGGTGCAGCTCAGGGTCTGCACCGCGGCCTGATCGGCACCGTCGAGATCGGAGTTGGCGCGGCCATCGTCGCGCCAGAGGCCGGAGACGATGCGCCAGGAAGGTCCGAGGCCGGAGGAGAGCGAGCGGTTGAAGTCGTCGGAGAAGAGCGTCCCGCCGCCGCTTGGAGGAGGAGGTGGCGGAGGAGGTGGCGGCGGTGGCGGCGGCGGCGTTGCGTTCGGAGTCGGAGCAAAGACCACGGTTGCGCTGCCCGAGCTGTTGGAGTCGGCCGTATTTCCATAGACGCAAGGCACCGCGGGCACCGACGCTGGCAGCACCTCCACCGCCGCTGGATAACCCTTGAACCCGCTGCTCGTATCGAGAGCGCGCGCGCTGCCGTCGAGAGTCCGCGTATAAAAGGAATAGTTGGTGTTGGTAGAGATGACCCGATTCCAGAAGAGCACCACGCTGCTGCCCACGCGGGTGATGGCGGGCTGCGAGGCCCAGTCGCCGGAGCTCTCGATCAATTGCCGCGCGCTCCACGACCCGCCGCTGTAATGGCGATAGAAGAGCTGGTCGTTCGCCTTGTAGACCAGGTGCGCGCCGCCGCTGCCGTCGCTGGCCGCGCTCATCGCCGCGCCATGATAGATGCCCTCGGGAAAGACGACCTGCGGGCTGCTCCACGACGAGAGCGCATCGGAGTCGGAGCGCAGCCGCATGTATCCGGCGGCGCCGCCCAGCGCGCTGTAGAGAAGCATCATCTGGTTGCCGTTCACCGGCATGATGCGTCCGCCGGGGCGGCCGACGAAGCTGTCCAACGACGGCTGCTCCTGGAAGGTCGCGCCGCCGTCGGTGCTGACCGAGATCACCATCGTGAATCGGCCGTCGGAGTTGAGCCGCTGCGCCCAGACCCAGATGCGGCCGAGCGAGTCACGTGCCAGCTCGGCGCGCGCATACGCCGTCGAATTGTCGGTCGCGTCGAAGACCTTGACCGACGTCTGTGGCGACCAGTCGGAGGTCCCATTCCAGCGCCACCACTGGAAGTAGACGTCGTGCAGCGCCGACCCCGAGAGGGTGGGCCCTTCATAGGAATAGACCAGCGCGACATCCATGCCGACGGCGAGAAGGTCGGCCGTGTCGCGCTCGGACGAGCTGTCCTGGATGGCCGCGTACCGGCGCCAGGTCTGCGCCTCGTCGTCGCTGCGGTGGAAGCCGAGCCAGTGCCCCTCAGCGCCGTCCTGCTGCAGCGCCAGAAGCCAGATCGCTTGCTTGCCTCCGCCTGGTTCGAGTCGCACCAGATGTCGCGCGGCCGGCAGCGTGAGAGCGTTCCCGCCGCCGATGTGCGCTACATCCGTCGCCGTGAGAAGCGCCAGCAGGCCCGTGATCCACATTCCCGTGCCCTCCCCCGCCCGTGCAGAGCACAAGAATGTTGGGGAGTGGTCGTCCGGGTTGCATGCGTCGAGCGCTCGCCCGCTGGATTCGCTGCACGTCAGATCAGAATGCGGCTCGCAGTTGGACTTCGAAGCTGGAAGACAAGCGGGCGCTCGTCACCGCCTCGAGGGCGGGCACCGAGACTCTGACAGATCTTCACCTGGCACATCGTCGCTGTCTGCGACGAGAGACGGAGAGCCCGACGAGTGCGATGCAGGATGTCCAAGCCGCGCCGCCGGACGTGCATCCAGCGGAGAGGGCCGCCGGAGGAGGAGGATCATTGCTGGCGGCCGGCGTTCCCGCATCTGCTCCGGCATCGGGTTGCGTGCCGGCATCGACTCCCGCATCGATCCCGACTCCGGCATCCGCGACCTGTGGAGAGGCGCAGCGATCGTCCTGGCCCGCCGGCATCTGCTGGCACCCGGCGCTGCACACCTGGACCACGCTGGCCGCCCCGCCGGCGGCGCTGCACGAATAGAGAGTGTTGCCGTCGGCGTGCTGCATCCCAGGCTCGCTGCCACAGTACTTGCCGGCAAGGTGCCAGTTGCCGCCCGTGGGACACGTCGGACCTGTCGCGCCGGTGTTGGCCATGAGGTGGACCCAGCAGAGCGCGCTCAGCCCGTACTTGGCGCCGAACATCGAGCCGTTCCATGACACCGTGTCGGCTCCCGAGCACGTTGCGTTCTCTTCGATCAAGTCGATCGTGCCGGCGGCGCCGGCCGACACGGAGTTGGTGGCGATGGCGACGTGGCTCGACCAGACGAGGACGTCGCCCGCCATCGGCGCGTGGCCGGACGTGCTCGCTCCGTACTGGCCGTAGACCCAGTATTGCGGCAGCGAGCTGGAGGCGGCGAACTGGCAGAAGCCGGCGCCCGCGTTGGCCGCGATCTTCGGTGCGCCCCAGGTGCCCTGGAAGTAGCGGTTGACGAGCTCGACGCACTGCCAGGGACAGCCGTAACTGAGGTAGCCGTTCTGCGCGGTGACCGGAGACGAGCCCGCGCAGCGGGTGGGATCGCAATCGTAGTCGGTCCCGAGCTGCGGCGAATTCGACCAGGCCGTCAGCGTCACCGCGCCGTGGGGACCGGGCAGGGCCGCTGAGCCGAGCGCGCCGCCGCATCCGACCGCGCAGGTATAGGCCTGCTGCAAGAGGCGCGGCTCGTTCTCGAAATCCGCAGTCTCCTGGTCGCCTCCGCAGCCCGACAAGAATCCGACCGCCGCGAGGAGGCCGGCGATGGCGCCAAGCGTGGGAGGCCGGGAGGGCATGCGATGTTCCGGCGCCGACCGTAGCGACCGGACGACAAGGAGCGGCAGCGGTCAGGTTGCGTATCCCTTGCTCGGGTCGGTCAATCGTCCGACCCGACCCGCGGCGAAGAGCAGCACCTCCAGCTCGGGCGGCAAGTGCGCGAAATCGGGCAGGACGAACTCTGCCCCGGCTTCGCGCAGCCGGTCGGCCGAGGTGGTGGTGGTCACGGCCGCGGAGCGCATCCCGGCCGCCCGTGCGGCGCGCACTCCGTTCACCGCGTCCTCGAAAGCGATGCTGCGCTCCGGTGCGACGCCAAGCGCGCGCGCAGCCGCGAGGTACAGATCCGGCGCCGGCTTGCCGCGCGCCGCGGCCTCCTCGCCCACCACCGCATCGAAGAGCGGCCGGATGCCGAGCCCGTCCAGCGCGAAGTCGCGGTTTTCCGGCGGCGCCGCGGTGGCGATGGCAGTGCGCACGCCTTCTGCGCGCAGCCGCTCGAGCAACTCCCGCGCGCCGGGCAGAAGGCGCAGATCCGGCGCGTACAATTCGCGGTAGAGAGCTTCCTTGTGGGCGGCCAGCCGCGCCACCTCCGCAGTCGGCAGCTTGCGCCCGAGCACCGCCTCGAAGGTCTCGCCGTGCTTCATTCCTGCCAGCTCGCGCTCGAACCGCTCGGCCGGCACGTCCACTCCCAGCTCGCGAACGATCGTGGACCAGGCGCGGCCGTGCGCCCGCATGTCGTCGATCAGGGTTCCGTTCAGGTCGAAGATCGCTGCGTCAATCACGAATCGAGGCCCAAGTCGCGCAAGAGCGCCTGGCCCTCGGGCCACGATCCGAGCTTCGACGCGCTGTTCAGGTGACCTTTCGCGCCGACCTCGACGATGCGCGCTCCCCAGGCAGAGGCGAATTGCCGCGCGCGCTCCGGGGTCACCCACTCGTCGTCGCTGCTGATCACGACCGCAGCCTTGAACGGCAACCGCTCGAGCGGCATGGGCACGAAGCCGTCAGTCCCGGGCGGGTACTTCGGGGACTCGACGTCGCTCGGCGCGACCAGGAGCGCGCCCTTGATCCTCGCCAACTCGGAGGGCGTTGCTTGCCTTGCGAGATGGGCGACCGCGGCGCAGCCGAGGCTGTGCGCGGCCAGCACCACCGGCCCGGGCGCGTTGCGTACGGCGGCCCGGATGCGTTCGATCCAATCGGCCCTCTTGGGCGTCTCCCAGTTCTCTTGCTCGACGCGGCGGGTGTGCTTGCGCTCGCGCTCCCAGTACGTCTGCCAGTGGTCGGGGCCACTGCTCCACAGTCCCGGGATGGTCAGCAGCGTGATCACCAACCTATGTCTCGGCTTCGGCGGGCAGGGTGAAGCAAAAAGTTGCGCCGCGCGGAGAGTTGCCTGCTGCCCACAAGCGTCCGCCATGCGATTCGACGATGGAGGAGCTGATGCGAAGTCCCATGCCGGTGCCGTGAGGCTTGGTGGTGAAGAATGCATTGAAGATCTGGTCGGCGTGCTGCTGAGGAATCCCCACGCCGGTGTCGCTGATGGACACCAGGGCTTGCTCGTTCTCTCCGCGCTGCGAGGTGATGACGAGCTCCCGGGTCCCGTCGATATCCTTCATCGCCTCGATGCTGTTCACCAAGAGGTTCATCAGCACCTGCTGCAATTGCACGCGATCTCCCAGGATCCGGGGAACGCTCGCCGCCAGCTCGGTCCGGACGGAGATCGAGTATCGCGTCGCCTCGCTGCGCAGGAGGGGAATCGTCTCTCGAATGACTTGTTGACATCGACCAATTCCCGCTGCGGAGTCCCCTTCTTGAAGAGCATCCGGATCCGTCTGAAGATCCTCGATGAATTGCTCGCGCGAATAGTCCGGAATCCTTTCGGATGGGTACATCAGGCTCAGGCACGAAGGCGAGATCACCGCCTGCTTGACCGGCACGTGCGCATAGCGCAGGGCGACATCCAGGAAACCGTCTGCGTAACACCTGTAACGGAACGGCCCGCCTGTGAGCCGCGCCATGCGGCGCGTGTGACCGTCCGAGAAAGGGATTTTGAAACCGTCCGGGGCCGTATTCCGAAGCCCATGCACGCAGTACGTCGCGAAATTGTGATACTTCCTCTGCTCGCCGTCGGTGACGACCGGAGAGCCTGTCGCTTCGAGCCGCTCGATGGTGTCCCGAATGGCAATGTCGTAGAGAAGAGCGAGGTCGGGATCCTCGCTGCCGGCGATTGCGATTCTCTCGATGAGATCGGCGGGTCTTGGGATGCTGCCGATCTGCTCGGTGGGTATGATCGACGCTGGCGTTGCCCGCAGATCGGCTTGAGGTGGACCCACGCTACGCCTGCCTCCCGGCGCGGTCCCCTCAGCCTTCGCCGTGACGGCACTGTAGCGCGACGGTGTGGGGCGGGGAAGGCGCGCGGCATGCAATGCGACGTCTTCGCTTCATTTGCTACAGCCTCGACTTTCCGGCTCGACTCGTCTATCCAGGCCCCATGCGCGAACTCAGTGGACTGACCGCTCTCGTTACCGGCGCCTCTCGCGGGGTCGGCGTGTACATCGCCCGGGCTCTGGCCAAGGAGAAGATGCAACTCGCCCTCGCCGCTCGCTCCGCGGCCGAGCTGAATGCGCTCGCGGCGGAGCTGTCTGGCCAAGGCGTGCGCGCGCGGGCCTTCGTCGCCGACGTGGCCGCGGCCGACTCCGCCGCAGAGCTGTTGGAGCGCGTGGGCCGCGAGCTCGGACCCATCGACGTGCTGGTCAACAACGCCGGCATCGAGCAGTCGTCGGTGTTCCACGAGACTCCGCTTGCCGACCTGGAACGCATGATCGCGGTCAACCTGGTTGCGCCGATGCGCCTCTCGCGCCTCGTGCTGCCTGGGATGCTGGAGCGCCGGCGCGGGCACGTGGTCTGCATCGCATCGTTGGCGGGGAAGTTCGGGCCCGCCTTCCAGGTCGCCTACGGAGCCAGCAAGGCAGGTCTCATCGAGTTCGCGCACGCGCTGCGCTCCGAGTACCTGGGCACCGGCGTGAGCGCCTCGGCGGTCTGTCCCGGTTTCATCACCGAGGCCGGAATGTACCAGCGCATGCTGGAGCGGACGGGCGCCCGGCCGTCGCCGTTGCTCGGCACCACCACGCCGCAGGCCGTCGCCAAAGCGGTGGTGCGGGTCGTCAAGCGCGACCTCGCCGAAGTTGCGGTGAGCCCTGGGCCCGCGCGGCTCACCTTCGCCTTCGCCCAACTCTTTCCCAACCTCGCCGTCGGCGTGGCGCGTTCGCTCACCAACGACGTCTTCCGCAAGGACGCCGAAGCGCGCCGCCACGAGACTGGAAGGCAGTAAAGATTCTGCTCGCGCGTGATCATGGCGTCTCCTTCGCTGCCCGCGGCAGCAAGAACCCCGCGGCGATGAGCCAGACCAACCCGGGGAATCTGGTGAGCGGCAAGAGGAGCGCGGCCGGCGCGAACAGAAGGCTCAGCGACGACAGCTCGCCCGCGGCGGCGATGGCAAGCCCGAACCACAAGGTCCAGCGCGGCAGGAGGCCGGTCAGCCCCGCGCTCACCGACACGCCGGCAACCAGCAGCCCGAAGGCCGCCGCGAAGGCCGGCCCTCCCGCGGCGAACGAGACGAGCTGCATCGCGCGCGCCGTGCCGGCCGCTTGCGCCACCGCTGGATCGGACAGGGCCCACAACGACAAGGCGGACGCGGCCAGTGCAGCGGACGCGGCGATGCCTCCGAAGAGCGCGATGGTGGCTCCAGCCGCCCGCACGCCGAGGAAGCGGAGCCGGCTCGCGGCGGTGGCGGCGAAGAGGCCCAGCGGCACCGCCGAGCCGAAGAGGAAGAAGGCGCTCCAACGCAAGGCCGTTCCCTGCTGAGCGAGGTAGGGGAGCGACTCGGAGGCGGGGGCGAAGGGCGAGGGGATGTGTCCTCCCCCCGTGAGGGCTGCGAAGGCCGCCAGCGAGGCGGCGAACAGCGCCGTGTGAACGATGGCCAGGGCGCCCGGCGAGGGGCTGGGGTGCTGCCGGCTTCGGTACTCGTTAGAATGATTCATGGTATGAATGAATCTAACGAGTACGTTTCCACCATGCAACCCAGGACCCCCGGCGCTGCGTTCCTCCTCGCCCAGGTTGGTGCGCACGCTGCCGCGCGCTTCGCCGAGCGCCTGGCGCGGCTGCAGCTCCAGCCCCAGCACGCGGGTGCCCTGCGCATCCTCTCTGCCAAGGAGGGCCTCACCCAGCGCGAGCTGGCGGACAGGCTGGGGATGTTCCCCAGCAGAGCGGTTGCCCTTGTGGACGACCTGGAGCAGCGCGGTCTCGTGCAGCGCCATGAGGATCCCGAAGATCGCCGCAGCTACGCGCTGCGCCTCACCGAGAAGGGCCGCCGCACGCTGGCGGAGGTGGGACGCGTCGCGCGCGAGCACCAGGAGGCACTGTGCAAGGCGCTCGAACCGCGCGAGCGCGACCAGTTGGCGGATCTGCTGCTCCGCATCGCCGAGGATCAGGGGCTCACCCCCGGCGTGCACCCGGGATACAGGAGACTCTGACCCTGTGAAACCTTCCCTTCGGCCGCGCATCTCTTCGGCAGTGGGTTGTATATACAACCAGAAGTCCAGGAGGACGCCGATGACTGCTCGCCTTGCCGCGCTGCCCTGGATGTTCTTCTTCGGTGTGGCGTGCGCCACCGATCCCAGGCCGCCGCCCACGCTTGCCCAGAACCGCGAGCTCGGATCGTTCGCCCAGGCGGCCGCCTGGCCGAACGCCGAGCCGCTGATCGCGATCATCGCCGCGCAGGAATTCATCGCCGCGCGGCACGAGCGGGACGGATACGAGTACTTCCAGAAGCTCGCGCGCGAACAGCCGCAACGCCCGGTTCTCGTTTCGCTGGAGGGTCTGCTCCAGGCGCGGGCGGCCGGAGAGATCGCCCTGCTCAGCCGCGTCTCCTGGGTCGAGGACGCGATCCGCAAGCTCGACCGCGGCGCGGAGGCCGATCCCGGAGCGGGGCGTCTCTTGCGCGGCCTGGTCTTCGCCGATCTCCCGGAGCGTTTCGGCAAGGCGAAGCAGGCGGTGGCGGATCTGGAAGCATCGCTCGACAGCCGCGAGAGCTTCCCCGGCGATCTCGATCGCGCCCTCTACCGCGGGCTCGCGCGCGCGTTCCATACCCAGGGCAACGAAGGCCGGTCTCGAGAGATGCAGCAGCGTGCGGGGATCCGCTCGCTCGACGACGGAGAGGTCGCGAGCAACTTCTCCGTCGGAGCCGAAGAGGGATTCCGCTTCACCAATCCCAAGCTGGTGCGCGAGGCGGACGGCGTCTACGTCGCCGAGGGATTCGACTTCGCCAACATCGCCTTCCTCGTCGATGCGGCCGGGGTCGTGGCCATCGACGCCGGCACGACGGCGGAGACCGCCGGTGCCGCGAAAAAGGCGCTGCGCCAGATCACGGACGCGCCGATCCGATTGGTGATCCTGACCCACTCCCACTGGGACCACGTCGGAGGCCTGGCCGCCATCCGCGAGCCCGGCACGGTCGTGATCGCGCGGGCGGACTTCGCCGGCGAGCTGAGACGGATGCGAAGCTCACAGCGGACCTTCAGCTGGTTCTTTGGCAAGAGGCCGGTCGGCCTCGACGTCCGCGTCGATCGGACGGTGTCGTCGAAGGAATCGCTGCGGTTCGGCAAACTGGAGCTTCAGCTCATCCCCGTCAGCGGCGGCGAGACGGACGATGCGCTGTTCATCCATCTTCCCCGGCAGGGACTCCTCTTCGTGGGCGACGCGTTCATGCCCTACCTCGGGCCGCCCTTTCTCTCGGAGGGCTCGCCGGATGGGTATCTCGAGGCTCTCGCGCAGGTGCGGGCGCTCGCGCCGCGCAGGTTGATCCATGGCCACCCGCCGCTGACGCGGTACTTCAACATGGACGCCGCGCCCGGCCTGGAGATGGCACTGAGAGGTCTCCACGACCGCTACCTTCCGGACGTCCTCCGCAGCCGGCCGATCGCGGACATCCTGCACGACGAATACCTGCCTCCGTCTTTGCGCGAAGCGCCGAAGGCGGTCCTTCCCTATCTCCTCGTCCGGGATCATTTCCTCCAGCGGCTCCATCTGCAGAACGCCGGCTACTGGCAAGCCGACGGCGAAGGCATGGAGGTGCTCACGCGCTCGGAGTGGGCCGCGCTGCTCGACGAGATGGGGCAGCGCAGCGAAGCTCCGTTCGTCCGGCTTGTCGAGAACTTGCTGGCGCGAGGGGATGGGCCTCTCGCGTTGAACGTCGCCGAGATGGGCTTGCTCCGCCACCCAGCCAACGAAAAACTGCAGCGTGCGCGCGCGAAGGCGCTCTCGATGCTCATCGAACGATACGGCCCGGTCGATCCGTTCCGGTTCATCATCTATTCGCAGTGGGCGAATGCTCCTTTGCGACCGGTTGCGGGTCCAACGGCGGAGGGACGATGAAGAAGATGGATGCCGGGCAGATCGGGCGTTTGATCGCCTCGGAGTGCCTCTCGGTCCGCATCCGCCGTCTCGGGCGCCTGATCACCCGCCTCTACGACGGCGCGCTCGCCCCTCACGGTGTCAGCGCCGCCCAGCTCAATCTCCTCTCCGCGATCGCGGCTACCGGTGGCGTGCGAGCAGTCGACCTCGCGCGAGTGCTCGAGCTGGAGAAATCGACGCTCAGCCGCGATCTGAAAAGGATGGAGAAGATCGGCTGGGTGCGCGCCGGGCCCGCCGCCGGCGACACTGGACGCCGGGTGACGCTCACCCGTGCCGGATCGAGGCTGCTGCTCGAAGTGCGGGACGCCTGGGAGAAGGCGCAAGCGGCCGCGGAGGAGGAGCTCGGGAAGACTACCTTTGCCCGGCTCCGGACCGCGCTGCCGTCACCGCTGACTCGCCTCTAGCCCCAATGCCTATCGATTAAGCCACGGTTGACGCCAAAGCTCTTCAGAGAGCCTGGAAGCGGGAAAGGGAAGGGGCAGCAGGCGCGCGCCAATGCCTGCGGCATTGTCACTGGCGCCTGCATTGTGGGAAGGAAAAAACCTGCGCCTTCGGCGCGCCTGCTTCTCGGGGAAATCTTCCCTTTGAAAAGCTTCAGGCCTACCAGGAGTCGCGCAAGTTGCTCGACGCTGTGCGCGAAGCCGCCATCTCGGAAGGCCGCTTGCGGGATCAAGCGCTGCGCGCTGCGACCAGCGTTTGCCTGAACATCTCCGAGGGTGCTGGGCGCTCTGGAGCAGCCGACAAGGCACGGGTCTACGGGATCGCCCGCGGCGAAAATTGCGAGGCTGCGGCGGCCCTGGACATCGCGCTTTCGGGAGGACTCTGTGTGGCGAAACCCGCTCGCCGCGGGCTCCTCCATGCGCGGGCAGTCCACGCTTTGTTGTCGGGTCTCATCCGCAGATTCCAAACCGCCGGATGAGCCCCGAGA
>VBLC01000019.1 GCA_005879315.1 Deltaproteobacteria bacterium | reverse complement strand
CTGCGCGAGCTGTTCAAGCCCTTCGTCCAGGGCGAGCGAACGCTGGTGAAGAAGCACGAGGGCACCGGCCTAGGCCTCGCCATCAGCAAGCGGCTGGTCGAGCATCATGGTGGCGAGATCTTCGTCGAGACCGAGGTGGGCAAGGGATCGACGTTCTCCTTCACCTTGCCCGCCTGCGAGCGCACCGGGGAGGCACTGCAAGCTCCGGTGGTCGAGGAGATCGTGCTGCCGGCGACGCCGCGCAGTTTCGGCCGCGGAGCCCTGGTGCTGGTCATCGAGGACGATCTCACCAACGCGCGATTGCTGCGCGCCCACCTCGTGGCCGGGGGCTGCGAGGTGGTGATGGCCGCCAACAGCCGGGCGGGGCTGGACCTGGCGGAGCGATGCCAGCCGCGGGCCATCCTCCTCGATTTGATCCTCCCCAATGGCGAGAGCGGCCTCACCGTGCTGGAGGAGCTGAAGCGGCGGCCTTCGACCAGGTCGATCCCGGTGGTGGTCGTCAGCGTGCTGCCGGAGAAGAAGCGCTCGCTCGAGCTGGGCGCGGCGGATTTCTTCCTCAAGCCCATCGAACCGGCCGCGCTGCTCGCCTCGCTCGAGCGGCTCTTCGTTCCGCGCAATGGCCACGCCACCATCCTGGTTGCCGACGACCATGAGGTGAACCGCGAGCTGGCCCGGGCGTTGCTCGAACGAAAGGGACATGAAGTCCTGCTCGCGCGGGACGGAGCGGAAGCGGTCGCGCTGGTCCGCGAACGGCGGCCGACGATGGTGCTGATGGACCTGGCCATGCCCGTCAAGGATGGCTTCGAGGCAGCGCGGGAGCTGAAGGGAGATCCGCTGACGGCTGCCATCCCGCTCATCGCGCTCACCGCCATGGCCATGCGCGGCGACGAGACGCGCGCGCTGCAGGCCGGCTTCGACGGTTACTTGCCCAAGCCTTTCGAAAGGGAAGCGCTGGAAGCGACGCTGCTGCGCTTCATCGGAGGTGCGTCGTGAACCTGCAAGGGCGGGTGCTGGTGGTCGACGATCTGGCCGCCAATCGCAGCCTGCTCGCTGCCCGGCTGGTGCGCCAGGGCCTCAGCGTCGACGAGGCAGTCGACGGGCTGGAGGCGATGCGCAAGCTTTCGGAGGGCCAGTTCGATCTCGTCCTGCTCGACGTGATGATGCCGGAGCTCGACGGCTACGAGACGCTCCGCCGCATCAAGGACGATCCCGAGCTGCGCGAGATCCCGGTGCTGATGATCTCGGCGGTGGGCGACATCGACAGCGTCGTGCGCTGTCTCGACCTGGGCGCCGAGGACTACCTGTCGAAGCCGTTCGAGCCCGCGGTGCTGCGCGCGCGGGTGAGCGCCTCCCTGGAGAAGAAGCGACTGCGCGACCGCGAGCGCGTCTATCTGAAAGCGCTGCGCAGCGAGCGCGACCGCGCCGAGCGGCTCCTGCTCAACGTCCTGCCCCGCCGGATCGCCGACCGCCTCAAGGGGACGGAAACCAACATCGCGGAGAATTTCGCGGCGGTGAGCATCCTCTTCGCCGACATCGTCGGCTTCACCGAGCTGTCGGCGAAGGTATCGCCATCCGAGCTGGTGGGGATGCTCAACGGAATCTTCTCCGGCTTCGATGCGCTCCTCGATCGCCACGGCCTGGAGAAGATCAAGACCATCGGCGATGCATACCTCCTGGCGGGCGGCGTGCCCACGCCGCTGCCCGACCACGCCGGGGCGGTCGCGGAGATGGCGCTCGACATGTGCGAGTCGCTCAAGCTCTTCAACCGGCGCAACGGCACCTCCCTGGAGATGCGGGTGGGGATGAACACCGGCCCGGTGGTGGCGGGCGTGATCGGCACGCACAAGTTCATCTTTGATCTCTGGGGCGATGCGGTGAACGTCGCCAGCAGGATGGAATCGCACGGCGAGCGCGGCCGCATCCAGGTGACCGAGGCGAGCTGGCGGCTCTTGCGCGACCGCTTCCGCTTCGAGGAGCGCGGCGTCATCCCCATCAAGGGCAAGGGGCCGATGCGTACCTGGTTCCTGGTCGGCCGGCAGAGTGGAGTGCGCCCAGACTTCGCCGCAGCCGGCTAGCCCCGGCGCCGCCGCTGGCCTGACGCGATCAGGGTACGGCGGCGCCTGGAATCTGTAGCTCAAACGCGACCAATTGGCGGCCGGGAACGGGTTGCTCGAAAGCGTTCATTGAGCTGAGAGCGCCGGACCGCAGGCCCTCATGGATTGTATCGCGGCCAAAGCGCACCCTGAGCTGTTCGCGCTTCAATGCGACTGACGAATTCGCGCGCTGTTGAGCTTTCAGCGCACGATGTAGAAGGCTCCGAGAATTGCGCCGTAGAGCATGTGCGCGCCGATCACCGAGATCGGCGTCTGCACGCCATAGTTGAGGGCAAGAAATCCGGGAGGTTCGAGCTGCCTCACGACCGTCGGTCCGTGATCTTCGCTGGCCATTCGCGGATGCATTCCGGGCATGAGCCTCATTCCCACAGTGAGAACGAACAGGCCATGCACAAGGCCGATGAGGGTCCCCAGCCACCAGCCGGACCTTCCCCACAGAGTGAAGGCCGCCACGTACATGAGCGCAAAGATCCAGCCGTTGACGAGATGAATTCCAAAGCCTAGCGCCTTTGCACGATCTCGACTGGGCGTGAACATCGTTCCCAGCATGTAAGGGAGATTCATCCGCGTGAGCCGCATGCCCTGGCTGCCCGACATGATCGTGGTGAGTACGACCGTCCCGACGAAGCCCCAGAGAAGCCAAGCTCCCCAATTCATGGCTGCGCCTCCACCTCCTGCTGCGGCCGTCGCGCGGGCAGCTCGCGCGGCACGGGCTCGCGTCCCTCGAGCCTGCGCGCCAGCGAGAGTGCGCTGCCGATGAGGCCCACGTGCGTGAAGGCCTGAGGGAAGTTTCCCAGCGCATGGCCCGTCGCGGGATCGATCTCCTCGGCAAGGAGGCCCACGTCGTTGGCGAATCCGCAGAGCCGTTCGAACAGATCCTGCGCCTCTTCGACGGTTCCGCCGCCGAGCGCAAGATACTCCGCGCCCCAGAAGCTGCAGATGCCGAACGCGCCTTCGCCGAGCGAGTCCGCCGTGCGATACCGGTAGAGTAGACCGCCGTCTGCGCCGAGACGTTCTCGAATGCGCGCCCAGGTCTTGCGCATCCGCTCGGAGGACGCTTTCTCGAATCCGTACCAGGGAATCCGGAGAAGGCTGGCATCGAGGCGATCGCCATCGAGATGCGCGACATAGCTCTGCAGCGCGGGATTCCAAGCGCGCGTCTCGATCTCCCGGCGGATCTTCTCTCGATGTTCAGCGAATTTGTCCGCCGGCGCGCCCGGCAGGTAGCCCTTGCGATGCAGCTCGAGGAGTCGGTCCAGCGCCGCCCAGCAGAGGAGGCGCGAATGCGTGTTGTGTGCTCTTCCCGAGCGCGGTTCCCAGATGCCCTGATCGGGCCTTTGCCAGTTCCTGCAGACGTACTCACCGAAGGCGCAGAGCATCCGGCGCATCTCGCCGTCGAGGTCGCCTTCCCGCCGCACGAATTCGGTCCCGGCTTGGATGACCTCTCCATAGACATCGAGCTGCAGCTGATCGAAGGCGGCGTTGCCGACGCGCACCGGCCGCGAACCGCGATAGCCGGCGACATGGGCGAGCGTCCGCTCGGACCCGGGCTTGCGGCCATGGACGTCGTAGAGGATGCGCAGCTCGGGCTGGGTCAAGCGCGTCGCGTGCAAGAGCCAGCTCACGAAGGCCTCGGCCTCCTCGGCGTAGCCCAGCCCGTAGAGCGCATGCACCGTCAACGATGCGTCGCGCAGCCAGCAGAAGCGGTAGTCCCAGTTGAGATCGCCACCGATCCGCTCCGGGAGCGAAGTGGACGGCGCGGCAAGGATTGCGCCGGAAGGCGCATAGATGAGCAGCTTGAGCGCGAGCGCGCTGCGCATGACCGCCTCTCGCGCCGGCCCGCGGTAGGTGAGACGCGACGCCCATTGCTTCCACCACGAGATCGAGCGCCTCACCGATTCCAACGACCATCGTCCGAGCGGCGGAAACACCGCCTGCCATTCCGTTGCGAGAGTCAGCGAGAAGTGAAGCGACTCGCTCGTGCGGATCACCGACCGAGCGCGGATCGGGCCGGCGCCCGACATGTCCAGCGGCATGTCGGTCCTGAGCACCAGCAGGCCGCATCGTGTTTCCATGCGCAAGCCGAGCTTGCCTGCGCTCCTCACCAGGGGCTTCTCGCGCCCATATCCAGGCCGGGGATCGAAAACCATCTCGAGATCGATCTCGCCGCCTTTGCATTCTGCGATGCGCAGGATCTCGTGCTCGGGCAGAAGCAGGTGCCGCTTCTCCCCTTCGGACGCGACGGGCATCAGGTCCGTCAGAAGCAATGAGCCGGTGGCCGTCTGGAAGCGGGTCTGCAGGACGTTCGTGTCCGCGATGTAGCGGCGTTCGACACGAAAAGGTGATGCGGGGGCGATGCTCCACTTGCCACCCGCCTCGTCGAGCAGCGCGCCGAAGATCGACGGGCTGTCGAACCGCGGCCAGCAGAGCCAGTCGATCGAGCCGTCGCGAGAGACGAGCGCAGCGCTCCGGCAGTCACCGATGATCGCGTAATCGTCGATCGCCGACTGCTTCGCGCGATCAGGCATGAACTTCGGCGCGCCTGCCTCCCGGGACCGTCCGCCTCACGGCGCTCACGGGCACGATCGCGGTCAGGCGCGCGAGGCAGGTCGCCGAGATACCCATGATGATGTCGCGCACCGCAATGTCGAAGAAGCCGCCGACGATCAGGTCGAGGGCGATGCACCAGAGCCAGACGGCGACGATCCAGGAGAAGAGCTTCGTCCATGGACTGAAGAGGACGAGAACACCGGCGACGATCTCGATGATACCGACGAGGTACATGAATGCCGTCGGGCTCATCGGGATCAGCTTGGCGAAGGGCGGCGCCAGGTACTTCTCCCAGACCACCAGCAGGTTGAAGAACTTGTCCAGTCCAGCGGCGATCGGCCCGACGCCGAAGACGATGCGCAAAGTCCACCACACGGAACGAACGAGCGCATCGTTTTCCGGGTGTGGTCTCGCGAGCTCAGCCATGAGGGCACCTCCAAGAAAAACCTGGCCTGAGATCAGGCGCTCTTCTTGCGGCCTTTCTTCGGAATCCGTGCGCCCTTGCTGCGCGCCTTGTTCAGGCCGATGGCGATCGCCTGCTTGCGCGATTTCACCTTGTGCTTGCCGGAGCGCTTGTGGTGCATCTCGGTGCGCACCATGCGGCTGGCCTTCGCCCAGCTCTTCGAACGTGCCACGGGAACCTCCTCTCGCTCGCTCGAGGATGGCCACGCGCGGGCGCAACAACAATCCCGAACCGAGGGAGCGCGAACACGAGGGGCCGGGTCGCAACCCGTCGTGCGGCCGGGCAGGCGCCGTGACGGTCCCTGTCGCAGGCGCCGCGGGTGCGCACCGTTTGTAGGGGTCTATATGACGAAACTCGTCGGCGACTTCTTGGTCGAGCGCCTGCGCGCCTGGGGCGTGCGACGCGTCTTCGGTTATCCCGGCGATGGCATCAATGGGATCATGGGCGCGCTCGATCGCGCCCGCGGCGAGCCGCGATTC
>VBLC01000018.1 GCA_005879315.1 Deltaproteobacteria bacterium | reverse complement strand
GCTCAACGGGCTTTACGACGCGGCGATGGACCACCAGCCCGTCGTCGCCATCGTCGGGCAATCAGCCACCACCGCGCTGGGCGGCGAATACCAGCAGGAAGTCGACCTCCAGGTTCTTTTCAAGGACGTCGCGCACAACTATGTCACCACCGTGACGGCACCGGCAGCGGTGCGGCACGCCATCGACCGCGCCTTCCGCATCGCGCAGTCGGAGCGGTGCGTGACCTGCGTGATCGTCCCCAAGGACTTGCAGGAGGAGAAGGCGGTCGAGCAGCAGGAGCGCGCCCACAACACCATCCACTCCGCACCGGGCTGGTCGCAGCCGCGGGTGGTCCCGCGCGACGCCGATC
>VBLC01000054.1 GCA_005879315.1 Deltaproteobacteria bacterium | reverse complement strand
GCAGGCCTCGATCTCCCCCGGCCCGATGCGATAGCCGCCGCTGGTGATGAGATCGTCGTCGCGGCCGACGAAGCGGAAGTAGCCGGCCTCGTCTCGCGTGCCGAGGTCGCCGCTGATCAGCCAGTCGCCGCGGAACTTCGCCGCCGTCGCCTTCTCGTTGCCGAAGTAGCCGAGGAACATCACCGGATCGGGCCGGCCAAAGGCGATGCTGCCCATCTCTCCGGGCGGCAGCTCGCGCCCCGCTTCATCGACGATGCCGACGGTGTGTCCGGGAATGGCGGTGCCGGTCCAGCCGGGCCGCACCGGAGGCAGCGCGCTGCCGTTGCCGACGACGAGGTTGCACTCGGTCTGCCCGTAGAATTCGTTGATGGTGAGGCCGAACTGATTCCGGCCCCACTCGATCAGATCCTCGCCCAGGCTTTCGCCGCCGCTCGCCAGCGAGCGCAGGCGGACGGCGGCATCCTTTGCCCCCGAGGCGCGCAAGAGCTTGAGGGCGGTGGGCGGCATGAAGACGTTGCGCACGCCCTGCTTCGCCATCAGCTCCAGCGCCGCGCCGGGATCGAACTTGCGCGCGCGATGGGCGACGACCGTGACGCCGTGATGCCAGGAAGGGAGGAGCACGTCGAAGAGGCCGCCGATCCACGCCCAGTCGGCGGGAGTCCAGAAGCGATCGCCGGGCTGGGGAAAGCCGTCGTGCGGATGCTCGACGCCGGGCAGATGTCCGAGGAGCACGCGGTGCGCGTGCAAGGCTCCCTTGGGCTGGCCGGTGGTGCCGGAGGTGTAGATGATGACGGCCGGGTCCTCGGCAGCGGTGTCGACGGGCTCGAAGCGAGCGGAGGCGCGCTCGAGCGCGGCGTGGAGATCGAGAGCTCCCGCGACAGCTCCATCGGCGCAGAGCACGGCGCGTAGCTCGGGAAGCCGCTGGCGCAGCCGGTCGATCTTCTCCGCTCCGTCGAGATCGGTGACGACCGCGCGCGCGCCGCTGTTCTGCAGCCGGAACTCGAGCGCCTCTTCGCCGAACAAGGTGAAGAGAGGCACGGCGACGAGCCCCGCCTTGTAGACCGCGGCATGGGCGACGCCCGTCTCGTGCCGCTGCGGCAAGAGGATCGCGACCCGATCGCCGCGCGAGAGGCCTTGGGCGAGGAGCAGGTTGGCGAGCCGGTTGGAGAGCGCGGCGATGGCGGCGAAGTCGAACTGCTTGGCCTTCCCCGAGCCGTCCACTTCGATGAGCGCCAACTTCCCTGAGGCAGCGTGGCGGTCAACGGTATCGACGCCGATGTTGAAACGCGCGGGGATGGACCAGACGTGTCGCATGCGGCCGGGATTTTCGCTCAGCGCAGGTCGTTGCGGAAGACGGCCCCGCCTTTCATCACGAACGCCACCCGGCCGAGCGCCGACACGTCCTGGAGCGGATCGCCGCGCACGGCGACCACGTCCGCCAGCGCGCCCGGCGCAAGCACGCCCAGCTCACCCTGCATCTCGAGCATCTCCGCCGCCATCGAGGTGGCCGAGCGCAGCGCGGCAGCCGGCGACATCCCCAGCCGCACCATCACCGCGAACTCCTGCGCCAGCGGCTCCGTCCAGGGAAAGCCGCCCACGTCGGTGCCGAAAGCGATCTTCACGCCGCCCTTGAGCGCGCGGCGGAAGCTGGGCTCGTGCACCGCTGCGCGCTTGCGGTCGCGCTTGCCCATGACCGTGTCTTCGGGCGGCCAGTGCATGTAGTAGACGGCGATCGTCGGGCAGAGCCAGGTGCCTTGCTTCACCATCTGCGCCACCGCGGCGTCGTCGAGGTCGAGACCGTGCTCGATCGAGTCGCAGCCGCCGTCCAGCGCGCGCTTGAGGCCGATGCCTCCGTAGGCGTGGCAGGCTACTTTCTTCTTCCAGCCGTGCGCCTCGTCGACGATCGCCTTGATCTCCTCCAGCGTCAGGGTCGGCTGGCTGACGAGATTGCCCGCCTTGTCCACCCAGGAGCGGTGGGTCATGTAGACCTTGAGCCAGTCGGCGCCGTTGCCGAGCTGCTCGCGCGCTGCCTTGCGCGCCTCGACCGGGCCGTCGATGAGCTGTGCGCCTTTGGGGACTTCGATCTCCGGCGCGTACCCTTCGAGCGGATACCCGCCGGTCGTGGAGATGGCGCGCGTCGAGGCGAAGATGCGCGGTCCCGGGATGAACCCGCGCTCGACGGCTTGCTTGATGCCGACGTCGCCGTAGCCGGCGCCTTCGGTCTCGACATCGCGAATGGTGGTGAAGCCCTGCTCGAGCGCGCGCCGGGCCGCGACGGTCGCGCGCGCGGCGCGCAGGGCCGTCCCCTGCTTGAGCAGCTGGGCGTCGTAAGTGTCGTCGCCTCCCTCTTCGCCCTGGAGGAACAGGTGCGTGTGCGAGTCGATCATCCCCGGCAACAGCGTCACATCGCCGAGATCGATCACCTGCGCGCCGGCAGGCACGCTCGCGGAGGATCCGGCGGCGGCGATGCGGTCGCCGCGCACGATCACGACCCCGGGCGAGACGAGCTTGTCGCCGCGGCCGTCGAACATCCGCGCGGCTTTGATCGCGATGGTGGTGGGAGTGGGAGCGGGAGCAGCGGGGCAGGGCAGCGCGGCGACGGCGAGCGCGGCCGTGAGAAGGCATCGTTCGAAGCAGTTCAAGAGATTTCCCTCCGGGAAAGGGCCGCATGGAAGCACGTTAGCGGAGCGCAGGCCAGCTGCGGCATGATGGGCCATGCTCTTTCTCTCGCGCCGCGAGGTCGAGAAGCTGCTCGATCCCGACCAGCTGATCGACGCGGTCGGCCGGGCGATGGCGGAGCTTTCCGCCGGCCGCGTCTCGATGCCGGCGCGCGTGGCGGCGATGGTCCCCGAGCGCAACGGCCTTCTCGGCGCCATGCCGGCGGCGCTTCCGGCAGCGGGGGCGCTGACGGCGAAGCTCGTCTCCGTCTTTCCCCGCAACGTCGATCTGCCGACGCACCAGGCTGTCATCGTCGCTTTCGATCCGGCGACGGGCACTCCGGCAGCGCTGATGGACGCGACGTACATCACTGCGATGCGCACCGCCGCCGGCTCCGCGCTTTCGGCCCGGCTGCTCGCGCGCGCAGACGCTGCCGTTCTCGCCATCGTCGGGACCGGCGTGCAGGCGCGGGCGCACGGCCTGATGATCCCCCGCGTGCGCCGCATCTCGCGCGGAAGGGTGGCGGGGCGGAATGCGGCCAAGGCCGCGGCGCTCGCCGGAGAGTTGACGGAGGCGACCGGCATTCCTTTCCAGGCGGCGCCCTCCCTGGCGGCGGCGCTCTCGGGGGCGGACATCGCCTGCGCCACGACCCACTCGACCGAGCCGATGTTGCGCCGCGAATGGATCGCGCCGGGAACGCACCTGACTTCGGTTGGCGTCACCGCCGAGGGCCGCGAGGTCGATGCGCAGACGATGGCCGATGCGCTCGTCGTGGTGGAATCGCGCGCCGCCTCCCTGGCTCCGTACCCGTCGGGAGCGAACGACCTCGCCTGGGCCATCCGCGACGGCGCGCTGCGCGCGGAGAGCATCGTCGAGCTTGGCGAGCTCCTCAACGGCACCAAGACGGGCCGCACTTTCGCCGCGCAGATCACTCTGTACAAATCGGTCGGCGTCGCGGTGCAGGACGCGGCGGCGGCCGCGCTGGTCCTGCAAGCAGCGCGCAAGGCCGGAGCCGGCGTAGAACTTCAGCTGTAATGCCTGACGAGCTGCCCTTTCCGGAAAGTCTCTGCCACCGCTGCGCGGCGCCGCCGCGTTACGTGCGCACGAAGTCGAGCCTCTTCATTCTCTGCCCCCTGATGCCCGAGGAGCGGAAGTATCCGCCCCAGCCGGTGCGCAGCTGCCCGCTCTTCCGGCCCCGCGAGAAATAATCGCTCTGTCGCTCAGGAGACACGCGCGTGCGGCCGGGGTCGAGAAATCCCCTGGCGATGCCGAGCATCGGACGCGGCAGGAGCGCGAATGTCCGAACAGACCGAAGTGGAGCGCCCGCTGGGCAACGGCGGTGAGCGGCCGGAGCAAGCGGAGGAGCAGCGGCGCGATCCGCGCAAGACAGCGCGCACCCGGATGCTCATCGGCGTGGGACTCGCGACGCTGGTCATCATCGCTTTCTTCTGGTGGCTGCACGCGCGCAAGTTCGAGGACACGGACGACGCGCAGATCGACGGCAACATCACTGCCGTCAGCTCGCGGGTGCCCGGCACGGTGACGGCGGTGCACGCCGACGACAACCAGCAGGCGAAGGTGGGCGATCTCCTGGTGGAGCTGGATCCGCGCGATCTGCTCGTCACCGTCGCCCAGGCCAAGGCGGCCGTCTCGCAAGCGCAGGCGCAGCTCCAGGCCGAGGAGCCCAACGTCCCCATCACCGAGACCTCCAACATCGCCGCCCTCCGCAGCGCGGAGGACGAAGTGACGAACGCGCAGGCAGACCTGGAGGCGGCGCAGCGCGACCTCGAGCAAGCCGAGGCCAACAACAAGTTCGCCCAGCAGCAAAAGGCGCGCGCGGCGCAGTTGCTCGCCGCCCACACCATTCCGCAGGCAGAATTCGATCAGCGCATCTCGGCCGCCGATGCGGCCGCCGCGGCGGTCGCCTCCGCGCAGAAGCGGATCGATCAGCGGCGCGCGCGGCTCGCCACCGCGCAGGCGCGGCTGCGCGAGACGCGAGCGAATGCTCCGCGACAGCTGGTGGCGCGCGAAGCGGGCCTCTCGGTGCGGCAGGCGAATCTGCAGCTGGCCCAGGCGCAGCTGGAGCAAGCCGAGCTGAACCTCGGCTACGCGCGCATCGCCGCGCCGGTGGAAGGCATCGTCGGCAAGCGCTCGGTCAATGTCGGCGACCGCGTGCAGCCGGGGCAGCAGCTCCTCTCCATCACGCAGACCAGCGGGCTGTGGGTGACCGCCAACTTCCGCGAGACGCAGATCGAGCGCATGAAGCCCGGCCAGCGGGCGGACATGCACGTCGACGCCATCGACCGCGACTACACCGGCTCGGTGGAGAGCTTCGCCGGCGCCACCGGCTCGCGCTACAGCCTGCTGCCGCCCGAGAACGCCAGCGGCAACTACGTCAAGGTGGTGCAGCGCATCGCCGTCCGGCTGCGCCTCGATCCTGGACAGCCGGAGATGGAGCGACTGCGGCCGGGGATGTCGGTCGAGCCCAAGGTCCGCGTGCGATGAAGCCGCAGGAGTCGGTCCGCATCACCCGCGAGCAAGGGTGGACCGGCGGGCACAATCCCTGGGTGGTCGCGCTGGTCGTCACCATGGCCACGTTCATGGAGGTGCTCGATACCTCCATTGCCAATGTTTCCTTGCCGCATATCGCCGGAAATCTTTCCGTCAGCGAGGATCAGGCGACCTGGGTTTTGACTTCCTATCTGGTCTCCAATGCCATCGTCTTGCCCATCAGCGGCTGGCTCGCTACACGCATCGGCCGCAAGCGCTTCTACATGGGCTGCGTGGCGATCTTCACCATCAGCTCGTTTCTCTGCGGGCTCGCCCCCAACCTGGGCATGCTGGTCTTCTTCCGCGTCGTCCAGGGGCTGGGCGGGGGCGGTCTCGGTCCGAGCGAGCAGGCCATCCTCGCCGATACCTTCCCGCCGCAAAGGCGGGGGATGGCTTTCGCCGTCTATGGAATGGCGGTCGTGCTCGCGCCCGCGATCGGGCCGACGTTGGGAGGCTTCATCACCGACCATTATTCCTGGCGCTGGGTCTTTTTCATCAATGTGCCCGTCGGAATCGTTTCGATGATCCTCTCCGGCCGCATCCTCGTCGACCCGCCCCATCTGGTCGAAGCGAAGAAGCGGGTCGGGCCGATCGACGGAGTCGGGCTGGGGCTGATCGCGGTGGGCCTCGGCGCTCTCGAATACGTGCTCGACAAAGGCCAGGAGGAAGACTGGTTCGTCGCGCCCAGCATCACCTTCTTCGCCGTGATCGCAGGAGTGGCGCTGATCTCCTTCGTCGTCTGGGAATGGCGACAGGAGCATCCCGTCGTGGAGGTGCGGCTGTTCAAGGACCGCGACTTCGCCATCTCGACGTTGTTGATGCTCGTCCTGGGGATCACCCTCTATGGCAGCACCGTCCTGTTGCCGCAATACATGCAGATCTGGATGGGATATTCGGCGCAGGATGCGGGGATGGCGCTCTCGCCGGGCGCGTGCCTGGTCATCCTCCTCTTGCCGATGGTGGGGAAGCTCGTCTCCAGATTCGACGCCCGCTACCTGATCGCATTTGGATTTCTCGTCCTGGCCGGCGCGCTCTATCACATGGTGGTCACGCTCTATCCGGGCATCGATTTCAAGACGGCCGTCTGGTTGCGCATCTATCAATCGATAGGAATGGCGTTTCTCTTCGTGCCCATCAATACCTTGATGTACAGCCGCGTGCCGCCCTCGAAGAACAACCAGGTCTCCGGCATCGTCAACCTGGCGCGCAACATGGGCGGCGACATCGGCATCGCGTTCGTCGCCACCTGCATCGCCCGGCGCTCGCAGTTCCACCAGGCCGTCCTCGCTTCGCATCTCGACGCCGGCAGCCAGACGCTGGCGGCGCGGGTCGCGGCCCTCGGTCGATCGCTCGAGCACGCCGGCGTCGCCTCGGCGCAGGCGACGAAAATGGCCTATGCATCGATCTATCACCGGCTGATCGAGCAGGCGCAGACGCTCGCGTACCAGGACGTGCTCTTCATCATGGCCATCTTCGCCGCCGCCATGGTCCCGGCGGTGCTGTTGACCCGCAAGGTCAAGGCGCACGGCGCGGCGCTGGCGCACTAGAACGTATCGAGCCGAAGAAGGCGGCGATGTCGCGTGCCACCAGCTCGGGCACTTCGGCCGGGGCGAAGTGCCCGCCGCGCGGCATCGGCGTCCAGCGGCGGACCTCGTAGAGCCGCTCCGCCCATTCGCGCGGCGGCTCTCCTTCGGGGACGAACTGGTTGGGGAAGACCGCGACCGCCGTCGGCACGGCGACGAAATCGTCCGGGCCGAGCGCGACTCCGTGCCAGCGGTTGTCGAAATAGTCCCGCATCGAGGCGGTGATCGTTTGCGTCGTCCAATAGATCATCAATGTATCGAGGAGGAATTCGCGCGAGAGCCGCGCGGCCGGGTCTCCGCCGCTGTCCGTCCACGAGCGCCATTTCTCGACGATCCAGGCGGCCAATCCGGCAGGCGAGTCATTGAGACCATAACCGAGGCTCTGCGGCTTGGTTGATTGGAGATCGCTATATCCGTGCTCGACCTCGAGCCAGCGGCGATTCTCTGCCAGGTATGCGCGCTCCGCTTCCGAGAGAGGGCGCGAGCCCGGGCCTCGATAGGGCGCGATTTCCAGGTTGCTCAGATGGATGCCGATCATCGGGCGCGGATCGTCGAGCGCCATGAACGTGGTCACGCCGGCGCCAAAATCTCCGCCTTGCGCCCCGTAGCGCTCGTATCCGAGCGCGCGCATGAGCTCGTGCCAGAGGGCGGCAGTGGACCGGTAATTGATTCCCGTCCGCTCGGGCCGCTCGGAGAAGCCATAGCCGGGCAGCGAGGGAATGACCACGTCGAAGGCGGGGCCGTCGATGCCGTGGGCCGTGGGATCGGTCAAGAGAGGGACGAGAGGGAGCAATTCGAGAAACGTGCTCGGCCAGCCGTGCGTGAGGATGAGCGGGATGCCGCGCGCTTCTTTGGCGCGCTCGTGTACGAAGTGGATGCGCGCTCCGCTCAGGTCGGCGCGGAAATGGCGGAACGCATTCAGCTTGCGCTCTTGCGCTCGCCAGTCGTAGCCGTCGGCCCAGCAGGAGAGCAGCTCCTTGAGGTACGAAAGGTCTGTTCCTTGCGACCAGGGAGCGCCCGGCGCCGGATCGGGCCAGCGGGTCGCGCGGATGCGGCTCTGCAGGTCGGAGAGGACCGAGTCGGCGACGTGGATGGAGAAGGGCTCGATCGCGCGCACGCCGCGCGCATTCTAGCAGTTGCTGCAAAACCCGACGAGCCGATCGCAACGGACAGGTCTTTCCGCAGCCTGCTAGTGCATCCGCCAGCCGACGCGCAGCAGCCAGGTCTTTGGCTCGATCACCGGCGCGCCCGCGTCTGGTGTGGCGCGGAGGAAGCGGACCGAAGAGAGCGCATCCTCCCAATGCGGCGGCAAGTATTCGCGCGCGTGATGCCGATAGTTGCCGAGGACGTAGCGGACCGCGTTGGCAACCTCGCGCCGCGTCTTGAGCCCGTGGGCGTGATAACGGTCAGCGAAAACGGCGCCCTTGCGGCCGGCGAGAGCATTGAGGCCTTTCGCGATACGGATGGCCAAGCCCTGCATGCCCCGCGAGAGCGATTCGGCGCTGTCGACTTCGACCAGCAGATGCAGGTGATTGCCTTGAATGGAGTAATGGACGATGCGCATTCCGAAGCGCAGGCGCGCCTCGCGAAAGGCATCTTCCAGTAGCTGCGCTCGCCGGTATACCCGCAGATAGCCGACGCCTGGCTGCACGCGCATGGTCACGTGAACCGGATGCCGCGAGTTGATCTCTTCTCGAGCCAGATGCGGCACTCCCGGTCCGACCAGACCCGGATGCGGCCGCGTCCTCGGCCGTCCCGCTCCTTCGCGGCGCCCTCCCCATTTCGGCAGCGGAAGCGAGAGCTGTCTAGCCATGGAACTCGAATAGCAGATGTTATCGTGGACGGCAAGTGCGTTGTGCACCGGACCTCGCTGAACACTTCGGGTCTGCGCTCTCCGCCATCGATGCGATGCACAGCTCCGTCACCAGTCCGGCCTAGCGACCGAGCTTGTGGGGTTTGAAGATAGACGTCAGTTGCGGTTTTCGGTCTGGGGACCGGTTGCTGTCCGGTTCGTCTGCACTGATTGCTCATGCGACGATGGTCCAAAACCGATGCGTCAGTTCGTTTGTATCGACGAGTTGACCGCTGCCCTGAGTGGTGGCTATGCCTCGCATGACAGCCTGTTGCCCAAGGCGATCGAGGGGACAGCATGAGGCATGTCATCAAGTTGGGAGCAGCGGCATTGCTCGCGTTCGCCGGTCCCGCTCTTGCGGACGACGGCTGCTCGAAAGACAGCGAGTGCAAAGGCGATCGCATCTGTGTTCAGCGCCAGTGTGTCGATCCGGAGCCAGGCACTGCCGCCGCGCAGCCGCGGACTGCCACTGACCAGCAGGCCATTCCCGCCAAGTTTGAGCCTGCTCGGGGAGATACGCCGTCCAGCGCGGGGGATTCAGGCCGGCCTGCGGTACTCGATTCGACAATCAACCGGCATCTCGGAGCGTACATCCGGCCGGATTTGGGATTCGGGTATGTCAGATCGAGCGCGTCCCAGAATGGCGTGGATGCGAGCATCAGCGGCTTTGCCGGCACCTTCGGGATCGCGGTCGGAGCCGCAATCACGGAAAACCAGATCCTCGCCGTCCATCTCTGGGACCTGGTTGCGACGAGCCCGACGATCACCTCGGGAAACACGACCCTGAACAACCCGAATGCCACTCTCACTTTCGTAGCGATCGGTGGCGAGTACACTGGATACTACGCAGGCAACGTTTACCTTTCGATCTCGCCGGCTCTGACCCGCGGAACGTTGGCCGTGAACGGCACATCGCAGAATACAAGCTGGGGCTTTGGTCTCCGAGCTGCTCTCGGAAAAGAGTGGTGGGTTTCGAATCACTGGGGCCTCGGCATGGTCGGCCACCTGTCGTTCACCGCAAACCAGGACACTGGGACGAATCCGCCGATGTGGACGAGCTGGGGTGCCACGGTCGCGTTCTCGGCGACGTACAACTAGAGCTCGTCCGCTCTACTCCGCGGCCCGGCGGAGCAGGCGCGCCACGTCCTCCGAGCCGAAGCCAAAGAGCGCCTTGAGCGCGGCGAGGACCTGGAACTCCTCCTTGGCGATGATCCCGTCGGCCTCCAGCACCCGCGCGCAGCAGACGAACGCCAGCTCGCGGTCGGCCGGGTCGCGCAGCGGCGCCGCCACCTCGGTCAGCGCGCGCTTGAGGCCCAGCTTCTGGAGGCGCGCCTTGGCCGAATCCGCCAGCGCGGCGTGGTCGCCGAGGTTGTGCAGCTCGGGCAGCTCGCTGCGGAGCGCGTCGGCGACGAGCGTCTCGGAAGCCTCCAGCCGTCCGTCGGCCCAGGCGGTGAGCATCATCAGCTCATAGAGGCTGCGCGCCTGGGCCAGTTCCACGGCGGCATCATATGCCGGAGGGCGTTACAAATGTCCGCCAATGCGCGCCGCCGCCGCCGCGTTGCTCTCTACCCTGGCGCTCGGTTGCGCCGGCCAGTGGCACACCACCCGCGCCGACCGGCCGCTCACGCGCGGTGAGCTGGGAATCCATCCGCTCACGGTCGACCCTGGGCCCGAGCCGCTGCGAAGGGAAGTGATCCGTGTGCTCGTGGAGAAGGGGTTCCGCGTCGTGGACCATCCCCCCTATCACGGCGATCTGGAGCTCCGCTTCGAGGTGACCGGCGCCCACGTCCTGGCCGAGCTGCGCAGCGACGGGTTCTTCGTCGACCAGGCCGAGACCGACCTGACCGATCCGGCCCAGGCTGCCGCGGCGCTGGTCGAGTCCCTGGCCGTCTCCGACGGGCTCGCCTTCTACATGCGGTACGGCGGCGTGCCGCAGCAGTTGATGATTAATGTGCGGTGACTCCGCCAGCCGGCCGATGCGGCGCGGGCGGATCGGGTGGAGAATGTCCGCTCGATGCGATCAAAGGGGGCGCTGCTCGTCTTTCTCGCCGCGAGCTGCGGCGGCGGCGCATTCCCCGAGACGGACACCGAAGCCGGGCTCACCATCTGCGCCAACACGACCGTCGAAGGCGTCGATGTCTCCAGGTGGGACGGCACTGTCGACTGGGCCGCGGTCCGGTCTGCCGGCATCGCCTTCGCCATCGCCCGGGTGAGCGACGGGCTCGCCTATCCCGACTCCTCCTTCGACGCGAACTGGGCCGCGATCAAGGCGCACGGCATGGTGCGCGGCTCCTATCAATACTTCGAGCCGGCGCAAGACCCCATCGCGCAGGCGAACCTGGTCCTGCAGCGCGTCGGCGCGCTCGGACCCGGCGACCTGCCTCCTGCACTCGACATCGAAACCATGGGCGGCCTCACCTCCGCCGCCCTCGCCGCCTCGATGGCGCAGTGGATCGAGCGGATCCGTTTCGCGACGGGCCGCAGGCCCATCGTCTATACCTCGCCCGCATTCTGGAGCGCCCTGGGGAATGCCAACGTCGCGGCCGATCTTTGGGTGGCGAACTGGGCCGTAACCTGTCCATCGGTCCCCGGCCCGTTCGCGAGCTGGAAGCTCTGGCAATACAGCGCGACGGGCAGCGTGTCCGGCATCGCCGGCATGGCCGATCGCAGCCGTTTCAACGGCTCGCTCGCCGAGCTGTTCGCCTGGGCCGGAAGCGGCAGCCAGCCCGACGCAGGCCCGGGCCCTTCGACGACACCGGCCACCGGCTGCTCCAGCGGCGCCGTCGGCCCGTCCGCCCTCGCCCTCTTGATGTTCGCGCGAAGAAGGCGCCGCCTTTGCCAGTAGCGCAGCGCACCTCAAAGAGACAGACTGTGCGCGATGGCCGAGCTGAAGACGGGGCGGGTCGTGGAGTGGCAAAGGCTGTCGCCGAGCCTCTCCATCTTCCGGCTGATCGACAACCAGGGCCGCCCTTTCCCCAGCTACAAGGCGGGCCAGTACATCGCCCTGCGCCGCGACGATTGCCTGCTCACCAAGAAGGTGAAGGAGGGCGACGAGATCCGCTACGTCCCCGACCTCGACCCCGAGGGAAAGCAAAGGCACGGGCCGGTGACCCACTCGTACTCGCTCTCCTCCGCGCCCTTCGAGACCGCGCTCGGCAACCTTCTCGAATTCTATGTGGTGCTGGAGAAGGGCGTCGACGGCGTGCTCGGCCGCTTCACCGAGTCGCTCTTCCGCATCGACGAGGGCGGCGACGACAAGCTCGCCTACGTCGAGCGCATCGTCGGCGACTTCACGCTGGAGAAGCGCGCCGCCGGCTTCGAGCATGTGCTGATGGTGGCGAGCGGGACCGGCCTCGCCCCCTTCGCCTCGATGGTCAAGCAGCTCGACCATGAGGCGCAGCAGGGCGCGGCGCCGAAGGGGCGCTTCACGCTGCTCTACGCCAACCGGACCTACCCGGAGCTCGGCTACCACGAGAAGATGCTGGAGATCGAAGCGGCGAAGCGCTTCGACTTCGTCTGCGTGCCTTCGGTCAGCCGTCCCACCTCTCGCGACCGGGGCGACCTGCGCCTCGGCATCGGGCGCGCCAACAATCTCTTGCGCAGCATCTTCCGGCTGCCGCCCTTGGGCGCGGCCGCCGTTCCACCGGTGATGCCGCGCGACAAGCCGATCGAGATGCTGCGCGAGCGGATCGACCCCCGCCGGACGGTGCTGCTCACCTGCGGCAATCCGCAGGCGATGGCCGACGTCGCCTTCATCGCGGGGCAGATGGGGATGAAGTTCGAGAAGGAGGACTGGTAAGGCCGCTCAGACCGGCAGCGTCTTCCGCGGCGGCGCCAGGTGCGCCTGCGCCTGTGCTGCCGCCTCGTCGAGCGTCTCGGCGATCTGCAGCCGCCCCGGCTCGGCCTTCACCCCGGCCTTCGCCAGCACCGCCGCCGGCTGGGGCCGCAGGCCGGCGATGATGCAGAGCACCCCCTGCTGCTTGAGCCGCAAGAGCGCGCTCTCCAGCGCCACCAGCCCGGTCACGTCCATGGCCGGCACCGCCGCGAGATAGAGGATGAGCACCTTCGGCCGCGCCCCGATGGCCTTGAAGGCATCCATCGCCGCTTCGGCCGCGCCGAAGAAGAGCGGCCCGTTCACTTCGTAGAGGATCACCTGCTTGGGGAGCTTCAGCTTGAGGTGCGGGTGCTGCTCGTCCACCAGCTGCACCGAGGCGACCTCGGCCATGCGGCGCATGAAGAGGAAGGCAGCGAGGATCATCCCCGCCGTCACCGCGACCACCATGTCGAAGACGACGGTGAGCGCGTAGCAGGCGAGCAGCACCGCCACGTCGCTCTTGGGCGCGACGCGCAGCACGTGGAAGAAATGCCTCGCCTCCGACATGTTCCACGCGACCATCATGAGCAGCGCGGCCAGCGCCGCCATCGGCAGATAGGAGATGAGCGGCGCGAGCAGGAGCACCGCGACGAGCACCACCACGGCGTGGATGACGCTGGCGAAGGGCGAGCGGCTGCCGTAGCGGACGCCGGTCGCGGTGCGGGCGATCGCGCCGGTGCAGGCGATGCCGCCGAAGAAGGGGCAGAGGATGTTGCCCACGCCCAGCGCGAGCAGCTCGCTGTCGGGGTCGTGCTTGGTGCCCGCCATCGCGTCGGCCACGACCGCGGAGAGCAGCGACTCGATGGCGCCGAGCAGCGCGATGGCGATGGCGGCGGGAAAGAGCGCACGGAGAGTGGCCAGCCGCAGCGGCAGGCCCGCGCCGACGTGCCAGGGCAGGATCGGCAAAGGCGGCAGCTGGGGTATGCCGTGGACTTGCTCGCCGTCGATCAGGGTGACGAAGCGCGAGCCGATGGTTGCGACGTCGAGGTGCACCGCCCATGCGAGGAGCGCCGCCACCGGGAGCGCGACCAAAGGCGCCGGCACGCGCTTGGTCACTCGCGGCAGGAGCGCGAGCATCGCGAGGGTGGCGATGCCGATGGAGAGCTCGCTCATGTTCGCGGTGTGCCGCGCCTGGATGAAAGACCAGACCCGCTCGGCGAAGTGGTCGGGCGTGCGCGTCGGGCGAAGGCCGAGCAGGTCTTTGAGCTGAAGCACGCCGATGACGGTCCCGATGCCGGCGGTGAATCCGGTCGTGACCGGATGGGGAATGAACTGGATCAGCCGGCCGAGCCGGAAGAGTCCCATCGCGAGCAGAAGAACGCCCGCCATTCCCCCCGCCACGAGCAGGCCGGCCATTCCATGGCGCACGTAGATGGGCGCGAGGATGACGATGAAAGCGGCGGTCGGCCCGGTTACCTGGAAGCGCGATCCTCCGAGGAGCGGGACGGCGATTCCAGCGACGATGGCGGTGTAGAGCCCATGCTGCGGCGGCACGCCCACCGCGATCGCCAGCGCCATCGAGAGCGGCAAGGCGACGATGCCCACCACCAGGCCGGCGAGAACGTCGTGGCGCAGGTCGTCGGCGGTGTAGCCCTCGGAGAGCACGGCGCGCACGGCGGCGGCCGGCAGCCTCGAAAGCGGCGGCGGCTGCGGATGCCTGTAGCGCGTGCGCGCCATCCGGTCATCACTATCCCTTGTGGGTGGCGCGGGCCAGATTTTGATAGGCTTTCCTCATGTCCTTCTGGGGCGAGATGTCCGCGAAGGAGCGCCGCACCTTCTGGGCCTGCTTCGGCGGCTGGGCGCTCGACGGGATGGACTTCCAGTTCTACAGTTTCGTCATCCCCTCGCTGATTGCCGAATGGCACCTCTCGAGAGTGCAGGCGGGGACGCTGCAGACCACGACGCTCCTCTTCTCCGCCGCCGGCGGATGGATCGCGGGCCTGCTCGCCGACCGCATCGGCCGGGTGCGGACGCTGCAGATCACCATCCTCTGGTTCGCCGCCTTCACCGGGCTGTCCGGTCTGGCGCAGGGATACGGCCAGCTGCTCGCGACGCGCGCGCTGATGGGCCTCGGCTTCGGCGGCGAGTGGGCGGCCGGCGCCGTGTTGATGGGCGAAGTGATCAATGCCCGCCACCGCGGCAAGGCGGTGGGCACCGTGCAGAGCGGATGGGCGCTGGGCTGGGGGGCGGCCGCCATCATCTATACCGTCGTCTTCAGTCTGCTCCCCGAGCAGGTGGCGTGGCGCGTGCTCTTTCTCGCCGGGATCGCGCCCGCGCTGCTCGTCCTCTACATCCGCCGCTACGTCGAGGAGCCCGAGGTCTATCGCGCGGCGCGCGCGCAGCCGGTGGCCGGCGCGGGCCGGGGGAGCTTCCTGGAAATCTTCTCGCCCGGAATCATCGGCACGACTGCCCTCGCCGCGCTCCTCGCCACCGGCGCGCAGGGCGGCTACTACGCCATCACCACCTGGCTGCCGACGTATCTCAAGACCGTGCGCAAGCTGACCGTCTTCGGCACCGGCGGATATCTCGGCGTGGTCATCGCCGGCTCTTTCTGCGGCTATCTGGTGAGCGCATATCTCTCCGACGCGCTCGGGCGTCGGCGGAACTTCTTCGTCTTCGCGCTCGGCTCGATGGCCGCCGTCCTCGTCTATACGCTGGTCCCCATCAGCGACACGCAGATGCTCGTCCTCGGTTTCCCGCTGGGCTTCTTCGCCAGCGGCATCTTCAGCGGCATGGGGGCGTTCTTCACCGAATTGTTCCCCACCCGCATCCGCGGCTCGGGCCAGGGCTTCTGCTACAACTTTGGCCGCGGAGTGGGCGCGCTCTTCCCCATCGTGGTGGGCGCCCTGAGCGCGACCATGCCGCTCGGCCGCGCCATCGGCATTTTTGCCGCCTCGGCGTATGCGGTGCTCTTCGTCGCCGCGCTGCTCTTGCCGGAGACGCGCGGCAAGGAGCTGTCGCCTGCTTGAGCTGTCCGATGGCGCGGTCCTGCTGGAGACCGGCGAGCCGCACGAGATCGCAGCGGCGCTGAGCGAAGCCAGGCCGGTGGGGCTCTTCGACGTGGTGCCGGGAGCGCGGACGCTGCTGGTGCTTTTCGATCCGGAGCGCTTCGACAAGGCGCAGCTCGCGCGCCTCTCCGCGGCGCGGGCGAGGATCGAGCCGCGCACGGTGCGGTTGCGCGCCAGGTACGACGGGGCCGATCTCGATCCGCTCGCGGCCGAGCTGGGGGTCGGCCGCGCGCAGCTGATCCAGCGGCACGTCGCCGAGGAGCATCGCGTTGCCTTCCTCGGATTCGCGCCGGGCTTCCCGTACATGACGGGCGGGTTCGCGGTCCCCCGGCTGAAGACGCCACGAGTCCGCGTGCCGGCGGGGAGCCTGGCCGTCGCCGATGGATGGACAGGGATCTATCCGGCGGAGACTCCCGGCGGCTGGCGGCTCCTGGGGCGGGTGGCGGAGAGGATGTTCGACCCGCTGCGCTCCCCGCCCTCGCTGCTGCGGCCGGGGGATCGCGTGCTGCTCGAGCCGGTCGAGGAGCTGCCGCAGTTGCCGCCGCCCGAGCGGCCGCGGCAGGAAGGCGAGCCGCTCCTGCGGGTGGTCGCGCCCGGCGCATTCACGGCGGTGCAGGGCGGGCCGCGCTATGGAATGTCCGCCTTCGGCGTGCCGGCGGGAGGAGCGATGGATCTCGCCTCGCTCGCCTCGGCGAACGCGGCGGTCGGGAACGCAGCCGGCGCGGCGGGACTGGAGATCACCCTCGCCGGGCCGGAGCTGGAAGCGCTGGCGGATGTCCGCCTTGCGCTGCGCGGCGAGGTGCGCGAGCTCCGGCGCGGAGAACGGCTGCGCTGCGGTCCGGTCCAGCAGGGAGCGCGAGAGTATCTCGCCGTCGCGGGAGGGCTCTTGCCGCCCTTGCTGGGCGAGCCGACCCGCGCACTCAAGCCCGGAGACGAGCTGCTGCGGGCGCGGCATCCGCCGCCCGAGGGGCGCAAGCCTCCCACTCCGGGCTCCGGCGAGATCCGCGCGCGCCGCGGGCCGCAATGGGACTTCTTCGCCGAACCGCGTCAGTTCTTCTCGAGCGAGTGGACTCTCTCGCCGCAGAGCGACCGGCGCGGACTGCGCCTGGTCGGGGCGCCGCTGCCGATCTTGAAAAGGGCGGACATTCCTCCCGAGGGGACGGCGCCCGGTTCGGTCCAGGTCCCCGGCGATGGCCTGCCCATCGCGCTCGGGCCTGACCGCCCGGTCACCGGCGGGTACGTCAAGATCGCGACCGTGCTCTGGGACGACCTGCCGCTCCTGGCGCAGGCGCGGCCCGGCGCGCGGCTGCGCTTCCGGGAGATGGCATGAGCATCGACCTCAACGCCGACCTGGGCGAAGGGATGGACGATTCGCTCGTCCTGCCCTTCCTCACCTCCGCCAACGTCGCCTGCGCCATGCACGCCGGCTCGCCGCTCTTGATGGAGCGCACGGTCGCGCTCGCGCTCTCGCGCGGCGTCAGGGTCGGCGCGCACCCAGGATATGCCGACCGCGAGAACTTCGGCCGCAGCGCGCTGCAGCTGCCGCTCGACGAGGTTCGCGCGCTCGTCCTCTATCAAGTGGCCGCTCTCGATGGCTTCGTCCGCGCCCAGGGCGGACATCTTTCGCACGTCAAGGCGCACGGCGGGCTCTACAACCAGGCCGCCCGGGATGCCGCGCTCGCTCGCGCCATCGCCGAGGCCGTGCGCGCCTTCCGCAGCGATCTGATTCTGGTAGGCCTCGCCGGCTCGGTGCAGCTCGAGGCGGCGCGCGCGGTCGGTCTGCGCGCGGCGGGCGAGGCCTTTGCCGACCGGCGCTATCTCAAAGATGGTTCGCTGATGCCGCGGTCGCGCCCCGGGGCGGTCCTGCACGATGCGGCGGAGGCGGCAGACCAGGCGCTGCGCATCGCCCGCGACAGCGTCGCCATCGCCGACGACGGCTCGACGGTCCGCGTGGAGGCGCAGACCATCTGCCTGCACGGCGACACTCCTGGAGCAGCTCTCATCGCCCGAGCAGTCCGGGAGCGACTGGAGAGCTCCGGGATCCCCGTCAGACCGCTCGCCTAGCAGCCGAGGCGTCTCTATTTCGACCTGTCTCTACTGGGACGCGTAGATGGTGATGCAACCCTCGGCGCTGAACTGCCCGCAGCGCGCGTTCTGCGCGATGGGAACGTAGATGTGATTGTTCACCGCGTCAGCCGCGAGGCCGTGGGCATTGCCACCGGTGGGAGAGTTGTAGAGCCACATGTTGGTAGAAGCGTCGATGATGCCGAGAAACGAGCCGTTCTCCATGTCCCTCGCCCCCAGATAGAAGCGGTTGTCTCCGGGGTTGTAGATGACCTGGTCAGCCCTCCCGACATTGTAGATGGCCTTGATGATCTTGCCCTTGCCGGCCGCCGAGACATCCATGATGAAGGTGCTCGGTGGGAACGCTTCGCCTTCGCGGTTTGCGCAGCCGATCAGCAGATTTTGCGACGGGCCGAGCGCCAGGCTCGCGACCTGGCACCCAGGCGCCCCCGTGGCGGCCGTCAGCCGGAAATGATTCGTCACCGCAAACGTGACCGGGTCGATTTCGGTGACCTCGCCGTCGTTCGGATTGGGCCCGATCTGCGGAACCCCTTGCAAGAACTTCTTCGTGCCGGGATTGTAAATCGAGCCGCCCAGCCCGTTGGTCGCGTTCTCGGTGGCGGGGTTGTTGCCAACATGCCTGCACTTGACGGCGCCAGTCGTCACGCCCGAAACCGCGGGGTCGGGGCAACCCGTGGTCGCAGTGTCTCCACCTCCATCGAAGAAGTACTGGGCGAGAACGCAGGAGTTGCCGGCACAGGTGGGATTGGTCGTATCGACCAGCGTCACGAACGCTCCGTTGGGCCCATCGCCGTTGGTGACGATGAGGCGGTTGTGGTCCGAGTCGAAGGACGGCTCGTCGGCGCGCAGGTCGCCGCAGGGGTTCCCGGTCGGATCGGCGCTGACGTTGGTGCCGCGGGCGCAGTCGTCGATGTTGGTGAGGGAGCGACCGGTCTGGACGGTTCCGAAGCTTTGCTTCGCCGTTCCGTCGTTGTGGTCGACCGGCAACGTGTCCGTGTCCAGATTGAAGACCTTGAGCGTGGAATCGCCGTCGCTCACCCAGAGATTGCCGAGCTTCCCTCCCGTGGTGGAGGGAGTCACGATGGCGCCGTTGGGGCCCGAGGCTTCGTTGAAGTTGCTGGCGCGGTCGGGCTCGCAGCAAACTGATCCGACGAAGCCGTGCTTCACCTGTCCGATGGGCTTGTCAGTCGCCGTATCGAAGATAGCGATGGCGGCGTGCGACCGGTCGGTGACGTAGAGCCTGCGGTTGACCGGATCTTGCGTGACCAGGTCCCAGACCGCGAACGGCTTTCCGAAGGGGGACGCCTGCGGCACGCGCATCACGCCGATGGCGACGACGGTCCCGTTCTGCGTCGTGCCGCAGGTCGGACAGTTGGCCGGGGTGGTGCAGCCGCTGGTGATGAAGGTGGCCGCCGAGATCAGGGCCAGCGCGAATGCATTCTTGTTGGTCATGATTGGTCTCCGGTCGCCTAGAACTTGTACTGGACACGCTGCAGGATGACGACGAACGTTTGCGGCACCGCCCCGCCGACGGTGGCGGCGTCCTTCTGCCGGTAGACGTTGACGTCGAACGCGTAGCGAACCACCGCCGTCGGGTACCAGTTGAGTCCCGCCGAGAACTCGTCGACGCTGGCTTGATAGTCGGGGAAGGAGTTCGCGGGATCGCCCACGGCCTTGGCCCAGAGATACGAGTAACGGGCCTTGACCTCCCAGGCCCCGATGCCGAACGTGCCGCCGGGCGACAAGAAGGGGCTCGAAGGCCTGGGCTGGCCGTTTTCCGGCCGCCGCTCCCCGGTCAGGAGGAACGTCGCGTTGACGTAGAAGCCTCTGGCCTTCACCTCGCCCAGATCGGTGAAGCCGATGTCCAGCGCGTTGCGACTCTGGTGCAGCTCGTCGTACTCGGCGCGGATGGTGGCGATACCCATCGCCCAGGAGGCTTCGCCGTTGGCCCGCCAGACTGGGCCGTTGATGGCCAGCTGCGGGAAGAAGGTGAAGGCCCCTTCCGGGGTGGCGCCGCTGAAGCTCAGCTCGTTGGAAAGCGCCCGGCTCCGGCCGTGGCCGTAAGCGCCGCCGATGGCCAGTCCCTTGAGGAGATCGATGCCGGTGAAGCGCAGAGGATAGAGTCGCAGCCTCGCGATCACTTCCGGCTCGCTGGTGGTGTTGGGGGCCGCTGACCCCTTGCCGTTGAAGGCCCCCAGCCAGTACGAGACCACGCCGCCCGCGATGTCCCCATGGATCATGGCGCCGGGGCTACGGAACGCTCCCGCCGGCGACGGATAGAGGAGCGAGGTCAAGCCGCGTTCCACGAAGTCGATGTTGGTGACGCCGACGCTGGCGACTTCTTGCCCGAAGGGCTCGACGAACTGGCCGACGGTGAGCTGGAACTCGCGCAGGTAATTGATGTTGACGTAGGCGTCGCGCAAGAGCCTGCTGTTGGTGTCGATGAAGTCGGCGAGGACGGCGAACTCGTAGTACTTGTCGAGCTTGCCCTGGAAGCCGAAGCGCGCCCGGCGAAGGGTGAAGGTGTTGGGGGGAACTCCGTCTCCAGTATAGATGCGGTAGTCCCCCTGCACGTACCCGTAGGGCTGGAAGAGGAAGCTCCCATCCGGACTCTGGATGGCGAAGTGATCTCCGGTCCAGCCGACCAGGAGGACCTCTTTCTTGGGCGGGGGCTTTTGCTCGGGGACCACCGCCTTTTCTTCGAGAGCGGGTTTCTGTTGGTCGGTCGTCGGCGCCGGCTGCTCGGCATCGGCTCGCGCCCCGGACACGGAGGCACACAGCATCAGTGTTGCGAGGTACAAGCATTGCGCGCGCATGGATCCCCCAGTTCGGGTTTTTGCTGCGGCGTGACGGGCGCTCGGACCGTTTGGATCCGAACGGTGCGCGCATTACTGGGATAGTTGAGAGCAATTGTCCATGGCTGCACAGAGGTACAGAGAGACGAAAGCCGCACTATCGGCCTCGTCGAAACACAGGTGACACAATGCGCTACTTCGAAGACTTCAACTCGGGCGACGTGTTCGAGCTGGGCGAGGCGGTGATCGCCGAGGCGGAGATCCTCGAGTTCGCTCGCAAGTACGATCCGCAGCCCTTCCACGTCGACAAGGAGGCAGCGGCGCGCTCGATGTTCAAAGGCCTGGTCGCGAGCGGCTGGCACACCGGCTCGATCTTCATGGGCCTGCTCGTGCGCGGACTCTTCCGCGATTCGGCGAGCGTCGGTTCCGGCGGTCTCGACGAGCTGCGCTGGCTCGCGCCGGTGCGGCCGGGCGACGTGCTGCGCGGCCGGATGACGGTGCTCTCCAGGAAAGAATCAGAGCGCCATCGCGAGCGCGGCACGGTGGTTGGTCTCGGCGAGCTGTTCAACCAGAGAAGCGAGCGGGTCTTCTTCATCCGCTGGCCAGCGCTCATCGGTCGGCGGCCATGACGAAACCATGACAATCCAGGGCGCATCTTCCGCGCATGCGCGTTCTATTGGTGCAGCCGCAGACGCCCCCGACCTACTGGGGATTCCAGCATGCCGTGAAGATCGTGGGGAAGGCCGCGCCCCATCCGCCGCTGGGATTGATCACCATCGCGGCGCTCTTGCCGCAGTCGTGGGAGCTGCGGGTCAAGGACATGAACGTCGAGCCGCTCAGCGACGACGAGCTGCGCGCGGCCGACGTCGTCCTCGTCACCGGCATGCTGGTGCACATCCGCAACATGCGCGAGCTGCTCGCGCGCACCAAGCGGCTGGGCGTGCGCACCGTCCTGGGCGGGCCGGCGGTGACGACTTCGCCCGACGCCTTCCCCGACGCCGAGCACATCTTCCTCGGCGAAGCGGAGGGCCGGCTCGGTCCGCTATTGCAGGCCCTGCAGGGCGGCGAGGCGCCGCGCGTCCTCTCGCCCCTGGAGGGCGAGCGGCCCGGCCTGCACGACGCGCCTCCCCCGCGCTTCGACCTGCTCGACGGGCGCAAGTACACCTCGATGAGCATCCAGTACTCGCGCGGCTGCCCCTTCCGCTGCGAGTTCTGCGACATCATCGAGATCTTCGGGCGCGTGCCGCGCACCAAGACGCCCGAGCAGGTGCTGGCCGAGCTGGACGCCCTGCTCGAGACGGGCTTTCGCGGCACCGTCTTCGTCGTCGACGACAACTTCATCGGCAACCGCAAGCTGGTGGCGAAGCTCTTGCCGCGCATCGAGGAATGGCAGCGCGCCCACGGCTGGCCTTTCGAGCTGTACACCGAGGCCAGCGTCGATCTGGCCGCGATGCCGAAGCTGGTGGACGCGATGGCGGCGGCCGGCTTCTCCGCCGTCTTCCTCGGGATCGAAACCCCGGAGCCAGCCTCGATCAAGGAAGCGCAGAAGCTGCAGAACCTCAAGATCGATCCTGCCGAGGCGGTGCATCGGCTCACCCGCGCAGGCCTCGAGGTCTATGCCGGGTTCATCGTCGGCTTCGACTCCGACGGCCCCGGCATCTTCGAGGCGCAGCGGAACTTCATCGCCGCGCTCCCCATTCCGGCGGCGATGATCGGCATTCTCACCGCGCTCCCCAGCACGCAGCTCTGGCGGCGGCTGGAGCGGGAGAACCGGCTGCGCGGCCCCTCGAGCGGAGATCAGTTCGATCGGCCCAACTTCGACACCGCCATGGACGAAGCGGAGCTGCTCCGCGGTTACCGCGAGCTGCTCGGCGGGCTCTATACGGCTGACGCTTACTATGATCGATGCGAGAAGGTGATCGACGAGATCGGCGTCGCCCATCCCGTGTCCTACCGCCCAGGGGGCTTGCGCGCGCTGCTCAAGGCCGCTTTCCGCATCGGCGTGAAGTCGCCGCGGCGGCGCCGCTTCTGGCGGCTCTTGCGCCGCTCGCTGCGAAAGCCCCACACCTTCGCGCGCGCGGTGGCGATGGCTGTGCAGGGCGAGCACATGATCCGCTACACCGCCGAGGACGTCTTGCCGCGGCTCGATGCGGTCCTCCGGGCCCTGCCGCGCGAGCGGACGGTGCGGCGGCGCGCGCCGGTGTTGGCGGTTATGTCCCACTCATGATCCTCGCGCATTTGCTCGCCGCCGTTCTCGCTCTGCCCGCCACACCGAAGAAGCCCGCGGTCCAGCGCTACCACGGCGTCAAAGTCAGCGACGACTACCGCTGGCTGGAGAACGACAAGGACGCCAAGGTGCAGCAGTGGAGCGAGGCGCAGAACGCGGCGGCGCGCGCCTTTCTCGACGACATCCCCTGGCGCGACTCGCTCCGCAAGCGGATCGACGCGCTCGTGCGCGAGACCAGCCCCTACTTCTTCGCCATCGTCGATCGGAAGGGGCGCGTCTTCGCCGAGAAGTTCGACCCCAGGAAGCAGCAACCGTTCGTCGTGTTGCTCGACCTCGAGCATCCCGAGTCGGCGCGCCCCATCGTCGATCCGAACGTCATCGACCCGAGCGGCCGGACCGCCATCGACTTCTGGGTGCCCTCGCTCGATGGAACGAAGATCGCCGTCTCGCTTTCGAAGAACGGCTCGGAATCGGGCGACGTCCACGTCTTCGACGTCGCGGGCGGCAAGGAGATCGACGCCCCCGTCCCCCACGTCAACCATGGCACGGCGGGCGGCAGCGTCGCCTGGAATGCCGAGGGCAGCGGCTTCTGGTACACGCGCTATCCGCGCGCAGGCGAGCGCAAGGCCGAGGACCTCGGCTTCTACCAGCAGGTCTACTTCCACAAGCTGGGGTCGCCCACCGCCGAGGATTCCTACGAGCTGGGCAAGGAGCTTCCGCGCATCGCCGAGATCACCCTCGAGACCAGCGAGGACGGCCAGGCGGTGCTCGCCTCGGTGAAGAACGGCGACGGCGGCGACCTGGAGTTCTTCCTCCGCAAAGGCTCCCGCTGGAGCCAGATCTCGCGCTTCGAGGATCGCGCGGTCGACGCCTCGATCGGCCTGGATGGCGCCGTCTATCTGCTCTCGCGCAAGGACGCGCCCAAGGGGAAAATCCTCCGGCTGCCGATGGAGACGCCCGAGATCTCCAAGGCCGCTGAGGTCGTGCCCGAAGGCGAGGGCGGCATCTCCGGCCTCTTGCCCACGGCGGAGAAGCTCTACGTGCGCGAGCTGCTCGGCGGGCCGAGCCGCGTGCGCGCCTTTCCGCTTCGCGGCGGAGCGGCGACCGCGGTCAACACGCCCGAGGTCTCATCGGTCCACGAGATGGCTCGGCTCCAGAACGGCGACGTGCTCCTCAACATCGGCACCTACCTTTCGCCGCCCGCCTTCTTCCGGCTGACGCCTCACGGCCAGCTGAGCAAGACGAAGCTTGAGGTCACCTCCATCGCCGATTACTCCGACTGCGAGGTGGTCCGCGACTTCGCCACTTCCAAGGACGGCACCAGGATTCCCCTCAACATCATCCGGCGCAAAGGCACGGAGCTGAACGGCAGGAACCCCACGCTCCTCTACGGCTACGGCGGGTACGGCCTGAGCGAGACGCCCAGCTTCTCCACCTCGCGCCGCGTCTGGATCGATGCCGGTGGGGTTTTCGTCGACGCCAACTTGCGCGGCGGGAGCGAGTACGGCGACGACTGGCACAAGGCGGGCAACCTCACGCACAAGCAGAACGTCTTCGACGACTTCTACGCAGTCGCCCGCTATCTGGTCGAGCACAAGTACACGGACAAGGATCACCTCGCCATCTACGGCGGCAGCAACGGCGGCCTCCTGATGGGCGCGGAATTGACCCAGCACCCGGGGATGTGGAAGGCCGTCGCCTCCATTGCCGGCGTCTACGACATGCTCCGGGTCGAGGAGACCCAGAACGGCGCCTTCAACGTGACCGAGTACGGCACCGTCAAGGACCCGGAGCAGTTCAAGGCGCTCTACGCGTACTCGCCTTACCACCACGTCGCGGACGGCACCTCCTATCCGGCGACGCTCTTCATGACCGGCGCGAACGATCCGCGCGTCGATCCCTGGCACTCGCGCAAGATGGTGGCGCGGCTGCAGGCGGCCAATCGTGGGCGCACGCCGATCCTGCTCCGCACCAGCTCCGTCACCGGCCACGGCATGGGCAGCTCGCTGGAGGAGGTCATCGCCCAGCGCGTCGATCTCTACGCCTTCATCTTCAAGGTGATGGGGCTGCAGTGCTGTGTGGAGATGAAGAGCGTCAGCCGCTAGCTCGAGTTGATTTCGCCGGACGCGTCGGCGCGTAATGCTTTTGGATGAGATCTTTCTGGATTGCCGCCGGCCTTTATCTCATTGCTTTGCTCTGGCTCGATCTGGGATTCATTCCCTATCCCGCCGACAACGACCTGCAGTTCATCGGCTGGATGGCCGAGCACTTGCGGCTCTCGCGGCCGGAGTCGCTCCTGGGGAAGAACTATCCCTTCCCGATGGGCTTTCCGCTCCTGATGCGGGGACTCACGCCGCTCTTCGGATCGATCGTGCGCGCGGCGCTCTTCTGCCAGGCGGTGGCGTCGACGCTCGGCCTTTTGCTGGTCTTCGCCATCACCCGGAAGCTGTTCGCCAGCGAGCGCGCTGCCGGAGCGGCAGCCTTTGCGGCGGCGGCGGTGAACTTTCCCGTCGCCATCAGTGAATTTGCCGACTCGCTCGCGGCTCTCGCGGTCTTGTTCGGACTGTGGGTGCTGCTCGAGGATCTGCGCTCGCCGCGCCGCCAATTCATCGCAGGATTGACGATCGGAGCGGCCTATCTGATTCGATTTCATTATCTGACTTTCCTGATCATCTTTCCCGCCGCGCTCCTCGTGCTCCGGCCGGGGCTCAAGGCCTTTCTTTCCTGCACGGCTGCGCTTCTGGCAGGGTTCGCCGTCGCCGTCTCGCCTTTGATCGCCGGCAACCTCATCGTCTATCGGGTGCCGCTCCACACCGGCCTCTCCTCCTATATTCTCGGATACAACGCCGTCGAGGCGGTCGACTGGAACGATTTCCCCGCCACCTATGCTCTCTGGCCGGTCTCGCGGGTGCTCGCCGAGCGGCCCGGCGCATTTCTCTGGACGATGGTCAAGAACCTCGGCTCCTTCCTCCATCCATTTGCGCTCTTCACGCTCGCGGCGGCCGTCGCGGGCCTGATCCGCTCGAGGCGGCGGATCGCCGGATACCTTCTCGCGCTCGCCGGCGGATATGTCGTGCTCGACATCCTCATCAGCCGATACACCAATCGCGCCGCGGTTCCCGCCTTCCTGCTTCTCAGCATCGTCTCGATGGGACTGGTCGTGCCTTTGCAATGGCCCCGGTTCGTCAAAGGCGTCGTGCTCGCCGGCATCGCGGCCGGCCTCGCCGTGCACGGCTACAAGCAGGTCCTCCTGGTCAAAGCCCGCCGCGCCGACTTGCAGGAAAACCAGGCGGTGGTGCGCGTCTTGAAGGAGAACGGATTCCGCGAGAGCGGTGAAGTCTTCTGCAACGACTGGAACATCTACAATCTGGACCATCCCTTCCTCGAGCCTTTCTACGACTACGGCGGCTACATGCTGCTCGACTCCGAATACGCCGCGCAGCGGCCGCTCCCGCGCGGTGACTTCGACGCCTTTGCGCGGCGCCAGGGGATCCGCTTCGCCATCCTTGTGCGTGGCCTCCCTGGGCCGGAAGTGACTTGGAGGAGAATCTTCTCCGACGCGCGCCTCGACGTGTACCGACGCGACAGCTAGAGACGGTGCGTGCGCTCTTTCGCCGCTCTCCTCATCCTCCTCGCGGGCGCGGCGGTTTCTCTCGCCGCCGACCGCCCGTGGCTGGTGCGGCATTTCTTCTTGCTCGATTCCTACCTGCCCCCGAGCGCGGCGCTGCTTGTCGTTCTTCGCCTCGTCCCGCTCCTGGCAGCGGCCGGGCTTGCCGCTGCCGTCTGGAAATTGCGCGCGCCCGCCGTAGTCCGCATCGGAGCGGCTGCGCTCTGCGCGCTGCCCGTCTCCGAGCTGCTCCTCCGCCACCTCGAGTCGCAGAGGAGCGAAGAGCGCCGCACCCTCCAGGCGCGCATGGGCGAGCCGCATCCTTTGTATGGCTGGATCTTTCGTCCCAACAGCGCGCCGGCCATCCGCTCCGGCGAGCGAACGGTCCGGCTCGCCTTCGATGCTGAGGGCAGCCGTGTTCCCGCCTTGGGCGCTTGTCCCGATCCGGTCCGGCCTTCGCTGCTCGTCGCCGGCGAGTCGATCGCGATGGGCCACGGCCTCGACTGGGACGAAACCTTTGCCGCCATCGCCGCGAGCGACCTCGGCCTGCAGGCCGTCAACCTCGCCGTCAACGGCTACGGCATCGACCAGGCGTGGCTGCGCCTGACGAATCTGCTGCCGCGCTACCGCGACGTGCGCGCGGTGGTGATGGTGGTGCTGCCGCTCATGCTCGGGCGAAACCTGATCGACGATCACCCGCGGCTCACCGAGGGGTTTGAAGTGTTGCCGCCGAGCGGAAGCCGGCTGCGGCTGCGCTCCTTGTTCGTCAACCAGATCCCCTACCGCAGCGAGGCGGACATCGCCGGCAGCGCGCGGCTCACTCGCGCGCTCCTCCTGGACGTGGCCCGGCGGGCGCGGACGGCGCTCTTTCTCGTGCCCAGCCCTGGTCCCGATCGCCCGCTCGAAGCGCATTCCGAAGCGCAGCTCCTGCACCAGCTCTTCGACGGCTCGGGCCTGCGCTGGGCGCTGGTCGACCTCGACGAATCGGAGCGCTGGGACGGCCACCCCAACGAGCGCGGCGCCCGCAAGCTCGCGGCCGCGGTCGAGAGCGCGTTGCGCGAGTCGATCGCATCCGTCCGATGACCGACGAAAAGTTCCTCCTTTGGGTTCACGATCCCGCGATTCCAAAGGGGGGAACCGATGCAAGTCCTTGCAGCCGCAATCGCCGTGATGCCCGCCGCCGCGCTGGGCGCTCTTCCCATCGCCCTTCCGCGCGGAGTCACGCCGATGCGTCCGGACCGAACGATCGAGGAGACCGTGGGCATCGAGGCGGCGGCGCCGGCCAACGCCTGGCTCAACTATTACGGCGGGCGGGTGATCGCCAACGTCCACGTCGTGCCGGTGATGTGGGGCTCGCACGTGCCGGCGCAGGTGTCGTCCCAGATGGGGAGCTTCTACGCGGCGGTCACCGACAGCCCTTACTACGATTTCCTCGCCGAGTACGACGCCGACATCAAGAGCTACTCGGGCGGCAACGGCGCGGGCATGAAGGTCGGCCGCGGCACCGCGGGGGCGACGGTGACTCTCGCGCCTTCGATCACGGCGACCAGCATCACCGACCAGCAGATCGGCGCGGAGCTGCAAGCGCAGATCAAGGCGGGCAAGCTGCCGGCGCCCGACGCCAACACGCTCTACATGATCCACTTCCCCGCCGGGACGACCATCTCCATGCCCGACGGCAACGGCGGGACCGCGAAGTCCTGCCAGCAGTTCTGCGCGTACCACAGCACCATCCAGCATAGCCCGAGCAACATCGCCTACGGCGTCATTCCCAACGTCACCACCGACGGTTGCGAGCTCGGCTGCGGTCCCCTCGCCGGCGGATTCAACAACACCACCTCGGTCGCCTCGCACGAGCTGGTCGAGGCCACCACCGACGCGGACGTCGGTCTCGCCACCGACTTCGCGCCGCCTTTGGGCTGGTACGATCCCCAGGGCCAGGACGGAGAGATCGGCGACATCTGCAACGGCGAGGAAGCGGCTGTCACCGCGCACAACCAGAGCTGGACGGTGCAGAAGGAATGGTCCAACACGCACGGGGCCTGCGTGGCGGGGGCGACGCCGACCGACTTTGCCATCGTGCTCAACCCTGGCAACCAGAACATCGCTGCCGGACAGTCGGCGAGCTACGTCGTGAGCTCGGTCGCGACCTCGGGCACGCCGGGCAGCATCACTCTGGGCGCGAGCGGCCTGCCCGCCGGGATGAGCGGCAAGTTCGACAAGACGCAGATCGCCCCCGGCCAGAGCGCCACCTTGACGCTCTCGGTGGACGGCAGCGCGAGCAACGGCGGGACGTATTTCACCATCCAGGGCGCCGCCGGCGGCGCGCAGAGACAATCGAAGGCGATCGCCACCGTCTCGGGCGGGCAGGGCGGGGGAGGCGGCGGCGGCGGGAATTGCCCGCCGGGCACCATCGACATCGGCGGCGTCTGCGTGCCCACCGGCTGCAGCAGCGGCGGGAGCGGCACGGCGTGGATCCCGGTCTTGCTGGTTTCTGCGGCTGCGCTCAGAGCGCGGAGAGCACGGCGCGCCTGAGCAGATCGGGCGGCAGGAGTCCCTGCGCCAGGATCAAGTCGTGGAACCGCTGCGCATCGAAATTCGCGCCGAGCTTCTTTTCCACCTCGGCCCGCAGCTCGAGCAGCCGGGTGTAGCCATAGAAATAGGAGGTTGCCTGGCCCGGTGCGCGGAAGGTGAAGCGGTCCACCTCCTCCTTGGCGAAGGCCGGCGAGAGAACGACTTCGCGCTGGAGGAACTCGCGCGCGTCCTGCGGCGTCCACTTCCCCAGCTGCAGCTCGGGATCGACGAAGGCGCGCGCCGCCCGCTGCAGCCGCAGCTGCAGGGAGATCAGCTTGCCGTCGTCAGGCATGTAGGGGAGCGTGATCGCCTCCGCGTAGAGTCCCCATCCCTCGGTGTTGGCGCTGTTGCCGGCGAAGATCGCCCGCGCGATCGAGACTCCGCGCTCCACCATGCCGTCGAACTGCAGCTCGTGCCCCGGGCGCGCCTCATGCGCCGTCAGCGTCCAGGAGGCCGCGCTGTAGTTGAAGTCGTCGTACTTCATCTCGGCCGCGCCGGGGATCCCGAGCGGCAGGACGAACTCGCCCTGCTCGCCGGTGTTGCCGAGAAGGCGGGGCGGCACCATGTGCGGCGCGGGCTGCTGCGCGTTCTCCGCCGGAGTGCCGAGCCGGATCCTCGCCGCCCGGCCGGGGAGCGAGACGAGCCGGTGTTCGCGGATGATCTGCTCGATGTCCGCCAGCCGCTTCTGGTAGTGCGCCAGCACCTCGCCGTCGGGGATCTGCTGCTTCTTCAATTCCCGGATGGCTTTGCGGTAGTCGTCGAATCCGAGCCGCGCCGCGACCGTGTTCATCTCCGACTGGTACTGCGCGAAGGCGGCATGCGCGCGGGTGGCCAGCTCGGCGGGCGGAATGTCCACGCCGAACTGCTCGAGCCGGAAGGCGTACAGCTCGGGCGGCAGGCGGAAATCATCGCGCGCCCGTGGCAGCACTTCCGCCCTGACGAACTCCACATACTGCGCGAGCTGCGCTTTCAGCTTTGCGACTGGTTCCACGTGGCCGGGGATCTCGAACTGCTTGAACAGCTTCTCGACGCCGTCGATGAGGAAGGGAGCGGTGCGCAGGTCCTCCTCCACCTCGAGCCGGCTGGGCGGCAAGAGCGATGCCTGCGCGAGCCCCGCGCGCGTCTCGTCCTCGGCCAGCGCCACCACGCCCGCATACTTGCGCACCCGCTCGAGCGCCGCCGGCCGCCGCTCGGGCGCGACCTGCACGTCGAGCAGCGAGCGCACGTTGCCGAAGACCAGCCGCGGTAGATTCGTGTAAGGCACCTCGTACTTTTCCGACAGCTCCGAGCCGCGGATCTGCCGTTTGGCGGCCGCGACGAGGATCTCCAGATCCTCCGCCACCATCGGGTCTTCCTCTTTCTTCTGCTGCAAGCGCGCCAAAGCCTCGCGCAGCGCCTGGCGCTGCCGCTGCCGGTGGCCGGGCGTGAAGTCCGAGATGCGATCGTCGAGCCCCGGTACGCCGAGGCGCGCCGCCTGCTCGGGAGCAAAGCGCGCAGCGACCTCGAGAAGGACCTGGGCGTTCTCGTTGCTCTTCTCGATGGAGCCCCGGTCCGGCGCGGCGGCCGGGGCATGCTTGCAGGCGGAGAGAGCGAGAAGAAATGCGACTGGCGCGATCTTCATCGCGCCAGTCTATAGCGCATCCAGAATCGTTCAGCGGCGGGCCGCGCTCAGTAATGCACGGCGAAGTTCGGCACGAGCTCCGCCACCTCGCCCTTGATCACCATCGAGTTGGCCAGGTCCAGGTGCAGCACGACATGCCCGCGCAGCTTGAGCAGCGAGACCGGGACGGAGAGCTTGATCACCGAGCACCCGGCGCGGATTTCGCCGCCTTTGCCCGACTTGACGAAGGCCCCGCCGTCCTCGAGCGAGACCGTGACCTCGAGCTTCTCCACCCCGCTCGGGATGGTGAACTTCGAGAGCAGCCAGGCCTGGTTCGGATTCGCCAGCTCCACTTTGCTGGTCACGATCGCGTTGGTGACGACCGTACCGTTGGCCCGGACCTCGGCGGCCGAGACGTTCATCGTCAAGGACGAGAAGGCCGCGCCGTTGACGCCGAGGATGCGCACTTCGCCCGTCGTGCCCGAGGTGTCCGTGCCCACGCCCGCCGCGGCGTGGAGGGCTTCATCCGCGTGCTGCGCTCCCGTGCCGCAGGCTGCCGCCACCGCCAGAGCCATCATCCATGCCCGTTTCATCAGTCGTCCTCCCCGCCCTCGCAAACGTCCTTGCACTCCTGGCCCGACGACTGCGTCGGATCGACCGCGATCGACTGCGCGTGCTCGGGCGTCGCCGGTCCTTTGACGGCGTGCTGGCCGTCGCAGTCGCGGTCCTTCTTCATCTCGATCTTGAAGCCGTGGATGTCGCGGCAGGAGGTGCGGCTCAGCGCCCCAAGGACGTCGGTGACCTCGTCGCCATCGTGGAACTCGGCGCCGAGGACGCGCACGTTGCAGGTCGCGACCAGGAGCTTGCGCGCCAGGATGAAGCGCTCCTTGTCGAGACGGCTGCGCTCCTCTCCGCACTGGAACCTGTCGGGCGAGCCCCAGAGGACTCCCTCGAAGTCGGCCATGGTCTTGACCTTGGCGATGCCGAGGTCGACCGGCCCGCCCGCCACGCAGGCGGCCACCGCGTCCTCGTGCACCTTCCAGAATCCGAGGCCGTGCTTCTTGCTGCCCTCGCGGCAGGCGCACTCGTCGAAGTCGTGCTCGTCGTCGCGGTCGGCGTCGCTGTCGTGGTGGTCGTCGTCGTCCTTGTCGGCGTCGCCGTGGTCCTCGTCGCCACCCCCGCAGCTCGGGCCCTTCTCCTCGCCGCAGAGGATGCGGGCGGCGCAGTCCGTCTCGCCGACGTCGTGGATGATCTTGAAGAAGTCGTCGAATTCGCGGTTGCAGGAGTTGGCCTTGGCGAGGGCCTCGCACTCCGCCTTGCTCTCGACCTTCACGTCGAATTTGGAGGTTATCGACTCGCCCACCTTCAGGGTGAAAGGCGCCGCGGGGGTGAACTTGAACCCGAGCGACTCCAGCATCCGGTCCTCGACGGCGAGCGCGGTGGACTCATCCGGATGGGTGTTGGTGATGGTGATCTTGAAATGGAGCTTGGCCGGATAGTGGTGGATCTCGTGGATCACCTCTCCGTTCACCGTTTTGATGCAGGAAAATTCGTGTGCTTCTGCCGCGATTGCAGCCGCAGCCGCCGCAGCCGCAAAGGCCGCGCAGGTCGCCCGCCATTTCATCTTGCTCCCCCTCCTGGGCGGGGAAGCTAGGCACCCGCCCGCTTGCACGCCAGGGGACCGGGAGGGGTCGGCTGGTGAACAGGCGCAGAAAAAAAATTATTTTTTTTTGAAAAACAGGACCGGGGGTCCGGGAATCGGACCGGCGACTTTACAGGGTCAGGTCGGAAGCGAGCGCGATGAACGCAGCCTCATCTGCGCGTCCCGATGAGGATGACGACGAAAACGGTATTCTTCCCCAGCACCGGATGAGTTCCCTGCGCCACGCCCACTCCCATCACCTTCCCGGTAGAGAGGACTCCCGGCTCCTCGGCGAATTCCAGCGGATCGTTCTTGGCTCCCCCGAGGACGTTGACGGAGAGGAACTGCTTGTAGAGCGGAGAGGTCAGCTCCTTCTCCCTCGGCTTGGGCAGTTCGCCGCGCGCGGCGGCCAGCTCGGTCGCGTACTTCTGCCCGGTCTCTTCGAGCCCGGCGTCCTTGCGCAGGGCAGGGGCGCGCGCGCCGGAGCGGCGCCGGGCGAGCGCGCCGTAGAGCTTCTCGCGGAGCTCCGCGACATCGAGCGGCTGCAGCTCTTTGACGAACAGTTCGGTGACGACGGCAAAAGGCTTTCCCGCCGCGTCGGTTAGCGCCGCCGCACCGATGCCGGCGTGCGTCGCCTCGGCGCTCAGATAATGAGCGCGGTGGGCGGGGCTCATCAAGAAGCGCGTGGCGGCGTCCTCGGCGCTGCGCGCCTGCGCGGAGTTCTGCAGGATCAGGGGAGAGATCACGTCCACCTTCTTCAAGCGCTGCACGATGTCGGAGGGGACCGAGCTGCCGCCCTTCATCGCCTCGCGCCGCGCCTCGGAAACCTCGCGCGCCACACCGGCGACCGCGTCATCCCATTCGAGCGGCTTGAGCCCGGCCGTGCTCCGCTCCGCATTGATCAGCTCCAAGAGCTTCTTCTCGAACGCGGCCGGCGCCTCCGGCTGCTGCGGCGCCAAAGCCACCGAAGTGGGCGGGTCTTCGCCGCAGTGAACCGGGAAGTTGGCGGCCGGCACTTCCGATCCCTGCTCCTCGCCGTGGATCTCGACGACGATCTTGCCGCGCTTGTCGCCGCAGCGCAGCTCGGCCTTGAAGGACTTCCCCTCCGCCTTCGGAGTCTCGAAGTGCCCGAGCACGTCGCTGACGGTGACCTTGGGATTCTCCAGCGGACCGGCCACGCGGCCGCTCAGCGTTGCCTGCGCGCCCGGAGCGAGCTTGCGCGGGACCGGCTCCAGCTCGAGCGTCCCCTCCTGCATGACCAGCACCACCTTGGTCGTGCCCTTCTTCACCCGCTGCGTCGACAGGCCGTACCGCGGCAGCGCGGCGGTGGCCGCGAAGCTCTGCACACCATCGGCCAGCGGTGGCGCCAGCTGGCGGACGTCCTCGCTCTCGATGCTGGTGATGACGATGCGCCGTGCCGGCTGGGGAAGGCCGAAGTAGAAGGAGAGGAAGCTGAGGACCTGGTCCGGGGGCAGCTCGGCGGGATCCCAGGAGAGCAGCGTCTCCGCCATCTCGCAAAGGCGCCCGTCCTGCTGCGGCGGCGTCTTTCCCTGCGATTGCTCCGCGAGCAGCGAGGCCACTTCGCCATTCGCGCCTGCCGTGGGACAGGTCTTCGTCGCGTCGGGACCGTAGTTGGCGGCGGGAGGCAGCGTCGGCGTGAGCGCGCCGTTGGCGATGTTCGCCGGAGATCGCTTGTTCACGCCCAGGCCCGCGCAGCCGCAAGCGAGAAGAAGCGCAGCGTGCCCGAGCGCGCGCATTGGCTACTGGGGCAGCTGGAGGCGGATTCTGAAGGTCATGTCGATCTCTACCGGCCGGCCGTTCACCAGATAGGGCTCGTAGCGGCTGCGCTCCAGTGCCGAGATCACCTGGCGGTCCATGAAGGGCAGGCTCTTCAAGACCCGGCAGCCGTAGACGGTACCGTCCGTCGTGACCACGCACTTGACGATCATCACCCCCTGCACTTCGTGCTCCATCGCCTGCTCCGTGTACTCGGGGATGGGGCCGGAGATCTTCTTGAGGTGCACCGTGCTCTCGTCCGCCTCCAGCCGCGGCGCGACCACCGTGCCGGTGCCGCCCGGGACGCCGCCGACCACTCCGCCCACCACCCCGCCCTCGACGCCTCCTTCTGTGCCTTCCTCCTCTTCCTCCTCCTCGGGCTCGGGCAGCTTCTCCTCCTTCGGCGTTTCCTTCGGCTGGATGATCGCGGCGGGCGGCGTGACCTTGACGACCGGCTTGGGCCGCGGCGTCTTCGGCTTGTGGCCGGCCGGAGGAGGAGGGGGAGGAGGCGGGGGAGAAGGAGGCCGGAAGGTCACCGCCACGGCTTCTTCGTGTCTGGGCATGTGGGCGCGCGCGTAGCTGACGGCGACGGCTGCGACGACGGCTCCGGCATGGAGGATGATGGACACCGCCATCGAAACGCCGCTGCGCCGTTTTGCTTTTCGAGCGGTGATGTTATCGAACATTGCGCCCCTGCGCTGAGCCCGCGAAAGGCGCGAGAGTAGACAAGAGAGATCTGGCGCTGTCAACGGGAGCGCGAGGCGCGCTCTTTGGACTATTCTCTCTCCATGGACCTCCGCCTGGCATCTCTGGCGTCGGTCGGCGCGAGCGCTGCACTCGCGCTTCCTCCACAGGGCCGCCCACAGCAGGCCGCCCTGGGACGCTCCGATGTCTCCGCCCCCCTCTGGCTCCTCGAGCCTGCTCGCGCTTTGCCTCCGCGCGAAGATCGCCAGCCCCGCCGTGTTCCGTCTCTGCAGTGGTCTGCCCCCACGCGCGACCCGGTGCTGCAGGACAACGCGCCGACCCTGGCCGCGCCTCAGCAGGGCACGAGCTTCGAAGGCATCGGCGAGAATTTCGTCGGAGCGCGGCAGGTCGCGCCCTTCGAAGTGAAATACGATCCGCCTGATCCCGAGGGCGACGTCGGGCCGGCGCATTATGTACAGATCGTCAACTCGAGCTTCGCCGTCTTCTCCAAGCAAGGCGAGACTCTCTTCGGCCCGGTGCCCACCCGGACGCTCTTCGCCGGCTTCGGAGATGGATGCGAGACCAGCGACGAGGGCGACGGGGTGGTGCTCTACGATCCCCTCGCGGACCGCTGGCTGATCAGCCAGCTCGCGATCCCCAACCTCAACGGGGGTTCCTATCTCGAGTGCATCGCGGTCTCGCGCACCTCCGACCCGATGGGGCCCTACGCGCGATACTCCTACCCGTACGCCTTCTTCAACGACTACCCGAAGCTCGGCGTCTGGCCCGACGCGTATTACGCCACCTACAACGAGTACGCAGAGGTTGCCGGAGGCGCCTTCCTGGGGATCGACATCTGCGCCTTCGATCGGGAGCACATGCTCGCCGGAGAACCCGCCGACCAGCAGTGCATGGAGATCCCTCGCGGCGAGATGAGCGGAATGACCCCGGCCGACCTCGATGGGAGGATCCCACCGCCGCCCGGCGAGCCGGGGATGATCGTCGGATTCGGGCGCAATTCGCTCGTCCTTTATCAGTACCACGTCGATTGGGCGGCGCCGGAGAAGACGGCGCTCTATCCCGTCGAGCTCGCGGTCGCGCCCTTCACGGCGGCGTGCGATCGGCTGTCCACGGGCGTTTGCATCCCGCAGCAAGGGACCGTGGACATGCTCGACGCGCTGTCGGACCGGATGATGTTCCGGGTCGCATACCGCAATTTTGGCAATCGAGAAGTGCTCGTCGCCAACCACACCGTCTCGGCCGGGAACTCGAGCGGCATTCGCTGGTACGAGGTGCAGGACCCTGGTGGCGAACCCTTCATCCATCAGCAGGGCACTTACGCGCCCGACGCCAACTGGCGCTGGATGGGCAGCATCGCCATGGATCGCGTTGGCGGGATCGGGCTTGGCTTCAGTCTATCGGGACAGACGAGCTACCCGGCCATCGCATACACCGGGCGCACCGCGGCGGATCCGCCCGGCATGATGGGTCAGGGCGAGGCGGTCACTCTCACCAGCAGCGGGCCGCAGATCGGCTCCCTGCGCTGGGGCGACTACACCAGCCTCTCGGTCGATCCCTCCGACGACTGCACGTTCTGGTACACGGCCCCCTACCTCCCGGCGGCCGGCGCCTTCAACTGGCGCACCCGCATCGCCACCTTCGCTCTGCCGGGCTGCGCGCCGCCCGAGACGGACTTCATGATCTGGGTTTCGCCGACGCGGGGGACGCTGGCCCTCGACCGGGACTCCAGCTGGGTGGTCTCCAGTGCGGCGCTCGCCCCTGCGGCAGCGTCCAAGATGCTCGCGATCTCCCTTTCACCTCTTCCGCCCGGGATCACGGCGTCTCTTGCTCCGGCGTCGATACAGGCGGGCGAAGCGACGGCGCTGGTGTTGCACGCCACTGGTGGAACCGCTCAGGGCGAATTCTCCTTCCTGGTCCAGGCTGCAGCCGGAGGCGTGGTCCAATCCGCGGCGGGCACGGCCGTGGTCATCGCCAACGACTTCTCCCTGGCGCCGGAGAGAACCGAAGTTCCGGTGGGCGCCGCGGGAACCAGCGCGCTGCGGATCGCCACCGCTGTGATCGCCGGCGAACCAGAGCTGATCACCTTCTCCGCCTCTCACCTCCCGGTGGGAGTCAGCGCCAGCTTCGAGCCGGCCAGCGTGCTGGCGGGAGGCTCGGCGACGATGAATCTCCTCGGACCGACCTGGCTTCGCGCGAGCCGTTCCCAGGGGCGGGTGATCGCGTCGAGCGCCTCGGCCTCGCACGTGGCCGGTGTGGAAGTCGTCGCTCTGGCGGCGCCGCACGCCGTCATCTCCTGGCCGCTCTACGCGCAAACCGTGAGCAAGACCGCGCGGGTCGTGGTCGGTGCCTCGGCGAGCAGAGGCACGAGTCTCTCCAGCATCGAGCTCTTCGTCGACGGCGAGAGATGGGAAGGCGGCCGGGCGGCGAGCTCGCCGGCGGTGTTCTCCTGGGAGACGAGGAGAGTGAGCGACGGCGCGCATGACCTCAAGGTCCGGGCAACCGACCTCGTCGGCACCGAAGGGTGGTCGCCGCACGTGACCGTCTGGGTCGACAATCCCGGCTTCTGCGGCTGCTCATCCGAGGCCGGCGGCTGGGAGGCCCTCGGCCTGATAGGGCTGCTTGCCGCTCTGCGCAGGAAGCCGAGACCTAGCTAGAACCTGTGCCCGACGCGGGCATAGATGAAACGGCCCATGAAGTCGTATCCGGTGGGGTCGGAAGTCGGGGCAAAGGCCGCGTAGATCAGAGGCGGGCGGGCGTCGAACACGTTGTGCGCGCCGACCGCAAAGTTGGTCCTCCCCGCGGAGCTTTTCAGATCGTAGCTGACGTACGCGTCGAAGCTCGAGTAGGCCTTCACCCTTCGCGACAGACCCAGCGGGTTGGTGGCGCAAAGGCCGTTTTCGATTCCGTTGGCGTCCGCGCACTCTTTGAACCCGCCCACGTACCTCCACAAGACGCCCGCTCCCAGCCCGCCCATGCTCCAATTGACGGCGGACAGCGACTTGAATGCCGGGTAGACGCCGCCCGTCCCCTGGTTGAGGATGCCGATGTCGAAGTTGCCTCGGCCGTTGATGACCGTGCCGTCGGGTTGAATCTGCCTGAAGTACTGCAGCCAGTTGCCATCGAACCCGAGTCCGAAGCGGCCGAAGGCCGATGGGATGGCGTAGCGCACCGCGAGGTCGATGCCCGCCGTCTCTCTCCCGCCGACGTTCAAGTTGAAATTGTCGACGCGCGAGACTCCGCCGGCGGTGTCCCGGTGGACGAGGGCGCAGTACGACTCATCCCGACCGCCCACGTCGGGATAGCACCTGCTGAGAATGTAGGAGGCCCCCGCCGGTGCGATCGCGCCGTCGATCTTGATGTAGTAGTAGTCCACGGTCACCGAGAGTCCCCTCGCCATGCTCGGTTCGAGCACGGTGCCCACCGTGAAGATCTTGGCGGTTTCCGGTTTTAGATTCGGGTTGCCGCCGAGCCGCGTACGAAGCTGCGTCTCTCCGACCAGCCCGTTTCCCGCGGCAGGCACTCCGTCCTTCGCGCAATTGGCCTTCAGATCAGCGGTAGCCGCCGAGAGATCCGCGCAGGGATCCTTCACGCTGGGGAAGCTGTCCGAGGCGCCCAGATAGAGATCGGTGATGCTGGGAGCGCGGAACGCGGTGGAGTAGGTGCCGCGGAGGGTGACATCGGGGATGATGCGCCAGCGGCCGCCGAACTTGTACGTCCAATCCGAGCCGAAGGTGCTGTAGTTGAAGACGCGCGCGGCAGCGGAGGCCTCGAGAACATCAACCCCAGTCATGTTGTTGGCGATGGGGATCGACAGCTCGCCATAGCCCTCGTTGACGTGGAAGCGGCCAGCGGTCTCCAGGCGCGCGTTGCCGGTCGAGTCGCCCGCCGCCGTGACGGGGTCAGGGACATCCCTCCCCGACTCCCAGCGGATCTCGTATCCTACGGCGAGCGCCAGCGGCCGGTCCGCCAGCAGCTGGATGGGAAGCTCGCCGGCGAGGTTCGCCTGTGCGACGGTGAGCTCGTTGTCGATCTGACTCACGCCGCTGAACTGGAGGTACTGGGCCATGTTCGAGCTGATGGCGCCTTCGCCGTGGAAGAGGTCGATCGGCACGCAGCCGGCGAAAGGCGCGCTGCCGTCGGCGTTGGCCTTGGCCCCGCACTGGAGCGTTCCGGTGCTGTCCCGGTAGGTGGCGCCGATCGCATTCTGCAGGTGGCTGACGATCAAGTTGCCGCGGTTGGTGTTCACCCACTGCGTGCGGCCGTAGTTGAGGGAGGCGTCCCACACCCAGCCCGCCGGGAGCGTCCCGTCTAGCCCGCCGACGATGCGGTAGGTGCCCACGGTCTGGTACTGCTGGCGGGGACCGAACTCGGTGAGGCGCTTGGTGTACTGGGTGAAGTCGCGACCGAACGGGTTGTAGAAGTTGTCCTTGGAGATGGTGACCGCAGCGCCGCCGGTCCCGATGATGAGCGGCTCGGGCGCGAGTTGATACGAGGACTCGCGGTTGGTGTAGGACGCCTCGAAGAAGCCGCGCGCGACATCTCCCAACTTCGTGTCGCCCATCGAGTAGAGGCTGATCCGCCGGGCGGGCGTGACGTCGTAGTTGATGGGCTGGAAGTTATAGAGGTCGCCGGTGGGCGCCACCACGTTGGCATTGAACGGGCGCCAGGAGCCGAGCGACGGATCGTAGGTAAACGAGCCAGCCTTCGGGTTCGCGCTGAGCAGGGCCAACCAGGCGGCATTCCCCGTCACGCCGTTCGGGTCCTTGGCGCTGTTACCGATGATGCGCCCGTTCGGCGCGCGGGTGCTGCCGACCCTCGTTTCGGTGTTCTTGGCGAAATTGTAGGAGAGTTGGTAGAGGCTCCAATCCCGGTCGCCGGCGATGACCGGGTTCTGGTTGTAGTACCCGGCCGAGAAGAGAACGCTGCCCCGGTCGCCCGCAGTCCCGGTGGTGATGTTCAAGTCGTACGTGGCGCCGTCGCCGTGCGTCGAGGTGCCCGAATACGCGCTCGCTTCGGTGCCGGAGAAGCCCTTGCGGGTGATGATGTTGACGACCCCGCCGATAGCGTCGGATCCGTAGAGCGGCGATGCCCCATCCTTCAGGATCTCGATGCGCTCGACGGCCGCGACGGGGATGCTGTTGAGGTCGACCCCGCTGCCGGAGTTGGCGCCGGTGCCGGCGCCCACCATGCGGCGGCCATTGAGGAGGACGAGGGTGCGCAAATTGCCGAGGCCGCGCAGGTTAATGCGCGTAGCGCCGCTTCCGCCGTTGTTGACCTGCGTGTTGAAGGCATTGCCTTGCTCGGGCAGGGTCTGGAGGAATTCGCCGAGCGAGACCCGGCCGCTGGCCGTGACTTGCTCCTTGCTGATGACCGTCACCGGCGCCGGGGTGGTCAAGTCCTTGCGGCGGATGCGCGTGCCGGTGACGACGATCTCTTCCTCCGCCTTCTTCTTGCCCGCCGTGGGCTCGGCGGCGGGCGTGGTCGTCTCCGTGGGCACGGGCGCCTGTGCGGCGGGCTGATCTGCCGGCGGCGCCGGATTTTCAGCAGTCCCCGTCGTCTGCGCGGCGGCAGGGCGAGAAAACAAGAGTGAAAATACGAAGACGACGGATAGGACGATAATCCCGCGCAATTGCATGGCAGCCCCTCCAGGCGTCAATGCAAAATCCTTGGTACTGCCCCGAGACGCGGCGCAGTCAACCGCGAAACTTCCTGCGTCGTCAAGAGCGAGAAAAAGAGCGGCGCTGCTTTGCAACACCGATGTGATAGTGAGGCGCGCCATCGATCGAGGCGGAAGCAGCGGCCGGGGGAATCAGTGGCAGGGGCGACGTCGGAGCAGATCATCGTCATTCCCGTGCTGGTCGCGGCGGAGAAGAGGGTGGTGCAGACCACCTCGGGCAAGCTCTCGCTCGAGGAGATCTGGGTGCACTGCCTGATGCCCCCACGGGTGGGCCAGCGGGCCTCGATGGCGATGCAGCTTCCCGACGACAGCCGGCCGGAAGTGGTGGTGGGCGAAGTGACCGAGTCCACCCGCAAGGAGCCCGACGCGCGCCATCCGGGGTTCCGCGCCCGCTTCGTCGATCTCCCCTCGGTGGCGCAGCGGCGAATCGCCTCGGCGCTCAAGTCGGCGTCGCAGAACCACCGCGCCTTTCCGCGCCTGCCGAGCAAGCTCAGGGTGATGACCGGCCCGAACGCCTTCCGCGCGCGCAACATCAGCGCAGTGGGAATCTTCGTCGAGCGCCTTCCCGGCTCCGCCGGCGAAGCCTTCGACGTGCATCTCGACCTCGGGGACAACGGGCCGGTCCCCGCCAAGGCGCTGGTCATCCACGGCATCGGCGAGGGCGCCGGGATGCAGTTCGTCGACTCCGAGCGCACTTTCCGCCTGCGGCTCGACAGATACCTCGCTTCGCTCGCTCCGCCGGCCGCCTGAGTGGTATCGGTCGCGCATGAGCGAACAGATCGGATTCGTCGGGCTGGGCAAGATGGGTCGCCCCATGACCGAGCGGCTCCTCTCCGCCGGGTTCACCGTGCATGTCTACAACCGCTCGCGCGGCGCCATCGACGCGCTCGCCGCCAAGGGGGCGCGTCCGGCGGGCTCGGCGCGCGAGGTGGCCGAGCGCAGCGAGGTCGTGCTCACCGCTCTCCCCACGCCCGACTCGGTGGCCGAGGTCTACCGCGAGCTCGCCAAGGGCGCGGGCAAAGGCTCGCTCTTCGCCGACCACTCCACGGTCAGCGTCGAGCAGAGCCGCGGCCTGCACGAGCTCATGGGCGGCAGCGGCGCTTCCTTTCTGGATGCGCCCGTGTCGGGCGGACCGGCCGGCGCGCAAGGCGGCACGCTCACCGTCATGGTCGGCGGAGAGCAGAAGAGCTTCGACCGCGCGCTTCCCGTTTTCCGTGCCTTCGGCAAGAACATCCGCCTCTGCGGCGGCCCCGGCGCGGGACAGGTGGTGAAGCTGGTCAATCAGCTCCTGGTCGGCGTCCACACCGCCGCCATCGCCGAGGCGGCCGTCTTCGGCAGGAAGCTGGGGGCCGACGCGCAGACGCTCCTGGAGGTGATCGGCAGCTCCTACGGCGGCTCGACGATGATGACCCGCAACATGCCGCGCTTCATCTCGCGCGACTTCTCGCCCGCGACCCCGCTGAGCCTGATCCTCAAGGACCTGGGGCTCATCCACGACCAGGCCAAAGGCGCCGGCGTGCCCCTCTTTCTCGGCGCGCTCGCGGAGCAGCGCTTTCTCGAGGCGAAGGCGCGCGGCCTTTCCGACAAGGACATGAGCGCGCTCGTCCAGCTCTGGGAAGAAGCAGCCGGAGTGAAGGTGGCCTGATGCCGCGCTTCGCCGCGAACCTCACGCTGCTCTGGCCGGAGCTGCCGCAGATGGATCGCTTTCGCGCCGCGGCAGAGGCGGGGTTCTCGCGGGTGGAGATCCTCTTCGTTCATCCGCTCGATCCGGCGGAGGTGGAGAAGGCGCTGCGCGATCTGCGGCTCGAGCTGGTGCTCTTCGACCCGCGGCCGGGCGACTGGGCGAAAGGCGAGCGCGGATTGCTCTCGCTGCCGGGGCGCGAGGAGGAATTCCTCGCCAGCGTGCGCGAAGCCATCTCCTTCGCGCAGCGATTGGGGACCTGGCGGATCAATGCGCTCGCGGGCATTCCAGGAGGCGCGCCGCGCGAGCTGGCCGAGCGGACCGCCGTCGCCAACTTGCGCGCAGCGGCGCCTCTGGCCGAGCGCGCCGGGATCCAGATTCTCGTCGAGGCGATCAACACCTTCGACATGCCCGGCTACTTCGCTTCCACGCCGGACATCGCCGCCTCGCTGGTGCGCGCCGCCGAGTCCGATTTCGTGGGGCTGCAGCTCGACCAGTATCACGCCGGCATGATGGGCAAGGACGCCCGGCAGGCGCTGCTGGAGCACGCCGAAATCATCGCTCACGTCCAGGTGGCGGACGTGCCGGGGCGGCACGAGCCCGGGACGGGCCTGGAGCCGATCGCGCAGTTTCTCGACGAGCTAGACGCGCTCGACTACGAGGGCTGCGTCGGACTTGAATACAAGCCGCTCGCCGACACCGATGCGGGCCTCGCCTGGCTGCCGCGATCGAAGAGGCGATAGATCCGATCGACCAGCACCGTGAGCGCGAAGGTCATCGCGATGAGGAGCGCGAGCAGGAGCGCATAGCGGCCCCACGAACAGGAGCTGCCCCAGAGGTGCTCGAAGGAGAAGCCGAAGATGCGGAAGTAGAGGAGCATCTGGTGGAAGAAGTAGGCGGCCAAAGACGAGCTGCCGAAGACCTCGACGAAGCGCACCGGCAGTGAGGCCTGCCACGACCCCTGCCAGAGCTTTTCTGCCCCGAGCAGCGCCAGGGCGATCAGGCACACCTGCGTCCAGCGGCGGGCGTGGTTGGCGGGATCGGTCACCCAGAAATTGTGCGGTGGATAGAGGGCCGCGACCTGCGGCGTGAGAACCCAGAGGACGATTCCCGCGATCGCGAGGCCAAAGAGCCAGCGCGCAGTTGCGCGCGCGTCGCCCGCGCAGGCCCCGATGGCAGCGCCGAGATAGACGTAGCCCGCCCAGGGCAAGAGGGGAAAGACGGCGCCGGTGCTGCCGTTGGCCAGCATCGCCCACGGGCCATGCAGCTGTTCGCCGTAAGGCGAGAGGCCGAAGACCAGGGCTGCCAGGGCGAGGGCGACCCAGCGCAAGAGGCGCGGCCGTGGCGCAAGGAGAAAGAGCGCCGGCAGCGCGATGAGGAGCGCAAGCCCGATGCAATGGAGGATGTCGACGCGCAGGATCCAGCGGGGCTCGCGGAAGATGGGGAACCACATCCAGTTCACCAGCGTCGCGACGAAGAGCACCTCGAAGAGCCGCCGCAGCGTCCGGCGCAGCCTCGCCGACCTCGAGCCCTGACCGCTCGCGGCGCGCACCTGCACCAGCGCGAGCGAGAACCCGGCGGCGAGGATGAAGGCGGGCGCGACCAGCCCGTCGATCCATTGCAGCGCATCGAAGAGCCGGTCTTTGCGCAGCTCGGGCCGCAGGAGCACGAGCGAGTGCGTCTGGATCATCACCAGCACCGCCAGGCCCCGCAGCCAGTCGAAGGCGCGCACCCGCATCGAATCTCATCCTGCGCCAAAAGCAATGCTGGTCAATTTAGCCGTGCTCGTTCTGATTCGGGTAACGAGGAATGCCATCGCCCGCGAACAAGCCCCGGGTACCCGAACGAGAACAAGCCCCGAGCACCAATACGAGCAGGAGCACGAGCACGGCGGGGGCAATGGGCACCTAACTGACTGATAGGCATTGGCGCTAAAAGGGGCCGCATGAAAAAAATCTGGATTCTCTTTTTCGCGTTCGGAGCCGCCGCGCAGGAGCGTCGCGATCCGCGCGTCGAGGCCATCGTCCAGCGGATCGAGCCCGCCCCTCTGCAGGCGACGGTGGCGAAGCTGGTCTCCTTCGGCACCCGCCACACTCTCTCGGAAACTTCCGGGCCGCGCGGCATCGGCGCCGCGCGCAAGTGGCTGGCGACTGAGTTCGGCAGAATCGGGCAGCGCTCGCGGCCCTTCGAGGATCGCTTCCTGGCCCCGACCGGGCCGCGCATCCCGGCGCCGGTCGAGATCGTCAACCTGGGCGTCGTCATCCCCGGCACGGACGCCGCGCGCAGCCGGCAGGCCATCGTCATGACCGGCCACTACGACTCGATCCCCACCGACCCGATGGACGCCAAGAGCGACGCGCCCGGCGCCGACGACGACGCGAGCGGCGTCTCGATGGCGCTGGAGATGGCGCGCGCCTTCGCCGCCGAGCAGCCCGCTGTCTCGCTCTACTTCGTGGCGGTGGCGGGCGAGGAGCAGGGGCTGGTCGGTTCGCAGCATCTGGCCGAGCGGCTCAAGTCCGAGGGGTTGGAGATCCTGGCGATGACGAGCGTCGACATCGCCGGCAACGGCGAGGGACAGGACGGGATCCGCGACACCAGCAGCGGACGGATCTTTTCCGAAGGCGTGCCCGCGGTCGAAAGCGAGGCGCAGAAGAAGCTGCGCGAGGCGGTCGGCGGCGAGAACGACAGCCCGGCGCGCGAGTGGGCGCGCTATCTGCAGTCGGTGGGCGAGCGGTACAGCGAGGGCCTCACCCTGCGTCTGATGCTGCGGCGCGACCGCATCGCCCGCGGCTCCGACCACATTTCTTTCGCGCGTCTCGGATATCCCGCCGTGCGCCTGATGGAGTCGCGCGAGAACTACCGCCGCCAGCACCAGACTCCGCGCATCGAGAACGGCCTCGAATACGGCGACGACCTGGCCCACTTCGACGCGCCCTATGCCGCGCGGCTTTGCAGGGCGCTGGCGGCGGCCATCGCCTCGCTCGCCTTCGCTCCGGCACCGCCCCAGAAGATCGTGCTCGCCGGCGCGGTCAGCCCCGACACGAAATTGCGCTGGACGCTGCCGGCCGATCCGCGCCTCGCTTCGGTGATCGTCTACCGCCGCGGGGCAGGCGAAGTGCGCTGGCAAGAGCGCACGCTGCTCGGCAAGGTCGACCACGTGGTGCTGCCCTCGCTCGTCCCCGACAACTTCTTCTTCGCAGTCGCGACGGTGGACGCGGCGGGCAATGAATCCTTGCCCCATCCTCCCGCCGAGCTCGGCCGCTGATCTACTTCTTGAGCTGGTGCGGCTGGTCCTCGAGCGCGGCGATGCGCTGAGCCGCCTTGCGCAGCCTGCGGCACAGCTCGCGGTTGATGTTCTGCAGGACGAGGATGTAGCCCTTCTGGTCTTCCTTGTAGAGCTTGTAGAGATCGAGGTTGGTCAGCTCGTAGAGGAGCGAGTCCTGCTCGGCGACGCAGCCGAAAGGCCGCGGCTCCATCTCGATCAGCGTGGTCACGCCGAAGAAGTCCCCCGGCCGCATCATCTGCAGCCGGCAGAGCGAGCCATCGTGCATCTTCCGCTCGACGATGAGGGCGCCGTTGCGGACGATGTACATCGACTTGCCGCTGTCGCCCTCTTCGAAGAGCGTCTCGCCTTTGCGGATGGGCCGCTCCTTGAGCATGCCCATCACCTTGTCGACCATTTCGGGAGGAAGGCCGCCGAAGAAGGAAGTGCTGGTGAGAAAGCCGCGCAGCTCTGCGTCCACGGTCGCAAGAGCATACTCCTAACTGGCTAGAGCGCATTAACGACCGGCGGGGAGGGGGACGGGAAAGGGAAAGGGAAGGATGCAGGCGCGCGCCGCTCTCGGGGCTCATCCGGCGATTTGGAATCTGCGGATGAGACCCGACAACAAAGCGTGGACTGCCCGCGCATGGAGGAGCCCGCGGCGTGCGGGTTCCGCAAGACAGAGTCCTCCCGCCAGCGCGATGTCCAGGGCCGCCGCAACCTCGCAGTTCTCGCCGCGGGCGATACCGTAGACCCGCGCCTTGTCGGCTGCTCCAGAGCGCCCAGCACCCTCGGAGATATTGAGGCAAACGCTGGTCGCAGCGCGCAGCGCTTGATCCCGCAAACGGCCCTCCGAGATGGCGGCTTCCCGCACAGCGTCGAGCAACCTGCGCGACTCCTGGTAGGCGTGAAGCTTTTCAAAGGGCAGAGCTCCAACGATAGGAATCCCGAGAAGCAGACGCGCCGAAGGCGCAGGCTTTTTCCTTCCCAAATGCAGGCGCAAGTGACAACGCCGCAGGCGTTGGCGCGCGCCTGCTGCCCCTTCCCTTTCCCGCTTTCAAGCGTCCGCCCAGGCTTGATTGATAGCCATTCCAGCTACCCCGCCTGCGGCGGCCGGGATTAGCTAGCCCGCCTTGCGGCCAGGATTAGCCCGCGCGATCGGTCAGCGCGGCCGCGCGCGCAAGAGAAAGCGCTGGATCTTGCCGGTCGCCGTCTTGGGCAATTCCTCGATGACGCTCACCCAGCGCGGGCACTTGAAGCCGGCCAGCTTCTCCTTGGCGAAGGCCTTGAGAGACTCTTCCAGCCCCGGCGCGCTCGCCGAGGGCCTGAGCGTGACGAAGGCGTGCGGCTTGGTCAGCCCGTCGGAATCGACCTCGCCGACCACCGCGCACTCGAGCACGGAGGGATGCGAGATGAGCGCCGCCTCCACCTCGACCGGCGAGACCCACTGGCCGCTCACCTTGAGCATGTCGTCGCTGCGGCCGCCGTGGAAGAAGTAGCCGTCTTTGTCCTGCGAGTATTTGTCGCCGGTGCGGATCCAGTCGCCCTTGAGCGCTGCCTTGGTGGCCTCGTGCTTGTTCCAGTAGAGGGCCATGGTGGAGTCGCCGCGCACGAGAAGATCGCCAAGCTCTCCGCGGGGGACATCGCTGCCCGTGTCGTCCACCAAGCGCAGATCGTACCCGGGCACCGGGATCCCCGTCGATCCGGGGCGCACCTTGCCGGGAAAGTTGCTCAGGAAGATGTGGCAGATCTCGGTCGAGCCGATGCCGTCGAGGATGGTCAGGCCCGTTTTCGCCTTCCATCTCTCGAAGAGCGCTGCGGGCAGCGACTCGCCGGCGCTGGCACAGGTGCGCACCGAGGAGAAGTCGGCCTTGGCGCCGCCGTCCATCGCCGCCAGCATCATGGCGTAGGCGGTGGGCACGCCGAAGAAGAGCGTCGGCCGGTGCTTGCGGACTTGCTCGAAGACGGCCTCGGGAGTCGGCCGCCCCGCGAAGAGCACGGAGGAGGCGCCAACATGAAAGGGAAAGTACTGCGCGTTCCCCAGGCCGTAAGCGAAGAAGAGCTTGGCGATGCTGAAGGCGCGGTCGCTCTCGCGCGTCTGCAGGACCGACTTGCCGTAGGTCTCGCAGCAGACCTGCATGTCGTGCTGGAGATGCACGACGCCTTTGGGCTCGCCGGTGGTTCCGCTCGAATAGAGGAAGAAGGCGAAGGCGTCGCGGTGGGTCGGCGCATATTCGGCGATCGGCTCCGCGTCCACCTGCCCCGGCGTCCAGCAGATGGCGTCGCGCGGCGCCAGCGACTTTGCGTCGGGCACGATGGCCGGGTCGGCCACCACCAGGCGCGCGTCGCAGTCCTCGAGGATGCGCTGGTGATCGGCCGGCTTGAGCAAGGTGTTGATCGGCACGGCGACCGCGCCCGCCGCGATGCTCCCCCAGAAGCCGATGGCCAGCTGCGGCGTGTCGAACTGGATGAGCGCGACGCGGTCGCCGCGGTGCACTCCCGCTTTCTGCAGGGCTCCGGCGAAGCGGCGCACCGCCTCGTCGAGCTGGGCATAGGTGAGCGAGAAGCCGTCGCCGACCAGCGCGAGGTTCTTTCCGCGGCCCTCGGCGACGTGCCGGCCGACGAACCATCGGGCCGCGTTGTAAGAGGGAGGCAGTCGATCGCTGGCGCGCATTCCCCGTATGAAAGCACTCCGGCCGCGCTGAGGGCAATTGACGCTGCCTTCACAGAGGGCTACATGGCGCGGCATGCGCTCCCTCAATCTCCTTTTCGCCCTTTTGTTCGCCCAGGCCGCGCCAGCGGCCGACAAGATCGTCATCGGCGCCACCCTGCCGCTCACCGGATCGGAATCCCGCATCGGCGGCTTCTACAAGGAGGGCTACGACCTCGCCTTCGAGGAGGCCAACAAGAAAGGCGGCCTCGACGTCGGCGGCAAGAAGATGAGGGCCGAGCTGCTCTTGCTCGACGACACCAGCGCGCAGGCCACCGCCGCCAGCCTGGCCGACCGGCTGATCAACAGCGACAAGGTGCAGTTCTTGCTCGGCACCTATTCCAGCCACCTGGTCGAAGCGCAGAGCGTGGTCGCCGAACAGAGCGGCATCCCGTACGTCAACGGCGGCGGCGGCGCCATCGACATCTACAAGCGCGGCTTCAAGTGGCTCTTCGGCCTGCTCGCGCCGGTGCAGAACCTTTCCGGCGCGCTGATGGAGTGGATCGACTCGCAAGAAAAGGCGGGCAAGCTGCCCAAGCCCTCGCGCGTGGCCGTGCTCTGGGAGAACACCGCCCACGGCAAGGATTTCCGCCAGGGCGTGCAGGACTTCGTCGGCAAGCACCGCGGCGACTACCTCATCGAGGTCGACGAATCCTTCGAGCTCAACGGCAAGGACTTCGGCGCGCTGCTCGGCAAGGTGAAGAACGCGCGCGTCGACCTCTTCCTCGCCGACGCCCACCTGCCCGACTACATCACCATGCAGCGCCAGTACGCGACCATGGGTCTCTGCCACAAGGTGCAGAGCTACGGAGCGCGCGGCAGCGAGAAGCAGGCCGCCGAGGCGCTGGGCAAGGAGAACGTCAAGTACATCCTCTCGTCGGTGTGGTGGAACGCGCAGCTGGGCAAGGCGGGCATCACCAAGCACTTCGTCGATCTGTTCAAGGCCAGGTACGGGCGTGCGCCCGAGTGGTACCAGGCGGTGGCGTACGAGACGGCCCGCGCTCTCTTTCTCGGCATCGAGCAAGCCGGGTCGCTCGACCACGAGAAGGTGCGCGAGAAACTGGCCGCGCTCCAGGTCGAGTCGATCCTCCCCGGCGGCAAGCTGAGCTTCCCCGCGCAGAGCGGGCAGCAGGCCATCTATCCCTTCGTGGTGCAGCAGAACCAGCCCGACGGCAGCTCGCCCATCGTCTGGCCCAAGGAGTCCGCCGCCAGTCCGGGCGTGGCGCCCAACCCCGACTGCAAGTGATCGAGCACCTTCTCGATCTGACCGTTTCCGCGTTCCTGCTCGCTGGCCTCTACGCCACGATGGCCTATGGGCTTGGGCTCATCTACGGCGTCCTCCGCGTCGTCAATCTGAACCACGGCGGAATGATCATGGCCGGCGCCTATGCCGCCTGGTGGGCGCACGACCAGTTCGGGCTCGATCCCTATCTCTCGATTCCGATCATCCTCGTCCTTGCCTTTCTCGTCGGCGTCCTCACCTACGCGGGGCTGGTCAGGCGGCTCCCGCGAGGAGCGGCGGGCGGCGTGCAGTCGCTCCTGCTGCTCTTCGGTGTCTGGCTCATCCTCCGCAATGCCGCCTATCTGGTCTTCAGCGGCAACGATCAGACGGTGCTCACTTCCTATTCGACGAAGGCGCTGCCCTTCCTCGGCGCGCAGATCTCGGTCAATCGCCTGGCGGTCTTCGGCGTCGCGCTGGTGACTCTCGGCGCGCTCCATCTCTTTCTCACCCGCACGTATGTCGGCAAGGCCATCCGCGCCGTGGCGCAGAATCCGGAGTCCTGCACGCTCGCCGGCGTGCCGGTGCAGCGGATCTACATGCTGACCTTCGGACTCGGCACCGCATTGGCTTCGCTCGCCGGCGCGCTCGCCACCGGCCTTTACGCCTTCAATCCCGGCTTCGGCGCGACCGAGCTGCTCAAGAGCTTCGTGGTCGTGGTGCTGGGCGGCCTCGGGTCGGTCGCCGGCACCGCCGTCGCCGCCCTCATTCTCGCCCTGGTGGAGAACTTTTCCATCCTGGTGATCCCCTCCTACCTCACCTCGGCGGTCGGCTTCGTCCTGCTCGTGCTGGTGCTCGTCCTGCGCCCCGGCGGCCTCTTCGGGCAGCGCGTGCTGGGATGAAACCGCCTCGCTGGTTTCGCTGGCGCCCGGCCGCCATCGTGCTCGGCCTCGCCGTCGCGCTCGCGCTCTTGCCGCCGGTCGCGCGCATCAGCGTCTACACGCAAAATCAATTGACGCTGACCTTCGTGACCATCGCCGCGGCGCTGGCCTGGAACTGGCTGGGCGGATATCTCGGCCAGGTCAGCTTCGGTCACGCCGCGCTCTTCGGCCTGGGCGGATTCGTCGCCGCGCGGCTGCAGATCTCGGCGCATCTGCCGATGATCTTGGCCTGGACCGCGGGCGGTCTCGTCGCGGGACTGTACGCGCTGGCGTGGGGCCACCCGACCCTGCGGCTGCGCGGCCCGTACTTCTCCATCGCCACCATCGGCGTGGGGGAAGCGACGCGGCTCGTCTGCACCTACTGGGATTGGTTCACAGGCGGATCATCGGGAATGTCGTTGCCGGTCACGGCGGGCCTCAAGCTGCAGCTTTACTGGTACGGAATCGCCATCGCGCTGGTGGGGGTGGCCACCTCGTACTGGCTGCGCCGATCGCCCTTGGGGATGGCGCTGCTTGCCATCAAGAGCGATGTCGATGCGGCGGGCGACGTAGGAATCTCCTCAGTGCGTCTGCAAGACGGCGTGCTCTTCTTGTCAGGGTTGGCGATGGGAATCTGCGGCGCGTTCAACGCCTCCTACTATAGCTTCATCGAGCCCGTCGAAACGCTCGGCTTCGAGAAATCGATTTCCTTCGTCTTCATGGGGGTCATTGGTGGCGTTGGCACAATCCTGGGGCCAGCGCTGGGTGCGGTCGTCTTCGTTCTGGTGCGGCAGTACTTCATCGCATCCTATCCGCAGCTTTATCTGGGATTGTTCGGCGTACTCCTGGTGCTGGTGATCCTCTTCGAGCCGCTCGGGCTCACCGGCCTTTCGTTGCGCGTCGCCCGCCGCTTCGGCTATCGCGAGCGCCCGGACCTGAGCACATGAGCGTCGCGCTGCGCGCCGAGGGATTGTCGAAGCGCTTCGGCGGCCTCAAGGCCGTCGACGGCGTCAAGCTGCAGCTCAGGGAAGGCGAGATCCTCGGCCTGATCGGCCCCAACGGCGCAGGCAAGAGCACGCTCTTCTCCATGCTGGCCGGGTCGCTCCCTCCCACCTCGGGGCGCTTCTTCCTCGGCGAGCGCGAGCTGACCGGCCTGCCCGCCTTCCGCATTGCCCGCGCGGGCGTGGTGCGCACGCACCAGATCGTCCGGCCCTTCGCCATGCTCACGCTCATCGAGAACGTCACCGTCGCCGCCGTCAGCTGCGGGCGCGATCCCGACCTCGGCCGCAAAGCGCTGGAGTTCGCCGGCCTCTTCGATCGCCGCCGCGAATTTCCCCAGCGGCTGACGCTCGCCGGCCGGAAGCGGCTGGAGATGGCGCGGGCGCTCGCCACGGCGCCCAAGGTGCTCCTGCTCGATGAAGTCGTCGCCGGCGTCAATCCCGCCGAGGCGCAGGAGATGACCCGGCTCATCCGCCGCGCGCGCGACGAGCTGGGGATCTCGATCGTCATGACCGAGCACGTGATGCCGGCGGTGATGAGCCTGGCCAATCATCTGTTGGTTCTCGACGCCGGGAAGCTCATCGCCGAGGGCAGCCCCGAACAGATCGTGCGCGATCCCTCGGTCATCGCCGCCTATCTGGGAAAGGCGCACGCGACATGACGGCGCTTCTGGAAGTGCGCGGCGTCGATGCCGGCTATGGCGACGTGCAGGTGCTCTTCGGAGTCTCGCTGCAAGTGCGCGAGGGCGAGATCGTCACGCTCCTGGGATCGAACGGCGCGGGAAAGACGACGACGCTGCGCTGCATCTGCGGCCTCATCTCTCCGCGCAAAGGCGAGGTGCTCTTCCACGGCGAGTCGCTGGCCGCCGTCGCGCCCGATCACCGCGCCGGGCTGGGCATCGCACTCGTGCCGGAGGGGCGCGAGCTGTGGCCGCAGCTCACGGTGCGGGAGAACCTCGAGCTGGGCGCGTACCACCGGCGGGCGCGGCGCTCGCTGTCGAAGAATCTCGATCGCGTGCAGGCGCTCTTCCCCCGCCTGCTCGAGCGCAAGTCGCAGCTGGCCGGCAGCCTCTCCGGCGGCGAGCAGCAGATGTGCGCCATCGCCCGCGCCCTGATGTCGGACCCGAAGCTGCTGCTCCTCGACGAGCCCTCGCTGGGCCTTGCGCCCATCGTGGTCGACCAGATGTTCGAAGCGGTGCGGCAGCTGCACAGGGAGGGGATGACGCTCCTGCTGGTCGAGCAGAACCTCGTCGCGGCGCTGGAGATCGCGACCCGCGGATATGTCGTCGAGACCGGCCGCGTGCGCCTCGAAGGCGAGGCGGCGGCGCTGCGCAGCGATCCCGGCATCCGCGCCGCATATCTGGGGATCTGACCATGCGCGACCTCTCCCGGATCATCGACATCGAGGACCTGCGCCGGGCGGCGCGGAGGAGGCTGCCGCGCCCGATCTTCGGTTACCTCGACGGCGGCGCCGAGGCAGAGATCACCCTGCGAGAGAACGTGCGCGCTTTCGAGGAGTGGATCTTCCGCCCGCGCAACGCCTCGCACATCGATCGCCTGCAGACGCGCCGGCGCGTCTGCGGCACAGAGCTTACCTTTCCCATGGTTCTCGCGCCCATCGGCTACAGCCGGTTGATGTACCCCGGTGCCGAGATCGCCGCAGCCCGCGCCGCGCGCGCGCGGGGCATCACCTACGCGCTGCCGACCATCGCCGGGCACTCGATCGAGGAAGTGCGCGCCGCCGCGGAAGGGCCGCTCTGGTATCAGCTCTACACCATCGGCGGCCGCGCCGCGGTCGAGCCCGCTCTGGAGCGGGCGCGCAAGGCGGGGTACGAGGTGCTGCTCGTCACCATCGACACCGCGGTCGCGGGCATGCGCGAGCGCGACCTGCGCAACGGCAACAAACAGCTCCTCGGCAAGAGCCTGTGGAAGAAGCTGCCCTATCTGCCTTCGGTGCTGGCGCACCCGGGCTGGCTGTGGAGCTTCTGGCGCGACGGCGGCGTGCCTTCGCTGCCCAACATCGTCGTCGAGGGAAAACCGCTCGAGGCGATGGACGTGACCGCTGCTCTCGCCGACGCCGCGACGACCTGGGACGATCTGCGCTGGATACGCGCGGCCTGGCCCGGGCCGATCGTGATGAAGGGCGTCCTCACCGCCGAGGACGCTCGTCGCGCGGCTGATGCGGGAGCGGAGGGCATTGTCGTCTCCAACCACGGGGGGCGGCAGCTCGATTCGGTGGCGGCGACGCTGCGCGTGCTGCCGGAGATCGTCGCGGCGGTCGGCGAAAAAATCGAAGTGCTCTTCGACGGCGGTATCCGCCGCGGAGGCGACGTGATCAAGGCGCTCTGCCTGGGGGCCCGCGCCGTGCTCCTCGGGCGCGCCTACGCGTACGGGATGGCGGCCTTCGGAGAGGCGGGGATCCTGCGCGCGTTGGACATCCTCTCTGCCGACATCGAGCGCACCTTGAAGTTGCTCGGCGCTCCCTCCATCGACGCCCTCGACGGAAGCTTCCTGCAACGCGCGTAGAGCGCAGACCGCAATGGCCTTCCTCTCGCCTGCTGGAAAGCGACCAGAAGAGGAGCAGCGGATCACCGAGCGAACGTCAACTGAGATCGCCCGATGTTTGCTCCGGAAGGTCTAGACCGCCTAGTATTCCATTCCCGATCACGTCTCGGAACCTCACAGCGGAGGCCGATATGAAAGTGATTTCCATTCGGGAACCTAACGGGCCGCTCCAACTCGAAGACCGAACGCGTCCATCACCCGGTGTGGGTGAACTACTTTTGCGTGTCCGCGCCTGTGGAATTTGCCACGGCGATCTGATGGCCAGAATGGGAGCGTTCCCTTTCGTCCGATTCCCAATTGTGCCTGGCCATGAAATCGCTGCAACAGTGGAAGAGATTGGATCAAACGTCCAAAACATCAAGGTCGGCGATCGCGTAGGTTTGTCTGTCTTGTTCTCCACCTGTGGTTCTTGCCCCCAGTGCAAAAGAGGGGCGGAGAATCTCTGCCCCGACTGGATTTGGACTGGAATGATGGTGGATGGCGGCTACGCGGAGTTTGTGATCGCCAAGGCCAAGTATGTTGTTCCGCTTCCGCCCCAGTTGGAATATGCGGAAGCAGCGCCGCTGATGTGCGCCGGGGTTACCGTATATAGCGGCCTCAAGCACGCTGGGTGGCGCAAAGGAGCCAAAGTAGCCGTAATTGCTCTGGGCGGCCTGGGTCATCTCGGTGTCATGTATGCCCGCGCGGCAGGTGCCCGCATTGCCGTGCTGTCTTCGAATCCGGCAAAAGAGGACCAAGCACGCGAACTCGGCGCCGAACTCTTCATCGATTTGAAGAACGACGACGCTGCCGGTGCTCTGCAGCGATGGGACGGAGGCGCGGATATAATCTTGGCCACCGCCCCGAATGTGGAATCGGTAACCGCGACGTTTTCTGGCCTGGCTCCGGATGGCACGATGGTCGTTTTGGGGGTTGGTCCTGGGCACATTCAAATCGATCCCGTAATGCTCGTGATGGGCCGTCGCCGCCTGCTGGGATCTCCGGCAGGATCACGCCAAGACTTATTGGAAACACTGAACTTCGCCGCGGAGCACGGCATCCGTCCACACATCAAGAAATACCCGCTGGTCCGCGCAGCCGATGCCTTCGAGGCCGTTGAACGTGGCCAACCCGCCTGCCGAATGGTTCTGGTGAACCAGAACTAAGCTTTAAGTAACCGGGCACATGTTCGCGCGCTGAACTCCCGCACCGGTGCTTGACCGGCGCGTGGTGATCCTTCTCGCGCTTGCGAGGCGGACCCATCCGCTTCCCAAACCGATGCCTCTGCTCGACCGCACGCAGGAGGTCGCCGTCGTTGCAGGCCGTCAGCGAGGGATGGCGCCGCAGCTCGGGCGAGAGACAGCGCGGATTGACCTCGCGGAGCATGGCCTCAAGCCGTGGCGGGAAAAAAATGTGGCGCGTGCCGACGATCAGCGACGAGTTCGTGGACCGCAGGAGGAGGTGCTTCGGCTCTACGCCCGTAAATGGGATCCGCTGGAGCCGGTCGGGTGCTTCGACGAGCGACCGGTCGTTCTGCACGAAGACGCGAAGCCCGGCGTTCCGATGAGGCCGGGCAGGTTGGCGCGCAGGGACCAGCCTGCTCGAACGGCGGTCGCCTCTCGCTTCCTTTGGCGGAATTCGGCATCCTAGCGGCCATGGCTTCCATCGAGCTGAGAGGGCAGCAGGTCCCGGGAATCGACAAGGTGCTCTCGAAGGAGGCGCTCGCCTTCCTCGAAAGCCTCGAGCGGCGCTTCGGCCCCACCCGCAAGAAGCTGCTCGCCGCGCGCGGGCGGCGCAGCGGCGAATTCAAGTTCCTCGCCGAGACGGAGGGCGTGCGCAAAGGCGACTGGAAGGTTGCCCCCACTCCGGCCGATCTGCAGAAGCGGCACGTCGAGATCACCGGCCCGGTCGAGCGCAAGATGATGATCAACGCGCTCAACTCCGGCGCCGACGTCTTCATGGCCGACTTCGAGGACGCTCTCTCGCCCACCTGGTCGAACATCGTCATCGGCCACATCAATCTGATGGACGCAGTCCGCCGCACCCTGACCTTCACCTCGCCGGAAGGAAAGCAGTACAAGCTCAACGACAAGATCGCCACGCTCCTGGTGCGGCCGCGCGGCTGGCACCTGCACGAGAAGCACATCCTCGTGCAGGGCGAGCCCATCTCCGCCTCGCTCGCCGACTTCGGGCTCAGCTTCTTCCACAACGCGCGGGCGATGATCGAGCGCGGCACGGGGCCATACTTCTATCTGCCCAAGATCGAGTCGTACCTCGAGGCGCGGCTGTGGAACGACGTCTTCGTCGCTGCGCAGGAGGCTCTCGGCCTGCCGCGCGGGACCATCCGCGCCACAGTCTTGATCGAGACGCTGCCCGCCGCCTTCGAGATGGACGAGATCCTCTACGAGCTGCGCGATCACATGAGCGGCCTCAACGCCGGCCGCTGGGATTATCTCTTCTCCCTGATCAAGGAGCTGCGCGGGCGCAAGGGATTGTGGCTCGCCGACCGGGCGCAATTGACCATGACCGTGCCGTTCATGCGCGCCTACAGCGAGCTGCTCGTCGCCACCTGCCACAAGCGCGGCGCTCACGCGATGGGCGGCATGGCCCCCTTCATTCCTTCGCGCAAGGATCCGAAGATCAACGAGGTCGCCCTGGCCAAGACCCGCGAGGACAAGCTGCGCGAGATCCGCGACGGCTTCGACGGCACCTGGGTGGCGCATCCCGATCTCGTGCCCATCGCCAAGGAAGTCTTCGACAAGGAGCTGGGCAAGCCGCACCAGAAGGAGCGGCTGCGCGAGGACGTGAAGGTGCGCGCCGAGCAGCTCACCGA
>VBLC01000053.1 GCA_005879315.1 Deltaproteobacteria bacterium | reverse complement strand
AAGAGCAACAGCTGGTGGGACGGCAACCATCGGGCCGTGAGAGTGACCATCCAGACGCCGGAGTTGCGCGCCATCGGGGCGAGCGGCGGAGCCATGGTCGAGGCCCAGCTGACGCGCGCGGACCGCCACGAGATCAACGCCAGCGGCGGCAGCCATGTACGCGTCCGGGGCGTGGATGCGCGCGAGCTTTCGCTGCATGGATCGGGGGGCGCGAGTCTGGAGGTGAGCGGCCGCGCCGACGATCTCGAGCTGCAGCTCTCCGGCGGCTCCCAGCTGCACGGCAGCGCGCTGGAAGTGAAGAACGTCGAGGTCCAGGAGAGCGGCGGCTCTTGGGCCGAGCTGCGAGCCACCGGGCGGATCCGGGGCGGCCTCTCCGGAGCCTCGGAGCTGCGCGCACGGGGCGGAGCCCGCGCGCGAGTGTCGACATCCGGAAGTTCCTCAGTCGACGTCGAGGACTGAAGACTACAAACCGGGCCGGGGTCCGGGTTCGTACTCGGGCACGGGGACGTGGACGCCCACGGGTTCGGCCGGGCCCGTCGGCGTATCCGTCCGCGACCCCGAGTACGCGCCCGAACCCTGGCCCGGTTTTTGGCTTCACGAAGCGGCGGTGGCTTCCCCTCTGCTCTTCACGTCCGCAAGCGGCAGCGTGAAAGAGAAGGTGGAGCCTTTGCCGACTTCGCTCTCGACCGACACCTCGCCGCCGTGCGCCTCGACGATGCTCTTGACGATGTTGAGGCCCAGCCCGAGCCCCTGCTCCCGCGAGCGCGCGTCCTTCACGTCGCCGACCTGGTAGAGCCGGTCGAAGATCTTCTCGATGTGCGCAGCGGGAATGCCCGTGCCGTTGTCCTGCACCGAGACGAGCACGAAGCCGGGTCGCGGCTGCGCCGAGATGACGATCCTGCCGCCATCGCGGCAATGCCGCTCGGCGTTGCTCAACAGATTCGTCAAGACTTGCAGGATGCGCTCGCGGTCGCCCAGCACCGGCGGAGTCCCGCGCGCCACTCTCTGCCGCACGTTGAGCCGCCGTTCGAGAAATTTCGGCTGCAGGTCGGCCAGCGCCTGCGCCACGGCTTCGCCCAGATCGAAGGGCTGGAAGGTCAACGATTCGCGGGTCAGCTCGAAGCGGGAGAAGTCGAGCAGCTCCTCGATGAATGCGCGCAGCCGTTTGCCCGAGCTGCGCGCCACCTGCAGGCACTGCCGCTGACGCTCGTTCACCTCGCCCATCTTCCCGGCGAGAAGCAGGTCGGTGTAGCCGAGCATGGTCACGAGCGGCGAACGCAGCTCGTGCGAGACGTTGGCGAGGAAGTTGTCCTTGCGGCGATCGGCGGCCTGCAGGCGCTCGTTGGCTTCGAGCAGGACCCGGGTGCGCTCTTCGACCGCGCCCTCGATGATCGCCGCCTGCGCCCGCATCTGCGCCCGCATCAGCACGCGCTCGAGCGCCAGCGAACCTTGCAGCGCGAAGGAGCTGAGCACGCCGAGGTCGGGCTCCATCCCCGGCCGCGGCGCGACCGTGAGGATGCCGAGAGCGCTGTCGCCTGCTCCCTTGAGCGGCGTGGCGAGCAGCTCTTCCCCGAGGCCGAGGAGCTGGACGAGCTTGTTGCGGACGGGCTCCGGCGCACGCCTGCCCCAGAGGGCGCGGAGGAACGAATGCGATCGCACCTCCACCACCGGCTCCGGCGAGGAGAGCAGCTGGCCCAGAAGCGGCGACCGCGCCGGATCGATGGCGAGCTGCTTCAGCTCGGAGATCTTCCTCAGCCCGACCAGTTTCATCGCCTCGCTGATGACGGTTGGCTTGTGCGAGAGATGGCGCAGCACCAGGCCGTCGCTCTCGTTGAGCAGGACCGCGCTCTCGTAGCCCAGCTTGCGCAACTCCTCGGCGATGGCGCGCAGGACGCCGTCGCGCTCGGTCTCGCGGCGCAAGCGGGCGGCTGCGGCAGCGAGAGCCGCCTGGCTCTGGCGAGAGCGCGTCAGCTCGCCCACCGCGCGCAGCCGGCCGCGCTCCTGCGCCAGCTGGAGCGAGGCCTCGTGGCCGACGCCGCGCAGGGCACGCAAGAGCGAGCGGCGCGGCTCGCGGTCGAGAATGAGCCGCAGGACGCCCGCCGACTCCGTTTCGACGGTCAGCGGAACATCGGCGCACCAGAGCTCGGCCGGCGCGAGTCCTCCGAGGTCGAGCGCCTCTGCTACTCCGTCGGGACAGCGGGCGAGGTGCACGGTGCGCTCGACGCCCGGTCCGTCGGAAAGAAGGCCGCGATCGACGAGGTCCCGCAGCTTGCGCGCCGTCTCGTCCTTGCGCTTGCGTGCGGCGAGGACGCCGCCGACGGCGGCCTGGGTCAGGTCGTTCGCCTTTGCGGCGGCGTGCTGGCCAAGCAGGTCTCCGCGCAGGCGCAATTCCGAGAGGATCGCGCCGCAGATGGCGGCCGCGTCCTCGACGATGCCCTGGCAAAAACGAAGGTCCACGGGGAAAGTCTATCTGATTCGGGGAAATCCGAGGCACGAGACGAGCCGACTGCCGGGCCGGGGTCCGGGTTCGTACTCGGGCTCGGGGACGTGGACGGCCACGGGTTCGGCCGGGCCCGTCGGCGTATCCGTCCGCGCGCCCGAGTACGCGCCCGGGCCTGGGCCCGGTTCTTGGAGCCGGCGCATTGACTCTCAACGCACGCTGGCTTATCTCCGCCGCCTCTTCTACAGAGGAGAGGAGAGCCGCCGTGGACGTCAAGACGCTGGCCGTGGTGGGCGCCGGGCAGATGGGCGCCGGCATCGCGCAGATGGCCGCGCAGAGCGGCGTGAACGTCTTCCTCATCGACGTCAACGCCGAACTGGCGAAGAGGGCGTTCAAGGAGATTGGCTTCCAGCTGCAGAAGGCGGTGGCCAAGGGCAAGCTGCAGACCGAGGTGGCGGCCGAGGTCCTCGCGCGCACGCGGGTGGGGGGCTCGGTGTCGGACGCGGCGCAGGCCGACTTCGCCGTCGAGGCGGTGACCGAGAACGAGAACGTGAAGAAGAAGGTCTTCGCCGACCTGGCGCGCGCGCTGCCGCCGCACGCCATTCTCGCGACGAACACTTCGAGCATTCCCATCACCCGGATCGCCGCCTCCGTCGATCGCCCCGAGCGGGTCATCGGAATGCATTTCATGAATCCCGTCCCCCTCATGCAGCTGGTCGAGATCATCCGCGGCGCGCAGACGAGCGACGAGACTTATGCGGCCACCAAGGCGCTGGCCGAGCGGATGGGGAAGACGACGGTGCTGTCGAAAGACATGCCGGGATTCATCGTCAATCGCATTCTCATCCCCATGCTCAACGAGGCCTGTTTCGCCTTGCAGGAGGGTCTGGCCAGCGCCGAGGACATCGACACTGCGATGAAGCTCGGCACCAACGTTCCGATGGGGCCTTTGACGCTGGCCGATTTCATCGGGCTCGACACCTGCCTGTCCATCGCCGAGGTGCTGCACAAAGGTCTTGGCGACGACAAGTACCGGCCCGCTCCTTTGCTCAGGCAATATGTCGACGCAGGCTGGCTGGGCCGCAAGACCAAGCGCGGCTTCTACAGGTACTGACATGGCCTACCAGAACATCTACGTCGATCGAGAAGGTCCTCTCGCGATCATCACCGTCAACCGCCCCAAATCGCTCAACGCGTTGAACAGCCAGACCCTGCGCGAGCTGACCCAGGCCGTGCGCGACAACGCCGATCAGCGCGCCCTCATCCTCACCGGCGCGGGCGACAAGGCCTTCGTCGCCGGCGCGGACATCTCCGAGATGGCGCCGATGACGCCTTGGTCGGCGCGGGAGTTCAGCGAGCTGGGGCACGTCGTCACTGCGCTCCTCGAGGACATCCCCTGCGCCACCATCGCCGCCGTCAACGGTTACGCCCTGGGCGGAGGCCTCGAGCTGGCGGTTGCCTGCGACATGATCTTCGCCAGCGAGAACGCCCGGCTCGGCCTGCCGGAAGTCTCGCTCGGGGTGACGCCGGGGTTCGGCGGCACGCAGCGGCTGGTCCGGCTGGTGGGGAAGCTCCGCGCCAAGGAGATGATCTTCACCGCCGAGATGATCGATGCGCGCACCGCGCTCGACATCGGGCTGGTCAATGCGGTGCTGCCGCCCGACCGGCTCCTCGCGCACTGCAAGCAGGTAGCGGAGAAGATCGCGACGCGAGGGCCTCTGGCGGTCGCGCGCGCCAAGCGCCTGGTCGAGCGCGGCTACGACATGCCTTTGCGCGCCGCCAACCGGCAGGAGGCGGAGTCGTTTGCCCTCCTCTTCGACACCGAGGATCGGCGCGAAGGCATGCGCGCGTTCATCGAGAAACGATCGCCGAGATTCACGGGGAAGTGACCGACATGGACTTCGCACTCACCGACGAACAGCAGCGCCTGGTCGAGACGGCGCGCAAGTTCACCAAAGAGAAGATCATCCCCGTCGCGCAGCGGCTCGACGAGCACGGCACCTTCCCCAAGGAGATCTGCGAGCAGGCCTGGGAGATCGGCCTGATGAACGCCGAGATCCCCCAGGAGTACGGCGGGCTCGGTCTCTCGACGCTCGACCACGTGCTCATGGCCGAGGAGATCAACTACGGCTGCGCGGGCATCGGCACGACGCTCCTGGGCAACAACCTCGCCGCCATGCCGCTCATCCTCGCCGGGACCGAAGATCAGAAGAAGAAGTTCTGCGGCTCGCTCACCGAGGCCCCCATCTTCGCTGCCTACGCCTGCTCCGAGCCCGACGCGGGCAGCGACGTGGCGGGCATGCGAACGGCGGTGCGCAAGGTCGGCCAGGAGTACGTCATGACCGGCCAGAAGCGCTGGATCACCAACGCGCGCTTCGCCAGCTGGTACACCGTCTTCGGACGGATCGGGGACGTGCGCGACCGGCACAAGGGCATCACCTGCTTCGTCGTCCCACGCGACCTGCCGGGCGTCTCGGTCGGCAAGAAGGAAGACAAGCTCGGCCAGCGCGCCAGCGACACCTCCGACGTGCTCTTCGAGGAGGTGAAGCTCGGCAAGGAGCATCTGGTCGGCGAGGAAGGGCAGGGCTTCAAGATCGCCATGAAGACCTTCGACCGGAGCCGGCCCTGGATCGCGGCCGGAGCGTGCGGGATCATGCGCCGCGCTCTCGACGAATGCCGTCGCTATGCGCTCGAGCGGAAGGCCTTCGGTCAGGCCATCGCCCAGTTCCAGGCCATCCAGTTCATGCTCGCGGAGATGGCGATGAAGTACGAGGCGACGCGGCTCCTCATGTGGAAGGCGTCCTGGAGCATCGGGCAGGGCAAGCTCGACGCCATCGAGTCGTCCTACGCAAAGGCCTTCGGCGCGGACTCGGCGATGGCGGTCGCCACCGACGCCGTGCAGATCTTCGGCGGATATGGCTACACCAAGGAGTATCCAGTCGAGAAGCTGATGCGCGACGCCAAGCTGCTGCAGATCTACGAGGGGACTTCGCAGATCCAGCGCATGGTGATCGCGCGCAATCTTCTCGCCCAGGGGCAGTGACCACCGCGGGTCCGGCAAAAACCGCAGTCGGTGAGCTTTGACGCAGCCGGCGGTCTGTGTATGCTCCCCGATCCCCGCTTTACAGCCTGGCGAGATTCGCACCATGCAGATCGAACTCACCGAAGAGCAGAGGCTGCTGCGCGACACCTGCCGGGAGTTCGCGGAAAAGGAACTGAGGCCCAACGCCAAGCGCTGGGATCGCGAGCACAGGTTCCCGGCCGAGGCGGTCGGCAAGGCCTTCGAGCTCGGTCTCGGCGGAGTCGCGGTGCCTTCGGAGTGGGGCGGCGCGGGGATGGACACCGTCGCCTATGCCCTGGCCATCGAGGAGATCTCGCGCGGCTGCGCTTCCGTCGGCGTCACCCTCAGCGTGAACAATTCGCTCTTCTGCGATCCGGTGTTCAAGTACGGCAACGACCAGCAGAAAGAGCGCTGGCTCAAGCCGTTCGCGCGAGGAGAGAAGATCGGCTGCTTCGGCCTGACCGAACCGCAGGCGGGGTCGGATGCCGCCGAGCAGCGGACGACGGCGGTGCGCAAGGGCGATCGCTACCTCGTCAACGGCACCAAGAATTGGATCACCAACGGCCCGGTCGCCAACGCCATCGTCATGTTCACCATGACGGACTTGAGCAAAGGCACGAAGGGCATCACCGCATTCGTCGTCGACACCGACACGCCCGGCTTCGTCCGGCAGAAGACCGACGAGAAGCTCGGCATCTGCGCCTCGCCCAGCTGCACCATCTTCTTCGACAACCTGGAGGTGCCGGCCTGGCAGCGCCTCGGCGCCGAGGGCGACGGATTCAAGATCGCCATGAGCACCCTGGACGGCGGGCGCATCGGCATCGCCGCGCAGGCCATCGGCATCGGCCGGGCCGCCTTCGAGGAGGCGCGCGATTACGCGAAGCTGCGCAAGACCTTCGACGTGCCCATCGCGCAACACCAGGCCATCCAGTTCATGCTCGCGGACATGGCGACCGAGCTGGAGGCGGCGCGTCTGCTCACGCTCCGCGCTGCAGCGATGAAGGACCAGGGGCTGCGCCACACGCGCGAGTCCGCGATGGCGAAGCTCTACGCCAGCGAAGCGGCCAACCGCGTGGCCGACAAGGCGCTGCAGATCCACGGCGGGATGGGCTACTCGAAGGAGATGGACGTGGAACGCCATTTCCGCGACGCGCGCATCACCGAGATCTACGAGGGGACTTCGGAGATTCAGCGGTTGGTGATTTCGAATGCGCTATTGAAGTAGTAGGCTGCAGTTGCTTGGGGGGCTTTTCCGATGGCTGTTCAGGGCGCGGCGTCCACACAAGGCCTCGGCTCGACTGGCCTGACCGATCAGCTCACCCCTCGGCAGATGTTCTGCGCTCCACTGCTCTCGGCGCTGCTCTTCGGCGGCGGCAGCGCAGGCATCAGCGACATCTACGTGCACATCCGCGACATCGTTCCCTTGAGCGCGCGCGACTGGGAATCGAATCCGCTCGAGCGGCGGCTGGCGCGGTGGCACACCTCCCTGGCGAGGGCTGTCCACGACTTCGTCAATCTGGGCGTGTTCAAGGAGGACGGCCACGCCCGCTGGGGAATCACCGAGAAGGGATTCGCGGTGGCGAGGGAGTTCGGTCTGGTGACCCACGACGGGGTGCTCATCGATCGCTCGCTGTTGCGCAAACAACTCTACGAGTTCGCCGCCGAGTTCGAGAAGATGTACAAGGTCGTCACACGACCCAACCCGCCGCCGCCCATCGTGGTGACCGAAGGATAGAAAGACCTGTTCGAGCCCAACGAAGCGCAAGCACTGGTGCGCGAGACCGCGCGGGCGTTTGCGCAGAAGTCGCTGGCGCCCATCGCAGGACAGCTCGACCGGGAGAGCCGCTTTCCGCGCGAGCAGCTGCGCGAGCTGGCCGAGCTGGGCCTGATGGGCGTCAACGTCCCCGAGAAGTACGGCGGCGCGGAAGCCGGTCCGGTCGCGTATGCGCTGGCGATGATGGAGATCGCCCAGGGCTGCGCCGCCACCGCCGTGACCATGGCGGTGAACAACATGGTGGCGGAGACACTCTGCCGCTTCGGCAGCGAGGAGCAGAAGGCGCGCTACGTGCCGGAGATCACCTCCGGCCGCTTCGAGGCCGCCTCCTTCGGCCTCTCCGAGCCGCACTGCGGATCGGATGCCGCGGCGCTGCGCACCAGCGCGAGGCGCGACGGCGACTCCTGGGTGATCAACGGCAGCAAGCAGTGGATCACCTCCGGCGATCGCGCAGGCCTGATCATCGTCTGGGCGCGCACCGGCGGGAACGGGAGCAAAGGCATCTCCGCCTTTCTCGTCGAGGGTGGCGCGCGCGGGCTGCATGTCGGCCGGCACGAGGACAAGATGGGCGTGCGCGCGTCCACCACGGTTTCGCTCTCGTTCGAGGACCTGCGCCTGCCGGCGGGCGCGCTGCTGGGCCCGCAGGAGCAAGGATTCGGCGTCGCCATGACCGCGCTCGAGGGAGGGCGCATCGGCGTGTCCGCCCAGGCGGTGGGGATCGGGACGGCGGCACTGGAGGCGGCCGCCCGCTATGCGCAGCAGCGGCAGGCGTTCGGCAGGCCGATCGCCGATTATCAGGCGATCCGCTTCATGCTGGCGGATTCGGCCACGGAGCTCGAGGCGGCGCGCCTCTTGACGCTCCGGGCGGCGGCGCTGAAAGAAGCAGGCCGGCCGTTCGCGCTCGAGGGATCGATGGCCAAGCTCTACTCTGCCGAGAAAGCGATCAAGGCCTGCGACCGCGCCGTGCAGGTGCACGGCGGCTACGGATACATCGACGAATTCCCCGTCGAGCGGCACTACCGCGACGTGCGCGTGACCGCCATCTACGAAGGGACCAGCGAGATCCAGCGCCACGTCATCGCCCGCGAGCTGCTCAGGGAGTAGCCCCCGCAGCTGAACGGCTGCCTGTCGCGCTTGTTGGCCCCGCCGCGCGCAGCATGTTAGCAACCGACCATGACGCAACCGAAGGATCGGCTCGAGCAAGCAAAGGAGCGGTGGCGCAAGGAGGACCTCGCCCGCGCCCTCGCCAAGAGCCCGCTGCGCCGCGGGGAGTTCCACACCGATTCGGGCATTCCCGTCCCCGACCTGCTCACGCCGGCCGACGTGGGCGAGCCGAGCGCCGAGGAGGTCGCCAAGTACGAACGCGACCTCGGCTTCCCCGGCCAGTTCCCCTACACGCGGGGGCCGCAGCCGAGCATGTATCGCGGCCGGCTCTGGACGATGCGCCAGTTCGCCGGCTTTGGAACGCCGCAGGATACCAACCGCCGGTTCAAGTATCTGCTCGAGCACGGCATGACCGGCCTCTCGACCGCCTTCGACATGCCGGCGCTGATGGGCTACGACGCCGACCATCCCCTCTCGCGCGGCGAGGTGGGCAGGGAAGGCGTCGCGGTCAGCACGCTGAAGGATTTCGAGATCCTCTTCGACGGCATTCCCCTCGACCGCGTCACCACCAGCATGACCATCAACGCGAGCGCCATCTTTGCGCTCGCCTGCTACGTCGCGGTGGCGGAGAAGCAGGGAGTGCCGCAGGAGAAGCTGGGCGGCACCATCCAGAACGACGTCTTGAAGGAGTACATCGCGCAAAAGGAATGGGTCGTCGGTCCGCGACCCGCCACCCGCATCGTCGTCGACATGATCGAATACACGGCGAAGTCCATGCCGCGCTGGCATCCGGTCTCGATCAGCGGCTATCACATCCGCGAGGCCGGAGCGACCGCCGTCCAGGAGCTGGCCTTCACGCTGGCCGACGGCTTCGGTTACGTCGAGGAATGCAAGAAGCGCGGCATGGACGTCGACGACGTCGCCGCGCGGCTCAGCTTCTTCTGGGACGTGCACAACGACTTCTTCGAGGAGATCGCCAAGTTCCGCGCCGCGAGGCGGATCTACGCGCGGGTCATGCGCGACAAGTTCGCCGCGCGCAAGCCGCTGAGCATGACCTTGCGCACGCACGCGCAGACGGCCGGGGTCTCGCTCACCGCCCAGCAGCCTTACAACAACGTGGTCCGGGTAGCGCTGCAGGCGCTGGCGGCCGTCCTGGGCGGCACGCAATCGCTCCATACCAATTCATTGGACGAGACCTATGCGCTGCCCACCGAAGAAGCGGCGACCACCGCGTTGCGCACGCAGCAGATCATCGCCTACGAGAGCGGGGTCGACCGCGTCGTCGACCCATTGGCAGGCTCCTATTACCTCGAATACTTGACGGACGAGACGGAGAAGCGCTGCCTCGCCATCCTCGACAAGATCGAGCGGCTGGGCGGCATCATCCGCGCCGTCGAGGAGGGATATCCGCAGCGCGAGATCGCCGACTCCGCCTACCAATGGCAGCGCGAGGTCGATTCCGGCGAGCGGAAGATCGTCGGCGTCAATGCCTTCGCCCGCGAGCACGAGGCGATCCCCACGCTGAAGATCGACGAGTCGGTCTCGCGCGAGCAGATCGAGCGACTCCAGGCGGTCAAGCGCTCGCGCAACAGCCGCGAGGCGCAGGAGAAGCTGCGGGCCGTGGAGGAGGCGTGCCGCAGCGAGAAGAACCTCATGCCGCCCGTGCTGGAAGCCGTCAAAGCCTATTGCACGCTCGGCGAGGTCTGCGACGTCTTCCGCAAGGTCTGGGGCGCCTATCGGGAGAAGGGCAGTTACTGAGCCTTCTTCGCGACGCCGACCGGGCAGGAGATGCCCGTGCCGCCGTGGCCGCAATAGCCGCCAGGATTCTTGGCGAGGTATTGCTGGTGATAGTCCTCGGCGAAATAGAAATCCTTGGCCTCGAGAAGCTCGGTGGTGATCTTCCCGTAGCCCGCCGCGCTCAGCTCGCGCTGGTACGCCTCGCGCGATGCTTCCGCCGCGGCGCGCTGCCCCGCGTTCGCCAGGTAGATCCCCGATCGATATTGCGTGCCCACGTCCCCGCCCTGGCGCATTCCCTGCGTCGGGTCGTGGCCTTCCCAGAAGGCGCGCAAGAGCTGCTCATAGGAGATGCGGTGCGGATCGAAGACGACGCGCACCACCTCGTTGTGTCCGGTCTTGCCGGTGCAGACCTCGCGGTAGGTCGGATTCGGCGTATATCCGGCCGCATACCCGACGGCCGTCGTATGGACGCCGTCGAGCTGCCAGAAAGCCTTCTCGGCGCCCCAGAAACATCCCATCCCGAAATGCGCGATTTCCATTCCTTCAGGGTAGGGAGGCGCGAGCGGCGTTCCCAGCACGGTATGCCGGGGCGGCACCGGCATGCGCTCGGTTCGCCCCGGCAGCGCCTCTCGAGGATCCGGCATGCGAAGCTTGGAAGATTCTCCCCACATGCCGCGAGTGTAACCTCAGGCCGCCTTCACCGCAGCCTGCTTGACCGCCTCGACCTCGAGCTGCAGCTCGACCTTGTCGCCCACCAGCACGCCGCCGGTCTCCAGCAGCTTGTTCCAGCCCAGGCCGAACTCGCGCCGATCGATGCTGGTGCTGGCGCTGAAGCCCGCCCGCTCGCCGCCCCAGGGATCCCTGGCGCTGCCCTCGAAGATGGCGTCGAGGATCACCGGCTTGGTGACGCCGTGGACGGTCAGATCGCCGAGGACGCGGTAGCGGTCCCCGCCCAGGTCTTCGATCTCCGTGCTGCGGAAGGAGGCCTGCGGGTATTTCTCGACCTCGAAGAAGTCGCCCGAGCGCAGGTGCGCGTCGCGCTGGGGATCAGCGGTGTCGATGCTGTCGGGGTCGATGGCGACCTCCACCCTGGACTTGAGCGGCTGATCGGGGTCGAACTCGATTTGTCCGCTCCAGCGAGTGAAGCGGCCGCGGGTCTTGGAGACGACCATGTGCCGGACGCTGAAGTGGACGGCGGAGTGGGCGGTGTCGATCTTCCAGGTGGTCATGTCTGGCGAGCTCCTTGCGAAAGGGTAGTTACTTCCTTTTTGGAAGTAGAGATGCTCGCTGGCGCCGAGGGATTCGCGGGGATATACTTTCCTCTCCCATGGCCCCTCGGCACAGCTCGCAGATCTGCGACAAGTTCCAGACCGCGATGGATCTGCTCGGCAAGCGCTGGACGGGCCTCATCATCCGGTCGATCCATCCGCGGCCGCTGCGCTTCAGCCGGCTCAAGGAAGTGCTGGAGGTGGTGGGCGACAAGATGCTCTCCGAGCGCCTCAAGGAGCTGGAAGAGACGGGCATCGTCGAGCGGCGGGTCCTGGATCGGCCGGTCCTGCGCGTCGAGTACGGTCTCACCACGAAGGGCCGCGCGCTGACGCGCGTGTTGACGGCGGCGGAACGCTGGGCGGACAAATGGGTGGACTTGCCCGCGCAGAAGACCGCGCGCGGCAGATGAGCGGGGAGGAGTCGGACCGGCTCTTCCTCGAGACGACTCGCCGCTTCGCCACTCCCGCGCTCGCCCGAGAAGACGTCCGAGTCGCCCTGCAACTGGCGCAAGTGGAGCAGGGCAAGCCGGTGGCCGATCTTGGCTGTGGCTACGGCCGCCACCTGCGCGCGCTGGTCGAGCAAGGGCACGCACACCCGCTCGGCATCGACCGGAGCTCGCTCCTGCTCGCCGAGGCGCGCGCCCAGGCTCCGGGCGCCCCGCTGTTGCGGGCGGATTTGCGCGCGCTTCCTCTGCACGAAGGCACCTTGTCCGCCGCCTTCTGCTTCTACAGCTCGATGTTCCTCGGCAGCGACGACGATGCGCGCCGGGCGCTGCGCGAGTGCGCGCGGGTTCTGCGGCCCGAGGGAGCGCTCGTCCTCACCAGCGACAATCCCTTGCGCCTCAAGGCGCAGCCCCGGTCGCGGTTCGAAGAGGACGTGCCGGGCCTCGGCCACGTCGTCGAGGAAAGCGCATTCGACCCGCGCGCCAATGTCGACCGGGTGACGAAGCGCCTGCTCACCGCCAAGGGCGAGCGCCTTTCGGCGACCTTCGTCATCAGATACTATCCGCCGCCCGATCTCGCGGCGTTGGCGCGCGCCGCGGGCCTGGAATTCCGCCGGCTGGAGCCGGATGCGCCGCTCACGGAGGCCACGCCGCAGCTGGTGGCCTTGTTGATGAAGCCGCTGGGGTGAACCGCTGATGGCCGACGCCCGCAAGACCCGCATCCTGGTGGCCAAACCCGGGCTCGACGGCCACGATCGCGGCGCCAAGATCATCGCCCGTGCGCTGCGCGACGAAGGCTTCGAAGTGATCTACACCGGCCTGCACCAGACGCCCGAGATGATCGTCGCGGCGGCGGTGCAGGAGGACGTCGACGGCATCGGGCTCTCCATCATGTCCGGCGCGCACATGACGCTCTTTCCCGCGGTGCTCGATCTGCTCCAGCAGCAGGGCGCCCAGGACGTGGTGGTGTTCGGCGGCGGCATCATCCCCGACAGCGACATTCCCGAGCTGAAGAAGCTGGGAGTGAAGGAGATCTTCACCCCTGGCGCGACCACCAGGATGATCGCGCAGTGGGTGCGCGACAACGTCCGGCCGCGGGCATGATCAGCCTCTACGAAGTCGGCCCGCGCGACGGCCTGCAGAACGAGAGCGCGCGGCTGCCCGTCGAGGACAAGCTGCGGCTCATCGCCGCCCTCGCCGAGGCGGGCTTGAAGCGCATCGAGGTGGGCTCCTTCGTGCGGCCGGATTGGATCCCGCAGCTGGCCGAAACCGACGAGGTGGCGCGCCGCGCTCCGCGCAGGCCGGGCGTGCGCTACGCCGCACTGGTCCCCAACCGGCAGGGCCTCGATCGCGCCGTGGCGGCGGGCATCGGCGAGGTCGCCGTCTTCATGTCGGCGAGCGAGACGCACAACCGGAAGAACACCAACAAGAGCATCGCGCAGTCGCTGGAGCATTTCGGCGAGATCGTTCCGGCGGCGAAGAAGCAGGGCCTGTTCGTCCGCGCCTACCTGAGCACCGTCTGGGGATGTCCGTACGAGGGCAAGGTCGATCCGCGCCGCGCGCTGGAGATTTCCCTGCGGCTCCGGGAGATGGGCTGCGACGAGCTCTCGCTGGGCGACACCATCGGCGTGGGAAATCCGCTGCAGACGCGCAAGATCCTCGAGCACTTCCTCGGCCAGCTTCCCGCCGCGATGCTGGCGCTGCACCTGCACGACACGCACGGCACCGCGCTCGCCAATTGCCTGGTGGGAATGGAGATGGGCATCTCCATGTTCGACACCAGCGTCGGCGGCATGGGCGGCTGCCCGTACGCGCCCGGCGCAGCGGGAAATCTCGCGACGGAGGATCTCGCTTCGATGCTCGCCGACATGGGCGTCGAGACCGGCATCGACCTCGACAAGCTGATCGAAGCCGGCTGGCTCGCGCAGCAGCTGGTCGGAAGAAAGCTGCCGGGCCGCCGGCTGCAGGCGGCGCTGGGCCGGCGGGCTCCCGGGGAGGCACGCGAAGGAGCCTCGACATGAATCTGCGCGTCGAGAACCGCGGCGCCGTCCGCATCCTCACCATCGACGGCGAGAAGCAGATGAATGTGCTCTCGCCGCCCCTGGTCGGAGAACTGGCGGAGCAGGCGCGGCAGGCCACGGTGGACTCCTCCGTGCGCGCGGTCGTCCTCACCGGCGCCGGGACGCGCGCCTTTTGCGCGGGAGCGAACCTCAAGGAGAGGCAGGGCTGGAGCGAGGACGAGATCCGCAGATGGCTGGTGGCGTTGCACGCGAACTTCCGCGAGATCGAGCGCTGCACCAAGCCCTGGATCGCCGCGATCAACGGGCTGGCGCTGGGCGGCGGCTGCGAGCTCGCCCTCTGCTGCGATCTGCGGGTGATCGACCCTGCTGCGCAGATCGGCCTCACCGAGACGCGCGTCGGCATCATCCCTGGCGGGGGAGGGACCGTCCGGCTGGCGCGCATCGTCGGCCTGGGGCGAGCCAAGGAGATGATCCTCACCGCCCGCCGCGTCGACGACGAAGAGGCGCTGCAGATGGGCCTGGTGAGCCGCATCTCCGCTGCCGGCGACGTCGTGCCGGCGGCGCTCGCTTTTGCAAAAGAGATCGAAGACAACGCGCCCCTCGGAGTGGCGGCGGCCAAGGCTGCCATCGAGGAGGGCTGGGACCTCGCGCTCGATGCCGCGCTCGAAGCCGAGCGCCGCCACTACGAGAAGGTCCTGCTCAGCGAAGATCGTCTGGAAGGACTGAGGGCCTTCGCCGAGAAACGCCGGCCGAAGTGGAAGGGCGAGTAGGGCGCCTCAGATCTTCGCCAGCTCGAGCTTGTCGTCCTTGACTTGCAGGACGACCTTGCCGCCCTTCTCCAGGTCGCCGAACAAGATGCGCTCGGCGAGCGGCTTCTTCAGGGCTTGCTGGATGAGCCGGGCCATCGGCCGCGCACCGAACTGCGGCGAGAAGCCGTGCTGGGCGAGCCACCCGCGCGCGCTGGGATGCAGCTCCAGCTCCACGTTCTTCTCCCGCAGCTGCACGCGCAGCTCGTCGACCTGCTTGTCGACGATCATCTCCACCACCGCCATCGGCAGGCTGGAGAAAGCGATCCAGCCGTCCATCCGATTGCGGAACTCGGGCGAGAAGGTGCGCTCGATGGCCTTCTTGGCGTCGCCGCCGGCGGTGGAGTCGAGGTCGAACGACTCGTTCTTCTCGCCGATCTTCGTGCCGCCCACCGTCCAGCTGCGCGTGCCGGCGCCGAAGCCCATCTTCGCGACCGACATCTCCCGCGCGCCGGCGTTGGTGGTGAAGATCAACACGACGTGGCGGAAGTCGCTCTGCCGGCCATTGTTGTCGGTGAGCGTGGCGTGGTCCATGACTTGAAGCAGGATGTCGAAGACGTCGGGGTGCGCCTTCTCGACCTCGTCGAGCAGGAGCACCGCGTGCGGCTGCTTGCGGACAGCGTCGGTGAGCAATCCACCCTGGTCGAAGCCGACATATCCGGGCGGCGCGCCGATGAGGCGCGAGACCGTGTGCTTCTCCATGTACTCGGACATGTCGAAGCGGATCAAAGGGACGCCCATGATCCGCGCCAGCTGCCGCGCCAGCTCCGTCTTGCCCACGCCGGTGGGGCCGCTGAAGAGGAAGCTGCCGATCGGCTTCTGCGGCGAGGCCAGGCCTGAGCGGGCGAGCAGGATCGCCGAGGCGAGCGCCTCGATGGCGGCGTCCTGGCCGTAGACCACCTTCTTCAGCTCGGGCGCCAGGTTCCTCAGCGCCGTCTTGTCGTCGGAGCTGACGCTGCGCGGAGGAATGCGGGCGATCTTCGCGACCACCTGCTCGATCTCGGGGATGCCGATCTCTTCCTTGCGCTGCTCCTTGGGAGTGATCCGCTGCAGCGCGCCCGACTCGTCGATCACGTCGATGGCCTTGTCGGGCAGATGGCGATCGACGAGATGCTTGGCGGAGAGATCGACGGCCGCCTCGAGGGCCGGGTCGCTGTAGCGCACGCCGTGGTGCTCCTCGTAGCGGCTGCGCAGGCCCTTGAGGATCAGCACCGCCTCGTCGCGGCTGGGCTCGAGGATCTCGATCTTCTGGAAGCGCCGCGCCAGCGCCTTGTCGCGGTCGAAGCTGGCCTTGAAGTCGTTGAAGGTGGTGCTGCCGATGCAGCGCAGCTCGCCGTTGGCGAGGGCAGGCTTGAGCAAGTTCGAAGCATCCATCGACCCGCCGCTGGTCGCGCCGGCGCCCACCAGCATGTGGATCTCGTCGATGAAGAGGATGGCGCCCGGCTTCTCGGCGAGCGACTTGACCACCGCCTTGAGACGTTCCTCGAACTGGCCGCGGAACTTGGTGCCGGCGAGGAGCGCGCCGAGATCGAGAGCGTACAAGGGCGCGTCCTTGAGAATCTCGGGGATCTTGCCCTCGTGGATGGCGAGCGCGAGCCCCTCGGCCATGGCGGTCTTGCCCACGCCGGCCTCGCCTACGTAGACGGGATTGTTCTTGCGGCGGCGGCAGAGCACCTGGATGGTGCGCTCCAGCTCGGCCTGGCGGCCCACCAGCGGATCGATCTTGCCCTCGGCGGCACGGGCGACGAGATCCACGCAGTACGCCGAGAGCGGATCGTCGGCCAGCCCGCCGTCTTCGTCGTCGCCTTCCTGCGGATTGGCGTGAAGCTCGTCGCCGTCGCCGGCCGGACGCAGGCCGCTCTCGTCGCGCACCTTCAAGGCGCCGTGCGAGATGTAGCGGAGCAGATCGAGCCGCGTGACCCCTTGCTTCTCCAACAGGTAGAGCGCGTGCGAATCGCGCTCCCGGTAGAGCGCCACCAGCACGTTGCCGCCGTCGATGGTTTCCTTGCCGCTCGACTGCACCTGCATGGCCGCCCGCTCGAGCACCCGCTGGAAGGCGCGGGTCTGCTCGGGATCGCGATCGGCCCCATCGGGCAGCTGCGGCTGCGAATCTTGAAGGTGCTGCTCCAGGTCGCGCTTCAGCTCCGCCATGCGCGCCCCGCAGGCGCGCAGGATGCGCACCGCGACGGGGTCGCGCAGAAGCGCGTAGAGCAGGTGCTCCAGGGTGACGTGCTCGTGCCGCCGCGCCTTGGCCTCGGCGAAGGCCAACCGCAGGCTCGACTCCAGCTCCTTGGTGATCGACAAGCTCATTCTTCCGTTTCCATGGTGCAGAGGAAGGGGAACTCCGCTGCCCGCGCCATCTGCTCTACCGTTTGCACCTTCGTCTCCGCGATTTCGTAAGTGTACACGCCTGCGACGCACATGCCACGGTGATGCACCTGCAGCATCAGATCGACCGACTCCGCCGGGGGTTTGTTGAAGACCACCTCGAGGACGTGGATGACGAACTCCATGGTGGTGAAGTCGTCGTTGTGGAGGATGACCTTCCACAGCTTGGGCTTCTGGGTCTTGGACTTCTTCTCGGTGACGACCGCGGTATCGCCCTGCTCGCGGGGCTTGCCTTTGGGCATCGCCAACAGGGTAACGCATGGAGCCCCGCCAGTCGCCTGCCTGGCCGGCTCAGTGCCGTGTCCCGCCCCTAGTGAGGGACTATGTGACCGGTTCGTCGTGTCCCATTGCGCGAGCAAAGGCGTCGACCAGCTCCTGCCGCGCGAAAGCGGGATCGCTCGCGAGACGAACCATCAAGTCGACCCACTCGGGTCCAACGAGAATCTTGTAGCCGTTCAACTCGAGAAAGGTGACGGCTGTGATGAGTGCAGTGCGCTTGTTGCCATCCACGAAAGGATGGTTGCGCGCGATGCCCCATGCGTAAACAGCAGCCATTTCCGCCAGTGAACCATACAGTGGGCGACCATCGAAGGTTGCTTTCGGAGCCTCGGCGGCGGAAACGAGCAGCTCCAGTCGAGGAGTCCGGGCGCACCTCCGGTCGACAGTGCTTCCGTGTGAATGTCTTCGATCTGGCTTACCGGCATCGGCGGAACGTGCTCCAACTTCACCGCTTTGCCAGCTTGCGTAGGATTTCTTGATGATCGCGCGTTACCCGATTGATTCGTTTGGAATAGGGCACGCTCATGTCGCCAGTCGAGTAAGGGATGCTGGCCTTCTTCAGTTTTTCGCCGAGCGCGTCTCCCTGCGCCTTCGAGAGGAGAAGGGCTTTGCTGCCGAGATCGAGAATCCAGTCTCCGCGGGATCTCTTTTCTTCGTGCAGGCGCCTTGCGAGTTCCTCGCTCGTGCCGCGCCCCGTGAAATCCTGATAGAGCGCCAGCTCATGCCCCTCCCAATCGGAGGGGAACGCGTCGCGAGAAATGCCCGACGCAACTGCGAGCCGGATCACCTCTTCGACATCCACAGCAGGCATACCCTAAGCGTAGGGCCTTCAGAGCTTCCTTTCAACGCCTCTGTGTGACGTGCAGCGGGGCATGCTTCCTGCTAGAAGCGCGCCCAATGGCCCTCGACGAGAAGCTGAAGGCGGAGCTGGCGCGCATCGAGAAGGGCGGGGCGCCCAAGTACCACCAGAAGAATGCCGAGACCGGCAAGCTCTTCGCCCGCGAGCGCATCCGCCTTCTCCTCGACGAGGGCAGCTTCGTCGAGGACGGCGCGCTCGCGAACGGGCTCGACCCGGAGCTGCCCGCCGACGGCGTGGTCACCGGCCTGGGCAAGATCGCCGGCCGGCTGGTGGCGGTGATGGCCAACGACTCCACCGTCAAGGCCGGCTCCTGGGGCAGGCGCACGGTGGAGAAGATCATCCGCATCCAGGAGCAGGCGGAGAAGATGCGCTGTCCGATGCTCTACCTGGTCGACAGCGCCGGAGCGCGCATCACCGATCAAGTCGAGATGTTCCCCGGCCGCCGCGGCGCGGGCCGCATCTTCTACATGCAGTGCCAGATGTCGGGCCTGGTGCCGCAGGTCTGCCTGCTCTTCGGGCCGAGCGCGGCCGGCGGCGCGTACATCCCCGCCTTCTGCGACATCGTGGTGATGGTCGAGGGCAACGCCTCCATGTACCTGGGCTCGCCGCGCATGGCCGAGATGGTCATCGGCGAGAAGGTCTCTCTCGAGGACCTGGGCGGCGCGCGCATGCACTGCACCGTCTCCGGCTGCGGCGACGTGCTCGTCAAGACCGAGCAGGAAGCCATCGAGGCCGCCAAGCGATATCTCGCATTCTTCCCCGAGAGTTTCGCCGGCGAATTGCCCTTGTCCAAGGCGGTCGCCCCCGCCCGATCCGGCAAGCGCATCGAGGAGATCATCCCCTCCGACCAGAACAAGTTCTTCGACATGCAGCTGCTCATCGCCGAGCTGATCGACGCCGGCTCGCTCTTCGAGGTCAAGAAGCTCTTCGCTCCCGAAGTCATCACCGCCTTCGCCCGCATCGAAGGGCGGCCGGTCGGCATCGTCGCCAGCCAGCCCAAGCACAAGGGCGCCGTGCTCTTCGTCGACAGCGCCGACAAGGCGGCGCGCTTCATCTGGCTCTGCGATGCCTTTGGCATTCCCATCCTCTATCTCGCCGACGTTCCCGGATTCATGATCGGCACCAAGGTGGAGCGCGAGGGCATCATCCGCCACGGAGCGAAGATGATCATGGCGGTGAGCGAGGCGACGGTGCCGAAGATCTGCGTGGTCGTGCGCAAGGCCTATGGCGCCGGCCTCTACGCCTTCGGCGGGCCGGCCTTCGATCCGGACGCCACCATCGCGCTGCCGCAGGCGATGATCGCCGTGATGGGTCCCGAGGCTGCCGTCAACGCCGTCTACTTCAACAAGATCCAGGAGAGGCCCGAGGCGGAGCGCGCCGCGTATGTCCAGAAGCTGCGCGACGAGTACCGGGCGGACATCGACATCTACAAGCTCGCGGCGGAGCAGGTCGTCGATACGATCGTCCCCGGCGACCGGCTGCGCGAGGAGATCGTCAAACGCTTCGCGGCGGCGGCGCAGCGCGAGCGGCCGCTCTCCCCGAAGCGGCGCTCGGTCACTCCTGTTTAGAGACGTCGCGCAAAAACGCGACGAGCCCGGCGAAGTACGTCTCCTGGTCGTCGTACATCGCCAGGTGGCTCCCCTTCGGGCAGTAGAGAAAGCGCCCGCGCGGGATCTGCTTCGCCATCCACTCCATGTGCTTGGGGTCCATGGTGTCGAACTGCGCGCCGATCACCAGCGTCGGGACCGCGATGCTCTTGAGGTCCGCCGTGCGATCCCAATGCTCGAGCACGCCGCTCGCGCCCATCTCGCTCGGTCCCTGCATCGGCACGTAGATCTTCTTGTTCAGATGCGCAAAGGAGCGCAGCACCGGATCGGGCCACTGTTCGAGCGGCATGCGGAGGATGTGCTGCGTGTAGAAGGCGGGGAAGAGCAGCTCTTCATAGCGCGGGTTGTCGTAGTCCTTGCGCGCCTCGATGGCCAGCACCTCGGCGAGAACAAGTGGATCCATCTGCGGCATGAGCACCTTGCGCGCGTACTCGTTGTAAGCGGGAATGCTCGCCATCATGTTGGAGATCACCAGCCCCTTGAGCGCCTGCGGATGGCGAAGCGCGTACTCGAGGGCGAGAATTCCTCCCCAGGAATGCCCGAGCAGGACGAAGTTGTCCTTGGTCAGTCCGAGCGCCGTGCGCACCTGCTCGACTTCGTCGGCGAAGCGCTCGATGGTCCAGAGCCTGGGATCGTCGGGCTGGTCGCTGTACGCCGAACCGAGCTGGTCATAGAAGTAGTACTCGACGCCTGCGGCCGGCAGGTGCGTGTCGAAAGCCTCGAAGTATTCGTGCGTGGCGGCGGGTCCGCCGTGCAGGGTGAGCAATTTCAGCGAGGGATTGTTTCCCACTCGCTTGGTCCAGACCTTGAACTTGCCGCTCGGCGTTCCGATCTCGATTCGACGCGCGCCGCCGCTGAGCAGATCGTCGCGGCCGGTGTTGTCGAAGTAGGTCGGTTTGCTTGCCGCGCAGCCGGCGGCGAGGGCGCAGAGGATCAGTGTCTTCATGGAAGGCGCAAACTACCGCGCGCGGTTGTTCCGTGCCACGCTGCCCGCGCATGGGTCCGCCACTCGATCGACGCGCGACGCTGCGCCGCTTCGCTGCGCCCGCCGCGGTCGCTTGCGCGCTCTTTCTCGCCGGCTATCTCCGGACCGCGCCGGGGACGAGCCATCCCTCGCCCTGGGGCTACCGCACCTGGGCCTTCGGCGCGCTCGCCTATTCGGACATCCTCGCGCTGCACGAGGACCGCGGCGCGCAGCGGCATCCCCTTCCTTATCTGCAGGACAAGCTCGAATACCCGGTGCTGATGGGGCTGGGCATGTGGTGGCCGAGCGTCCTCGCTCCCGAACGGTCGGGATATTTCGCGCTCACCTATCTCGCGCTCGCGCTCTGTGGCTTGGGAGCGCTCTGGTTCTTGGCGTCGCTGCCGGCCGCGTCCCCATGGACCTGGGCGGCCTCGCCGGCGCTGCTCGTCTACGGCGGCTTGAACTGGGACCTGTTCGGCATCCTGCCCCTCGCGCTCGGCATCTGGCTCTGGGCCAAAGGCCGCGAGCGCGCGGCGGTTGCGGTGCTCGGCCTCGCGGTGTGGACCAAATTCTTTCCGCTGCTGGTTCTCGGCGTGCTGCTGCTCGTCTCGCTGCGCAAGTCGGTGCGGCATGCGCTGGAGCTGTCGGGCATCTTCCTGCTCGTCTCGCTGGTCTTGAATCTTCCCTTCGCGCTCTTCGCCACCGACAACTGGCTCTGGTTCTTCCGCTACAACCGCATCCGCGAGATCGAGCCGAGCCTCTATCTGCTCGCAGGCGCCGACCCGCGCGCCTTCGTGCCGATCGCCAACCAGATCTCCGCCGCGGTGACGCTCGGGGCGGCGGCGCTGCTCGCCGTCCTCGAGCTGCGCACGCGCCGTCTCGATGCCCTGCGCGCCGCCTGCGGCCTCGTCTGCATCTTCTTTGCCGCGAACAAAGTCTATTCGCCACAATACTGGCTCTGGGTGATCGCTCTGATCGCTCTCGCCAGCCTGCCGGCCTGGCTGGCCACCGCCGCCTCCGCCGTCGCGCTCGCCGATTTCGTGGTCAGCTTCAGCTTTCTCCATCTGCAGAGCGACCGTGTCTGGCCGCAAGTGAGCTGGTTCGCCCACGCTGTCTTCTGGCCGATGGTGTCGCTCCGCTACGCAACCCTGCTCGCCTGCGCGGCCTGTTCGATCCTCCATGCGCTGCCGGCAAAGTCGGCTGAGGGATAGGGCGCTCGAGAGCGGGTGGTGCGCAAGGAGCTTTCGTTTTACAACTCGCGCGCGATGGATTTCCAGCTCGACGAGAGCCAGCGCAAGCTGGTCGAGACGGTCCGCGACTTCTGCGTCCGCGAGGTGAAGCCGCGCGCCATGGAGTGGGATCGCGAGGAGCGCTTTCCCCGCGAGGCGGTCAAGCAGCTGGGCGAGCTGGGCATCCTCGGCATGACGGTGCCGGAGGAGCTCGGCGGGGCCGACCTGGATACCGTCAGCGTCGCAGCGGTGGTCGAGGAGATCGCGCGCTGGGATGGATCGCTCGCCCTCACCGTCGCCTCGCACAACGGCCTGGGCACTTCCCACCTGCTTCGATTCGGCAGCGAAGAGCTGCGCCGGCGCTACATCCCCGACCTGGCGGCGGGACGCAAGCTCGCGGCCTGGGGCCTGACCGAGCCGGGCAGCGGATCGGACGCGGCGGCGATGCGCTCGACGGCCGTGCGCAAGGGAGATGGCTGGGTGCTCAACGGCAACAAGATGTTCATCACCCAGGGCACCGTCGGCGACGTCTTCGTCGTGCTCGCCTCCAGCGATGCCGGGCGCCGGCAGAAGGGGGTGACCGCCTTCCTCCTGGAGAAAGGCCTGAAGGGCTTCAGCCAGCGCCCGCTGCACGGAAAGCTCGGCATGCGCTCCTCCGACACGGCGGAGCTGGTGCTGGAGGACGTCTTCGTCGAGGACTGGCGCCGCATCGGCGAAGTGAACTCCGCCTTCATCGATACGCTGAAGATCCTCGACAAGGGCCGCATCACCATCGGCGCGCTCAGCGTCGGGCTGGGGCGCGGCGCGCTGGAGGAGAGCGTCGCCTACGCGCAAGAGCGAAAGGCTTTCGGCAAACCCATCGCCGAATTCCAGGCGCTCCGTTTCATGATGGCCGACATGGCCACCGAGCTGGATGCGGCTCGCCTTCTCGTCTTTCGCGCCGCGCAGCTCGCCAGCGAGGGCAAGCCGTACACGACCGAGGCCGCCATGGCCAAGCTCTTCGCCAGCGAGGCCGCCTGCCGCGCGGCCGCGAGCGGCGTGCAGATCCACGGCGGCTACGGCTTCACCCGCGAGTTTTTGGTCGAGCGCATCTACCGCGACGTGAAGCTGTGCACCATCGGCGAAGGCACCAGCGAGATCCAGCGCCTGGTGATCGCGCGGGATCTGCTGCAGGCATGACCGAGCTCGCCCCCCGCGTCCTCAAAGGCGACGTCCGTGCGGTGGCGCGGCTGATGCGGCTGATCGACGACGCGCAGCCGCAGGCGGAAGCGGAGCTGCGCGCCCTCTGGCCGCACACCGGCCGCGCGCACCTGGTGGGCATCACCGGAAATCCCGGAGCAGGGAAGAGCACGCTGGTCGATCGGCTGGTCGCGCTGCTCCGCTCCAAAAGGAAGACGGTGGGCGTATTGGCCGTCGACCCCACCAGCCCCTTCACCGGCGGGGCCATCCTCGGCGATCGCATCCGCATGCAGGACCACGCGCTCGATCCCGGCGTCTTCATCCGCTCGATGGCGACGCGCGGACAGCTCGGCGGCCTCTCGCGCGCCACCTCCGACTGCGCGCGCGTGCTCGACGCGATGGGAAAGGACATCATCCTCATCGAGACGGTCGGCGTCGGCCAGGACGAGGTGGAGATCTGCCGGCTGGCCCACACGACCGTCGTGGTCGTCGTGCCCGGCCTGGGGGACGACATCCAGGCGATCAAGGCCGGCATCCTGGAAGTGGCCGATCTCTTCGCCGTGAACAAGGCCGACCGCGAGGGCGCCGACCGGACCATCCGCGACCTGCGCACGATGCTGGAGCTGACCGACAAGGAAGTCGCCATCGTCAAGTGCGTCGCCTCCCGCGGCGAGGGCACCGACGAGCTCTGGGCTGAAATCGATTCTCATTATCAAAAGCTGCGCAGCGGGCCCGGCCTGTTGCAGCGAGAGCGCGATCGCGCCCGGACCGAGCTGGTCGAAGTGCTGCGCGCGCGGCTCCTCAAGGTCGCCGTCGACCGCCTGGCGCGGCAGGGGGCGCAGCTCGACGACCTCGCGCTGCGCATCGCCCGGCGCGAGACCGATCCCTACAGCGTGGCGGACGAGGCGGCCCGGCTGTAGTCTTTCCGCTTTGATCGAGCTCAACGACCAGGAGCGCGTGGCGCTGCTCACCGAGAGGCTGGGATTGCCGGCCGGATCGCTGCGCGCCGATCTCGCGCTCGAGGCGCTCCGGCACGGCAGCTTCGTCCACGAGCGGCCGGCGCGCGAGCAGCTGCGTTCCAGCGAGCGGCTCGAGTTCCTCGGCGATGCCGTGCTCGGATTCGCCATCGCCCAGCGCATGTACGATCGATTTCCCGGCGCATCGGAAGGCGAGCTGACGCGGCTGCGAGCGTCGCTGGTGCGCGAGGAGTCGCTGGCCATCGTCGCGAGGCAGCTCGGACTGGGCGAGCTGCTCCTGCTCGGCCGCGGCGAGCAGCGCGCGGGCGGTCGGGAGAGCGCGGGGCGGCTGGCCGACGCGCTCGAAGCGGTCATCGCCGCCGTCTTCCTCTCCTGCGGCATGGAGCGCGCCCGGGAAGCGATCGAGCGCGTGCTCCTGCCGCTCTTCGAGCAAGCCGAGGCGCTGGGCCACGATCCGAAGACCGAGCTGCAGCAGCTCTTGCAGAGCCGGCGGCGCTCGCCGCAGTACCAGGTGCTGACGGTGAGCGGTCCCGATCACGCGCGCTCCTACGAGGTCGAGGTGCTGCTCGACGGCGCGCGGCTGGCGAGCGGCAGCGGACGGTCGAAGAAGGAGGCGGAGCAGGCCGCAGCCCGCGCCGCGCTGGCCGCGCCGGCGGCGCTGGAGCAGGCGCTCCTGGAGGAGCCTGTCAGCCTCCAAGACTACGATCCACGCTGGGCAGATCTGGCCGTCGAAGAAGCCGAGCGGCTGCGGGCTGCAGTGCCCGCCGCGGCGGTGGAGCACATCGGCAGCACCGCGGTGCCGGGACTGGCGGCGAAGCCGATCATCGATCTCCTGGTCGGCGTGCCCGCGCTCGATCCTACGCTCCGCCTCGTCGACTACGAGGCCTGCGGCGAAGCCGGCGTGCCTGGCCGCCTGTACTTCCGCAAGCGCGGGCCCCTCTCCTTCAACGCGCACGTCGTCGTGCAGGGCGGCGAGCTCTGGCACAACGCGCTGCTCCTGCGCGACTACCTGCGCTCGCACCCTCAAGAGGCGCGCCGCTACCTCGAGGGCAAGCGGGGCGCGCTGGCGGCCGGCGCCACGCTCCTGCGCTATTCAGGCGCCAAGTCGAAGCTGGTCGAGGATCTGCTCGCGCGCGCCCGCGTTGACGCTGCCGGCTCGCGCCGATAGTCTTTTCGCCCCTCCTCACACCTGCAAAGAGAGAATGATGCCGACTCTTCGTGTCGTCCTTGCGGCCAGCGTACTCCTGGCCTGCTCCAAGCCAGCGCTGAACACAGCGCCTTCGGCGATGGTCACCTCGTCGCTCAAGCACACCAGTTACGACGGCAACACCGACGACCTCCTCACCGCCGGCCTCGGCATGTCCGGCCTGCAGGGCGCGGCGCCCACCGCCAACAATCCATCCGCGCCGCTCGCCTCCGAGCTGCGGCGGCTGGCCATCTACAACAACTACCGCGCGCTGGTGGACATCACGACACTGGGTGGATACGGCGTTCTCTACGGGCCCAACATCGACACTTCGGGCAACAACACCCTCGGCCAAGGGAAGATCGCCGGCGACGAGTACCTCGCCTACTTCGACGACGGCAGCGGCTCCCTGAACGTCACGATGATGGTGCAGATTCCGACGAGCTTCGATCCCAAGAACCCTTGCATCGTCACCGCGACCTCGTCGGGTTCGCGCGGCGTCTACGGCGCCATCGCCACCGCCGGCGAGTGGGGCCTCAAGCACGGCTGCGCCGTGGCGTACACCGACAAAGGCACGGGCAACGGCGCGTACGACGTGCAGAACGACACCGCCGACGACATCAACGGCCTTCGCGATACGTCGGCCAATCTTGGCAAGAACGCCGAGTTCGTCGCCAGCTTGAGCGCGACCGATCGCGCGGCCTTCAACACCGCGACCCCGAATCGCTTCGCCTACAAGCACGCCCACTCGCAGAAGAACCCGGAGAAAGACTGGGGCAAGAACACGCTCGACGCGATCGACTTTGCCTTCTACCTGCTCAACGAACAGTTCGGGAAGCTCGATTCCTCGGGCAAGCACCAGATCACGTTCTGGCCGGGACAGGTGATCGTCATCGCCGCGAGCGTCTCGAACGGAGGCGGCGCGTCGCTGGCTGCGGCCGAGCAGGACACCAAGGGGCTCATCTCCGGAGTGGTGGCGGGCGAGCCGCAGGTGCAGATGTCGCCTTCGGCGCTGACGGGCGTCACCATCAAGCGTGGCGCCAATGCCGTGGCTGCCTTCGGCAAGCCGCTCTTCGAGTATTTCACCATCGCCAATCTCTACCAGCCGTGCGCGGCGCTTTCGACCTCGGTGAACATGATTAACACCACGCTCGTCACCGCCACCGCCACGGCACGCTGCAATTCGCTCAAGGCGCAAGGGCTCCTCACGGCCAGCGGCACCAGCGCGCTCGCCGATGAGGCACTCGGCAAGTTGCACGCCGCAGGCTGGGAGACGGACAGCGATGTATTGCACTCGACGCATTACACGACCGGCTTCGCGGTTCCCGCGGTGACGCTCACGTACGCGAACGCGTACGGCCGCTTCAGCGTCAAGGACAGCGTCTGCGGCTACAGCCTCGGCACAGCGAGCGGTACCGGCGCGCCGGCGGCGGCTACGACCGCGCAGACCACCGCGCTGCTCAACCTGTTCGGCACTGGCAACGGCGTGCCGCCTACCGGACCCGTCAGCGTGATCCAGAACAACTCCTCCGGCGGCGCCATTCGCTTCGATCTGGGCACCTCGGCGACCTCGGGAACCCAGGACTACGACGCCGACGGCGCCGTCTGCCTGCGCAACCTCTTCACTGGCACCGACGCGAAAGCCACCGCCTTGAAGGCCGGCATCGCCGAAGTGCAGCGCAGCGGCAACCTGCACGGCAAGCCGGCGATCCTCGTCCAGGGACGCGCCGACACGCTCGTCCCCATCAACCATGCTTCGCGCGCCTACTATGCGGCCGACCAGTTTGCCGAGGGGGCGGGCAGCAAGGTCCGGTTCTACGAGGTGGCCAACGCGCAGCACTTCGACGCATTCCTTCCCATCGCCGGCTACGCGGCGCGGCTCGTTCCACTGCACCGCTACGTGATCAATTCTCTCGACCTGATGTACGCCTACTTGAAGAACGGTACGCCGCTGCCGCCCAGCCAGGTGGTGCGGACCACTCCGCGCGGAAACGCGACGACGCAGATTTCGGCGACCAACGTCCCGCCCATCGCCGCCTCGCCTGCCGCCTCCGACACCATCTCTTTCAGCGCGGGCACATTGACGGTCCCCGAGTGAGGTAGACGAGCGAGGCGCGGTCCGCTATGCAGAGGTGATCATGGCGTCCAACATTCCCCAGGGCCCCGGCGATCTCTACGCCGTCTTCCAGACCAGCCGCGGCACCATCGTCGTCAAGCTCTTCGAGAAGGAGGCGCCCAAGACGATCGCCAATTTCGTCGGCCTAGCCAAAGGCTCGCAGGACTGGATCGATCCGCGCACCGGCCAGAAGTCGAAAGCGAAGCTCTACGACGGCACGGTGTTCCACCGCGTCATCCCGCAGTTCATGATCCAGGGCGGCGATCCGCTCGGCACCGGCACCGGCGGCCCCGGCTACAAGTTCGAGGACGAGTTCCAGAGCGGGCGCAAGTTCGACAAGCCCGGCCTGCTCGCCATGGCCAACGCCGGCCCCAACACCAACGGCTCGCAGTTCTTCATCACCGAAGTGGCCACGCCGCACCTGAACAACCGGCACACCATCTTCGGAGAAGTGGTCAAGGGCGGCGACCTCGTGCCGCAGATCGCGCGGGCGGGAAACGCGCAGACCAAGCTGGAGCGCGTCGAGATCGTCCGCAGCGAAAAGATTCCTTGAGAGCGGGCTTCGCCGCCATCGTCGGCCGGCCCAACGTCGGAAAGAGCACGCTGCTCAACCGGCTGGTGGGGCAGAAGGTGGCCATCGTCTCGCACAAGCCGCAGACCACGCGCGGCCGCATTCTCGGCGTGGTCACGCGGCCCGACGCGCAGGTGGCGTTGCTCGACACGCCCGGCCTTCATGCCGCGCGTGGCGGTCTCAACGCGCGCATGGTGCAGCGGGCCCTGCAGACGCTGGCCGATGCGGACGTGGCCCTCTTTCTCATCGAGGCCGGGCCGCCGGCCGTCGATTCGGCCACGCGGAGGGCGCTCGATCAGGTGAAGGCGTCGAGGAAGCCCACGCTGCTCTTGATCAACAAGATCGATCAGATGCCGCGCGAAAAGCTCCTGCCGCTGATCGACCGCTGGAAGGACTTCCACGGTTGGAGCGAGATCTATCCCCTCTCGGCGCTCACCGGCGAGAACGTCGACGGGTTGCTCGACCTCGTCGCCAGGCATCTCCCGGAGAGCCCGCCGCTCTTTCCGGCGGAGACCTGGACCGATGTCGAAGAGCGCCAGCTGTGTGCCGAGCTGGTGCGCGAGCAGATCCTGCGCTTCACCGAGAAAGAAGTTCCCTACAGCGCGGCGGTCGTCATCGAGCAGTTCGACGAGTCGGAGCGCGCCAAAGGCCCCCGCGGTCTGGTGCGCATTTCTGCGCAGGTCATCGTCGAGCGCGACAGCCAGAAGGCCATCGTCATCGGCAAAGGCGGGGCACGCCTCAAGGAGATCGGCAGCAAGGCGCGGCACGAAATGGAGCGGCTGCTCGGCGCCAAGGTCTTTCTCCAGCTGCACGTGCGTGTCGAGCCGGGCTGGACCCAGAGCGACAAGGGCCTGCGCCGCGCCGGCTACGAGGACTGACGGCGCTTCTGCCAGGCGCGCAGCAGGATGGCGCCGCCGATGATCTCCCCGGCGAGGATATAGGCGTTCTGCGCGGAAAGGCGCAGGTGCTCGAGCAGCGTGCCGAAGTGGGCCAGCGGAAAGCGCCAGCCCAGGGCGGGATAGAAAAGGGCCAGCCAGATGGAGGAATCGGGCTCGGCGCCCGTCACCACTTCGCCGGCGATGTCGAGGACGAAATGCGTGGCCACGCCGGCGACGACGGCCCACGTCGCGGGCGAGCGCGCGATGGCTGCCGCAAGGAGCAGCGCGAGAAGGAAGAGGCCAGTATGCCCGATGGTGCGTGTCCCGGTGATCCAGCTCGCGCGCACCAGATAGAAGAGGGGCTTGTCGATCAGGTCGGGCAAGAGGCAGCCGAAGATCAACCAGCGCGCAGGCAGCCGCGCGCGGAGCGGGCCCAACATGCGCGTGCCGATGCCGACGTGGCCGAGAACGAACAAAAGCGCACGTTAAAAGTCGATGCTCGCGGAGACGACGCCTACCGGCGCCGTGACGTTGGTCTTCTTCGGCTGCGCCACGCCGACGAGACCCTGCAGCTGGATGGTGCGCGTCAGCATCCAGGAGACGGCCGGGCCGGCGGTGAGGTCGTAGTCGCGGACGCCGGGAATCGGCGTGGCGCCCTCCTGATCGGACATTTCGCTCTGCAGGCGGCTGTCGAGGCCGGCTCGGATTGCATCGTTGAATCGATAGCCGGCGAAGCCTTTGGCTTCGATGTCCTTGCCGCCGCCACCGCCGGTCTCGACCCCGAAGACTCCGTTGAGCACCAGCTCGAACTTGCCGAAGCGGCGGCCGACGGCGACGAGCATTTCCAGCTCGCCCCGGTCGGGATGGAACCCCACCGTCTTGAAGCGCAGGCCGCCCGAGAGATCGATGCCGAAGCTGCTCTGCGAGAGAAACTGGTAGCGCACCCGCGCGGCCGGACCGGAAGCACCGACCTGCGCATAGGCGCCGACGTCGACGTTCAGGTTCTGCAAGGGCGTCCAGCCGATCGAGCCGGTGATGCTGGACGAACCGCTGGGCGTCGCGCCGTTGTCGGTGTTCTGCGTCGCGGTCGCGCCACCCGAGACGCGGACCGTTCCTTGCGCGGGGACCGCCGGCGCGTCGGTCAGGAGGCTGTCGCGATCGATGCCCTGCGCGCGAACGGCAAGAGCGAAGGTGAGCACCGCGAGAGGGAAAAAGCGCATCGGGGCAACCCTTGCGCCCGCGATGGGCGCTGTTCGAAAGCGCCGCACAGGGTCGCGTACGAGGCCGGCGCCGTCAAGGCGTACACCGCGCGCATCGTCTCGATGTCGTAGATTGCGATTCGATTGACTGGGGAAAACTGCTCTGCCATACCCGCCAGTCCCGTGCAGCGCCGTTATTACATCCACACTTTCGGCTGCCAGATGAACGAGTCCGACTCGCAGCGCATGGGCGAGGCGCTCCTGCGCGCCGGTTGGCAGGCGACCGAGGCCGCCGACGGCGCCGACCTGGTCCTGGTCAACACTTGCGCCATCCGGGAGAAGGCCGAGGACAAGCTCTTCTCGGCGCTGGGCCGCTATCGCCTCCTCAAGGCCCAGCGCGGGACGCGCATCGGCGTGGCGGGTTGCGTGGCGCAGCAAAAGAAGGAGGCGCTCCTCCACCGGGCGCCGTTCGTCGACTTCGTCCTCGGCCCCGACCACCTCGACAAGGTGCCGCAGCTGGCGGAGCAGGGCGGCATCGAGACCGACTTCATCGACTCGCACGAGTATCTCTTTCCCCAGGCCGATCCCGAGACGAGCCGCGGCCGCGCCACCGCCTTCGTCACCGCCATGAAGGGCTGCGACAACGTCTGCTCGTTCTGCGTCGTGCCTTACACGCGCGGCCGCGAAGTGTCGCGGCCCGATGGGGAGATCGTCCGCGAGGTGGCCGCGCTCGTCGCGGCCGGCGTGCGCGAGGTGACGCTCATCGGACAGAACGTCAACTCCTATGCGGGCGGCTGCACTTTCGCCGAGCTGATCCGCCGCGTGGCGAGCGTGCCGGGGATCTTGCGCATCCGCTTCACCACGTCGCATCCGATGGACCTGTCGCCCGAGCTGGTTCGCTGCTTTTCCCAAGTGCCGCAGCTGATGCCGCACTTCCATCTGCCGGTCCAGCACGGCGCCGACAGCGTCCTTGCCCGGATGCGCCGCAAGTACACCATCGCCGACTACCAGCGGCGCATCGCCTCCCTTCCGCCCGAGGTCGCGCTCACCAGCGACATCATCTGCGGCTTCCTGGGTGAGACGGAAGACGAGCACCGGCAGAACCTCGAATTCCTTCGTTGCACGCCTTACGACAACCTCTTCTCCTTCCTCTACAGCCCGCGGCCCCACACCGGGGCGATTCTCAAGATGGCCGAGTGGGGTGAAGTGCCGCGCGAGGTGGCCCTGCGACGCCTCGAGGAAGTGCAGTCGCTGCAGAGGGCCCGCACGCTGCAGCGTCATCGGCAGCGCATCGGCGACAGGGTCGAGGTGCTGGTCGAGGATCGGGGCTTCGGCCGTTCGCGAGAGAATTGGGCGGTGCAGTTCGCCGGCGACGCCGAAGTCGGTGACCTCGTCGAGGTGCTCGTCGAGAAGGCCTCGCCTGCCGCGCTGCGAGGGATGCAGGCGCGGGTGATCGATCGCGCGGCCGCGCCGGCCACGCAGCAGAAGCGCCGCCTCGCGGTGGTCAGCGGGTAGTGCTGCCGCTCGTCGCGCTGGTAGGGCGCCCCAACGTGGGCAAATCGACCCTCTTCAATCGCATGGTGGGAAAGCGGCTGGCGATCGTCGAGGACGTTCCGGGAGTGACTCGCGACCGGCAGTATGCCGAGGCGCAGCAGGGGAGAAAGCACTTTCGCGTCGTCGACACCGGCGGCTTCTTGACCAAGAGCGACGAGCAGCTGGTCAAGGCCGTCCGCGAGCAGGCCGAGACGGCGATGCGCGAGGCCGACGTGATCGTGCTGGTGGTCGACGCCGTCGAAGGTCTGGCCGGCGCCGATCGAGAGCTGGCCGCCCTGCTGCGGCGCGGAGGGAAGCCCGTGCTGTTGGCGGCGAACAAGGTCGATTCGCAGAAACGCGAGGGGAACCTCGACCTGGGCGAGCTGCACGCGCTCGGCTTCGATGTCTTTCCGCTCAGCGCGGAGCACGGCCGCGGCGTCGATGAGCTGATGGACGCGGCCGCAGCGCATCTCGCCGAGTCGAGCGCTCGGGAGGAGCCGGAGGAGAGCGTCATCCATCTTGCCGTGCTGGGAAGGCCAAACGTCGGCAAGAGCACGCTGCTCAACCGGCTGATCGGCGAAGAGCGCTTCGTCGCAGCGGCGCTGCCCGGCACGACGCGGGACGCGGTCGACGAGGAGCTCGTCTGGAAAGGCCGCCGCTTCCTGCTCACCGACACGGCCGGCCTGCGCAAGAAGCGCCACGTGGTCGACAAGGTCGAAGTCTTCTCGGCCCAGCGCGCGCTGCGGGCGGTCGAGCGCGCCGACGTCGTGGTCGTGCTCACCGATGCGACGGAGCTGGGCGTGGAGCAGGACGCCCGCATCGCCGCGCAAGCCGAGGAGCGCGGCCGCGCCGTCATCCTCTGCGTCAACAAATGGGATCTGGTGCGCGACAAGGAGGGCGAGACCAAGCGGCTGCGGGAGGAGGCCGCGCGCCATCTCCAGCACGTCGACTTCGCCCCGCTGCTCTTCGTCAGCGCTCTCGAAGGCACGCGCGTGCACAAGATCCTCGAGCTGGCCGCGGAGCTGCACGACCAGGCGTCGCGCCGCATTCCCACGCCGCTCTTGAACGAGTGGGTGCAACAGATGCAGGACGAGCATCCCGCGCCGCTCTTCCGCGGCTTTCCGGTGCGCTTCTCGTATGCCTTCCAGGTCGGCGTGCAGCCGATCACCGTCGCCATCCAGTGCAATCGGCCGCAAGCGGTGGACGACTCCTACCGGCGCTTCCTGCTCAACCGGCTCCGCGAACGCTTCGAGCTGCACGTCCCGGTGCGGCTCGTCTTCCGGCAGAAGAGCGGCAGGACGCCCCGCGGGTCGGGAGGTCGCGGCAAGTGAGCCCCGACTTCGGCGCCCGCAACATCGGCAGCCTCGGGCTCTGGACCGGATTCATCTTCGGCGTGCTCGTGCTCCTGGCGCTCGATCTGCGCATCTCCGCCCGGCAGACCAAACAAGGCTTCCGCGAGGCGGTGGGCTGGAGCCTCTTCTGGATCACCCTCTCGATCGTCTTCGGTGGCTGGCTCTGGACGCAGTACGGCGGCGAGCAAGGGCTCGAGTTCTTCGCCGGTTACGTCCTGGAGAAATCGCTCTCGGTCGACAACCTCTTCGTCTTCGTCCTGCTCTTCCGCGCCTTCGCCATTCCGCCGCAGTACCAGCATCGGGTGCTCTTCTGGGGGATCATCGGCGCGCTTCTCTTGCGCGGCGCGCTCATCCTCGCCGGAGTGGCGCTCGTCCATCGCTTCCACTGGGTGGTGGCGGTCTTCGGCGCCATCCTCGTCTACACGGCGATCAAGATCCTCTTCCACGAGGATGTCTCGGAGCGCGTGCCCTCCGACAACGCGGTCGTGCGCTGGGTTGCGCGACAGCTGCCGCTCACCAAGACGATCGAAGGGCCGGAATTCTTCCGCCGCATCGACGGCCGCCTCTTCGCCACGCCGCTCTTTCTCGCCATCGTCGCCGCCGAGACCACCGACCTCATCTTCGCGCTCGATTCGGTTCCCGCCGTCTTCGCCGTCACCGACGATTCCTTCCTGGTCTTCTCCAGCAACATCTGCGCCGTGCTCGGCCTGCGCGCGCTCTATTTCGTGCTGCGCGGGATGCTCACGCGGCTGCGCTACCTCAAGCCGGGGCTTGCGGCGATCCTCATCTTCGTCGGAAGCAAGATGCTGCTCTTCCGCTGGGTGCACCTGCCGACGGGCACCTCGCTCTTGATCATCGCCGCCATCCTCGCCGCCGCGCTGCTCTTCTCCTGGTTCAAAGGCCCCCAGAGCGCCGCCGAATGACTTGCCAGCACGGCCGTCAGAGCGCAGCCTGTAACGCGCATGTGTCGAATGGCTGGGTACGCTGGGCCGGCAATCCGGCTGGGGGAGATCGTCTCCGCCCCCGTGCACTCGCTCCTGGTGCAGAGCTATCGGCCACGCGAGATGCAGAGCGGCACCGTCAATGCCGACGGCTTCGGCGCCGCGCTCTGGCTGGACGACGGCCGCCCCGAGCCGGCCCTCTACCGGACGGCCGTGCCCATCTGGGCCGACCCGAACCTCGGCTGGATGGGCGATCGCCTGCGCGTCCGCTGCACGGTAGCGGCAGTGCGCAGCGCCACACCGGGGGTCGGATTCGAGCTCGCAAACGTGCAGCCCTTCGCGCACGAGCGTCTCGCCTTCGCCCACAACGGATTCATCCGCGACTTCCGGCACGGGGCCCAGCGGCTGCTCCGCGAGCGCCTGGGGAACAAGGCCTACGAATCGATCGCGGGCACCAGCGATTCCGAGCACATCTTCGCGCTGATCATCGAGCACGGAGTTCGCGGCGCGATCGAGGCGCTCGAGGAGATCTGCCGCGAGCTGAAGCGACCCGCGGTCGCTACGCTGCTCCTCGCCGACGGCGAGGAGCTGATCGGCCTGCGCTGGGCCCGGGGGGCAGAGCCGGCCACGCTCTACTTCGCTCCCTTCGGCGAAGGAGTCTGTCTCGCCTCCGAGCCACTCGACGGAGCGAAGTGGCGCGAGCTGCCTGCGGACGCGATCTGCACCGCGCGGCCCGGCTCCGATCTCGCTGTGGAGCCTTTGCGATGAAGACGCGCGCCTCGCCCCGCCGGTCGCTGTCCGGCGAGCTTCTCGAGGGGCGGCGCTTCCTGCTCGCCGCTCTCGCGGACGTTCCCGAGGAGCGCTGGGCGCAATCGCCCGGGCCCGCCTACAGCCCGGTCGGCTGGCACCTCGGCCATGTCGCCTCGGTTCAGGCGCGTTGGCTCTTGCCGGGAGAGGAGCGGCGCTACGGGGACTTCTTCGATCCGCAACAGACGGCAAAGCCGAGCCGCAGGGAGCTGCCGCCCGCCCGCGAGCTGCGCGCCTATCTCGACGAAGTGCTCGACAAGGTCTGCGCCGGCCTCGACGCCGGGCGCGTGCCGGCCATTCTCGGGTTGCCCGAGGATTTTCTCGTCCAACACCTGGCGCAGCACGAGCTGCAGCACGGCGAGCACATCCAGGTGATCGCCGCGCTCGCTGCCGGACGGCTGCACCGCATGCCGCCGGCGCTGCGGCTGCGCTCCGCCGACCGGATCGAATTTCCCGGCGGACGGTTGCAGATCGGATGCGCGGATCTCTCGCGCGCGTACGACAACGAGCGGCCGCTCCACGAGGTCGAGCTGCCTCCTTTCTGGCTGGACCCCGCCCCGGTGACGGCCGCGCAATTTGTACAATTTGTCCGGACGGGCTACGGCGAGCGGAGCCTGTGGTCGGACGAGGGGTGGAGCTTCCTGCGGAAAAACGGGATCTTCGCGCCGCTGCGGTTCGACGAGCAGGATCCGGACGCCCCCGTCACCTGCCTCTCCTGGTACGAGGCCGAGGCCTATGCGCGCTGGCGGGGGGCGCGGCTGCCCACCGAGGAGGAGATGGAAGCCGCCGGGGTCGAGCCGAGCGGCGTCTGGGAATGGACCGCGAGCTGGTTTGGGCCCTATCCCGGCTTCCGGCCGTATCCGTACCAAGGCTATTCGTTCCCCTGGTTCGGCACGCACCGCGCGTTGCGCGGAGGATCGTGGGCCACCTCGCCCGCCCTGCTGCGGAAAAGCCTGCGCAACTGGTACGTTCCGGACTTCCGCGAATTCCCCAGCGGCTTCCGCTGCGCAGGGGACCTGTGATCCGACGTCGCTCGGACAGCCGCGCGCGCGGCGCGCATTTCCTTCCCCGGCCTGCCGCGGCGCGCACCGCCACGGTGGTCAACCTCGACGCCGAGTCGGCTGCGCTGGGCGAATTGCGCGAGGGGCTGGCGCGGTCGCCGCGGGAGATCCCCTGCAAACATCTCTACGACGATCGCGGCTCGGCACTCTTCGAAGAGATCACCCGGCTGCCCGAATATTTTCCCACCCGGACCGAGCGCGCGCTGCTCGAGGCGCGCGCCGGTGAGATCGTCGCAGAGGCCGGTGGCGCAGCGCTTTCCGACATCGTCGAGCTGGGCAGCGGCGCCGCCTCCAAGACCCTGGCCATCCTCGCCGCGGCGGGAGCGGCAGGCGGAAAACCTCGCTACGTCGCAGTCGACATCAGCGCGCATGCGCTGGCGCGGACGCAGGAGATCCTCGGCTCCGGCGTGGCATTCGAGCCGGTGCTCGCCGACTACACCAACGGCCTCACGCTGCCGGAAAAGCCGGCAGGCGGAAAGCGGCTGGTGCTTTTCCTCGGCGGCACCATCGGCAATTACGAGGATGGCGAGGCGGTGAGGTTCCTCTCCCGCGTGCGCGAGCACGTCGAGCCGGACGACCTTCTGCTCCTCGGCGCGAATCTCGTCACCGATCCTGCGGCGATCCATCTCGCCTACAACGACGCGCGCGGCGTGACGGCTGAATTCAACAGGAATCTCCTTCGCAACGTGAATGCGCTCGCGGGGAGCAGCTTCGATCCCGACGCCTTCGATCACCATGCGCCTTACGTGGTCGGCCAGCGGCGGATCGAGATGTGGCTGGTGGCGCGGAGTGAGATGGAGATCGATCTCGGCCGCATCGGCGGCGCGCTCCGGCTGCGCAAAGGCGAGGGCATCCGCACCGAGATCTCGCGCCGCTTCCGGCGCGACGAAGTGCTGCGCCTGATCGACGCGGCCGGCTGGACGCCGGTCCGCTGGCTCGAGTCCCCCGACGGGCGCTTCGGCCTGGCGCTGGGCAAGTCGCGGGCCGCGCTGCGCGGACTGCTCTGAGCTCGAGCGCGAAGGTCACTTCGTGCAGTCGAGGATGATCTTGCCCATCTGCGCGGACTCCTCGAGCAGCCGGTTGGCTTCCACCGCCTGCGAGAGGGGAAAGACGCGGTCGATGACCGGCTGGATGCGCGCCCGCTCCACCAACTGCAGCATCGCGCGGAATTCGTCGTCCGTTCCCATGGTCGTGCCGCGGATGTCGACCTGCTTGAAGAAGATCTTCGGCATGTCGAGCTTGCTGGGGGATAGCCGGGTCGCGCCGTAGACGACGATGCGGGCCGCGCCGCTGCTGGCGGCGAGCAGGTTGTTGAGACCGTCGCCGCCGGCGCCGTCGATGATCAGGGACGGCGGGCCGCCGGCCTGTGCGACCAGCTCCTTCTCCCAGTTCTTCTCCTTGTACGAGACCGCCGCGATGGCGCCCATGGAGCGCGCCTTGGCGAGCTTCTCCGCGCTGCCGCTGTTGACCGAAACGCGCGCGCCCAGCGCCTTGGCGAAGAGCAGGGTGAGCGTGGCCACGCCGCCGCCGATGCCGGTGACGAGCACGTGCTCGTCCTTGCGCAGCTCGCCGCGCGTCACCAGCGCGCGATAGGCCGTGAGACCGGCGACGGGCAGCGCGGCCGCCTCGGCGAAAGAGAGATGCGCGGGAATCTCGCAGAGCATCGACTGGGGAACGGCGATCTTTTCCGCCATCGTCCCCTGCCGGGGCATGCCGAGGATGAAGAAGTCGCGCGACTGCACTTTCGGGTCCGGCCCCCAGCCGTAGCAGGGAATGATCACCGCGCGCTTGCCGATCCATTTCCGGTCGGGCGCCTGCTCCACGACGCCGGCGCCGTCCGAGCCGAGCACGCAGGGAAGCTGGATGCGGGCGTAAAGCCCCTGCCGGATCCACACGTCGCGGCGGTTGAGCCCGCAGGCGTGCAGCCGCACCAGCGCCTCGCCCGCCGCCGGCGCCGGGTCGGGCAGGTCGAGAAGCTTCAGCTCTTCGGGCGGACCCTGTCTCTCCAGCCGCACGGCACGCATCATTTCGCTCCCGGTGTGAAGACGAGCCGCAGCGCCGCTTCCAGGCCCGCCAATGCGCTGTTGCCGCTCTCCGGATCGAAGGGCGTGTACGTGCGCACGACGAGGCCGAGCGCGGTCCGCGGCGTGATCTGCCAGTCGGCGCCGGCGCCGGTGCGAGTCGCCAACGAATATCCGAGCGCCGAACGATTGGTGAACTGCGCCACCGACAGCTCCAGATAAGGAGAGATCGGCGTCGCGTCCAGCGTCGCCTGCAGCCCCACCGCCGCGGAGCCGATGCCGCCGCCACGTGCGGCGCGCTGGGCGAGATCGGCCAGGAGGGAGACCTGGTCGGTGAGACGCCAGGCGGCGCCGACTCCTGCGCCGCCGCGCGCGCCCAGCTGCGTGGTCGGCTGACCGAAGAGCCCTTCGACGCGCAAGCTCAGCTGCGGCGTTCCGGCCCGCAGCGGCGCGGCCAAAAGCAGCGGAGCGAGCGCCAGCACGCAGAGCACCGCGGCAGCTTACCTCGATTGACTTCACCGGGGGTTTCCGGCAGGAACAGCCGTTCTCCGGGAGGCAGTGGCGTGTCCGAGAAGATCGACCGCAAGCAGCTGAAGAGGCCGGACGAGTTCCAGGCCAGGGCCGGCCAGGCGATGGGCTGGATGGTCGCGCACCAGCGCGCGCTCATCATCGGCAGCGGAGCGCTGGCGATCGCGATCGTGGCGGTGTGGGGCTTCATCGCCTGGCGCAGCTCGCGCGAGAGCAAGGCCGGAATCGCGCTGGCCGAAGCTTTGGAATTGCAGTCGCGGCCCATCGCCGGCGATGCCTCGGCGCAGCCGGGTGCGGAGACCTTCCCCAGCAAGGAGGAGCGCGACAAGGCCGTGCTGGCGGCGCTGGAGAAAGTGCGCAGCGAGAACGGCAACACGGCGGCCGCCAACACCGCTCAGGCGGAGCTCGGATTCCACAAGCTCAAGGCCGGCGATGCGGTTGGCGCGCAGAAGGAGCTGGAGGATTTCCTCCGCAGCACCTCCAAGGACCATCCGCTGCGCGCCTTCGCCACCGAATCGCTCGGATATGCTCTCGAGGCGCAGACCAGGATCGACGAGGCCCGCGCCGCTTTCGAGAGGCTGCGCGAGGCGGGCATGCCCGAGCGCGCGGACTTCCAGAGGGCGCGGCTCGATCTGCTCCAGGGCAAGCCCAACGCAAAGTCGGAGCTGGAGAAGGTGGCCAAGGACTATCCCAAGGACCCCGTCTCGATGGAAGCGAACCAGCGCCTGGAGCTGGCCGCCCTGCCTTCCGGTCCGTCCGCCGCGACTCCGAAGCAGAAATAAGCGATGCGCCTTCTCGCACTGCTGCTGGCCTTCTCCTCCACGCCGCTCTCTCATGAGCCGAAGGCGCCGCCGCGCGCTACGCCGCTCGACCGGCCCTTCTTCGTCGGCGAGATGCAGCGGCTGGTGCCGCTCGACAAAGTCGGCTTCCAGCCGCACGAGACCGCCACTCCGGTCATCGACGAAGCCGGAACGCGGCTCTACACCGGCACGCACGAGGGCACGGTGCGCTGCCGTTTCCGCGGCAAGACCTCGTGGATCTTCCGCGCCGGCGGGTCGATCATCGCCGCTCCTCTGCTCGAGCGCGAGACGCTCTACCTGGCCGCTGCCGACGGCAAGCTGAGCGCCTTGAACCGCTTCACCGGCTCGCTGCGCTGGCAGGTCGACGTGCACGAGGAGCTGACCACCACGCCCACGTTCTCGGAGGGCCGGCTCTTCGTCATGTCGAGCGAGGAATCGGTCACCGCCGTCGACGCCAAGGAAGGCAAGAGCCTGTGGAAGTTCCACCGCGATCCGCCGGGAGGATTCACCATCCGCGGCAACGCCCGGCCGCGGGCGGCGAGTCGGTCGATCTTCGTCGGCTTCGCCGACGGCACGGTGGCGTCGCTGCAGCCGCAGGACGGAGTGGCGCGCTGGACGCGGCAGGTGAGCGGCGCGGGCGATTATCTCGACGTCGACTGGATCGAAGCGCCCGAGGCCGACTCGCGCATCTATCTGGCGAGCGCGAAGGCGGGTGTGCTGGCCGTCGACGCGACCACCGGCGAGACGGCCTGGACGACGGCCCTCCCCGGCGCCAATCACGTGCTGGTCGACGGGCCGCGGGTCATCGCCGGCGGCAAGGGCGCGCTGGTCGCGCTCGACCGCATGAGCGGCAAGCAGCTGTGGAAGATGGAGCTGCGCAAGGAGAACTACCCGACGCAGCCGGTGGCCATGAACGGCCTCGTGCTGGTGGCGCAGGACCGCGGCGCCCTCCTCGGAATCGATGCGCAGACCGGGGAGGCGCGCGGCGCTTTCGATCCGGGCAGCGGTTTCTCCCAACCGGCGCTGGTGCTGCCCGGCGTGGCCTTCATCATCTCCAACGGCGGCGCGCTGTACTCGCTGGGCCTCTTGCCGTGAGACGGGTGCTGGTCGTCGCCGGCGTCATCGAGCGCGGCGGCAAGGTGCTGGTGGCGCTGCGCAGGCCCGAGGGCGAGCGCGCCTCGCTCTGGGAATTTCCCGGCGGCAAGGTGGAGCAGGGCGAGGGCGAGCGGGCCGCGCTGGCCCGCGAGCTGCACGAGGAGCTGGGCGTGCGCGCGAAAGTGGGCGAGGAGTACGCGCGCGTCGAGCACATCTATCCCGACCTGCAGGTCGAGCTGGCGCTCTATCGCTGCGCGCTGCACGAGCGCGAGGAGCCGCGCGCGCTCCAGTGCGAGGCGATCCGCTGGGTGGAGCGGCGCGAGCTGCCCGGCTTGCCTTTCTGCGAGGCGGACGTCCCCATCTTGGTGCAGCTGGCAGAGGAACCGGCTTGATCACGGCTTCGTTCCGGCACATCGCCGGGATCGGCGGCCTGCGCGAGCGGCAGCTGTGGTTTTCCGGAGTGCGCTCCTGGGACGATGTCGGCGAAGGCGAGCTGCTCTCGCCGCGGCTCGACGGCAAGCTGCGCGAAGGAGTGGCGCAGAGCCGCGAGCGGCTCGCCGCAGGCGATGTTGAATATTTCGCGCGGGTCCTGCCGCAGACCGAGCACTGGCGGCTCTTGCCGCAGGTGATTGACGGGGCGGCCTTCATCGACATCGAGGCCGCCGCCGATGCGATCACCGTCATCGGAGTGCTCGATGCTCGCGGCATCGTCAGCCTTTCCCCCGCGGAGTTCCTCGAGCGCGCCCGCGGCTGGAGCGCGCTCGTCACCTTCAACGGCGCGGCCTTCGATCTGCCCATTCTCCGGCGCGCGCTGCCTCACTGGACGCCGCCGGCGGTCCACGTCGATCTCAAGCACGTCTACCAGCGACTGCGCGACAAGGGCGGCCTCAAGGAAGTGGAGAAGCGGGCCGACTTCTTCCGCCCACCTCACCTGGCGCGGCTCTCCGGGGCCGATGCCGTCGCGCTCTGGCACGCGCAGAAGGCGGGAGACCGCCGCGCGCTGCAGCGGCTCGTCGAGTACAACCTCTACGACGTCTTCCACCTGCGGCCGCTCGCCGAGCTCGGCTACAACCGGTTGCTGCAGCGCACGGGCATGCCGGCGCGGCCGCTGCCCGTCACCGACCGCGGCGCCATGCTCTACGATGTCACCAAGGCCGTCGCCGCCGCCCTGCGGCTCAGATAGATCCTGCATCCCGAGGACGATCATCGCGGCGGCGCTCGAGCAAGAGCAGCGCCGGCAGCAGCACCAGCGCGGTCGTGATGGTGGTGACCTCGCCGACCATGGCGTACCAGCCGAAGCTGCGCAGCGCGCGGTTGAGCGAATAGAGCAGAGTGCCGTAGCCGATGATCGAGGTCCAGGAGCAGAGCGCCACCGCCGGCCCCACCTCGGCGAGCGAGCGGAGGACGTCGCCGCCGCGCCCGTGCACGCGCGCCGCCACGTTGGCGCCATAATCGACGGCGATGCCGAAGGTGATGGGGAAGACGATGAAGTTGAAGAAATTGATCTTCAGACCGATGACCGCGGCCGCCCCGCACATCAGGATCACTCCGAGAAGCAGCGTGCCGGTGACCTCCGCGCTCGTCCGCAGGTTGCGGAAGAAGACGAAGACGAGGATGAAAACGCCGGCGAAGGAGAGCAGGGTGGTGCGCGGTCCCTCCTTCTCGATGTCGGTGAGCAGGTCGGCGAAGATGACGTTCTCGCCGGTGGCGTCGTACCTCTTGCCGTCCACCTTGACGTTGCGGACGCCGCGCACGAAGGCCTCCAGGTTCTCGGCGATCTCGATGTGGGCCTGCGGCTTGGCGGTGATGGCGGCGATGCGCCCGAGCGTTCCGTCGCGCTCGCGAAATCGGTCGAGCAGGTTGGGCGGCGCTTCCTTGACCGTGATCGGCCGCTGCTCGGCCAGTTGATCGCGCACGATCCGCAGCCGCTCGCGCTGGACTGCGTCGGAGACCTTCGCCAGGACGGAGTCGGGGACTTCACGGATGATCTCGGCGATGACCCGGAGCTTTTCCTCCTGCTGCCGCGGCACGACGCTGGAGAGGGTGTCGCAGCCGTCGATCAGATCGCTGTAGGGCTTCTCTTTCATCCGCTGCTGGATCACCTCGCAGAAAGCATCGGCGTCTTCGCGCGAGTCGAGCAGCGCGATGGCGCCGGAGAGCGACTTGCCGAAGGAAGAGTTGGCGCGGTCTTGCGCCTCGAGCAGCTCCCGATGTCCCTTCGGTGGATCGTTGCTGAGGTGATCGAGGTTCCGCTCCATCGCGGTCGGCAGCTGGCGGAGGAAGACGATCGCCGAGGCCACACAGAGCACCGCGAACACGGCGACGATCAGCCGCGGCCTGGCGAAGAGGCGGCGCAGGCCGGGCAGCAGCCAGGCGCCGTCGGACTCGAGGCGCTGCTTCGGGGCGCCGTGAATTCTCTCGAAGACGGCCAGGAGCGCCGGCACCAGCGTGAACGTGCAGATCCAGCAGAGCAGCATGCCGATGCCGCCGATGAAGCCGAAATGCCGGAAGCCGCGGTTGGCGGCCATCATCAGCACGCCGAAAGAGACGCTGGTGGCCGCCGAGGCGAGCAGCGTGGCGCGCGCGGTGGTGAGCGCTCCCTCCACGCAAGAAGGCAAGAGCGGCTCGCCTCGCGCGCGCAGCTGTTTGACCCGCGCCAGATAGATGAGCCCGTAATTGATTCCGTTGCCGACCACGATGGCGCCGAGGAACGCCGTCTGCGTGTTCAGGTAGCCGATGACGACCCAGGTGAGGCCGAAGGTGACGGCGACCGCGACGAGGACGGCGGCGCCGAGCGAGACCGTCGAGCGCAGGTCGCGGAAGAAGAGAAGGATCGAGGAGAGCACCAGCACGACCACCAGCACCGCCGTGCCGGCGACGTCGTTGATGATCGCCTCGTACTCGGCGATGAAGAGCGGAAAGCTGCCGGCGAATTCGACCTTGAGCTTCCGGGCGGAGATCTCCTGCCCGTGCCGCTCGAGCAACCTGCGCATCTTCTCGACCAGCTGGCGCGCCTCGCCGACAGAGAGGCTGGTGCCAGCCGGCCGCACCACCAGCGTCAGCGAGGTCTGATCGGGATGGACCATGAACCCATCGACGTAGCGCTTGAAGCGCTCGGCGACCTGGTCGCGCGGCAGCGGCTGTTTGGGGTCCATCCACGCCGGCTGGTCCTTCCCTTGGGACTGGTCCTCTTCGTCGAGTTGCACCGCGAGCGGATTCGCCGCCACCTTGCGCTTCTTGATCTCCTCGCGGACGGCGTCGCGCGCCTTGCGCAGATCCTCGAGCGGGACGAAGAGCGGCCAGTGCGCCTCGTACCACTGCTCGACGGGCTTCATGTTCCAGTCGACCGAGCGGATTTGCTCTGGGCCCAGCGCGATGAAATCGGCGGCCAGCTTGGGCGCGAGCGCTTCGGCATCTTTGAGCCCTTGCGGGCCGACGAGGGATTGCACGACGACGTAGACGGTGCCGTCGCCCCCGACGCGGCGGATCATTTCCTTCACCTGGTGCACCGAAGGCAGCCCCTCGGGCAGCAGCTCCTGGAAGCTGGAGCGGATCTCCAGGTGCGACGCCGCCCAGACGGACACCGCAGCGAGCGCAACCGCGGCCGCGAGAAAAAGCGCCGGCCGCGCCACCGCCGCCTCCGTGACGCGCGCGACGACCCCGCGCCGCGGAGATGTCACCGGCGTGTGCACGCCGGGACCAGTACCATACGCTAGGCGGCCTTGTCGGGCGCGGACGCCGACGAGACGCGGAAATCGCGCTCGTAGATGCGGACCATGGCGAGGAAGAAAGCGACGATGAGCGGCCCGGCCAGGATGCCGATCAGACCGAACATCGCCAACCCGCCGAGCAGGGAAAGAAAGATGAGCCCGGTGTGCATCTGCACCTGGCCGCGCAAGAGCAGCGGCTTGCCCACCTGCTCCGCGCCCACCACGACCACGAGGCAGAAGATGGCGAGCAGGATCGAGGCGGCCTGGTGGTGCCCCGCCCAGAGCGAGATCGACACCGGCACCCAGACGAGGCTGGTTCCGACTCCGGGCACGAAGGAGACCAGCGCGGTGAGCATGCCGAAGAATCCGGCGTGGGGAATTCCACAGAGGAAGTAGCCGCCGGCAGCCGCGAGGCCCTGGAAGGCGGCGGTGAAGATGATGCCGGTCACCGTCGCGGTCGTGACCCGGCGCATTTCAGCGGTGAGCTCTTCGGTCTGACGCGCGTCGAGCGGCGAAACGCGCCACGCCCACTGCACCACGCGCCGCCCGTCGACGAGCAGGAAGTAGAGGGCGATGAGCATGATCAGGGTCGCGGCGATCGCGCGCCCACCCGAGGCCAGGAGCCCCGGCGTCGCGTCCTGCGCCAGGCCGACCAGGTAGTTGATGCCGTCGTAGACCTGCTCGCGGTCGAGGTGGAACACCTGAAGGATCCGCTCGAGCGCCTCCGGCAGCGCGGCCGCGCGCAGCTCCTCCACAGAATGCACGCCGAGCGTGTCGCGGATGTACCCCAGGCCCACCATCGACTCGCGGGTGAGAAAGGCGACCAGGCTTGCGAAGGGCGCGACGATCACCACCAGCACCGCCAGCGTCATCAGCGCGCTGGCGAGGACGCGCTGTCCGCGCAGCGCGGCGGTGAGCCGCTCGAGCGCGCCGTGCAGCACCGCCGCGATCACGATGGCGAGAAAGAGCGGCGTGCGGAAGGGCCAGGCCACGTAGAGCAGCAGCGCCGCCGAGAGCAGGAGGAGCGCGAGAAAGGGCCGCGAGATGCGCCGTGGCGGGGGCAGGTCCACGCCGGCAGTCTACCGGCGTCGGGCTCCAAGTGAATAGCGCAGAAACAGAAACGAGCCGTGACGGCGGAGACTGAGCAGCTCGAGCGAGGGTCGTTTCCTGGGGAGGTCGACTCCCTCGACGAGCGTCTTGCGGCCGTCGCCGTCCTTTCGTCCGAGAAGCAGCGGCGACCGGGTGAGGAAGAGCTCGTCGAGCAAGCTTTCGGCGATCAGATCGCCGATGAACGAGGGCCCGCCCTCGCTGAGGATGCGGCGCAATCCTTGCGCGCGCAGCATCGCCAGCACAGGCGCGAGCGCGAGCCGGTTTCCTTCGAAGGCCGCGATGCGTACGGTTGCCGCGAGCCTTCCGGCAAGCCGGGCGCGTCCCGAGGGAGTGGTGACCACGAGTGCATCGCCGGCCAGCGCCGGGTGCGTCACGTCCACCTCACCGCTTGCGGTCACCAGCACAAACAGTGGCCGCGCGGTCAGACCGAGCTTCGCGCGCAGCTCGGCGAAGGCTGGAGCCATCGCGGGTGCAACGCGCTCCGCTGTCCAGAGGTGGTTCGGCGTCTTGCGAAACGTCCCAGCGCCGACCACCACCGCGTCAGCGCAGGCGCGGAGCAGCCCCATGACGAACCGGTCGGCCTCGCTGTGTCCGCTGATGATCCCGCCCGATTCGACCTCGCCGCCGAGCGCGACGATGCCATCCACCGAGGTGACGAAATTGGCGTAGACACGCGGAGCGTCGATCCCCAGCTCGCCGCCATAAGCGGCCGCGAGTGCGGAGGGCAGCCCGAAAGAGGTCAGGCCGGGCTTCTCGTAGAGCAGCTCCAGCGGAGTCAGCGTCTCCATGCAGGCGATTCTTGTCCGCTCTCCAGCCAAGTACAAATCAAGAAAGCGCTGGTGTGGGCAGCTTGCCGGCGACTTCGAATTGTTCGCGGGAGAAGGAGTGGCGGCGCTCGTCTTTCACCAGCTGCTCGGAGCGGAACTCGACCCGGGCTCGCGCCGCCCTGCACGACCAGCGCTCCTCCGCGGTCGGCCGCGACGGGTTGAAGACGTTCTCGAAGACGGCCAGGTTCAGCGCACGGGGCCGCGCGCGCGCCGAGACATACAGGCACGCCTCCACCCCGGCGGCGCGCATCTCCGCGCCGAGAAGTTGCGACGCGTCGTAGCGGACGGGAGAGGAGATCTCCGCCTCGTGCGAGCGGAACGGCGGGCGCGACAGATCGATCCCCCGCCGCACCGCGATTCCGAACTCGAAGGCAGTCAGCTCGGTGAAGACCGTTCCCAGATCGGCCCGGGTCCCCTCGAGAAAGACGAGCCGGTAATACGCCACCTCGGCCAGCGCCGCGGGCAGCTCGTGGGCGCCATACAAGATTCCCCGCTGGCCGCGCGTGCCGAAGCGCGACCCGTTGCGCAGTGGCGGATGGCGGAAGGGCGTGTAGAGCAGGTAGTGCAGCCCCTCGAACCCCGCCGGCACGGGCAGCTTGGCGCGCGCGTCGAGCAGCTCTTCGAGGAGGCGCTGCTCCTCGTCGGAATCGACCAGCTTGCGGGTCGAGTTGCGGAATTGCGCCTCGACCACGCGGCTGAAGCTGCCCTTGAGAGCGCGCGCCCTAGAGGGTCCCGCGCATCGCGTCCAGATACTCGGCGACATGCACCAGTCCCTGCGCGGTTCCGAGCAGCCGCCGCGGATTGCCGCCCAGGTGGCGATTGTCCGCGTCGAGCCAGAGGCGCGCCTTGGCGCCATCGCCGCCCACCAGCGCGTCGAGGCTGCGGAAGACGCGGACGAAGAGGAGCGCCAGCCGCCCCTCGGCCGAGTCGGGGTCGACGCCGCGCCCGCCAGCGAAAGTGCGCGAGACGCTGGCCGCGCTGGAGCCCACCACCGCGGCCACCTCGGCCTGCGTCAGGCCGAGCGACCCGGCGGCGCGGATGAGCGCCTTGCCCAGCACGGCGGCGGGTCGCGGCTGGGGCTTGGTCTGGACACGCATCGCCATCTCCTTCTTTTGAAAATATAATGCTATTTTATTGCAATTGCAAGTCCAGCATTCATCGGCTGCTGCAAGGTCGAGAGGGGCATCGCCTCAGGGAGCGCCGAGGCAACGTCTGATAAGAAGGATTACGTCAACTGCGCCCGCGCCGTCCTCAGAAGCGATAGCCGGCGCCCAAGCTGACGCTGCCCGAGTTGGTCGTGTCCGATGGCTCGTAGAACCCGATCTGGCCGGCGCCGGGAACGCACTGCCCCGAGCTGGGAGGCTGTTGCCCCGGGCTCAGCGGAGTGCACTGGACGCCGATGTCGCTCTGCCCGGTCACTGTCAGCCAGGTGCGGAACTTCTTCGTGAATTTGTATTGAAGCTTGAGCCCGATGCCTTTGGTGGTGTCGCCCCCGCCTTCGACGTACTTGCCGGCCTGCACCCAGAGCTTGGCGGAGAAATCGCCGAAGCGATGCAAGACCTCGGGCCGGATCATGTAGTGCAGCGGCGCGATCGGCAGGCCGGCGCCGAAATGGCCCACGGTCGCGACGCTGAAAAAGCCGACCGCCGTCGGGTCCTGCTGGTAGTGGTAGTAGTCGCCGGAGAGAGCGAGATCGGTATCCCGGGCAACCGTCGCGGTCGCGCCGAGGGAAAATCTCTGCGAGTCGAGCGTGACGCCGGTCTGGGGGCGAAGCGCCTGCAGAAGACCGCTCGGGCATTTGTGGGAGACGCAATAGTCGCGGATCTGCTGGGGAGTCGAGGCCGCTCCCGTCGCCGCGTTGCGCACTCGGACGATCGCCTGGTCGGCGTCGAGATGGCTGAAGGTCACGCCGCCCATGAAGGAGAACTCCAGGTCCGAATCTCCGGCGGTGTCATAGGAGAGATCGAAGGCGCCGTCGTAGCTGGAGGTCTGCGAGCGCAAGAGGGCGTCACCCTGGGTTCCGCTGGTCGAGAGTTGGACTTGCGTCCCGACGAACTGCGTGCTCTGCGGCGAGAGGTCGAAAGTGGCGCCCAGCGACCAGTTGTCGGTCGGCTCCCAGTCCAGCCCTGCGGAGAAGGCCATGATGCTGCTTCCGCTCGTGCCGAACTGGCCGCGCGCTGCCGCCGGTGTCCGACCCTCCAGCGTGATCATCGCGCCGGCGTTGAGCGACAGTTGCTCGGTGACGTCGAAGCTGGCGTTGAGCGAATCGCTCATGTAACCGGTGCGCGGATTGCTGCCGGTGGACTGAGCAGAGTTGAAGGCAGCTTCGTCGGAGACGCTGCTGGCCAGCGCCGGTCCCGCGGCGAGGACCGCGATCACAAATCCAACCAGCCGCATTCCGTCCAACCTCCCGAGACTCCACTCTACGGCGACAGCTCACTCCCACTCTATGGTCGCAGGTGGTTTGCTGCTGACGTCGAAAACCACCCGGTTGATCCCGCGCACCTCATTGGTGACCCGCGTGGAGATCCGAGCGACCACATCCCAGGGAAGCCGCGCCCAGTCGGCCGTCATGCCGTCGAGGCTCTCGACCGCGCGCAAGACGCAGGCCGATTCGTAGGTGCGCTCGTCGCCCATCACCCCCACCGACTTCACCGGCAAGAGCACGGCGAAGGCTTGCCAGAGCCGTTCGCGCAGGCCGGCGTTGGCGATCTCCTCCTGTACGATCACGTCGGCCTCGCGCAAAAGCTGCAGCCGCTCTTCGCTGACTTCGCCGAGCAAACGGATGGCGAGACCCGGCCCGGGGAACGGCTGCCGTCCGACGATCGCTTCGGGCAGCCCCAGCTCACGGCCGAGCGCGCGGACCTCGTCCTTGAAGAGCTCGCGCAAGGGCTCGATGAGCTGCATCTTCATCCTCTCCGGCAGGCCTCCGACGTTGTGGTGGCTCTTGATCACCGCGCTCGGTCCCTTGAAGGAGACGCTCTCGATCACGTCCGGATAGAGGGTGCCCTGGGCGAGGAAGCGCGCCTCGCCGTGCTCCTTGCGGTCTTTCTCCACTTCGCTCTCGAAGACGGCGATGAATTCGCGGCCGATGATCTTCCGCTTCTGCTCGGGATCGACGACCCCTTTGAGCGCGCCGAGGAACCGCGCGCGAGCGTCGACGACGCGCAGCGGGACGTGGAAGCGGCTCTGGAAGGTCTGCTCCACCTGCGCGGCCTCGCCCTCGCGCAAGAGGCCGTTGTCGACGAAGATGCACTGCAGCTGCGGGCCGATCGCCTTGTGCAAGAGCAGCGCGACCACGGCGCTGTCCACTCCGCCGCTCAGCGCACAGATGACGCGCTCGCCCTGCACCTGCGCGCGGATGCGCTGGGTCGTCTCTTCGGCGAAGGCGCCCATGCGAAAGCCGAAGGAGACGCCGCACTCTTCGAGGAAGGCTTCATACAGCTCCTTGCCGCGCGGTGTGTGGGCCACCTCGGGATGGAACTGGATCCCGTAGAGCCGTTTTTCCGGATCGGCCACGGCGCAGTAGGGGGAATTGGGCGTGCTGCCGATGGTGCGAAATCCCCGCGGCGGCGCGCTCACCTTGTCGCCGTGGGACATCCAGACGTCGAGATGCTCGCCGGGGCGCAGATCGCGGAAGGGGCCGACCGGCTCGAGCACCTCCAGCCGCGCCGGTCCGTACTCGCGGTGGGCCTCCCGATCGATGGCGCCGCCGAGCAATTTCGCCATCAGCTGCAGCCCGTAACAGACGCCCAAGACCGGCACGCCCAGCTCGAAGATGCGAGCGTCCACCAGCGGGGCGCCGGGCTGCTCGACGCTGCTCGGGCTGCCGGAGAGGATGATGCCGCGGGGCGCGAAGGCGCGCAGCTTGTCGAAGGGCATCGTGCAGGGGTGGATCTCACAGTAGACGTGCAGCTCGCGAACCCTGCGCGCGATGAGCTGCGTGTACTGCGAACCGAAATCGAGGACGAGGATTCTTTCGGCGTGGATGTCCGGCATTTTTCAGTCGCTCCGGGCCGGCTCCAGCCGCACTCCCTCGTCATAGAGCGCGCCGCCGCCGCCGATGTCGGTGGCCCGCGCTCGCGACAAGAGGTTCGCGCAGCGGCCGTCTTTCAGATGTCCGCCCTTGGGGAGGATGGCGACGTCGCGCCGCTGCCTCTCGTCGTGGCGCACCCGCACTGGCATCGAGGCGATGGCCGAGCGCAGCTGCGCCGGCGCGCCGTCGGGAATGCCCTGCGCGGCGAGCGGATGGACGGTCACCACCATCGGCCCCTCCAGCTCCTGCGACCACTGCGAGCTTTGCGCCTTGTCGGTCGAGAGAGCCATGAGGAAGAGCGGATAGTCGGCGCTCAAGGTGGTCGCGGACGGCGCCGAGGTGAGCAAGTTCACCCTGCCCGTCTTGGTGGCGAATTTGCGATCGGCGAAGAGCACTTTCGGCGCGAGCGCGTGGCGCTGCGGACCCTGCTCTTCCAGCTGGGCGAGCGAAAGGCCGGCGTCGCGGCGGAGAATCCGTTCCTTCCACTGGCGGGCGCTACCCCGCAGCACGTCGACCCCGAGCCGCTCGCCGAGAAGTTGCAGGATCTCCAGATCGGATTTGACGCCGTCGGGGGGCGGCACGACCGGCTGCGAGACGCCGACCCAGTGATGACCATAGGCGCCGAGCAGATCGTCGCTCTCGAGCAGCGTGCTGGTCGGCAGGACGAGCGTGGCGGCGCGCGCGGTGTCGGTCATCCATGCGTCGACCACGCAGACGAACTCGCGGCTGCGCAGGGCGCGATCCACCGTGGCCGATTCCGGCAGCATCGCTACCGGATTCCCCGCCGTGATCCACACCGCGCGCACCGGCGGATCGGAGGCGCCGAGCAGTTGGGGCCCGAAGAGCGGCTCGAGGATGGTCCGCGGTGCGCGCTTCTGGATGAAGGAAAAGTCGAAAGTCTTGCGCCTTCGGAAATAGTAGGAGACGCCGCCTCCCGGCACGCCCAGGTTGCCGCTGATGGCGCCGAGCGCGTCGAGAGCCCGAACCGTGGCGCCGCCGTTCAGCCGCCGGGCCAGGCCCCAGCCGACCAGGATCGCCGTCGGACCCTCGTGCAGGCGGCGCGCGATCTCGAGGGCGAGGTCGGGCGTGACGTCGGCCTCTTCGCACCAGTCGGTGCGCGAGAACGCCAGCGCGCGAAACTGGGGAAGGTGATCGCAGTAATCGCCCGCTGTCGGGTCGGTCCAGCCGCGTTCGAAGAGCGCGCGCGCCACCGCCATGGCGAGAGCGAAATCGCCCGCCGGACGCGGCTGCAGATGGAGATCGCAGAGCTTGGCCGACTTGTGCCAGACGGGATCAATCAGCATCATCCGCGCCCCGCCCCGGACGGCGTCCTTGAGCACCGGCACGGTGTGCGGCGAAGAGACGACGACGTTCTTTCCCCAGAGGATGATGTTGCGCGAGTTGAGCAGATCGAAGATGTCGTTCGCGTCTTCTTCGCCGAAGTCGATCAGCTGCGCCTCGTCGCCGGCGCCCGAGCAGATGTCGCCGCTCTTCACCGTCACCGGACCGAATTCGGAGAAGAAGTAGTCGGTCAGGTGCTTCAGAGCGCCGAGCGATCCGCCGCTTCGATAATTGAAGATGGCGGCCGGCCCGGACTCGGCGCGGATGCGCGACAGCTGCGCGGCAGCGAAGTCGAGCGCTTCGTCCCAGGAGACCGGTTTCCCGCGCAGCAGCGGAGAAGTCAGCCGGCCGGGCGAATACTGCAGAGGCAGGAAGTTGTTCGTTCGCCAGCAGAGGAAATTGTGCGTCACCGGATGGCGTGGATCGCCGCCCAGCTGCAAGACCTTGCCGTCTTCGACATGCGCGACGATCGAGCAGGCATCCGGGCAGTCGCGGTTGCAGACGGTCTTGCGCAGCTCCCTCATGGCCTGAGAGGGGCCAGCCGGCAAACCCCGCCGCAGCGGACGACTGCCGCCGCGCCGGTCTTGACGAAGTAGATCTCCTGGCAGCCCTCGCCCGCCGGCCGCAAGCGGAAGTCGATTCCCCCGCGCAGCCACTCGACGGCGGAGACCTTTCCGTCGCAGTTCAAGTCGCGCAGGGCCGGCGGAACCTCTCCGTGCGCGGCCAGCTGCACCGCGCGGGCGGCGCTGAGGCCGAAGAGGAAGATCGGCAATCCGAAGATCACCAGAAGCAGTCGTCGATCAGCCATCGATGTCGATTCGATAATTGGGGGCTTCCTGCGTCACTTGCACGTCGTGGACGTGGCTCTCGCGCAGGCCGGCGCTGGTGATGCGCACGAAGCGCGCCTTGGTGCGCAGCTCCTCGATGGTCCGGCAACCGGTGTATCCCATCCCGCTGCGCAGGCCGCCGACCATCTGGAAGACGTTCATCGCCAGAGGTCCCTTGTAGGGAACACGGCCTTCGATGCCCTCGGGCACGAGCTTGAGGTCCTCCGACTCGCTCTGGAAGTAGCGGTCCTTCGAGCCCAGCTTCATCGCGCCCAGGGAGCCCATCCCCCGGTACGACTTGTACGACCGGCCCTGGAAGAGGATGACGTCACCGGGGGCCTCTTCGGTGCCGGCGAACAGCGAGCCGATCATCACCGTGTGCGCGCCGCAGGCGAGGGCCTTGACGATGTCGCCCGAGTACTTGATGCCGCCGTCCGAAATGCAGGGAATGGCGAACTTCGCCGTCACCCGCGCGCAGTTGTCGATGGCGGTGATCTGCGGAACGCCCACCCCCGCGACCACGCGGGTGGTGCAGATCGATCCGGGCCCGATGCCGACCTTGACGGCGTCGACCCCGGCCTCGCAGAGCGCGGTGGCGCCCTCGGCGGTAGCGACGTTGCCGGCGACGATCTCGATGCCGCGGAAGTTGCGCTTGAGATCGCGCACCGCCTCGATCACGCCGCGCGAATGGCCGTGAGCGGTGTCGACCGCGATGACGTCGCAGCCGGACCCGAGCAGCGCATGGACGCGCTCGTCGCGATCGGGGCCGACGCCGACGGCGGCGCCGACGAGCAACCGCCCCTTGGCGTCCTTGGCCGCGCTGGGATGGGCGCGCGTCTTCTCGATGTCCTTGATGGTGATGAGGCCCTTGAGCTCGTAGTTGTCGTCGACGACGAGCAGCTTCTCGATGCGGTTGCGGTGGAGCAGCTCCTTGGCTTCGTCCTGAGTGATGCCCTCGCGGCAGGTGACCAGCTCGCGGGTCATCACCGCCTCGACCTTCTGGTCGAGGTTGCGCTCGAAGCGCAGGTCGCGGTTGGTGAGGATGCCGACCAGCCGGCCGTTGCGCGTCACCGGGATGCCGCTGATCTCGTGCTGCCGCATCAGCGCGACCGCTCGATGCACCGGCGCGTCGGGATCGATGGTCACCGGGTCGACCACCATCCCGCTCTCGTACTTCTTCACCTTGAGGACTTCGAGCGCCTGCTGCTGGACGGTCAGGTTCTTGTGGATGAACCCCATCCCGCCTTCCTGGGCCATGGAGATGGCGGTGCGTCCCTCGGTCACGGTGTCCATCGCGGCGCTCACCAGCGGGATGTTGAGCCGCAGGTTGCGGGTCAGCTGCGCGCTCACGTCCACCTGGCGCGGCAGCACGTCGCTCTCCGCCGGCAAAAGGAGGACGTCGTCGAAGGTCAGCGCGGTCGGGACGTTGGGATCGATCATCGGCACCCCGGAAAGTGGGCGAGTGTAGCGGCCGGCGGAGCGGGCGGCAACGCGCCCGGGCGATTTGTCCCTGCTCGCCTTTTCGTGTACGAGAATCGCCCCCATGCCCGCCGGCCCGAACCCTCCCGGCGGCCCGCCGAGCTCTTCCGGAAAGCCCGGGGGCAAGCGGCCGGCCATCGGCCTGCAGATCAAGCTCCCCTGCACCTCGATGGCCGACGTCAAGTCGCGCTACGGCGCGGAGCTGCGGCAGGCAAGGTTCTTCATCCGCACCAGATCGCTGCGGCCGGCGGACACGCTGGTGCGGCTCGAGGCGCAGCTCTCGGGCGGTGCCGTCGCCTTTCGTGCTGCGGCGGTGGTCGCGCGCGCCGTCGAGCCGATCCTCGGCGGGCCGGAGCCGGGCATGGCCCTGCAGCTGGTCGCGGTGGACGAGGCGGGTCGCGATCTGATCGCGTCTCTGGGCGGCCAGCCGCCGCCTCCGCTCAAGGCCGAGCCGGTGCGCCCCGCCCCGCCTTCGCCTCCGCCACGGCCTTCGATCATGTCGATGCCGGGCATCAAGCCGCCTCCGCCGCCGGATACGCCGAAAGAGACGACGACAGCCCCGCCGCCGCCTTCCTCGCAGGCTCCAGCGGCGGAGAAGCCCTCGCCGGTGCAGGACACCGGGCCTGCGCAGCACAACGGCAAGGCCAGCGGATTCTTCGGCTGGCTCAAGCGGCTCTTCGGCGGCTCGCCGCAGCCGCGCGTTTAGGAGATCCGGCGCGCAGCCCCGCCGCCGACCGCGCGCAGCTTGGGGATGGGCGTGTCGATCGGCTCACCCCGGCGGCGCCTCGCGCGCCGTCGCAGATGTCCGACCAGCGCCCAGAAGGCGAGCAGCGCACCGAGCGTGACGAAGATCCAGGTGTTCGCCTCCGCTGCCCATCGCCAGGCGCGCGGCAGCATGTGATTCTTGCCGGCCCACCATCCCATCGCGACCCAGGCGGGCGCCGAGATGCAGGCGGCGAGGCCGTCGAAGAGAATGAACTTCCAGTACGGCACGCCGGTCGTGCCGGCGACGAAGTACGTCACCGCGCGCAGGCCGGGGACGAAGCGCGCCACCATGATGAACTTGGCGCCGTGCTTCTCGAAGAGATGGATGGTGCGCTGCACCTTCTCGCCCGGAATGTGCTTGCCCAGGCGCGTCCCCAGCAGGCGCTCGCCGTACGTCTGGCCGGCGCGATGGATGATCGAATCGCCGATGAGGATCCCGACGAGGCCGGTGGCGATCATCGCCGGAAGCGATCCGCCTCGCGCAGCGAGATAGCCGCCGATGATGAGCGGCACGTCCTCGGGCAGCGGCACGCCCAGCCCGCAGCAGATGAGGACGAAGAGCACGCCGACGTAGGCGGCCGGCCCGTGGAAGTGGAGCAGGAATCTGAAGAGCCAAAGCTTCAGCAGCGGCGCCCCCGATGCTGGGACTTTCGTCCCACCCTATGCGGCGACCCGCCTGGAGGCAAGCTAGCGACCTTCCGCCTGCCGTTTGCTGATCTGCCAGACGAGAAACTCTCGCAAAGGACCTTTTGCTTCCCGCAGCCGTTCGGCAAGGTCCTGCGCGAGCGCGAGAGTGAGCTTCAGCGCCGTACGCGGGTGCGATTTCTCCAGGCGAGCGAACGTTTCCTTGGAGAGCTCGAGCAGCTCGACGTCTTTGATCGCCAGGGCCGAGAGCAGATGCTCGCCCCCGATGAGGAGGGAGAAGCTGCCCACCGTATCTCCGGCGCCCACTTCCGCGAGGGGCGCTCCGCCCTCGCGCGGCACGAGCTGCAGCGTCCCTTTGGCGATGACGGAGAGCGCGGTGGACGCTTCCCCGGCGCGGAAGGCGTACGTCTCGCGGCCCACGTAACGCTGCTCCACCGCCTCGGCAAGCACGCGGATGCCCACCTCGGTGAACTCTCGCAAGAGCGGGCAGGCCCTCAGCGCGGCGTAGCGATCGATCTCCGCGCGGGGGACCTCGACGGTCATCTCATGTCCCGGTAGACGGCGGCATAGCCGGCATAGCGCGCGCCGCTGTCGCGGATGGAAGCCTTCTCCTCGTCGGTGAGCTGGCGCCTCACCTTGGCGGGCGAGCCGAGCGCGAGCACGCCGGGCGGAATCCTCACGCCGGGCGAAACCAGGCTTCCCGCGCCGAGGATGACTTCGTCGCCGATCTCCGCGCCGTTCATGACGATGGACCCCATGCCGACGAGGGCATGATTGCCGATCTTGCAGCCGTGCAGGATCACGCGATGGCCAACGGTGACGTCGTCGCCGACCACGGTGGCGAAGCCGCCGCTGTCGACGTGCACCACGCAGAGGTCCTGGAGGTTGGTGCCGGCGCCGATGCGGATCTTCTCCACGTCGCCGCGCAACACTGCGCCGAACCAGACGCTGGCGCGCGCCCCCAGGACGACGTCGCCGATGACGGTGGCGTTGTCGGCGACGAAGACGTCGGGTGCGATCTTCGGCACATGTCCGCCGTGCGGGAGGATCACGCCTTCTCCCGCGTGCCCGGGTTGGGCGGCTCCGCTGCGCTCGCGGCCGCAGGCACCTCGGCCACCTTGCGCATCTTCGCCGGCTCGCCGCTGTTCGCGCTTTCCAGCGCGTCGGCGAGCGCGTTGACCTCGTGCGAGAGCATGTCCAGGCTGCGGCGCAATCCGGCGCCGGCCACGTCCGCGCTCGAGGAATCGGCCGAGCGCATCCGCACCACCTGGGTGTAGAGGCTCTCCAGCGTATAGGAGATGCGGGTGTGCTCGGCGTCGAAGCGGGCGGCGGCGTGGGTCAGCTCGGTGCGCTGGTCGCGCTGCTGATCGAGCGCGGCCAGGGCCGAGGCGAGGCGCATCCTGGTGACTTCGTCGGTCTCGCCCGCGATCCGCTTCTGCAGCGCCTCGCGCTCCTTGACCAGGCGCGTATCCTCCTCGGGCGAGAGGAACTTGCGGAGCTCGCGCTCGCGCCGGGTCAGGTCGCGGCAGGTGGTGCGCAGCGCCTGCACCGTCTCTTCCGGTTTGATGAAGATGTCTTTGACGACGTCGGGCGCGGTGCGCAGCTCGGCGAGGATCTTGTCGCAGATGGCGTCGGCGCGGACGTCGCGAGGATCGGCCTGGGGCGGCGCGCCCTGCGCAGGCGCGGCTTTCCCCGGAAAGGGCTGGCGCAGCGCCGACCCGTCGAAGATGCCCATGCGCGGGCGCTGCACCTCCAGCCCGGCGGCAGCGACCGGCGGAGCGGACTCGATCGGCCGTGTCAGCCCTGCATGTCGCGCGATCACCCGCGTGCCGCGGCTGCCCAGGCCGGCGGCGGGGAAGATCAGCCACCAGAGAAACGGCAGGGCCGAGAGGGCGACGATGAAGAGGATGATCGCGCCCAGGAGCCAGAGATAGCCCTCGAAGAGGCTGGCGTTGGCGATGCGGGCCTCGCGCTCGGCGCGGCGGCGCAGCTTGCGCTCCAGGCGCCTTTGCCAGCGCTCGCGGCCCCAGTCGGGATAGGCGGTGCGCAGGCTCTCCGTCCAGGCACGGACCATCTCCTCCTGCTGGGTGGAACCGCGGGCGATGGCCTCCTGCGCGCGCCGCAGCGACGCCTGGAGCTGCTCCTGCCAGTCGTTCGGGTCACGGGCCATGCGAATCCGCGAATACATAACATGCTCAGGGCATCAGTTCCGCCGCCACCTTGGCCAGGTCGTCGAGCGAGCGCACGGTCTCGACCCGGTGGCAATGGCGGGCATAGAGAGGCATCTCGCTGTCGCCGAATCCCCAGGAATGCTTCTCCTCCGGGCAGAGCCAGACGAGGCGGCGGCACTTGAGCTTCACCTCGGCGAGGGCCCAGGCGTGGGGAGGGTTGTAGTTGGTGCGGCCGTCGCCGATGACGATGACGGTCGTCCGGCGCGTGACGGAGCCGAGATAGGTGCTGTGGAAGAGCTGCAGGGCGCGGCCGTAGTTGGAGTTGGCGGAGAGGTTGATCACCTTGCCGGCGGTGGCGAGATCGACGGCGGCGCCGACGTCGGTGTTCTTGAAGAGGTGCGTCACCTCGCCGAGGTCGCTGACGAAGACGAAGCTGCGGACGCGGGCGTACAGCTCTTGCAGCGTGTAGACGAACTGGAGCATCAGGCGCGAGACGTTGCGGACGCTGTCGGAGACGTCGCAGAGCACGACGATCTCCGGCCGCTCGCGCCGGCGCGCGCGGAAGACGAGCTGGTAGGGTTCGCCGCCGGTCGAGAGGTTCTTGCGCAGGGTGCGGCGCACGCTCAGCTTGCCGCGGCGGCGCACCTTGCGGCGGCGCGAGAGGCGCGTCTTGAGGCGCTCGGCGAGGCGGCGCACGACCGATCGCATGCGCTGCACTT
>VBLC01000108.1 GCA_005879315.1 Deltaproteobacteria bacterium | reverse complement strand
CGCCTCGATCAAGCGATGGATCGCCTCGCGCAGCGAGCGGCCCGCGCGCCGTGCCTGCGCTGCGATCCGCACGATCTCCATCGCGCGCCTCGGTCCGGAGAGCGCATGCAGGAGGGCGGGCGCGACGTAGCCCCGCCGCGGTTCGACCACGAACGACGGCAGTGTCGAGCTCGCCGGATCGATCACCGCTCGCACCGCCAGCCAGGGGATGCCGGCATGCCCCGCCGCCCGCGCGATCGGATGGGTCTCCATGTCCAACGCGATGGCGCCACTGCTCCCCAGCGCGAGCTTCTCCGCCGGGGTGGCGGCGACCGAGGTGGTGCAGAGGATCTGCCCCTCGAGCACGCGCAAGCCCGAGAGCGCGCGGCGGGCCGCCTCCAAGGAAGCGGAGGGTGCTTCGATCTGGTCGCCGCCCTCGTCGCGCACCGAGGTCGCGAGCACCAGATCTCCCGTCTCGAGTCGCGGGTCGAGCGCGCCGCAGAACCCGCAGCTGATCACCATCCGCGGCTCTTCGGCCGAGACCGCGCGGGCTGCGCCGCCACCGATTCCGACGGCAAGGGCGACGACCTCTCGGCCGAAGGCGCGCCCTCGAGCGGTCGCGCCGCGCCGCCGCAATCCCAGCGCGCCCGAGATCTGGCGAAGCTCGTGCTCGAGCGCGACCACCAGCAGCAAGGGCCGCGCCTCGCCCCACAGTCCGTACGCGGGTGCGTCGCGCGGCTCGAGCGTGCCTTTGCGCCGCTCCCAGATCTCCTGCGACTTGCGCACCGGGTCGTCGCCGGTGAAGCGGATGTCCTCGATCTCCTCGCGCGCCAGCCGGGTGCGCTTCGCCGCCGTCTCGTCGAACAGATCGACGTGCGCAGGCCCGCGATCGTAGAGGTACCCGACGAGCTCGGAGCCGTCGCGCCGCAGCACGGTGACGTAGCCGCGATACGCGAAGGCGCGTTCGACCAGCTCGGAGAGCCGCGGATCGCTCACAGGCGCCCCGTCATCATCGCGAGCGCGGTCTCGCCCATCGCGCGGGGCGAGTCGAAGGTGGCGCGCACGGCGCTCGGCTCGAACCCGCAGTGCACCATGCAGTCCTGACACTTCGGGTTGCCGCTCTTGCGCCCGTACTTGGGCCACTCCGTCTCTTCGATCAGCTCGCGGAAGCTGCGCGCGTAGCCGTCCTGGAGAAGGTAGCAGGGGCGCTGCCAGCCGAAGATGTTGAAGGTGGGGTTGCCCCAAGGCGTGCATTCGAAGTCGCGCTTGCCCATGAGGAACTGCAGGAAGAGGGGCGACTGGTTGAAGCGCCAGCTGCGCTTCGGGTCCTCCAGCATGCGAGCGAAGAGCTTGTGCGAGCGCTCGCGGCGGAGGAAGTGCTCCTGGTCGGGCGCCTTCTCGTACGAGTAGCCCGGCGAGATCATCATGCCTTCGACGCCCAGCTCCATCATCTCGTCGAAGAAGCGGCGCATGCGCGCAGGGTCGGCGCCCTCGAAGAGCGTGGTGTTGGTGGTGACGCGGAAGCCGCGCTTCACGGCAGCGGCGATGGCCTTGGCCGCGACGTCGTAGACGCCCTCGCGAAAGACGGACAGATCGTGCTCCGCGCGCGGCCCGTCCATGTGCACCGAGAAGCTCAAGTGCTTGTCGGGCTGGAATTCGTCGAGCTTTCGCTCGAGCAAGAGCGCGTTCGTGCACAGGTAGACGAACCGGTTGCGCGCGACCAGCGCCCGCGCGATCTCTGCGATCTGCGGATGCAGCAAGGGTTCGCCGCCGGCGATGCTGACGACCGGCGCGCCGCACTCGTCGGAGGCGCCGACGCATTCCTCGACGGAAAGGTTCTTCTTCAGGATCGAGACCGGGTACTGTATTTTTCCGCAGCCGGTGCAGGAGAGATTGCAGCGGAAGAGCGGCTCGAGCATGAGGACCAGCGGATACTTTTCCCGGCCCGAGAGCCGCTGCTTCAGCACGTACCGCGCCACCGCCGCCATCTGCGCTACTGGAATCGACATCCGTTCACCAGTCGAAGAGTTGCGCGCTGCTCTTCGATACGGATGCCGCGGGGCGCCCGAGGGATTCGAGTAAACCGCCGAATTGGCGCGCTATCGGGCGGCGACGGGCGGCCTTGCGCCTGGCGGTCAGCGCGGGAGTGTCATCCGCCGCCCACGCCCGGCGCCGGCGTCATGTTGGGCGACTGCGCGGGGAACATCGCCGGCCCGCGCCACTTGTGGAAGGTCGAATAAGCCAGCAGGTAAGTCTTCACCGCGGGTGTTTTCTCGATCATTCCCTCGATGTCCTCGAGGACCGCAGGATAGGCATCGCGCGCGTAGTCTTCGGCGTGCTCTCTCGACTCCCAGATGCTGATGGCCATCACCTCCGGGCCGCCCGCCACTTCGAAGAGCATCTCGTCCTTGAAACCTTTCTGCTTGCGCAGGACAGGGAGAAGTTTTTTCTCGAAGAGCTGGTGGAAATCGGAGCTCTTGTTCGGCTTCAGTTGCATGGAAACGATTCGCGCAAACATGGGGACCCCGGGGCGAAAGGATTCCCCCAATCTATGTATTGGCTAGCGAGCTCCAACCGGAGGTGCATCTGAGCGCCTTCCCGCGCGCACTGCGGTCAGGCGCAGGCTACCGCAGCAGCCTGAGCGAGAGCGCCACGGTCAGGGTGGAGACCAACGCCATCGCGGCCGCGACGGTGGCCCCATTCTTCGACCCCTCGCGAGTCCACATCAACCCAGCGCAGATGGCGATGGCAGCCCAGACGACGCTCCGGGCATAGTGCACGCGCAGCGCGATCACGTTGAGCTGGAGGAGAAAACCGATCGACGACGCCACCAGGGCGGCGATGGCGAAACGACGGTCGTTGTGTTCCCGGACGAAGAGGTAGATCGAGCCCGCAAGGGTGACGAGAACGAAGAAGAGCCGCATCGACATCGTGGACCTCCTGCGATGACGATACCCGAGCGGCGCATTCGGACAAGAAAGGAACCCCCCGCAAACAGGCGTGGAGGTGCGCATTTCGCCGCAGCGGGCGATTCTACTTTGCGGGGGCCTTCGCGAAGAGCGGCAGATATTGGCCGTAGCCCTCCTCGGCGAGCCGGCTCACGGGTACGAAGCGGAGCGCCGCCGAGTTCATGCAGTAGCGCAGGCCGGTGGGCGCGGGACCGTCCTCGAAGAGGTGGCCGAGATGCGAGTCTGCTTGCCGCGAGCGGACTTCGGTGCGCGCCAGGAGCATCGTCCGGTCGGTGCGCGTCATTAGATTCCCAGGCTCGAGCGGCCGGGTGAAGCTCGGCCAACCCGTCCCGGAATCGAATTTGTCGAGCGAGCTGAAGAGCGGCTCGCCCGAGACGACGTCGACGTAGATGCCCGCCTCGTGGTTGTCCCAGTGCTGGTTGCGGAAGGGCGGCTCGGTGCCTTCGTGCTGGGTGATCCGGTACTGCTCCGGGCTGAGCTGCTTTTTCAGTTCGGCATCGGAGGGTTTGCGGAAGCTCATGCAGCGTGTTCTACACTCCCCGACCCAAGGTGTCCGCCATGTGCCAGTCACCCGTTCGTCCGCTCGTAGCATTTCTCTCCTCAGCGGTTTTCGCCGCGGCGCACGCGCAGCAGTCGGCCGCCCAGCGTCCGGACCTTCCCGTGGTGCGGTTGATTGCCACCGGCGGGACCATCGCGATGAAGATCGATCCCGTCAAGAAGGCGCCGGTCCCCGCCATCTCGGGCGAGGATCTGCTCGCGACCGTTCCCGAGATCGCCCAGGTGGCTAGGATGGAAGTGCAGAACCTCTCCAATGTGCCTTCCGATTACATGGACCCGGACCGCTGGGTGCAGCTGCACAAGGCCGTCGGCGAGGCGCTGACGCGGCCCGAAGTGGCCGGAGTGATCGTCTCGCATGGAACCGACACGTTGGAGGAAACGGCCTGGTTCCTCGACCTGACTGTCGAGAGCGACAAACCGGTGGTCCTCATCGGCGCCCAGCGCAACGCCAGCGAGAAGGATTTTGACGGCCCGCGCAATCTCTTCAACGCGGCGCGCATCTGCGTCGCCCCGGGCGCGCGTCGGATGGGAGCGATGATCGCGCTCAACAACCAGATCAACGCGGCCCGCGAGGCCGTCAAGACGCACACCTCGGACGTAGAGACGTTCAAGTCGGGCGACTTCGGGTTGCTCGGCATGGCGGACAACGATCGCGTGGTCTTCTATCGCGCGCCGCTGCGCCGGCAGCACGTCGCCCTGCGGCTGGCAGACGGCCAGCACCTGCCGCGCGTGGACATCGTCGCCATGTACGGCGGCGCGGACGGGGCGCTGGTGCGAGCGGCGGTGGCGGCCGGCGCAAAAGGCCTCGTCATCCAGGCGCTCGGCTGGGGGAACATGAATGTGCCGATGTTCGAGGCAGTGAAGGAGCAGATCGCCAAGGGCATCCCGGTGGTGATCACGACGCGCGTCTGGAACGGCCGGGTACTGCCTACCTACGGCTTCGAAGGCGGCGGCAAGACGCTCCAGCAGGCGGGAGCGGTCTTCGCCGACAATCTCTCCCCGCAGAAGGCGCGCATCCTGCTCATGCTGGCGCTGCAGACGACCAGCAAGCCGGCCGAGCTGCAGAAGACGTTCGACCGTTAGGTCCCGATCGGAAGTCTGCGCTGTCCGCAGGCCGGCTCGCCCCTCCAGAGGGGCGGGTCGTCCCTTCGGATTGTTCCGCAGCCTCATTCGCGGATAGGTTGAAGCGCTTGGACGGCTCCGTCCTCACCGCGAACGTCTCGACCCCGTCGCCGCTCGCGCCGGCTCGGGCTCTCGCGCCTGGGCGGCGACGCGGCGTGCGCGACGCGGCGGTTGTCATTGCCGTCTGGGCGGTGGTCGCGGTCATCTCGGCCGGATTCTCGGCGCTGAACCGGATCTACTCGAACCAGCCGCCCGAGTGGGAGCGCGCGCTCGCGCTCAACTTGCTCGCCTTCGAGATCTGTTCCGGCAGCACCCTCGTCTTGCTCTGGGGCGTCCGGCGCTGGCCGCTCGGCGCCGGACGCTGGCGGTATGCGCCCCTCTACCTCGCAGCCATCTCCGTACTGGTGGTGATCAAGTACGCCATCTACATCCCCATCCGCCAGTGGTGGTTCCCCTCGCCGCCGATGATGATCAAGCAGCACCTGATCGAGAGCTTCTTCTACGAAGGCTTCATGCTGGCGCTGGTGGTCGGCGTGGTGCACGCCGTCGAGTACCAGAGGTCCGTGCGCGAAGGTCTGCTGCGCGCTTCGCAGCTGGAGAACCACCTCACCAAGGCCAGGCTGGAGATCCTGCGCAACGAGCTGCAGCCGCACTTCCTCTTCAACGCGCTGCACTCCATCTCCACCCTGATGCATCGCAATGTCGAGGCCGCCGACGAGATGCTCGCCCAGCTCGGCGATCTGTTGCGCCTCAGCCTGGAGCGGAAGAGCGTCCAGGAAGCTCCCCTGCGCGAGGAGCTCTCGGTGCTCGAGCCCTACCTCAACATCCTCCGCATCCGCTTCGGCGATCGGCTCTCGATCGGCGTGGAGGTCGATTCCGCGCTTCTCGACGTCACCGTCCCGCTCTTCATCCTCCAGCCCCTGGTGGAGAACGCCATCCGCCACGGCATCGACCGCCGTGCGGGCGCAGGCCGGATCGACATCCGCGCGCGGGCGGCGGGGGACTCCATCGAGATCAGCGTGGCCGACGACGGCGCCGGACTTTCCGGCAACGGGTTCCGCGAGGGCATCGGGTTGTCGAACATCAGGCTCCGGCTCGAGCAGCTCTACGGAACCCGCGGCTCGATCGCGCTCGAGGGCAGTCCGGAATCGGGGACCGAGGTGGCAGTCAAGATCCCCCGCGCCGGCGAGGCGAGCAAATGACCGCGCTCAGCGCGGTGATCGCGGATGACGAGCCGCTCGCGCGGGAGCGCATCCGGACGCTTCTGGCCGCCTTCCCCGAGGTGGCCGTGGTTGGCGAGGCGCGGGATGGAAACGAGGCGCTGGCGAAGGTCTGCGAGCTGCGGCCCTCCCTCCTCTTTCTCGATGTGCAGATGCCGGAGGGGGACGGCTTCAGCGTCCTGGAGAAGCTCCCTCCGGGAGCGACGCCGGCCGTCATCTTCGTCACCGCCTACGACGCATTCGCGCTCCGCGCCTTCGAGGTGCACGCCGTCGATTACCTGCTCAAGCCTTTCACCCGCGCGCGCTTCAGCAAGGCGATGGGCCACGTCCTGAAGAAGCTGGCGCAATCCGCGCCGAGCGGCATCGGGTCCGAGGTCCTCTCGCTCCTGGAAGCGATCCGCGCCGAGCGGCGCACCCAGGAACGCGTCGCCATCCGCGCCGGCGAGGCGGTGTACTTCGTTCGCATCGCCGACATCGAGTGGCTCGAGGCCTCGGGCAATTACGTGAAGATCCACGCCGGCGGCCAGGAGCACCTCTTGCGCGACAGCCTCAAGAGCTTCGAGGAGCGGCTCGATCCCGATCGCTTCCTGCGCGTGCATCGCTCCGCGATCGTCAACGTCGACTCCATCCAGCGGCTCGAGCCTTGGTTCCACGGCGAGTACGCCGTCGTCCTCCGCGACGGGACGAAGCTGATGTCGAGCCGCACCTACAGCGAGCGGCTGCGGAAGATCATCCAGTAGGCGGGCCCGCTGATCCCGCCGCCAGTCCCGCTCGTCCCAATCCGGTTGCCGCTTTTTCTCCCTGAGCAATGCTGCCTGCGGAGGCTGACGATGAACTGCATCCATCTGATTGTGGCTTTTCTCTCGCTCTCCGCTTGCCGTCGGGAAGCCCCGCCCGGGCGGCTGCAAGGCCTCTGGGTAGGAACGCTGGAAGTGGGAGGCGACCTGAAGTTCATCCGCGCGGAATTCGCGCGCGCCCGCTCGGGAATGAGGGGCGCCCTCCATCTCGCCGGCGCGGGAGACTTGCTCCTGGTCCGGGCGAGCGAGAGCAGCAGCCACGCCTACTTCGAGATGAGGCGAGGAGACGACGAGTTCGTCTTCGTCGGCGCCTTCCGCGAGGAGTCCATCGTCGGGCGCGTCCACCATGGCGGGGAGCAGGTGACCTTCGAGCTGCATCGCACGCTGCGGATCGATCCCCGCTTGCTCGACGTCTACGCGGGCACCTACCTGCAGCGGAACGGCGATTCCCGCGCGATCGAAGACTGCACCGATGAGCTCGGTTGGCAGCAGTTGATCTACGTCGATCGCTCGGGCGGCCGGAAGGCGCTGTTTCCCAGCTCGGAGAACACTTTCTACTTTGGCCCCGGCTATCTCATCCCCGGGCCCATCGAGGGGAGCATCACCTTCTTCGGCGCGACGGAGGGCCGCGCCAGCCAGATTCTTGTCGAGCAGGCCGGCTGGGAGCCGGAGATCGCCTGGCGTTCTGGTCCGAGCGCCGTTCGATCGCGCAACCCGCACGGCTGCAGTCCCTTGAGGGAGAGCAGGGCGCACCTCAAGGCGGGGCATTCCGGTTGAGCTATTCTGGCGGCCCACGTTCGAAGGGAGCCGCGCAATGAAGCCCGAACTGTTCTGGCTTGCCCTGACTGCCACGATGACGGGGCTCTTCTGGATCCCCTATATCTTGAATCGCGCCATGCGCTCAGGTCTGGCCGGCGCCCTGGCGACGCCGATGATGGGGGCTCCGACGGCCGAAGCGGAGTGGGCCCAGCGCTCCAAGCGCGCCCATTCCAACGCCGTCGAGAACCTGGTCGTGTTCGCCGCGCTGGTCACGGTCGCCCAGTTCGCCGGCGTCAGCAACCAGGTGACCGCGTTCGCAGCCGCGCTCTACTTCTGGACACGGCTGGGCCACTTCGTCGTCCTCACCCTCGGCATTCCTTATTTGCGAACGCTCATCTGGACGGCTTCCTGGGTCGCCGAGATGATCATCGCCTGGCAGGTGCTCGTCGCGCACTAGATCAGCGCGGCAGATTGACAGTGAAGGTCGAGCCGTGCCCCAGCTCGCTCTCGAGCGTGAGCGTGCCGCCGTGCGCCTCCACCACCCTGCGCGCGATCCACAGCCCCAGGCCGAAACCGCCGAAGCGGCGGCGCGAGACGGCGCGTTCGAAGCGCTCGAAGACGCGCGCCTGGTCCGCTCGATCGATGCCGATGCCGCGGTCCGCGACTTCCAGCACCACCCGCTCCCCGAGGTCGCGCAATCTCACCACGACGGGCTTTCCTGCGCCGTACTTCGCGGCGTTGCTGATCAGGTTGTCGACCACCTGGTCGAGCCGGTCCGGATCCCAATGCCCCGTCAGGGTTCCGTCGGCCTGCAGCTCGACGCGGCAATCCGCATCCGCGAGCGGGCGCTCGAGCCGCAAGAGGCTCTCGCGCACGAGCGCGAGCAGATCGACCTGCTCGCGCGTCAGCTGGAGCCGGCCCGCCGCCACCCGCGAGACTTCCAGGAGCTCGCTGATCAGCTTCGCCAGCCGGGAGAGGAGCCGGTTGGCGGACTCGACGGCCTGCTGCATCTCCTCACGGCTCGGCCCTTTCCCGGTCCCCTGCAGGCGGCGGAACAGCGCCTGGAGGTGGAGCGAGAGCGCGGTCAGCGGCGTGCGCAGCTCATGCGAGGCGATGGAGAGGAACTCGTCGCGGGCGTCCACCGCGCGGTTGCGCTCGGCGATGGCGGCACCGAGGAGCAGCACGGTCGCCGCCGCGACGCCCATGAAGGTCTGGAGGCCGAAGAGGGAATCGGCCAGCGCCTTCCCGGCGAAGGGCCCGAAGCCCATCGCCGTTCCTGCGATGGCGAGGCCGGAAACGACGAACACCGAGGTGGCCGCGCCGTACTGGCCGAACCGCAGCGCAGCCCAGACCAGGAGCGGGAAGAGCATGTACGACTGGCGTAAGATACCCATCCCGCCGCCGTACAGATTGCCGAACACGAGCACGCTGAAGCCCACCAACGCGCTCGCGAGGAGCAGCGCCTCGAGGGCCATCAGCGGGCGCGGCCGGAAAGGCGGCCGCTGCCACCAGACGAAGAGCAGCGGCGCCACCACCAGATCGCCCAGCATGTCGCCGATCCACCAGGCGCGCAGCGCCCGGCCCGCACCGTCGCCGGAGACGATGCCGCCCAGCCACAGGCTACCCACACCGATGCAGGCGCTCAGCGCCGTGCTCCCGATGGCCGCGGCGAAGACGAGCGCGAGGGCGCCGTCGATCCGATCCAGGCGCCCCTGGAAGCCGAGCCGCTTCAGCAGCCAGGCGCCACCGACTGCCTCCAAGGTGTTGCCGCAGGCGATGCCGAGCGCCACCGCGACGGGAGCACCCGCCGCGAGGTTGACCAGGAGCGCGCCGGCGAAGACCCCCGGCCAGAGCCGGGCGCCGAAGAGGAACAGCGCTGAGAGCGCGATCCCGGTCGGCGGCCAGACCAACGTGGCGAAGCCCGCCTCGGCGCCCAGCAGGAGCCCCAGCCGCGCCGTGACGAAGTAGGCGGCGAAGAGCAGCGCGCAGCCGAGTGCGGTCTTGTACCGGTCCTTCACTTCCCAACTGTTTCGCTCGGACTGGCTGTGGTGTCCACCGATGCGCGGTCGTCGCTGGATCGGCCCGGCTTTTTGGCGCATCGTCGCGGGGTGGATCGGAAGGCGAGCTGCCGCTGCGGCAGCGGCAGGCAGTACCGGAATTGCTGCTACTCGCAGGACCGCGCCGGCGAGGAGGCGCGGCGCGCCGCTCGCAGCGGCCTGGAGCAGATCGAGAGCGTCGTGCGCGTCCTCTTGCCGCTGGTCGAGTCGCGCGGCGAGCACAAGGTCGCGTGCAAGGCGGGCTGCAACGCCTGCTGCGCCCAGTTCGTCCGCGCCAGCCTGCCCGAGGCGTTGCTCATCGCCGACTGGCTGCGGCTGCCCGAGAACGCCGCGGTGCGGGCCCGCTTCGAGGAGAAGCTGCCCGCCTGGCGCGAGGCCGCGCAGCCGGAGACAGGCGAGCTGACACAGCTGATGGCGGCCGAAGCGGGCGGACCGCAGGAGGGTCCAGCCTGGGAGCGCTTCCGCGAACTCGAGGCGCGCTATGTCCGCAAGCGCAACTTCTGCCCCTTCAACCACCAGGGCAATTGCGAGATCTACCCGATCCGCCCCGGCATCTGCCGCGCGTACAACGTGATCGACACCGCCGAGTATTGCGTGCCCGACGCGGGAGGCTCTCCAGCGGTGTTGAGCCATCCCCGCCTCGACGAAGCGCTGCGGCAGGCGGCTGCCCTCGGCGCCGAGGGCGCCCGCCGGCTAGGAAAAGAGGAGCATCCGCTGCCGCTCCCCGAGGCAGTCGCCTGGGCGGTGGAGGCGAGGTAGCCCGGTCGCGCTACGCCGAGCGCTGGTGCAGGGCGAAGGCTTGCAGAGCGGCGAGCCATGCGATGAGGACCAACGACAGCCGGACGGAATTGAGACGCGCCCACTGCCTCATCCTCGCCCGAGCTTCCGGCGAGTCGGTTGCGCGAAGCAGGCCGACCATGCGCGGGATGAAGCGATCCTGCCCGTCGCGGAGCCGCTTCCGAGCCCGCGATTGACACGACCTTCCCGCGATCTAGAGTCCCCGCGCAAAGGGGCCATCACATGACGCTCTCGCGGCGTGGGCTGATCGGCAGCGGAGTCGCTGCGGCAGCGGCGACGAAGATTGCGGGCGCGGAGACGCGGGCCGGATCCGCGGCGGGGGAGACTCTACCCCTCCTCTTCGACCGCAGCGATCCCAACTTGAAGTTCGACCTGCTCGTGACGGGCGGCACCGTCGTCGATCCTTCGCAGAAGCTGCACGCGCACCGCGACGTAGCCATCAAGAACGGGCAGATCGCGGCGGTCGCCGAGAGCATCCCGGCGGCGCGCGCCGTCCAGGTCTTCGACGCCGGGGGCGCCATCGTCACGCCCGGGCTGATCGATCTGCACTGCCACTATTACCACCAGGTCTCCGGCATCGGCCTTCCTCCCGACGAGATGATGGGCCTCACCGCCACCACGACCGGCGTCGACGCCGGCGACGCCGGCTATGCCAGCTTTCCCGGCTTCCGCCATCACGTCATCGGCCAGACGCGCACGCGGCTGTTCGGGTTCATCCACATCTCCGCCATCGGTCTCGCCGGCAATCCCATCAAGGTCGGCGAGATGATGAACATCGACTACGCCGACGTCGACGCCTGCGCCAAGGCCGTGGCGGAGAACCGCGACGTGTGCCTGGGCGTGAAAGTGCGCATGTCGAAAAACGTCGTCGGGTCCAACGGGATGGAGCCGCTTCGCCGCGCCATCCGCGCCGCGCAGATCGCCGGCCCGTGGGCACGCGTCATGTGCCACATCGGCAATGCGCCGGTTCCGCTCGGCGAAGTCCTCGAAGCGCTCCGCCCGGGCGACATCGTCACCCACGCCTACTCCAATGCGGGCGAGACCAATGCCATCGTCGCCGGCGGCAAAGTGCTGCCGCAAGCCTTCGAGGCCCGCCGGCGCGGTGTCCTCTTCGACGTCGGCCATGGCGGCGGTAGCTTCGATTTCACCGTCGCCGCCCCAGCGCTCGAGCAGGGCTTCCCGCCTGACACCATCTCCAGCGACGTGCACAGTGTCAGCATCCAGAGCCCGAGCAAGCCGCTCTTGCCCTGGGTGCTGTCGAAGTTCCTCAGCTTGGGATTGCCCCTCGAGCAAGTGATCGCCAAGGCGACCACCGAGCCGGCCCGCATCATCGGCCGCGTGCCGGGGCTCGGAAGCCTTCAAGTCGGCGCGCCGGCCGATGTGGCGGTGTTCAAGCTGGTCGAGGGGCCAGTCGCGTTCGTCGATACCAACAAGCACGAGCGGCGCGGAAACGTCTATCTCGATCCGATCAAGACGATCCGGCAAGGAAGGCCGTTCGGTTTCCCCTTCCCCGATCCGTTCACCTACACCTGACAAACGCTGCCAGCTCGCCTCTGCGCGGCCCGCGGCGCCCAGTCCCGCGGAGCGCGAGGAATCGAACGCGTCTCGAGTTGGGAACTGCACCGATCGTCCTCGGGACCTGTTCAACGAGCAACTGAAGAGGCCGCGGCCACACCCAACCTCGAGCGAGAGCTAGCAGTGATGCGCCTCCCGTCCTCCTGACAGGAGCGGCAATGAGAGGCGCCGCGCCTTGGACGATCAAGCAGTCGGCCCTCGAGGAGATCCGAATGAAGCGACAGCTCAAGCTTTTGGCAGAAGGTTTGCTGCTCTTCATCCCCGTCGCAATCCATGCCCAGACGTCACCCACCTTCGGTCAGCCGACGATCAGCGGCGTCCAGGGCGTCGGCTTCGAGCAAGACATCCGGCTCGACCCGACGAACGCGAGCCGGGTTTACACGAGCGTTCCTGGCTCCCTCTCCTCGGACACCAGCTGGATCTGGCACTCGAGGGACGGCGGAAAGACATTCAAGTGGGTGACCGCCTCGGCGCCCAAGACGGGAAAGGTCAACTCGTGCGCCGGTGGCGGCGACACAGAGCTCGCCGTCGACACGGGTGGGAACCTCTACTTCAATGACCTGACGCTCATCAACTTCAGCACCGCCCGATCCGAAGACCAGGGGGCGACGTTCCTCTGCAGCAACACCGGCGTGCCGGACACGGCGGTCGATCGCCAGTGGTACGCGGTCGACGGGAACCCTCGCACCGGGGACGGCTCGGGCACCGGCGCGGGCCATAACATCTACCTCGCCAACGACGAGATCGGTCCGGGCGCGGTCACCTGTCCCGTGTCGGGCCTCGTCAACAACGTGCTTGCGATGTATCGCTCGCCGACTCCGGCCGGTGGCGCGACCGCCGGCGTCGAGTTCGGGCCTGCGAAGAAAGTGTCCGCCCCGTCGAGCTGCGACGAAGGAATCATGGGGAACAATGAGGTGAGCCCGATCCCGAGCACCAAGGATGGAGCGCCTGCGCCAGTCAAGCACGTCTACGTCATCCACGACGACGCGACCTTCAGCCGGATCCTGATCGGGCGCTGCTTCCCGGTGCCGTTCACGCTTAGCGAGCCGAGCGGTCTCAGCTGCAGGGATCTGCCAGTGGCGACGCTCGGCACGATTCCGACGGGAAAGACCTGCCCGACCGCGAAGACCGGCGGCAACTTCCCCACCCTCGCGATCGACAAGTCCGGCAACCTCTATGCCGTCTGGGAACAAGCACCGCAGGACCCGGACTCTTGCAAGATCACCGGAGATACGCTGCTCAAGTACAGCTTCTCGACCGACGAGGGCGATCATTGGTCGACGCCCATCACCATTCCGACGCCAGGACTCCACAACAACGTCTTCGCCTGGGCAGCCGCTGGCGACGACGGGCGGGTCGACATCGCCTGGTACGGAACGCCGGCCACGGCCAATCCGGACGACCCGAACTGTGGCACGAATCACGGCGGCAAGGGCGGGCCCGACGCGACGACGAACGGCATCTGGAGCCTGTTCATGGTGCAGACGCTGAACGGGCACTCGACATCGCCGAAGTTCACCCCGCCCATCCTCGCGGGCGAACACTACGCTCACAAGGGCACCATCCAGACGGTGCTCGGGGGCCAGTGCGGCGACCGCACGCTGGGCGACTTTCTCCAGCTGCGCATCGGCAGCCGCGGCGAGGCGCAGATCTCCTACGCCGACTCGAACAACGCGGATGAGCCGTTCGCTCCCCACGCCATGTACGTGAAACAGAACGGAGGCAGCAGCGTTTTCGTCTCGACGCCGCAGGTCAGCGGCGAGGCAATCCTGATCAACGCCGCCAGCGATCCCTCTGGCGACGGAAGACGCGAGTCCGCGAGCGTCACCGGCCCCAACGATCCGAACCTCGATATCCTGCAGTCGAGCTTCTCCCAGCCTGCGCCGGCAAGCTGCCACCCCGCAGGGACGCCTTGCTACCGGGTGAAGATGACGGTCAACAACCTCACTCTCGCCCCACCGGCTCCCGATGCGGTTGCGGTCTGGTTGACGCAGTGGCTGGTGCCGGCCGACCCGGGTTGCACCTCCACGGCCGCGTCGTGCAAGAACGGCGGGAAGAACCCGTTCGTCTACTTCGAGTCGAACGGGACCTGCTGGTCAGGCGAGAACGCGGCGCTGCTTCTCGGCGGAGGCGTGACGCTGACCTATCCGGGCACGAAGCAGATCGCGGCGCCCGGCGCCTGCTCGTTCGCGCTCGGGTCGTTCGGCATGATCACCATCGACGTTCCGATTGCCGACGTCAGCCTGGACGCTGGCGTTGCGCCGCTCACGAACAGGCTCTTCAGCGTCACCGCGAGCACGATGACTTTGACCGTTCCGCCGGAGAGCGTTCCGCCGAACCCGGGTGGGTTCAGAATCTTCACGGGTCCGATCGGCGGTGTGCTCTTCGATCTGATCGACGTCGTTCGCGCCTACGATTTCGTCCCTGGCGCGGGCGGAGGCGGCGGAGGGGGAGGCGGCTGCCACGAGGCCGACGGAGATGGCCACATCGCGGGCGAGCACACCGGCCAGATGCGCTTCCACTTCGACGCGGACGCCTGCGAAGACGGCGGGGTCGAGGGCGTCGATGCCAGCGATCCCGGTTCGAACATGGACTTCCACTCAACCCAGTTCCTCTCGGTCGGGTTCGACGATGTCGCGCGTACGATGACCATCGTCGGCACCGGGCTCGACAACGGCCTGCCCGTGACCTTCACGGCCGTGGCGTTCGACGGCGGCCAGCCTTTGCTCAGCACCTTCAGCCTGACGTTGAGCGACGGCTACACCAATGCCGGCAATCTTCTCGACGGAATCATCACGCTCTTCTGATCCGGCCAGGGTGAGGTGGACGGCTTGGACGGCCGCCCTTTCCCGTCGGCGTTGAATGCTCGACGGCTCGGCCGTGCCCTCGCTGGCACCGCTTGACGAATCTCACCAGCCGAGTAGGAGAAAACGCCGCACCGGATCCACCGATGCGCGATCGCGGGAAGGGAGTCCGATGTTGCGGCCGGCCCGAACTGCGAGAAAAGGACTCCAATGACGATGCGGCGAATGACTGCCTGGGCGCTGTCGATTGGACTGCTGCTCTGCAAGGCAGCAGCAGCCGAACACGACAATGAAGTCGAAGGCCTCCGAGCAAAATTGTACCTTCCCATCGCCGGAACCATCGTCGGCGGAGGTACTTTCGCCGGGACGCTGAGCGTGCAGAAGTTCAGCCAGCGCGATGGCCAGGTGGTGGCCGTCGGGATGGTGAGCGGGACCGTAACGGCGGGAGCGCCGCAAGGAACGGTACTGGCTGGGCCGATCGAATTTCCCGTGGCAGTGGGACCGGGCTCTGGCATCACGAGCAAAGCAGCGGCCCCGGCGCCGCAAGCTTCAACTTGCCAAGTCTTGCACCTCGACGTAGGCGCAGTGAACCTCAACCTGCTCGGTTTGACGGTCGCGACGCAGCCGATTGCCATCGACGTGTCGGGGACATCGGGGGGGACCAACGTTCTGGGCCAGCTGATCTGCACCATCCTCCAGACGGTGGGCAATGTCGTCGGCCTGGTCAATCTACTCAACCAGCTGCTCGGCCTGCTGGGCGGCTTGACCGGCTGAGGTCGCCGGCGCTGGCGACGCTCTAGTGTCTGGCATCGCAGGAACTGGCGCGTGAAGGTGATCCTCTTCGGGGCGACGGGGATGGTGGGGCAGAGCGTCCTGCGCGAGTGCTTGCTCGATGACGGTGTCGAGGGCGTGCTCGCGATCGGCCGCAGCTCCACCGGCCTGACGCACCCGAAGCTGCGCGAGCTGGTGCGCAAGGACCTGTTTGACTTCGCCACGGCCGGCACGGACCTGCGAGGCTACGACGCCTGCTTCTTCTGCCTCGGCGTTTCGTCGGCCGGCATGAGCGAGGCCGACTACACCCGCGTGACCTTCGACCTGACCCTGGGCTGGGCGAAAGCGCTGGCGCGGATCAATCCGGCGATGACGTTCCTTTACGTCTCAGGAGCGGGCACCGGCGGCAAGGCGATGTGGGCGCGGGTGAAGGGGCGCACCGAGGAGGCGCTGCTCGCCCTCTTCCCTTCCGCGTACATGGTTCGATTGGCCCTGTTGATCCCGACGCACGGCGAGGTCTCGAAGACGCGCTGGACGCGGATCGCCTACGCCGTCCTCCGTCCGCTCCTGCCGCTCTTGCGGGCGCTCGCCCCGGGAGCGGTGATCAGCACCGAGGAGCTGGGCCGCGCGATGATCCGCACCGCGCGAAAGGGCGCGCCCAAACGGGTGCTCGAGATGCGCGATCTGCGCGCGCTCGGAGCGAAATGATCCGAGTTTCCTTGCTGCATCCCAGCAGACCGGCAAGATCCCCATGACCACTTCTTCCGAGGAAGCTCGCGCCCTCTTTCTCCAGGGCGAGGAGATGATCGCCAAGTACGGCCACGGTGGCGCCTACCAGATTGCGGCTGTCTATGCCTGGCGTGGCGAGAAGAAGCCTGCGTTCGAGTGGCTCGATCGGGCCTTCGCTCAAGGAGACGGAGGCCTCACCCTGGTGAAGATGGACCCGATGTTGCGCGGGCTGCGCGGCGACCCGCGGTACACGGCGCTCTTGAAGAAGATGAACCTGCCCGTGGACTGACTCCTATCGGGGCGATGACGCTTCGTTCTGCCGTTCCGGCGGCGGACTGGGCGAATATGCACGGACGATCGCCGAGATATCCTCGACTGGGGCCTGCGATTCTGCTTTGGCGAAGAGCTCGCGGGTCAAAGACGTGAGCGGGACGGTCGAGCCCGAGTAGAGCGAGAGACCGAGATCGAGATCCTTGAGCATGTCGCGCATGGCGAACATCGCCGGCTCGTGGACGTGCTTGACGAAGCCGGCTTCGCGCGCCTTGAGCCCGGGTGCGACGCGCGCGAGCACCCAGAAGACCTTGTCCGGGTCCAGGCCATGCAGTGTGCCTGCGGCCATCAGCTCGGCGGCCCCGGCGCTGACGATGGCCAGGAAGCTGTTGGCCACGAGCTTGAGCGCGGCCGCGCTTCCCAGGTCGCCGACGTACTGGATCTCGCCGAGCTGCTCGAGGATCGGCCGCGCCGGCTCCAGATCCTCGACTCGCGGCGCGCCCGCGAGGACGACCAGCGTTCCGCTGTTGACGGCCGGAACGCTGCCCATCACCGGCGCCTCGATCAGCTTCGCGCCGTTCTGCCTGGCGGCGGCTGCGAGCTCTTGCACGACGCGCGGCCCGGCCGTGCTCATCTCGATGATGGTCTTCCTGGACGCGGCTTCGAAAACGCCGCCAGGTCCGAAATAGACCTGCCGCACGGCCGACGGGCCGGTAACCATCGTGATCACCACCTCCGCCTCCCGCGTAGCCGCGGCAGGCGAATCGGCGACGAGCCCGACGCCCACCGCTTCGGCCTTGCTCCTCGTCCGGTCCCAGACCGAAACCTGGAAGCCGCCTGCCTGGAGGCGGCGGGCGATCGCTCTCCCCATCCGTCCCGTTCCGAGCACTGCCACCTTGGTCATGGTGCGCTCTCCTTTCGGGGGAGGGTAGGAGAACGACGCGTGGAAGCTGCTCGGATCGGACGATCGGCGAGATCGCGACGACGAAGGGCCGTGCATTGAGGACCAGCGGGGATCGCGATCAGTGCCGCAGACGGATGAGCGCGCTCTCGATCGCGAACTCGAGCCGGTGCTCGGGAAAGGCCGCGCGGATGGCGGAGCGCGCTTGCTCGGCCGACTTCGCCCCAGCGGCGATCTGCGCGAGGACGCGGTGATAGCGAGCCTGCTCCTCGACGATCTCGCGGCCGCCCGAAGGGCCATGGCCAGGAACGAACTTCGCAACGGGAAACCGCTCGAGCGCGGCGAGCACAGCAGGCAGGGCCGCCAGATCCGCATCCTCATAGTTGAAGTGGTAGCCGGAAGAGACGAGGTCTCCGCAGGCCACCACACCCTCCGACGGAAAAAGCACGACGCAGTCGCCGGCGGTGTGCCCCGGCCCGAGGTGCCGCGCTTCCGCAATGGCGTCACCGAGGTCGATGCGGAAGACGTCCTTGAACGTCAGCGACGGCGCATAGGGCTCCGCATCGGCAAATAGCGCCGCCAGAGCCGGCGTGGCGCGGCGTTCGGCGATGATCGACGCGTGATGGACGGACATCTCCGTGGCGCAGCGCTCGTGCGCGATCACTGCGGCGCCGTGCGAGCTGAACCAACCGGCGCCCAGCGTGTGATCGGTGTGATGGTGCGTGAGCACCACTTGCGTCACGGGTGGAAATCCGCACCGCGCGAGGGCCTCCGCGAGAATCCGGGCGTGGGCCGGGGCGATGAGGGGATCGACGAGCAGCGTCCCGCGGCTCCCGGCGAAGGCGGTGCAGTTGGCGCCGTAGCTCGTCAACAGCGTATCGCCGCCGAGCGTGAACACTGCCAGGCGGCGGGTGACGAACGACTCGCTGAGCGCCATCGAGTTCCTCAGGAGAGCATGGCTGCGGAGATCAAGATACAGCGCGGCGGCGAAGAGCACTCGTCTCTTCGCCGCCGCAGGAATGCGATGCCACCGATCAGTTGCTTGCCACGTAGGTCCGGCTGCTCCCGAGCACGTCGAAGCGGCCCATGATTCCGCCCAGCACGAAGACGTTCACGTTGGGGTCGCGGACGTTGGAGAACGTCTGGTCCTGCGCCAGCTCCTGGGTGAGGAACGTGGTCAGCGTCGCGCCCACGTACGGCGAGATCGAGAACTCGGGCGAGACCCGGTAGTCCACGCCGACCTGCAGCCGCGCCAGGTCGAGGCCATGGCGCGTGTCGGAGCCGCCTGGTTTGCTGATGAAGCTCCCGCGCCAGCCGGCGCCGAGGCCCACCCAGGGATCCCACTGCGCGGTGGGCAGGAAGTGATAGTTCGCCTGCGCGCCCGCGGTGACGCTCCAGATGCTGTCGGCGTTGGAGGCAGCGTTGCCGGTGGTGTAGAGGCCGCCGCTTCCGTAGACGCCGACGAGCCAGTGCGGATCGACGCGCCAGCCGACGTTCAAGGTCAGCTCGCCTCCGCCGTGGGTGAGATCGGTCAGGCTGGGCGAGCCGGGTCCGATGTTGCCGAAGCCCTGGCTGTAGCCGGCGCCGATGCCGATCTCGAGCGCGCTCTGCGGCGCTCCAGCGGGCGCAGGGCGGGGGGTCGTCTCGATCTGCTGCGCGAACAGAGGCGGCGCGAACATGGCCGCCAGGACCGTTGCTGCGAATGCGTTCTTCATTTGCTTTCTCCTTTTCCGGTTCGTCCGGGTGCTGGCGGGCATTGCACCGCGCGCGCCAACCTCTCGCGCAGAGGGGAACGCGCCTTCTCTTGTGCAGCGGCCCGACAATTGTGTGCGCGGATCGACACAACTCTTCGGCGTTCTCCCTCGACGAGAGCGGGCGGCAGCGATCTTGCTCTTGCAGAACGGGCAGGAGGCTCACATGCGTTCGCTCTTGATGTTCGCGTTGCTCGCCGCGCAGACGCCCGACGGCCTGTTCTACGACCTGGAGCCCGATCAGGTCTTTCTCAGCTACCAGGCGCAGCTCGGCGCGGCGCAGATCTCGGGTGTCTCGCGCACCCTGGCGTGGAGCGCGGGAGCGCTGCCGGACGGCGGAGCCCAGGTGCAGATCCGCGTGCCGGTCGACTCCTTCGCTTCGGGACATCGAGAGATCGATTCGCTGGTGCGCCGGGCGATGGAGTCGGAACGATTTCCCGAGGTGATCGTCGAGGGCGTGGTGCGGGAGGGAAATTTCCAGGGCACGGTCACGCTGCACGGCGTGGCTCAGTCGCTCGACGTGCCTTTGAGCGCAGAGCGGCAGGGGAGCCGGCTGATGGTGCGAACCTCGTTCGTCATCGTGCTCGATGCGTTCCACGTCGTGCCGCCTGCGGGCGCGAGCAATCGCGTGGAGGTCGATTTCCTCGCACGACTGCAACTCAATCCTCAGGCGGTCTTGGGCGGCGGGGCGGTCAACTCGCCGAGGTGAGGCCGTACTTGCGCAGGCGATCGATGAGCGTCCCGCGCGAGACCCCCAAGCGGCGTGCGGCCTCGGACTGGTTGCCGGCGACCGCGGCCAGGGCACGCACGATCACGTTGCGCTCGATGGCCTCCACCTGCTCGCGCAGGGAGCGGGTGCCGTCGACCGGTGGCTCCGCGTCGGGTTCTGGAATCGCGTCGCGCACGAACGCCTCGAGGCCGATCTCGCGTCCGCCCGTGAGCGCTACCATGCGCGCGACGGCGTTCTCCAGCTGGCGCACGTTCCCCGGCCAGCTCTCCTCGCGCAGCGTCGCGATCAGCTCGGGCGAGAGGCGCGAATCGGTGAGGCCGAAGCGCTGCGCGTAGCGGCGGGCGAACTCGGCCGCCAGCGCAGGAACGTCCTCGCGATGCTCGCGCAGCGGGGGCACCACCAGCTCCACCACTGCCAGGCGGTAGTAGAGGTCCTCGCGAAATCGCCCGGAGCGCGAGTCCGCGATCAGATCGCGGTTGGTGCTGGCGACCACGCGCACGTCGACGTGCTCCACGCGCCCGGCGCCCACCGGCTGGATCTCTCCGTCCTGCAGCACGCGCAACAGTTTCGCCTGCACGCCCGGCGGCAGCTCGCCCACTTCGTCGAGGATGAGCGTGCCGCCGTCCGCCTCGGCAAAGAAGCCGCGCCGCGCCTTGTCCGCGCCGGTGAAGGCGCCTTTGACGTGGCCGAACAGCTCCGCTTCCGCCAGCTCGGCGGGAATGGCGGCGCAGTTGAAGCGCACCAGCGGTTTCCCCGAGCGGCGGCTGTGCGCGTGCACCAGCGCGGCGATCAACTCCTTGCCGGTGCCCGTCTCCCCGCGCACGAGCACCGTGATGTCCTTGGAACCCACGCGCGCAACCGCCTCCAGGAGCCGCTTCATGGCGGGCGACTCGGCGACGATGGCGCCGCCCACCGCCTTCTCCGCCGCCAGCCTTCTGTTCTGCACGCGCAGCGCGCGCGCCTCGAGGGCGCGGTCGATGACCAGGCCCATCTCGTCGATGTCGAAAGGCTTGGTGACGTACTCGTAAGCGCCGGCTTTCATCGCCCGCACCGCGATGCGCTCAGAGCCGTGCGCGGTGAGCAGCACGACCGGCAAGGAGGCGTCACGCTCCTGCAGCTCTTGCAGGAGCTGCACGCCGTCCATCTCCGGCATGGCGAAGTCGGTCACCACCGCATCCACGCCCTCGACCAGCGCGAGCGCCTCCCGCGAAGATCTGGCCAGCGCCGCTTCGTGGCCGCGCGCCTTGAGCAGCTCCTTCAAGGTGAAGAGGAGCGCCGGCTCGTCGTCAACCAGCAAGACGCGCGACATCGCTTCTCCTCAGCGGCAAGGTGCCGGTGACGACGGTCCCGCGCTCGGGCGCGCTCTCGTACTGCAACGAGCCGCCGTGCTGGCTGAACGCAGCCCGCGCCAGGACCACGCCCAGGCCGGTGCCCTGGGCGCGGGTGGTGAAGAACGCGGTGCCGATGCGATCGAGCACTTCCTGCGGCATGCCGCGGCCGGAATCGCGCACGGTGAGGCTCGCGGCGCCGTCTCGTTCGGCGACCTCGACCGCGACCTCTCCCCCGCGCGGCGTGGCCTCGATGGCGTTGGCCACCAGGTTGAAGAGCGCCTCGCGAAGCCGGCGCGGATCGGCCTCGATGCGCGCATCGCCGCGGCGACGCAGCTGGATGCCCTCCGCTGCGGCGCGCGCCTCCAGGACCGAGAGCACTTCCTCGGACAGCTCGCCGAGCGACAGCGCCTCGGGCCGCAGCTCCTCGAAGGGTCGGGAGAAGGAGAGGTACTCCTGGAGGATGGCGCGCATGCGCTCCACCTCGCCCTCGACGACGCGGAGCTGCTCGAGGGATTCGGGATCGCAAGCCCGGCGCGCGGCGAGCTGCACCAGGCCCTTGATGGCCGCGAGCGGATTCTTCAGCTCGTGCGAGAGCCGCGCCCCCAATTGCTCGAGCTCGCGGGCACGCGCCCAGGCCCGTCCGGCCATCTCCTCGCGCACGCGCATCAGCTCGCAGTCGCTCGCTTCCAGGGAGCGCGTCTGCAGCGCCGCTCGAAAGGTGAACACCGCGCCAGCCACCGCCATCAGCACTCCGGAGATGAGCCAGAAAGCCGGCTGGGGCAGAGGCGGTCCCACCCAGGAGGCGGGCAAGAGCGCCATCGCCAGCGCGCTGGCGCTGATCAAACCGAGCGTCCGCCGGGCCACCGGACCCCAGCCGTGGTGCATGACGATGTCGGCGAGCATCCCCAGCGCAAGGGGAATGAGCGGGCTGCGCAGGCCGCCGGTGATCGACATGGCGAAGAGCGAGAGGACGATCGAGCCGCGGAGCGAGGCGCACATGCGGCTGCCGCAGTTGCCGGTCGCCTGCACGCCTCGCGCCTCGTGCGCCGACCAGACCGCGAGCGCGATCAGGCCTGCGAAGACGCCCGCGATCGCCGCGAGCCGCCAGACGGGATAGCCAGCCCGCCAGAGGACGCCGTCGACCACGACCAGGATGCCCAGCGCGAACGCGGGCTGGAAGCGCACCCAATGGAGCTGCGCGTTGGCGGCACGCGCGTTCCGCCAACGCTCGATCTGCGCCGCGCTGGGCATGCCTGGCTGTCTCGCAAATTCCGCACCAGGCAGAATTGTCTCGGTGGTCGTCATTCCTGTGTCGGAACGATGCACGGCGGCTGCACAGGATTCCGACATCCGACATCACCGCAGCGCCCGCCTCTCCGCCAAGGCCGTGGCGAGGTATTGTCGCGCGGCGAAGAGATCGGAGCGCGCGAGAGCTTCGCGCGCCGCCTCCACGTCGAGCCGCGTACGGCCCGAGAGCACCGCTTCGGCGCCGAGGAGGTCGTCGTCCACGCCGTCCGAATCGCCGGTGGCGAGCAGCGCCTCCGCCTGCCGCAGGGTGGCGAGGGCATCGATGGTCTCCGCATGCTGCGCGGCCTCCGCGGCCGGCTCGCCGGCGTAGTTCTCTCCCGGCGCGCCGGTGAGCACGATCAGCGCCGCGGTCAACGGCAACAGCGAGGTGGCCAAGAGGATTTTCATGGGGCCCTCCCAACCACCGGACCGGTGCCGACCTCGGGACCCGCGCCGACCACTGGCCCGGTCGACACGTTCGGGCCGGCGCCGCTCAGCGTGCTGGTATCGCCCGTGGGCGGCGGTGCGTCGGGGAAGAGGATCATTCCCGACGGCGTGATGATGTACCCCGGCGCCTGCTGAGGGGCAGAAGGAACGGAGGCGTTGACTTGTCCGCCCGCCGGCTCCTGCGCGAAGGCTGCGAGGCTCGTAAGGAGAAGCACTGCAAATGCAGATCGGCGAATCATGTTCGTCTCCATTCTCGAGGGACTAGCCCTGCTTGGTCTGGAAGGGGATGGCGAGCACTCCGAAGGTCTGCCCGTCGCTCGCGTCCACCAGGTTCATGTCGAACTGCACCGCCGATTCGCGATTCGTCACGCTCTGGAAATAGACGAAGCCAGAAACACTCCCGCCGTCCTGCACCACGCCTTCGGGCAGGGCCTCGGAGAGCATGTCTTGCGTCGGCAGCTTCTCGGGCCACCTCGCGTAGAAGTTGTCGTAGTAGAACGGGTCGTAGGCGAAGGGTCCCGTCCAGGGCGAGAGCCCAGGGTAGAGATAGGAGTAATGCGGAGCGACCTGGAAGCCGCGGTGCTCCCATCCCGCCAGCTGCAGCGTGGGTGAAGACGGCGTCTCTCGCGCGCTGCTGAGTGTGCCGCGGGCCTTGATCGGCGGGATGGCCGCGTAATTGAATCCGCTGCCGCCGGCGAGACTGAAGTCGCGGTAGCTGACGCGCAAGGTCTTTCCGCTGTGGTTCTCGAGAGTGACTCGCACCGGAGTGAAGAGGGTCCCCAGGTTCTGCGGGTCGCCTTTCCACGAGTCTCCCGTCACCTTCACGCTGACGCCAGCGACGGCAGCCTCGGCCACGTTCGCACGGCCCGGGGCGAGCTCCGCGCCAGCGCCGGGCTCGAGGACTTTCTCGTGAACGCAGGCCTCGAGGGCAAAGACGGACAACAAAGCGGCAACGGATCGCATCATTGTGTGCTCCTTTCCTGCCCGTTAAGTAGGGAGGCCCGCCGCGTGCTGCTGCGTCGATCCGGCGAGCGGTCGGATCGCGGCGACGAGGCGCCATGGATCGCCTACCGGTGCCTGTTGGACTAGCGCTGGGATTTCAGCCTGCTCGTGCGCCCGGCCGGGAACGGCTCCGAGCAGGCGTCATCTCACTCCGACGCCCTTGAAGAACGTGTAGCAGAACACGCCGTCCGGCTCGGCCGCGCGGCGCAGCCCGGCGATGCCGCGCGCCCACGACGCCGTATCAACGAGCCCGGCGGCCAGGGCCTGCTCGCGCACGCCCTCCACCATCGCGGTGAACGTTTTCAGCGTGAAGCCCTCGACCCACTCCGGGCGGCTGGAGTCGACGTAGACCATGCGCGCCGAAGCCTTCACCTCCCGCAGCCCCGCTTGCGCGAGCAGAGGGAAGACCTGCCGGCCGATCAGCGCGTTTCCGCCCGAGCGCGCCTGAAGCGTGACGAGGCAGTCGATCGCCCGGTGGGCGTCAGCGTCGTCGGGGTGGAAAAAGGTCGAGCCGTGGTCGCCCTCGATGACCGTGAGCGTGCCGCCCGGCTTGAGACGCGAGCGGAGGCTGGCGAGCGCCTCGCGCGGGCGGGGCAGGTGCTCGAGCACGAAGCAGACGAAGACGTGGTCGAAGCTCTCCTCGGGGAAAGGGAGCTGGAAAATGTCCGCCTGCTCGAAGGTGACGTTCTCGATCGACGCGGCGCGCACCCGGTCGAACGCGGCCTCGAGCGACCGCGGCGACAGGTCGATGGAGGTGAAGCGCGCCCCCGGGCTGTTGCGCGCGAGCGTGACAGTCTGCGCGCCCACCCCGCAGCCCGCTTCGAGCACGGTGGCGCCGTGCGGATAGCGCGTGTCGTGGTGCAGGAGATCCGTGAGCGTCGTCGCCTGGTCGACGAGGCGCGCGTGCTCTCGCTCGGTGTAGCCGTGGACGTAGCCGTCCGGGATTCGTTCGGCGGGCATCCCGGCGATCTTATCAAGTGTGTCGCAGGCCGGTTGCGTTTGCGAGCAGCGCGTTCCGCAATGGCTGGGCGCGGTCGCGGGAGACGGGGACGCGCACGCCGTGGCTCTCGTCGCCCAGCGACGCCCCGACGAACAGCGTGGTCTCGCCTTCTTCGCGTTCCAGCTCCCTGGCGAAGTCGAGGTTGACCAGCCAGTTGCGATGCACGCGGATGAGGGAGCGGCCGAAGGAAGTCTCGATGGCGGCGAGCGACAGATCGATGTCGAACTTGCCCAGCCGCGAGTGGACGAAGCTCAAACGATCGGACGCTTCGAAGGCCCAGATGTCGGCGGGATCGAGGAAGACGAGGCTGCGCTTGCGCCTCGCCACCACGCGGAGCGCGCCTGGGCGCGGCGGCCTCTGGATGAGCAGGCGGCGAAGACACTGCTCGACGCGCTCCTCGTTGAACGGCTTGAGCAGATAATCGACGACGCCGAGATCCCACGCCTCCAGCGCATGCTGGCTGAAGGCGGTCGCCAGCACGAACGCCGGCCGCGCGACTCCCGAGGCAGCCATCGACTGGACGAGCTCCAGGCCACTATCGCCGCCGGAAAGCTGGACGTCGACGAAGACGACGTCGACCGGAAGGCCCGCCAGAACTTCGCGCGCCTCGCCGATGGTGGCGACCGCGCCGACCACCTCGGCGAGCTGGGTCGCCTCGATGAGCTGCACCAGGTAGTTGCGCGCCGGCCATTCGTCCTCGAGCACGAGCGCGCGCAGGCGGGTCATGAGCGGGCCTCCTCGAGCGGGATCTCGACGATCGATCGCGTCCCCGATGTCGACGACTCGAGACGGAAGCTCGCTCGCTCCGCGTACTGCAACGCGAGCCGTCGCTGCACGGAGTGGAGGCCGAACGCTCCCGGGCGCGTCTCCCCGTCCGGAAGTCCTAGACCGTTGTCCTCGACGGTGCAAACGAGCTTGTTCGCGTCCACGACGGCCGCCTGCACTTTGATCTCGCCGCCATCCTTGCGCGCCAGGGCGCCGTGCTTGACGGCGTTCTCGACCAGCGGTTGGAGCAAGAGGCGCGGCAGGAGCGCGGCGCGGGTCCCGGCCCCCACCTCCCAGTGGAAGGCGAGCCGCCCGGCGTGCCGCTCCTCGAGGATCTGCGCGTAATGGCGGAGCCAGTCGATCTGCTCGCCCAGCGTCTGCATCTCACCCTGGTCGCGAAGCGAATCGCGGAGGAGGTCGCCGAGCGAGGCCAACAGACGACGCGCCGCGCGAGGGTCCTCGGTGGTGAGCCCGGCGATGGCGTTGAGCGTGTTGAGCAGGAAGTGCGGCTCGAGATGCGAGCGCAGCCGCGCCAGCTCCGCCGCCGTGCGAAGCTGTTGCGCCTCGAGCGAGCGGAAGCGCGCGTCTTCCAGCGCAAAGGGGAAGACGAAAGCGAGCGCCCAGAGCCCGAAGTTGGTCAGGCCCATCGCGAACCCGATGCGCAACGCAGGGGAGGTTGCCCACTGCCCGGTCGCTGGCCGCAGCATCGCGATGGGGAAGCTCGCGAGGTGCATCACCTCGACGAGCACGGCGTAGAGCGCTCCGGCCGAAAGCATCCCGACCAGGAGCACAACCAGCGTTCCCGACCGGCGGCGTTCAGCCCAGCGAAGGCCGCGCGACGATCCCCAGAGGAGAATGGGCAGCCCGATGAGGGTGACGGCGAGCTTGGAGAGCATGCGGCCGCGGTCGCCGGTTCCCAGGTACTCGGTGGCGAGCTGCAGCAGGGGCACGACGGTCATCACGGAGATTCCCAAGGCTCCGCGCCGGCCGGTGATCTCGGGAACGATTTTCATGCATCGACTGTAGCGGCGGCGGCGCTGCGAAGCTGCGGCGCCCGTCGGCAGCAATCGGCCTCTCGTCGTCATTTCGCGGCCCGGGTGCCGCGGGCCTCCTAACCTGCCCGGCATGAAGGAGGACGTCATGAGCTCAAACCTGGAGATGAGGCTGCTGCTGGCTGGCAAACCGCGCGAACTCAGCGGCGCGCGGCTCGCCCTCGAAGCCGCCGGCCTGGGAACCTGGGAGATCCGTCCGCGAACCGGCGAGCACGTCCTCTCGCTGCGGAGCAGGCGGCTGCTCGAGATCGGCGACGACGAGCCGATCTCCATCCAGCGCATCCTCGCTGCCCTGCAGCCCGTCGACGGCGAGCGCTGGAAGGATGCGGTCGCCCAGGTCCTGGACCCGGAGAGCGACGGCGACTGCTCAATCGAATTCCGCACGGTCGGTCCGGCCCGGCGATGGCTGTTCGCCTCGGGCCGCGCGTTTTTCCAAGGCGTGTGCGCCGTGCGCATCGCCGGCACGCTCGAGGACATCACCGAGCGGAAGCGGATGGAGGAGGAGCGCGACTTCCATCTCGGCGAGCTGGGTCACGATCTGCGCGTGCCGCTCAACGCCCTCTCGATGGGCATCGAGCTGGTGCAGCGGGATTCGCCGGCGAAGGCGGAGATCCTTTCGACGATGCAGCGCACGGCGAAGACGATGGATCGCCTGATCGAGCGGCTCTTGCGCTCCGCCCGCGCGGGCGAGGGTGAGGTGCAGCTGAGGCGCGAACGCGGTCCGCTCGCCGATGTCTGCCGGCAGGCCGTCGCCGAAATATCCCTCGCGTATCCCGGCCACCCCGTCCAGCTCGACTGCTGGGACGAAGTGTCCGGCGAGTGGGACCGGGACCGTCTGCTCCAGGTCATGCGGAACCTGCTCTCCAACGCGATGGAGCACGGCGATCCCGGCACGCCGGTCATGGTCTCCGTCATCGACTGCAACGAGGAAGTGCTGCTCACCGTCGCCAACACCGGGCAGCCGATTCCCGATCCGTTTCGCGACCACCTCTTCGATCCGACGCGCCGAGGGACGTGGCCAAGCGATCACCTCGGCCTGTACATCGTGAGGGAGATCGTCCGCGCGCACGGCGGGCGCATCGAGCTGACCAGCGACGAGAGTGCCACGGTGTTTCATGTCTGGCTGCCGAAGAAGGGCGGACAATCATGAGCCGCGTCGCAGCCATCCTCTCCCTGGGCCTTGCCGCCTGTGCCCATGACCGTGCGTTCGACCGCGGCGAGGCCGGCGCGCTGAAGAACACCAGCCCCGCCATTTCGCCCTGGCCTGGGCCTGTCGCCGATCCGGTCGCTGCCGATGCGCCCGCCGTAGCCGTCATCGATCGCGTGCACGGAATGGCGGTCCAGGTCTTTGCAGCGACGAGCACAGAGAAGATCAACGCCTTCCCCGGCGTGTTGGTCGGAGACGGCCTCGTGCTCACCGATCTGCGCGGTCTACAAGTCGCGGGTCCCGGTGGCGACCTGCAGCCCGCCGCGGAGATTGCCGTGCTGACCACACAGGGCATTTTCCCGGCGCGCGTCGTCGACGCCGCGCTCGATGCAGATGTGGCAGTGCTCGAGCTTCCCGAAGGTGCCCGCTCGCTCGAAGGGCCGCCGCTTGGCGAAGGAACTTCGGGCGATCAGCTTCTCGCCCTCCGTGCGTCGAAGCAGGGTCCGGCGCTCCTGCTCGAGGTGATCGGCTTTTCCATCCGGCGGCCCGAGGACCCGCTCGGTCTGAGCTCTGCTCGCGGGCTGCCCCTCAGCTTCGCCGGCGCTCCGGTGTTCGACGCGGGCGGAGCGCTGGCGGGCCTTCTGGTCAGCCCGAGCGAGCACGACATCGTTCTCGTTCCCTCCGCGCGTCTGGTGCAGATTCTAGCGAGCGTTCACTCGCCGGCGCCGCAGGTCGGCGACCACATCTGACCGCTCAGGGCCGCCGCAGACCGGTCGCGTTCTCCAGCAGCGCGTCTCGCAGCGCCTTGGAACGGTCCTGCGAGACGGGTACATGGATGCTCCGCCCCTCAGGACCGATGTCGCGGCCGACCGTCACCGTCGCCCCTCCGATGTCGCGCTCCAGCTCCTTGACGTAGGCCAGGTTGACCAGCCAGTTGCGGTGCACGCGAAACAGCGTGCGGCCGAACGAGGCCTCGATCGCGGCCAACGAGAGATCGATGTCGAAGCGGCCCTCGGGCGCGTGCACGAAGGTGAGGCGGTCCGCCGCCTCGAACGCCCAGATGTTCGCGGGGTCGAGGAAGACGAGGCTCTTCTTCCGCCGCGCCACCACACGGCGCGGTCCCTGCGCTCGCGGGAGACGGCGCTCGAGGAGACGCTTGAGGCACTGCTCGACACGCTCCTCGGTGAAGGGCTTGAGGATGTAGTCGACGACGCCGAGGTCGAACGCTTCCAGGCTGTGCTGCGAGGAAGCCGTCGCGAGCACGAACATCGGCGCGGAGGGCTCGCCGGCCATCGAGCGGATCAGATCGAGGCCGGTGCGCGAATCGCCGGTGGCGGCCAGCTGGACGTCGACGAACACCACGTCCACCGGCGACCCCGCCATCGCCTCGCGCGCCTGCTCCAGGCTCGCCACCGCGCCGATCACTTCCGCGCGCTGCGTGCCCTCGATCAGCTTGACCAGATAGTTCCGGGTCGGCCACTCGTCCTCGAGCACAAGCGCCTTGAGGAGTTTCGCTTCGCTCACGAGGGGCCCCCTTGCTCGAGCGGCAGCTCGACGACCGATCGCGTACCCTTGGGAGACGACTCGAGGCGCAGCGCGGCCGCATCCGAGTAGCGCAGCGCCAGCCTGCGGCGCACGGAGACGAGCCCGAAGGCTCCTGGCCGCGTCGCTTTGTTCGGGACGCCGGGCCCGTTGTCCTCGATGGTGCAGACCAGCTTCGGCCCGGCCAGCTCCGTCCGCACGGTGATTTCGCCTCCGCCGGCACGCATCAGCGCGCCGTGCTTGACCGCGTTTTCGATCAGCGGCTGCAAGAGGAGCCGCGGCAGGAGAGCGCGCGGCGTGCCGTCGCCGATCTCCCAGCGGAAGGCCAGATGGCCGGCGTGGCGCGTCTCCAGGATCTGCGCGTAGCGACGCAGCCACTCGATCTGCTCGTCGAGGGTCTGCATCTCTCCGGCGGGCGCGACCGAATCACGCAACAGGTCGCCGAGGTTGCCGAGCAGCTGGCGCGCCTGTCGCGGATCCTCGGTCACCAGCCCAGCGATGGCGTTGAGCGTGTTGAGGAGGAAATGCGGCTCGAGATGCGCGCGCAGCTGGGCGAGCTCCGCCTGGGTACGAAGCTTGTCGGCCTCCAGCGCGCGAACGCGCGCATCCTCAACGACGAGGGGGAAGACAAACGCCAACGCCCAGAGGGCGAAATAGCTCAGCCCCAAGGCGAACCCCACACGGAGGACGTCGCCTTGGCCGTAAGGCTCGTAACCCAACGGCAGTGGCGCGATCGACACAGTCACCGTCCGCGTCGCCAGAAGCAGGCCGGAGAAGAAGAACCCGGACGCGATCGCGGCGACCGAGAGCGGACCGACCAGGCCGACGCGGTGTCGCGCCGCCCAGCGGAAGACGGCGGTTCCCCAGAACATGAGCAGCGGCAACCCGATGAGCAGAGCCAGGCTCTTGGAGAGCAGGCGGACGAGATCGTGCGCCCCGAGGAATTCGCTCGCCAGCTGGAGCAGTGCGATGCCGGCCGTCACCAGGATGCCCACGATGCGCTGCCGCCTCGGGTCCGTCTTCTGCAACTCGCCGCCCACAACAGGATTCTACGCCCGTCCGACCTTTCAACGCCCCACTGATATTGGATCTCCGTGACGCCGCCGCTCAGCGCGGGATATTGGAGCTCAGTGACGCCGCCGCTTACCGCGGGATATTGGATCTCCCTGACGCCGCCGCTCACCGCGGGGGCCCCGGCTCGCCACGGCGTCGCCGCGGACTTGGCAGTTTTGGCACGCAATGTTCCCCGAAGGCGGCTCCTAATGTGGCTCACCGAAACCCCCGCGGCTATCGCTGCGGCTGCATGTGGATCGAGTCCCGCACTATGCTGTCCCGGAGTGCAAAGCCTGCCATCAGAGAGTTGCGATGGTGCCACTTAGGAGGTCGCCCGTTGACTGAAGAAATGCGCAACGTTCGGGGCATGGTTTTCGCCGCAATCCTGATTCCCGCGGTCATTGGTTGCACGCAGCAACTTGTTTGGCCAAGGGAGCCTCTGCACGTAATGGTGGACGACGCACCCGATGGGGGAGTGATCTCGATTCAGCTCGTCGGCGCGAAGTCTGTGTTGGCCGTAGACGATGCTCACCGCATTGATCCTGGATGCACGCGAGCATTTCCGTATCGCAGTTTCACTGCGGGGCCGCTTTCGAAGAAGCGCGGTGCGTTCGCGCTTGCCGCCCGACAGGGATTTGTCTACCAACTCGAACTCATCAACGGGGACGCCGGTCCATCACCGCAAGTTCAGTTCTACGATGGCGATGTCCCGATCCCGATTCCAGCAGCTGGCGCTTGGTTCGGGAACGGCCTCACGGTGAAGGCAAGAGGACCGGGGACAACCTATCTACGCACGTCGACTTGTGGGTCGTAGGCGTAGACGCGCGCCGTTGATCATTGCGAGAGCTTTGTAGAGTTCATGCCCAGGAGAGCACTTTCCTCAACGACCTGCGGCTGCTCCTTCGGGGACCCTTGCAGCCCCACTTTGGATGTGAGCACGACCCGTCGCGTGGCCATCGGCTATGCGGCTTGAGTACCGCACGAAACCGTGACGTTCTCGATCGTGCGGAACTCGATCCACAGGCAGCCGCAGCGATAGCCGCGGGGGTTTCGGTGAGCCACATTAGGAGCCGCCTTCAGGGAACAGTTGCGTGCCAAAACTGGCAAGTCCGCGGCGACGCCGTGGCGAGCCGGGGCCCCCGCGGTGAGCGGCGGCGTCAGCGAGATCCAATATCGAGTTCCCTACTCGTCCTGGCGGATGGCTTCGGCGTCGAGGGTGATCTCGACTTCGTCGCTGACGACGGCGCCGCCCGCCTCGAGCGCCGTGTTCCAGCTCACCCCGAAATCGTGTCGGTTGATGACCGTCCGGGCGAGAAAGCCGGCGCGGACTCTTGGTCCCTTGTCCACGCCGCCCTCCCACCACGGCGTCCTCCAGCGGCCGAGATACCGCACCTCGAGCATCGCTGGGCGAGTCACGCCCCGGATGGTCAGGTCGCCGCTCACTTGCCAGTCGAGCGGCCCGACGATCTTGGTGACGCGGCCCCGGAAGCGGATCTCGGGATGATGCTCGACGTCGAGGAAATCGGCGCTGCGCAGGTGCGCATCGCGATCCGGTTCGCCGCTCCACAACCCGCGCGCGTCGATGGCCACCTCGACCGAGCCTGAGGACGGGTTGGCCTCGTCGAACTGCAGGGTCCCGTGGACGTTCTTGAAATGGCCGCGGACGCAGCTCACCATCATGTGACGCGCACAGAACTCGGCCGAAGTGTGGCCAGGCTCGAAGAACCATTTCGCCATAGTCCCGGAATGCTAACGCTGATCCGGTCCGCCTGCAGTCCTCGAGAGCGCCACCGCGAGTGCGCAGGCTCCGGAGATGAAGCCGGCGATCCCCAGCGCCCACGCCAGCGAAGCTCGCAAGAGCCAAGCCCCCAGCGCTGCGCCGGCGAACATGATCGCGACCGATCCTGCGCGCCGGCTCCATCCCGGATTTGCGCCGCCGGCAAGAAACGAGTCCCCCGCGAGCCCGGCGATGCCGAGCGTCAGGACGGTGGTGTTGAGATCGGCAACGCCGAGCTTGCGGACGGTCGCGTTCCGGATGCCCATCCCCAAGCCGGTGAGGACGATGACCGCGTAGAGGACCGTTCCGCGATCGGTGAGATCGGTCCCCCAGCCGGCCGCCACCAGCGCCGCTGCCAGGAGCAACGCAGCTTCCAGGGCAAAGGCGCTGCTCGCCCAGAGGTGTCGCCGGCCTGCGCGCATCCGGGCCTCCATCCGTCCGCCGAGAACCGCGCCGGCTGCGAATGCCGCGAGCGCAATGCCGGATCTCGCGAATGACAATCCCGGGGCGCCCGCAACTGCGAAGCCGAGAAAGACTATGTTCCCCGTCATGTTCGCCGTGAAGATGTGTCCAAGTCCGAGAAAGCTCGCGGCGTCGACCACGCCGGTCACCATGGTGAGCGTGAGAAGGACGGCGGGCAGGGCGCGATCGGCCGATGGTCCGCGCTTCTCGACCGCTTCTATCCTTGCGGCGGGCACGGAGCGCCGGCATCCGTCCAGGACTTCCACGCCTTGACGAAATCGGCGTGGGCGACGGGCACTGGCTTGCGCCCCGTTCCCGGAGACCAACCCCAGAGCACGAGCGGATCCTCGGAGACGTGATGAAGGAGGGCCGCGCTGTCCTTGCCGCCGTTCTGCCGGACGTCCTTGAGCTGCTCGCAGAGAGCTCGTGCGGCGACGCCGGCGAAGACCATCCGGTGCTCGGGCGGCGGCAAGCGCCATTCGGTGGAGACGCCCGGCGGCATGTGCAGGCCGTAGCTCGCCGGTGGGTTGGCCTTGCCGTGGCAGGTGGCGCAGGCGAGCCCGATCGCGCCGCGCCCCTCGGGGCCGCGCTGCACGAACTGCTGATGGGCGTGGCCGTCGTCGCCCTGCAGCGGCTGGTCTCCGGCCGGGTGGCAATTCACGCAGCGCGGGCTCTGCAAGACGGTTTTCACCGTCGCGAAAGAAGCGATCGGGTCGGCGGACTTGGCTTCCGGCGCCGGCGTCGGCGCGGGCTCGGCATGCGTGCATGCGACCAGCGCAAGGAGGAGCAGGCGCCTCATGCGAACCTCAGCGGCAGCGAGCGCAACCGCTTCTTGGTCAGCGCGTACACCGCATTGGCCACCGCGGCGGAGATGGGCGCGGTGGCGGGCTCGCCGATCCCACCCATCTTCGCGTCGCTCTCGATGATCTGCACCGTCACCGTGGGCATGTCGGGCAGGCGCAGCACCTGGTAGTCGTGGAAGTTGCTCTGCTCGACGCGGCCTTCCTTGAGGGTCAGCTCGCTGTGCAGCACGGCGGAAAGGCCGAAGGCGACTGCGCCCTGCACTTGCGCCTCGATGCCGAGCGGATTGAGGGCGGTCCCGCAGTCCACTGCGCAGCTGACTTTGTGCACGTGGATCTCCTTCTGGTCGTCCACCGACACCTCGGCCACCTCGGCGATGATGCTGCCGAACGACTCGTGCACCGCCAGGCCTCGCGCGCGTCCCGCCGGGGGCGGCTTGCCCCAGCCCGCTTTCTCCGCGGCGGTCTGCAGAGCACGCCGGTGGCGCGGATGGTCGGCGAGCATGGCCGTGCGGAATTCGAGCGGGTCGCGTCCGGCTGCCCAGGCCAGCTCGTCGATCATGCTCTCCATGGCGAAGGCCGTGTGCGTGTTGCCGACCGAGCGCCACCAGAGGACCGTGACCGGCGAGCGCGGCGAGTGCACGGTGACGAGCCGGGCGGGCACCGTCTCGAAATAAGGCGAGTCCACGATGCCCTCGATGGAGGTCTCATCGATGCCGTTCTTGACCATCATTTTCTCGAACGGCGTGCCGGTGAGGATCGACTGGCCGACGATGGTGTGCTTCCAGGCCGAAGGCAGGCCCTTGTCGTCGAGGCCGGCCTCGATGCGGTGGAGGAAGAGCGGCCGGTAGAAGCCGCCCTGGATGTCGTCCTCGCGCGTCCACATCACCTTGACGGGGACGCCGGCAGCCTTGGCCACTTGCACCGCTTCGGCGACGAAGTCGGAGGAGGGCGTGGCGCGCCTTCCGAAGCCCCCGCCGAGGAACTGCGTGTGGATGGAGACGTTCTGCGGCGGGATGCCCGCGATGCGCCCCGCCGTCAGCTGGTCCATCGTCTGGAATTGCGTGCCGGTCCAGATCTCGCAGCGGTCGCCTTCCAGCTTCACCGTCGCGTTGAGCGGCTCCATGGTGGCGTGGGCGAGATAAGGAACGTCGTACTCGGCGACGACTCGCTTCGATGCCTTGGAGAGCGCCGTCTCCGCATCGCCCTTCTCTGCCGCGACCGTGCCTTTTGTGCGCGCGGTCTCGCGGTAGCTCTTGACGAGAGCGGCGCTGTCGAGAGTAGCGCCGGGTCCTGGATCCCAATCGACCGTCAGCGCGTCGCGCCCGAGCTTGGCGCTCCAGAAATTGCTCGCGACGACGGCGACGCCGCTCGGCACCTGGACGACCTGCTCGACGCCTTTGACTCCCTTGGCCTTGCTCGCGTCGAACGACTTGACCTTCCCGCCGAACACGGGTGACCGGGCGACGAGCGCGGTCCGCACGCCGGGCAGGCGCACGTCCATGCCGAACTGGGCCTTGCCGGTGATCTTCTCCGGCGAGTCGAGGCGCCGCGTCGGCTTGCCGATGATCTTCCACTCCTTGCGGTCCTTGAGCTTCACCGATTTTGGCGGCGTTTGCGCCTGGGCAGCGACCGCGAGCTCCCCGTAGGAGAGCTTGTCGCTGCCGCGCAGGACGAAGCCGTTCTCGGTGCGGAGCTTCTTCGGGTCGGTCTTCCACTGCGCAGCGGCGGCGCGCACGAGCATCGCGCGCGCCATCGCACCCGCCTGGCGGTAGCGGTCGAACTCCGACCAGGTGGTGGTCGAGCCGCCCGTCATCTGAATGCCGAAAGCCGGATGCGCATAGACGGGAGAGGCGGGCGCGTGCTCGACGCGGATCTTCGACCAGTTGCAGTCGAGCTCTTCGGCGATGAGCATGGCGAGGCCGGTCCAGATCCCTTGACCCATCTCGGAATGAGCGAGCAGCACCGTCACCGATCCGTCGGGCGCCACGCGCACGAAGGCGTTGGGATCGGGAAGGGGCTTCGCCGGAGGCTGCGCTGCCGCGCGCGCCTTGCGCGGGATGTGGAAGGCGACGAACAGCCCCGCTCCCGAGAGCAGCGAGGCACGCAACATCTCGCGTCGCGAAAGCGCGGTCATCGGTCGGCCCTCCTCTGCGTTGCGGCGGCGCGCACGGCTTCGCGGATCCGCTGGTACGCTCCGCAGCGGCAGATGTTGCCCGCCAAGGCCAGATCGATCTCGGCGTCAGTGGGATTCGGATGATGCGCAAGAAGAGCCGCAGCCGACATGATCTGCCCGGGCTGGCAATAGCCGCACTGGACCACGTCCACTTCCGCCCAGGCTTTCTGCACCGGATGGGTGCCGTCAGGCGAGAGGCCCTCGATGGTCGTGACCATCCTGCTGCCCACGGACGAAACAGGCAGCACACACGAACGCGTCGCCTGGCCATCGAGGTGCACCGTGCAAGCCCCGCATTGGGCCATGCCACATCCGAACTTGGTTCCGGTCATGCCGAGCACGTCGCGCAGGACCCAGAGCAGCGGCATGTCCTCGGGCGCATCCACTTCGTGCACGGTCCCGTTGACGTTCAGCTTCATGGAGTCTCCTCGAGCTCGCTGGAGCGGAGAGGCATCGAAGAACATGGCGGTGCGGGAGTCAACTGGAACCCTGTCAGCGAGTCTCCTCGGCACGGCCGGCTATCGGCGAGAGAGGTCGCTCAGCAGGCAGGTCGTGGTGCCGTGCGCGTAAAGCTTGCCGGCGCTGTCGATGAGGCTGCCCTCCGCCGTGGCGACCTTGCCGCCCAGGTGGATGACCTTGCCGATCGCCCGCACTCGCCCGGTGTCGTGCTTCAGGGCGCGGACGTAGTTCACTTTGATCTCCAGCGTGGTGTACCCGCGCCCCTCGGGCAGGAGCGAATGGACGGCGCAGCCCATCGCCGAATCCAGCAACGTCGCCGCAAGCCCGCCGTGGACCATGCCGATGGGGTTGTAGTGGTACTCCTGCGGCTCGACCGCGAAGACCACGCGGCCTTCGCCGACCTCCTCGATGTCGAAGCCCATCAGATTCGCGATCGGGGGGGGAGGGAGCTTGCGCTCGGCGATCGCGCGGAGAAAGGCGGCGCCCGACATCGAGAACGCTGCCTTGCCGATGCCAGCAGGATCCTGCCAGGTCACGGTGCGAGTCCGTTCGATGTCGCTCACCTTCAGTTTCCTCTCGTCACGCGGGCCGAGCCTGGACCAGCAGATTCATGACCAGCGACTGCACCGGCTCGCCGCTCTGGTTCAGCGTGGTGGTCCGGCACTTGATGAAGCCCTGGCCAGGCCGGCTGGTCGACGCGCGCACCTCGAGCACTTCCGCCTCCACGCGCAGCTCATCGCCCGGCCGGACCGGGCGCGGCCACTTCAATTCCTCGGCCCGCGAGCCGATGATTCCGCCGGCCGGGCGAAAGCTGCTCTCGACGAGAAGCCGCATGCTGAGCGCGGCCGTGTGCCAGCCGCTCGCGGCCAGGCCGCCGAAGAACGAGTTGCGGGCGGCTTCTTCGTCGAGATGGAAGGGCTGCGGGTCGAACTGCGCGGCGAAAGCCTTGATGGCGGCTGCGTCCACGCGAAGCGTTCCGGATGCGTACTTTTGCCCGGGCGCGAAATCTTGCAGATAGATCATGACCGCCTCTTCGCCGAGACAACCAACACCTCAATGAAAGATACCTGCGGCGCGGCCAGGATTCGGGCCGAGAGCTGCCGACGGCTAACGCCGGGAGACCGGCGCGGTGTAATGACGCGAAGGCGATTCCCCAGGAAGGGCGACGACGCCGTCCACGGTAAGCTCGTCGGGATAACAAAAGGCCCAATTCTCGCCGGGCTCATAAGATCGAATGGTGGGATGCTGCGTCTGGTGGAAGTGCTTGGTCGCATGCTTGTTGCGGGAGTCGTCGCAGCAGCCTACGTGACCGCAGGACATGCAAAGGCGAAGATGTTCCCAGGCGTCACCCATTTCCAGGCATTCCTTGCAGCCGTGGCCGCTCGGCTTCACGGGTTTGCGGGCCGGGTCTGCGAGCTTTTCCAGGTGAGCGCAGAGCTCGTCCATGGCTCTACCTCACCGATCTTCCTGGTCGTGCGCGTGGCCGATGGCGGCGCGCAGCCTGGTGTCGAGCTTGCCGCAGGCGAAGGTCACCTTCTCCGACTGCACGGAAACCACCGCGCTGGCGGGCACGACGAAGTCGCCGGCGTTCTCGACGTAGACGGTGATCTTCTTCCCGTCCGGCGAGATCGCGCGGACGGCGCCGAAGTCTTCCGGGCTATCGTCGACGAAGGTCTGGAATCCCACTTCGATGTTCTCACGCATCGCGAGCTCTCCTCATCCGTTCGACCCTACCTAACCGCCTCGCGCACGTCACGCGCAGGAAAAGAGAGGCGTCCTTGACGGACATCGTGGTCGAACGGCGAGAGCAGATGTTTCCAAGCCTCTCGCCCGCCGAGATGGAGCGGCTCACTTCGCTCGGCCACCGCCGGAGAGTCGAACGCGGCGAGGTCCTTTACGAGCAAGGCGAAGCGACGCCCGACTTCTACGTCGTCGTCTCCGGAGCGCTCGAGCTCGTGCAGCCCGGAGACGGGCACGAGGTGCCGATCACGGTTCTCCGACCGGGCCAGTTCACCGGAGAGATCAACATGCTCTCCGGCCGGCGCAGCATGGCGCGAGCGCGCATGGCCGAATCTGGTGAGCTGCTGGCGATCACCCCGGAAGCGTTGCGCAAGCTCGTCCAGTTCGACGTGGAGCTGAGCGACATCTTCATGCGCGCCTTCATCCTCCGGCGCGTGGCGCTGATCGCAAGATCGCAGGGCGACACCGTTCTGATCGGATCGACGCACTCCGCAGCGACCCTGCGGATCCGCGAGTTCCTCACTCGCAACGGCGAGCCGCATGCCTATCTCGACGTGGACAAGGATCCCGGCGTGCAGGCCCTGCTCGATCGCTTCGCGCTGCGGGTCGACGACGTGCCGGTCGTGATCTGCCGCTACCAGCGCGTGCTGAAGAGCCCCAGCAACGAGGAAGTCGCGCAGTGCCTGGGCTTCATCGAAGCCCTCGACCCGGCAAAGGTCCGCGACCTCGTCGTCGTCGGGGCGGGTCCGGCTGGCCTGGCTGCGGCAGTCTACGGCGCCTCCGAAGGGCTCGACGTGCTCGTGCTCGAGAGCGAGGCGCCCGGTGGACAGGCCGGGTCCAGCTCGAAGATCGAAAACTACCTGGGCTTTCCCACCGGAGTCTCCGGCCAGGAGCTCGCCGGGCGGGCCCTCGCGCAGGCGCAGAAGTTCGGGGCGGAGATCGCCGTCGCCCGGACTGCGACCAGGCTCCGCTGCGAAAAGCGCCTCGCGCGGGTGGAGATGGCCGACGGCGGTTCGGTGGTCGCGCGCAGCCTGGTGATCGCGACCGGGGTGCAATACCGCAAGCTGCCGCTCGGCAACCTCTCGCGGTTCGTCGGGCTCGGCGTCTACTACAGCGCGTCCCAGATGGAGGCCCAGCTCTGCGAAGGCGAGGACGTGCTCATCGTCGGCGGCGGCAATTCGGCCGGTCAGGCAGCGGTCTTTCTCGGGGCGCGTGCGCGCCAGGTGCGCATCCTCGTGCGCGGCAGCGGGCTCAAGGCGACGATGTCGCGCTACCTGATCCAGCGCATCGCGGAGAGCCGCAACATCGCAGTGCATTCGTTGCATCAAGTGGTGGCGCTGGAGGGAGAGGGGCGCCTCGAGCGCGTGCAGATCCGCAACGAAGCGACCGGCCGCGCCGAGACGCTTCCTGTCCATCACCTGTTTCTCATGACCGGCGCCATCCCGCACACGGAGTGGCTGAAGGGGTGCGTCGCGCTGGACGAGAAGGGCTTCGTCAAGACGGGACCTGATCTGGACCACGCCGACCTCGGCGGATGGCCGCTCGCGCGCGCGCCGTACCTTCTCGAAACGAACCACCCGGCCGTCTTTGCCGTCGGAGACGCCCGAGCGGGGAGCGTCAAGCGCGTGGCGTCGGCGGTGGGTGAAGGGTCGATCTGCGTGCAGCTGGTGCATCGCGTGCTCGCGGAGTGATTGAGAGCGGCGTCCTCTCAGCCGTGCCACCGCGCGGGCTTTCGCGGGCCGAATTTCTCTTCGAAAGAGCGAGCTGCCGCGAGCACGCGCGCCTCGTCGCCTCGTCGCCCGATGATCTGGGCGCCCATCGGCAGCCCATCGCGCACGCAAGGCACGACGCAGCTCGGATGGCCGGTCAAGTTGGCGACGAACTCGACGGCGGCGAGCTGCGCGATGGCTGCCATGTCCAGCACGCCATGACTCCGCGCAGCGCGATGGAGGAGCGGCGGATAGCAGCCGAGCGCGGGTCCCAGGAGGACCTCGAACTTTTCCAGGAGCGCGTCGATCTCGCGGCGCATGCCGGCGCGCAACTTGGCGGCGCGGTGGCGATCGCTCGCCGGCAGCCCAGCGCCGAGCCGGAGGATGGTGCGTGTGTCGGGGGCCATCTCGCGCGCGTGCTCCGTCAGATGCCTGCCCGCGGTCGACTCGGCGTCGCTCCCGACGATGACGAACTCGACGGGAGCGGCCCAGGCGGCGAGGGGCGTCTGCACTTCCTCGATGGCGCCGAACACCTCGGCCACCGCGCCGCGCACGGCCCGCACGACCGCCACTTCGGCGCCGTCGAGAAAATCGACCAGGAGCGCTGCGCTGCGGACCCGGACGGCGCGATCGACCTGGCGCGCGGCGAGAGCCTCGAAGAGCAGCGTGGCGTCCTCGACGGTCCAGGCGAGCGGCCCGACGTGATCGAGATCGCGCGTGAGCGCGCTCACTCCGTCGAGAGGGATCGAGCCGAAACTCGGCTTGAGCCCGACCAGCCCGTTGCACGCCGCCGGGACGCGAATGCTGCCGCCCGCGTCGGAGCCGAGCGCGATCGGCGCGATGCCGCTGGCCACGGCCACCGCGCTGCCGGAGGACGATCCGCCAGGGATCCGCGATGGATCCCACGGGTTCACCGGCGTGCCGTGATGCGGGTTGACCCCGGTGGGCTGGATGCCGAACTCGTGCATGTTGGTCTTGGCGAAGATGATCGCGCCGGCAGCGCGCAGCCGCGAGACCACCTCGGCGTCCGACTCCGCCGGCTCCGTCTGGAAAGAGGTGCCGTCGGTCGAGGGCAGACCTTTGACGTTCATACTGTCCTTGACGACGATGGGGACTCCGTCGAGCGGCCCGAGCGGCGCTCCGCGGGCGAAGCGCTGGCGCGCCGACTCCGCCTCGGTGCGCGCGCCAGGCACGCGCCAGAGGATCGCCTTGTCGTCCTTGCCGCGCTCGGCGGCGGCCAGCGCACGTTCGAGGGCCCGCACCGGGTCGTCGCTTCCGTCGCGAAAGCCCTTCGCGAGCGGCGCGACACCGAGAGTGCTCATTCGGGGAGCTCGGAGATGCGCGCGTCGCGCCGCATCTTCCAGAGGATCAGGTCGCGCAGGGGAGTCCATGCGGTCAGAGCGGCCACGATGCGCAAGACGAGCCCGCGCATCGGCGGCGAACGAGCGGGCAGGTGCATTCGCAAGCTTTTAGCGCAGTTTCTCGGCGCCCGCGTTCAACGCCGGCGGGCTCGCTCGACGAGCAGGTGGCTGTCCTTCGCCGAGAGCGTGAGACCGTAGACCCTGCGCAGGTCCTTCACCTTCGCCAGGGTCTGCGCGCTGAAGGACGCCTTTCCCTCGAGGGCGTGCAGCGCGATACCCTCGAGCAGGTCGCCGAAGGAGAGGTCGAGGGTGCCGGCGAGCGCCTTCAAGAGCTGGAGAAGGCGCTTCTCCATCCGCACGCCCGTCTGGACGCGCACCACGGTTCGGCGGCTCTTCGCTGTCGGCATCCGTCACCCGCTCCGGCCGAGGCCCCGCCCGCCGGGGAGGAGGAAGAGATGCCTCGCCGACGGAGAGCCCGTGATCGCGCCGACGTCATAATAGCGGGCGAGAAGCCCCGTCCGATGGTCCAGCAGCTCGGGACAGCTCGCGAGCAGCTCCTGCGAGGTCTCGAACCCATGGCCGTGCATCCGTTCCTGGATGAGCACCAGGTACGCCCAGGTCAGCGTCTCGTGGAGCAGATGGCGGACGCCGTGCGCCTCGGCGAAGCGGCGCAGTGCGCTGCGGAAGCGCAGCGCGGCCTCGGCCAGGTCGGGATACTTCGAGAGGTAGAGGAAGGCGGCGCGCACGTGCTCGCGGTGGTGGAACGCCTCCTTGGGAAGCGTGGCGGAGTCAAATGCGGCAAAGAGCTGGTCGTCGGTGAGGGAGTCCATTGGGGTTGGGTACATTGGTAACATGATACCACATCGATTGTCACGGCGTCACACAGGGCATTGCGTCAGGCCGGTGGCAAGATGTCTCGCCGCACCCAGACCAGGGGGAGCAGCATCAGGAGGCCCGCCGTGGTGATCGACACGGCGCCGGCGAGAAAGAGCGGCGCGTCGGCGAAGTACCCGAATCCCATCGAGTAGACCAACAGACAGGGGAGAGCGATCACCGTCAGGGCATTGACGATGCCGATCCGCCAGGCCCAACGCTCGCCGCGGCGAACGCCGGCCGCGCCGTAGAGCGTGGTGAACGAGAGCGGCAGGAGCAGCACCGCGTTGAGGAGGAATGTGAAGGAAACGATCGGCTCGAGGAATGCGAAGGTCTTCGCGTCGACGGCCCGCCGAAGGATCGGCGCAATGTGATGCGCGGCAAAGAAGTGAAAGACCGCCGCGCCAGCGAGGAAGACGCCGCCGGCTGTCAGGCACCGC
>VBLC01000006.1 GCA_005879315.1 Deltaproteobacteria bacterium | reverse complement strand
TTCCTCGCGGCCGACATCTCCACGCAGATCCTCAACTTCGGCCTCTCCGCGCCCATCGACGTGCGCCTCACCGGGCCGGCGGCGAACCAGACGGCGAACCTGACCATCGCGCGCGATCTGGCCTCGCGAATGGCGACCATTCCGGGTGCCGTCGACGTGCACCTGGCGCAGGTGGTGGATACGCCGCAGCTGCTCGTGGATGTCGACCGCACCGCCGCCGAGGACCTGGGGCTGACGATGCGCGACGTCGCAAGCGACTTGCTCGTCTCGCTCTCGTCGAGCTCGCAGACCGCGCCGAACTTCTGGATGGATCCGAAGACCGGCGTGCAGTACCCGGTCGCCGTCCAGACGCCGCAGACCCGGATCGACTCCATCCAGGCGCTGGAGACGACTCCTCTGAGCAGCGGCTCGGTCCGCCTGGCGTCGTCCGGGTCCTACGTCTCGCCGACCCCGGCGAGCAGCCTTCGGCCCGAGCTGCTCTCCAACGTGGCGAGCGTGTCGCACGGCCTGGGCCCCACCAACGTCACCCATTTCAACATCGCCCGCACCATCGACGTGCAAGCCGGTGTGGACGGAGCGGATCTCGCGTCCGTCGCGTCCGGCGTGCAGAAGCTGATCGACGGAGTCCGTTCCCACCTGCCGCGCGGCTCGACGATCCTCTTGACCGGGCAACCGCAGGCGATGAACGCATCCTTCAGCGGCCTCGGCATCGGCATCGTGGCCGCCGTCATCCTCGTCTATCTGCTCATGGCGGTGAACTTCCAGTCGTGGACCGAGCCGCTGGTCATCCTCATGGCTCTTCCCGGCACGCTCGCCGGGATCGTCTGGGGGCTGTTCGTGACCGGCACGACCCTGAGCGTCCCCGCCCTGATGGGAACGCTGATGAGCATCGGCGTGGCCACCGCGAACAGCATCCTGGTCGTGACTTTCGCCATCGAGCGTCTCCGCGAGGGAGTCGCTCCGGTCGATGCTGCGCTCAACGCGGGCCGCACCCGGCTGCGGCCGGTGATCATGACCGCGACCGCCATGATCCTCGGCATGCTGCCCATGTCGCTCGGCCTCGGCGACGGCGGCGAGCAGAACGCGCCGCTCGGCCGCGCGGTGATCGGCGGACTGGTGTTCGCCACTCTGTCCACGCTCTTCTTCGTTCCGGTGGTCCTGAGCGCGATTGGGTACCATCCGCCCGCGCAGGTCGACGAGGGCGAAGCAAAAGGGGAAAAGGCGTGAGCGCAACCTCAGAGACCGTGACGCCGCGGCGCAGCTGGAACAAGCGGCGCCTCTGGATCGCGGCCGCCGTTCTGCTGGTGCTCGCGGTCGGCTTCCTTGCCGGATACCTGCCGAGGCGGCTGGCGCGCGCGAAGGTCGCCGCCGTCACTCCCACCGCGCCGGTCGCGCCGCGCGTCTCGGTCGTCAAGGCAGTCGCCGTGGACGCAGGCCGTCTCCTGGCGCTCCCCGCGGCCCTCTCCGCCAAACAGCAGACGCTCGTCTACGCAAGGGCCAACGGGTACGTGAACCGCTGGCTGGTGGACATCGGCGATAGCGTCAAGAAGGGGCAGCTCCTCGTGCAGCTCGACACTCCCGAGCTCGACAAGCAGCTCGCCCAGGCGCAGGCCTCTCTGGCGCAAACGAAGGCCGCGCTCGCCCAGGCGCAGGCGAATCGCAACTACGCCTATCTCACGGCAAAGCGCGAGGCAGAGCTCTACGGCAAGTCGCTCATCTCCGCGCAGGAAAACGATCAGGCCCAGACGCAAGCGGCCATCTGGGACGCCAACGTGAATGCCGCCAAGGCCAATGTCGCGGCCCAGCGCGCCAACGTGGGTCAACTCGAGCAACTCGTCTCGTTTGGAAAGGTGCAGGCGCCGTACGACGGAACGATCACGCGGCGGTTGGTGGACGTCGGAACCCTGGTGAACGCGGGCGCCGGAGCGAATGCCGCCGCGCTCTTCGAGATTGCCTCCACCGATCCCATGCAGGCGTACGTGGACGTGCCGCAAGTATTCGCACCCAGCGTCCACGTCGGGGGGCAGGCGAAGATCGCCGTGAGGAATTTCCGCGGCCGCGTCTTCATCGGGCGCATCACCCGGGCTGCCGGCGCGCTCGACCCTGCCTCGCGCACGCTGCGGACCGAGGTGGAGCTGTCCAACCCCAAGGGCGAGCTTCTCGCGGGAATGTTCGTCGAGGTCTCGCTCGACCTCGCCGTCACGCACCAGGTGGTCCGGGTGCCTTCCAGCGCCATCATCGCCGACTCCAGGGGAGTCCACGTCGGAGTCGTGGACGATAGCGGGAAAGTGCGCCTCGTCGCGGTGACGCCGGGTCTGGACAACGGCAGCACCATCGATCTGGTCGCCGGCCTTTCCGGCGGGGAGCAGGTGATCGCGGCCCCGCCGAGCGATGTAGCGGACGGCATGCAAGTCCAGGCGGTGAGCGCGGGATGATCGCCCTCCTCGCCCTGCTCCTCGCCCAGACGGCGCCGGCGCGCGCGCTGACGCTGGAGGAGGCGCAGCGCCTCGCCCAGGAGCGGCAACCGCAGCTGCGCGCCGCGCGGTCGAGCACGCAGGCGGCGGAGGGGCGCGTCGAACAGTCCCGCTCGGGACTTCTCCCGCAGCTCTCGGCGACCGCCGGCTACGAGAGGGCAACCAACAACTATCTCTTCCGTCCCGGCGGGATCGCCCGGACGGGAGACACCTCCTGGAGCAGCATCAATTACTTCGACAGCAGCGTGACCCTCTCGCAGCTCCTCTGGGACTTTGGACAGACCAGCGACCGCTGGCGCTCGACGCAGGCGAGCGCACGGGCCACGGCCGATCAGGAGCGCGCCACCGGCCTGCAGATCCTCTTGCAGGTTCGCACAGCGTTCTTCAACGCCGTCGCCTTCAAGGAGCTGCTCGTCGTGGCGCGCGAGACGCTGGCCAACCAGCACAATCATCTCGTCCAGATCGAGGGCTTCGTGCACGCCGGCACCCGGCCGCCCATCGATCGGTCGCAAGCGCAGGCCGACTACGCCAACGCCGAGGTGCAGGTCATCAACGCGGGCAACGCCTATCAACGATCCAAAGTGCTGCTCAACCAGGCGATGGGCGTGGAGGGATCGATCGAGTACGACGTCGCCGAGCAGGCGCTGCCGCCCCAGGACGGCGAGGACGGCGCGCTCGATCCGATCCTCCAGAGCGCGCTCGCCGCGCGGCCCGAGATCGCCTCCGCGGCCGAGCAGGTCAAGGCGCAGCAGCTCCTCATCCAGTCGGCGCGCGGCAGTTATCTTCCGTCGATCTCCGCCGGCGCGACCCTCGTCCAGGGCACCGCGACGGGCACGAACTACATCGGCTGGAACGTGGCCGCGGGAGTGACCCTCACCTGGAACCTGTTCCAGGGCGGGCTCACCAACGGCATCGTCCACGAGGCGGAAGCGAACCTCGGCTACGCCATCGCGCAGCTCGACGTGTTGCGACAGCAGGTCCGCGTCGAGGTGGAACAGGCGCTCCTGGCGATCCGCGCGGCGAAAGCGGCGACCTCCGCCTCGAGGAATGCGCTGACCGCCGCGCGCCAGCGGCTCTCGCTCGCCGAGGGGCGTTACCAGAACGGTTCCGGCAGCGTGATCGAGCTGGGCGACGCGCAGATCGCCGCCGCGAACGCAGCCGCGCAGGTGGTCCAGACGGACTTCCAGCTCGCCACCGCCCGCGCCCAGCTGCTCTGGGCGCTCGGCCGCGCCTGACGGCAAAGATTTCCAAATCGATACTGTCGATCGTGCCCGGCGGAACCCATGTCAGCTTCACGGGGCGCGACGTGCGTCACCCGATGGGCGTAACATCTCTCAGATGCTTGGAGGCATGTGCGCTACCGGACAACCGCGCCTTCTGCAAAGAAAAGAGTGGCATTCCCGCGCAGCTCGGTCTTCCTCTTCGCGATCGCAGCCGTCCTCGTTTCGGCTTGCGGCCAGGCTCGAGAACACTGTGGAGCAGGCGATTTCGTTTACCACGATGTGCAATGTGGCGTGGCTTCATCCGGCCCGCCCACGTGCGCGGAAGTCGGCGATGGACGGTGCTATCGACGCTGCGCCACTGATGGCGACTGCCCGATCGGAGCGAGCTTCTGCCGTACGCTGGGCTTGTTCAACAGCGGGAACTACAACTGTAATGCGAAGGTCCGTGTCTGCCGGAACGTCGACCACAACGACTGCTCGGGGTAATCGCGGGAGTTCGAGGGAGCACTCTTCATCTAATAACGTCTGCAAGCGATGGCTCAGCGACATTCAGGAAAGGTCGCGCGGCTCGCCTTTGTCGCGACATCCGTTACATTTCGCCGGATGAGCGAGAAGAATCGAGTCCCCACGTTGTTCGAATGGATGGGCGGGATGCCGGCCATCGAGAAGCTCTTCGGCGTCTTCTATTCGAGGGTCCCGCGCGATCCGCTGCTGGCAAAGGTCTTCGCCGAGATCACGCCGGAGCACTCGAAGCACGTCGCGGCGTTCGTCGGGGAAGTGCTGGGCGGCCCCAAGGCTTACAGCGAGGGGCTGGGCGGGCATCCGCAGATGATCCGCCGGCATCTGGGCCGGGCATTGAGCGAAGAGCAGCGCAAGCGATGGATGCAGCTCTTGCTCGAGTGCGCCGACGAGATCGGCGTGCCGGCCGACCCGGAGTTCCGCTCTGCGCTCGTCTCCTATCTGGAATGGGGAACGCGCATCGCGGTGATCAACTCCCAGCCCGGAGCGGCGGTGGGCGAGGATGCGCCGATGCCTCGATGGGGCTGGGGCGAAGTGAAAGGGCCTTACACGGGCGGATCGTAGTTTCGGTTATTTTGAGGCATGGCCAGCCAGAACGACGTCCGGCGCATCGCCCGGTCCCTCCCGGGCGCCATCGAAGGAAAAGAGCGCTTCTTTTTCTTCGTCCGCAACGGCGCCAAGGAGAGGAGCTTCGTCTGGGTGTGGCAGGAGCGCATCGATCCGAAGAAGGCCCGCGTCCCCAACCCGAGAGTCCTGGCCGTGCGAGTCGCGGACCTGGTCGAAAAGGACGTCCTGCTCGCGATGGACAAGGACAAGTTCTTCACCGAGCCCCACTACGACGGCTTCCCGGCGATCCTGGTGCGATTGCCGGCCGTCGGCGCTGGCGAGCTCAGAGCCCTCATCGCCGGCGCCTGGCGCTGCGTTGCACCTCGCGCGCTCATGGACAGGCTCGACCGGCCAGGCGAGGTCTCGAAGAAGAAAGCGGCGCGCTCGAAGAAGCGAGCCAGATGATGCCGGTGGCGGGCGGGACGTCATCCCATCTATGATTTCGCGTTTCGCGAGCCGGGTGACGAGATGAAGATTCGGGCAGCGGTGGTGCAGGCAGCGCCCGCGGCGTTCGACCGCGCGCGCACGATGGAGAAGATGACCGCGCTCGTCGCGCAGGCGGCGCAGCGGGGGGCGGAGCTGGCGGTCTTTCCCGAGGCCTTCATCGGCGGATATCCCAAAGGCCTCGATTTCGGCGCGGTCGTCGGCCGGCGCACGCCGCAGGGGCGCGATCACTTCCGCCGCTACTTCGAGAGCGCCGTCGAAGTGCCCGGGCCGGAAGTGGAGCGCATGGCGAAGCTGGCGCGCGAGCATCGGATCCATCTGGTGGTGGGCGCCATCGAGCGCGCGGGCGGCACGCTCTACTGCACCGCGCTCTTTTTCTCTGATGACGGCAAATTTCTCGGCAAGCATCGGAAGCTGATGCCCACGGCGGCGGAGCGGCTGGTCTGGGGATTCGGCGACGGCTCCACTCTCCCGGTCTTCGACACGCGCCTGGGGAAGCTGGGGGCAGTCATCTGCTGGGAGAACTACATTGCGCGCCGACCGCCGACGACCGCGAGACCTGGCTTCCCACCCTGCGCCACGTCGCGCTCGAGGGCCGCTGCTTCGTGCTCAGCGCCTGCCAGGTGCTGCGGCGATCGGACCTGCCCGCCGACATCCCCAACGCGCTCTCCGAGGATCCGCAGACCCTGCTCATGCGCGGCGGGAGCTGCATCGTCGATCCGCTCGGCAAGGTGCTGGCGGGTCCGGTCTTCGAGGAGGAGGCGATCCTCTCCGTCGAGCTGGACCTCGACGAGATCGCGCGCGGCAAGTACGACTTCGACGTGGCCGGCCACTACGCGCGGCCCGACGTCTTCCAGCTCTCGGTCGACGAGCGCCCGCACGATCCGGTGGTGTGATGGAAGCGACGGCAACCGCAACGCCAACCGCAGCGCGCGCCGGTGACGTGCGGGTAATGTCGCTGGTTGGTTTTGCGCACGGCACCTCGCACTTCTTCCACCTGGTGATCCCTTCGCTCTTCCCCTGGCTGATGGTCGAGTTCGGCCTCAACTTCACCGCCGCCGGCACGCTCACCACTCTCTTCTTCCTCTTTTCCGGCGTCGGGCAGGCGGTGGCGGGATTCGCGGTCGATCGTTGGGGCGCCCAGCGCGCGCTCTACGCCGGCCTCTTGCTCTTCGCGCTCGCCGCCGTCCTGCTCGGATTCTCGCACGGCTATCCGGCGCTGGCGGCCGCGGCCATCCTCGCCGGCACGGGCAACTGCGTCTTCCACCCCGCCGACTTCACCATCCTGAACCGCAACGTCTCGCAGCCGAGGCTGGGCGCCGCCTTCTCCGCTCATGGGCTCGCCGGCAACCTGGGCTGGGCCGCCACGCCTGTGTTCATCACCGGCCTCGCTTCGCTGGCCGGCTGGCGGATCGCCGCCTTCGCCGCCGGGATTCCGCCGCTGCTCGCGCTCTCACTGCTCCTGATCTCGCGCCGCGCGCTCGCCGCGCCCGCCCATGCGCACGCTCCGGCCACCGCGCCGCGCGGCTCGCCGTTCGCCTTCCTCGGAGTGGGCGCGGTGTGGATGTGCTTCTTCTTCTTCCTCGCCTCGACCATGGGCGTGGGCGCGCTGCAGAACTTCGGCCCGCTGGTGCTGAAGACCGTCTACGGCCTGCCGCTCACCGCGGCCGCCTCGGCGCTCACTCTCTATCTGCTGGGCGGCGCGGCCGGTATCGCGGCGGGAGGATTTCTCGCCACGCGCTACCAGGCGCACGAACGCGCGGTGGCGGCGCTCCTCCTCGGAGCGGCGGTGCTGGCGCTCGCCCTTGCCACCGGCGGCGTGCCGCGCGCGACGGTCGCTCCGCTCATGGCGCTGATCGGATTCTGCACCGGCACCGCCACACCTTCGCGCGATCTGCTCGTGCGCAGCGCGGCCATGGAGCGATTCGGCCAGCTCTCCTTCGGCCGCATCTACGGCTTCGTCTACTCCGGCCTCGACGCGGGGCTGGCGGCCGCGCCCATCCTCTTCGGCCGATTGCTCGACTGGGGAGCGTTCACCGCCGTGCTCTTCGGCGTTGCGCTCTTCCAGGCGCTGGCCGCGGTGGCGGCGCTGCGGGTGAGCCGCGGCGGCAGCGCCGCGCCGGCGTCGGCACCCTCGTGAGGGAGCACGGCATGGCCCGAAAGCCGACCACGATCGATCAGTATCTCGCCACCGTAAGAGGCGAGAAGCGCGCGGCGCTCGACAAGCTCCGCAAGATGATTCGAAAAATCGTCCCGAAGGCGGAGGAGTGCATCAGCTACGGGATACCGGCGTTCCGGCTCGACGACAGGATCGTCGCCGGGTTTGCCGCGACCGCGAAGGGATGCTCGTACTTGCCTTTCAGCGGGTCGACCCTTGGCACCTTGGCCGATGAGCTCGAGGACTACGAGATGACGAAGTCCTCGCTCCACTTCGATCCGGCGGAACCCTTGCCGACAACGCTCGTCCGCAAATTGATCAAGGCGCGAATCGCCGAAACCTGAACGATGCACACCGCATTCGCGCAATTTTCTCAGCCCCCGAAAGGAGAACGTCATGCGTAGAGTGTCGTGCGCTATGTTCGTCAGTCTCTTCGCCAGCGCGGTCTCGGCCGCCGATTATGGGCCCGGTTTCAAGCAGACGATGGTCCCCGTCGGGGGATGCACGGTCAGCGCAACCGTGGGCGGCAAGGGGTCCACCGTGTTGCTGCTCCACGGCTATGCCGAGACCGCGCAGATGTGGAAGCCCCTCGCGGTCGCGCTCGCCCCGCGGTTCACCGTCGTCGCCATCGATCTCCCCGGCATCGGCGACTCCTCGATCCCGGCGAGCGGCATCGACATGACGACGTCTGCGAAGCGAGTCCACGAGGCCGTCCACAAGCTGGGCTACGAGCGGGCCCGCGTGGTGGGTCACGACATCGGCCTGATGGTCGCCTACGCCTACGCCGCTCTGTACCCGAGCGAGGTGGAGACGCTGACGTTGATGGACGCCTTCCTGCCCGGCATCGGCGCATGGAGAGAGATCTACGACGCTCCTGACCCCTGGCACTTCCGCTTCTACGGCCATACGCCGGAGCTGCTTGTGAAGGGCCGCGAGCGGACCTACTTCGAGCATTTCTGGAACGACTTCGCCGCCGATCCCGCGCGCTCGATTCCCGAGGCGGACCGGCAGGCCTACACCCGAGCCTACGCAAGGCCAGGACGGATGGCAGCCGGGTTCGCGTACTTCAAGTCCTTCCTCAAGACGGCCGACGAATTCGGCGAGCTCGGAAAGACGCGGCTGCCGATGCCGGTGACGTCGATCGGCGGAGAGAAGGCGAACGGCGTTGCGCTCGGCGCGCAGATGAAGCTCATCTCGGCCAACCCGACGGTAGTGATCATCAAAGGCGCCGGGCATTGGATCATGGAGGAAAGGCCCGAGGAGACCATGGCGGCTGTAACACGGGCGCTCGAGCAGTCCGGAACCGCGCAGAAGTGAGGAAGGAGTTCAAGTTTTCCGCTCGTCTGGAGGACATGCACGGCTTCTACGCTGTCTCCATTCCCGCGCACGTGAGCAAGGCGATCGGCAAGCGAGGCACCGTCCCCCCTCATCGCGCTGGTCAACGGAGTGTCGGAAGTGCGCGCGAGCCTGCAGCCTTCCGGCGGCGGATGCCATCGGCTCCGGCTCAATGCGGCCGCGCGCCGGCTGGCGAACACGCGCCCGTGCGATCGCCTCAGGGTCGATCTGAGGAGCGACGAGAACCCAGTGGCCCACGCCATCCCCGACGACCTCCATCGCCCCTTGCGCGACGAAGATCTCATGGCGGCGTTCGAGGACATGCCCGTCGGCAAGCGGAATCACATCGTGCAGTGGATCGAGAGCGCGGCGAGAACGGCCACTCGCGAGGGCCGAATCGCCCTCGCGCTCGAGGTGGCGCAAAAGCGGCGAGCGCGGATGATCCGGGCGCGTTGACGCAAACAGCGCGGACGAGACTCGGTGGGCTGGTAGCGTCGAACGTGGCCCGCGCTATGTTGCATGGATGGACGATCGGACAACCTCCGAACTAATCATGACTCTTGGCGAAGATGTCAATCGCTGCCACAGAGAGCTGATAGAAGCGCTTGATGCGAACAATGCGCGAGAGAACCTTCTCGCAGAGTACGAATATCATGCTCGGCAACTGATTCGCGCCTTCTTCGCGTTCGTAGAGGGCATCACGTTTTCGGCGAAGATCAGGGCTGTCGCAGATTGTACGGACAGAGGCATTGACGTTTCGCCGCAGGAGCGCTTTTACGCCGCCGAGGTCCACTACGTTCTCGACGATCAGGGGCGAGTCGTTGAACAGCGCGCTCACGTCAGACTAGGGCCGAATGTACGATTTGTCTTTGCGCTTCTCGAGAGAGCTCGCGGAGTTTCTCTCCTCGATCCGACCGCCGAATGGTGGAGTTGCTTCAAAAAGTCCATTCGAGTGCGCGACAGGCTAATGCATCCCAAGATGCCCGCTGACGTCAACGTCTCACCGGACGAAATCATCGATGTTCTCAAGGCGAAAGCAGGATTCCAGACTGCCCTGCTCGCGTACCCGCCGCGCGCCCGCAAAAAACGGCGCGGCACGGGCAGGTACAAGGCCCGACGGCGCCGCTAAGATCGACTCGGTGCAAATGGCTTGCGCAGTTTCACGCTCCCGCAGGCTCGCACCACACATATTGTTTTGTTGCGCTGGGCTGATCATTCCAACGTCAGTGTTTTGATCTCGCGCAGGAGATCGTCGAGGCGCGCGGGGTCGGGTTCAGTCTGGCTCTCTTCAATCCGATGAACGATCTCGGTCACCGCGCTGTTCATCGCGATTGGCTTTCCGATTTGCCTGCCCACCTGGGCCACATAACCGTTGATGAAGTCGATCTCCGTCCGCCGGCGCCGCTCGAAGTCCTGCAGCATCGAAGGTTTCACATCTCCGTAACCCGCGACGATCTGTCCGAGCCAGCCGTCGTAGGCATCTCCTGGCACGCTCGCCCCCTGCCAGCCCGGTGGAATCGGCTCGACAATCATTTTCTCGGGCCGCGCTCCGCTCGCCAGCGCAACGAAGAGCGCTTCATCATACGTTCTGCGGAACACCTCTTTGCCGGTCGATGACGCGATGTACTGGCGCATGGTTCTAGCGGCGATCGCGCCGAGCGTGGTCACCGAGCAGTTCAAGAGCAGCTTCGCCCAGACGGCGCCGCTCAGGTTCGCCGTCACACGCGTTTCGATCGCGCCGCTCAAGGTTCGAGCGACGCTCGCGGCGCGCTCACTGTTGCCGCCGGAGAGCTCGCCGATGAGCAAATGGCCGGCATTCCTCTGCTCATAGACGCCGGGTTCGACCATCGTCGCGCCGAGATTCGACAACCCTCCGAGGACGACATCGCTCCCGAGGCGATCGGAAAGGATCTGGGAGACGCCGCCGTTCTGGATGCAGAGCAATGTTCCGCCGGGCGTCAGCAAGG
>VBLC01000119.1 GCA_005879315.1 Deltaproteobacteria bacterium | reverse complement strand
GGAGAGCGGCGCGAAGCAGACGTCGTACGGATAGTCGGCGGGGAACTCCGGCAGGCCGTATCCGCTGATGCTGAAGACGCGCGGGTTCTCGCGCAGCCGCTCGAGCATCTCCCGCATGTAAGCGAGGAACACCGAGGAGGGAACGCAATCGTCCTCCAGGACCACGATGGCCTGATGGCTCTCCAACAGTCCGGTCACGCCTGAGATGATCGACCGCGCCAGCCCCAGGTTCTCTGGACGGCGCACGACGGAAGTCCGGCAGAAGTTGATATTTTCGATGAGCCCGCCCACCTGCCGGTGCGGTTGCGCGGGATCGCCCTGGCGCAGGCCGTCCTGGAAGACGTGCAGCTCCTCGATCTGGTTGCGCCTCAATCCATCGAGCACTTGCCGCGTATGCCACGGCCGGTTGTACGTGAAGAGCGCGACGGCGGTCCTGACTCCCATGAGGAGTCAGCGTAGCAGCGCCGCGGCGACAGCGCACATTTGCGCGAGCGGCCTTTTGCAGCGAAGGTGAAGCATGGGGCTGCGCGACATCCTCGATGAAGACGGCCTGGTCGCGCCGTTTCTCTACGGGCCGGCGCGCCATGCGTATCGGCTCTTCACCCAGGAGAGCTACCGGACTCATGCCTGGCTGGCCTCGCGCCTGGCCGGAGCGCCGCGCAGGCGCGAGCGGCGCGTGCGCGTCCATGGATGGGACCTGCTCGTTCCCGACGCCGCTTCTTTCCTCTCCACCTACCGGGAGCTGTTCGTCAATGGCGCGTATGCTTTTCCCGCGGAAGGCCGGGCGCCGCGGATTCTCGACCTGGGTGCGAACATCGGGCTGAGCGTACTATTCTTCAAGAAGATGCATCCTCAAGCGAGGATCATGGCCTTCGAGGCCGATCCAGCCATCTTCACCTATCTGGAGCGCAACGTCCGCGGCAATGGCCTGGAGGATGTCGAGCTGGTGCGCGCGGCGGCCTGGACGGAAAACACCAGGTTGCGCTTCCTGCCCGACGGCGCCGACGGTGGTCGGCTGGCCGCGTCGGGCGAGGCGGGCGCCATCGAAGTCGAGGCGGTCGATCTGCCCGCGCTGCTCAAAGGCCGCGAGTTCGATTTCCTCAAGATCGACGTCGAAGGCGCCGAAGGCCGGCTGCTCCCTGCCTGCCGCGCGCTGCTCGCGACGGCGCGCCGCGTGTTCCTCGAATACCACTCGCGGCCGGGCGAGCCGCAGGCGCTGTCCGGGATCCTCTCTCTCCTCTCGCAGGAAGGCTTCCGGCTGCACGTCCAGGGCACGCATTCGAGCCCGGCGCCCTTTCTCGGGGTGGGGACGCACGCGGGCTTCGACCTGCAATTGAACGTCTTTGCCTGGCGAGAGCCGTGAATCACTTCTGCACGCTCTTCGACCGCAACTATCTCCTCCAGGGCATGGCCCTCTACCGTTCCTTGCGGCGGCACGCGAAGGGTTTCGTCCTCTACACCATCTGCATGGACGAGCAGTCCTTCGCGATGGTCTCGCGGCTTCAGGCGGATGACCTGAAGCCGATCCCGGTGTCCGCCCTCGAGGACGAGGAAACGAGGCAGCTGCGGGCGCGCACCACCCACGGCCAGTTCTGCTGGGCATCGCAACCGCTCTCCTGCCTTCATCTGCTCGATCGATTCGCCCTGCCGCGGATCACCTATCTCGACGCCGATTCGATGTTCTTCGCCGATCCCCAGCTGCTCTTCGACGAGCTGGGAGATGCCTCGGTCTCGCTCGTGCCGCACCGGTATTCCAAAGGCTACGACCAGACCGAGGCCTCGGGAAGGTATTGCGTGCAGTTCAACGCCTTCCGCAATTCCGCGGAGGGGCGCGCCGTCCTCGCGTTCTGGAGATCCGAGTGCTTCAAGTATTCCAAGGATCGTCTGTCAGCTCTGCCCGGCCAGACGTGTCTCGATCGCTGGCCTGCCTTCCGCGGAGTGCGGGAGATCGAGCACCGGGGAGCGGGAGTGGCGCCCTGGAACGTGCAATCCTATCGGCTCAGCGAGCGGGGCAATCAACTCTACGTCGACGACGAGCCGATTGTTTTCTATCACTACCATCAATATGGCCGGTACCCGGACGGCGCCCACGAGCTGGGTTACTACCGGTTGCCGGACCGCGTGGTGGAGCTGATCTACCGGCCCTACGCGCGCGAGCTGGAAGAGACCGAGTCCTGGGTCAAGTCGGCCGACCCGACCTTCCACTATCGGAGGACGTTGACGGGATCGCCGGGGCTCTTCGCGCGCCTGAAGCGCCGCCTGCGCGGGAACTACAACGTCTATCCTTCGCTCTGAAATCGTGAGTCTGCCCCGGATCAGCATCGTCACGCCCTCATACAACCAGGCTGCCTATCTCGAGCGGGCCATCGGTTCCGTGCTCGACCAGAACTATCCCGCGCTCGAATACCTGGTCCTGGACGGAGGCTCGACCGACGGCAGCGCGGAGATCATCCGCCGGCACGCGGCGCGGCTCGCTTTCTCGCGCAGCTCCCCGGACGGCGGACAGGCCGCCGCCATCGGCGAAGGTTTCTCGCGCGCCAGCGGCGAGATCCTCGCCTGGCTCAATTCCGACGATTACTTCGAGCCGGGTGCGCTTCACGCGGTGGGCGAGGCCTTTGCGCGCGAGCCGGACGCCGACATCGTCTACGGCGACCTGCGCTGGGTCGACGACCGGGGCGCGCGGCTCTTCACCGCCCACCTGGTGCTCGATCTGCGGGTCCTCGCCTATGAATCTCCCTACGTGGCACAGCCGGCGATGTTCTGGCGGCGATCGATCTACCAGAAGGCGGGCGGTCTCGACCCCGCCTATCGCTTCGCCATGGACTTCGACCTGGTGGTCCGCATGCTGCTCGCCGGCGCGCGGCCGCGAAAGCTCCGCCGCGTGCTGACCAACTTCCGCGTCCACGAGGCCGCGAAATCATCCACGCTGCGCGAGGTCTGCGATGCGGAAGTGGCGCGGACCATCGAGCGGCATGGCCTTGCCAGCGGGGGCAAGGCGGCGCGTGAGGCGAAGAAGTGGCTCGCCCGCGGCTACCGCTTCCTCCGCGATCCGCGCTGCATCGTCTCGGCGCTGGAGAGCCGATTGCGATGAGGCGGGCGCCGGTGAGCGTCGTCATTCCCTGCTTCGAGGCGGCCGAGACGGTCGAGCGGGCGCTGCGCTCGGTCGCAGCGCAGACCCTGCCTGCGGAGGAGACCCTCGTCGTCGACGACGGCAGCTCGCCTGAGGAAGCTGCGCGCCTCGCCGCCATCGTTTCCCGCGCGGAGCGGACGCGCCTGTTGACGCTGGCGGAGAATCGCGGGCCGGCGAGCGCGCGCAATGCCGGCTGGAACGAGGCGCGACAGCCTTACGTCGCTTTTCTCGACTCCGACGACGTCTGGCATCCGCGCAAGCTCGAGCTGCAGGTCCCGCTGATGGAAGCGGATCGCGCGGCGCAGATGAGCGGTCACCGCGTGCGCGTGCTCTCCGGCGAGACGCTTTCCTGGCCGATCGAGGCCGGTCCGATCCGCGCGCCGAGCCCGCTCCGCACCGTTCTCTGGAACCCTTTCGCCACCCCGAGCGTGATGGTGCAACGCGAGATCCCTTTTCGCTTTCGCGAGGGCAAGCGGCACGTCGAGGACCACGCTCTCTGGATGCAGATGGCGCTCTCGGGCTGCAAGATGCTCTTCCTCGATGCGGAGCTGGCCGGTCTCTTCAAGCCGCTCTTGAGCGGGCGCGGCCAGAGCTCGCAGCTGTGGGAGATGGAGCTGGGCGAGCTCGACGCATACTGGGACCTTCACCGCGAAGGAAAGACTTCGGCGCTCGCCTCCGGCGCGCTCTGCGCGCTCTCGCTGGTGAAATTCGTCCGTCGCGTGCTGGTGGTGCGCGCTCTGCAGCCGGCGATGAGGCTGGTTCACCGCGCCAGCAGATCGTAGGCCGCGGTCAGCTTGACGCGGTTGATGGCGTGGAGAAATAGAAGCAGCGGATGCCTTCCGGCCGCTACCCGGCGCGCGGCGTCCAGCTCTTCGCGGAAGCTCTCCCGATAGGAGCGCGAGGTCTTGTTCTCGCCGCTGATGCGGAAGAAGGCGAGCTCGCGATCGAGGAAGGCGGGCGGCGACGCTTCTCCCATGCGCAGCCAGAGGTGATAGTCCATGGCGAAGTGATAGGCGGTCTCGAGCGGGCCGACCCGCTCGAACAGCCGCCGCCGGAAGAACACCGCCGGCTGGCTGATGAAGTTCTCCACGAGAAGGCGCCGGTAGCTGTAGCGGCGCGCCCACAGCTCCTTGTAGCGGGTCACCAGCGGCCGGATGACCCGCCCTGCGGCATCGACGATCGGGCAGCGGCCGTAGAGCCATTCCAGGTTGGTGTTCGCGGCGAAAGAGCGGCCTACCGCCTCGAACGCGCCCGGAGCGTAGAGATCGTCGGAGTTGATCCAGCCGAGGATCTCCCCGCGCGTGCGGCGAAAACCCTCGTTGAGGGCGGCGGTCTGGCCTTCGTCCTTTTCCGAGATGAAGCGAAGGCGCCCCTGATACCGCTGGAGGATCTCGACGCTGCCGTCGGTGCTGCCGCCGTCCATCACCAGGTAGTCGAGCGAGGGATAGCCCTGGTCGAGCACGGAGCGGATGGTCCCCTCGAGGAAGCGGCCCTGGTTGTAGGAGGGCGTGACGATCGACAACGAGGGCAGCGTCACGCCTCGGGTCTCGCGCCCAGCCTTTCGAGCCGCTCGCGAAGGATGCCCAGCTCCTGGGTGAGGGCGATGGAGCGGGTCTCGACCCGGGAGAGCGAGATGAGCGCGGTCAGGTGCAGGAAGGAGAGAGCGGCGATGGCCACGGCGAAGAACCAGTTGGCCAAGAGCGCGAAGCCCATCCGCCGGGCGATGAAGACGGCGCCCTCGGGAAAGAGCGCCATCGCCGCGCCGGCCAGGAGCGCCAGGACGTAGAAGAGGCTGGCCTGGATGGTCACGTGCTCCCGCGCGATGAGGCGGAGGATGGCGGCGGCGAGGCCGAGGCAGAGGAGAGCGAAGAGCCAGTAGCGGCCGACGATCGGGTCCATGACGTCTCCAGTGCGCGGACCTGCCGCCGGGCGCGCAGCAGGTCGAGGATGATGGCGGCGGTGACCTTGAGCAGGTAGTACGCGGTGAGAAGCCCGCGGATGCTGCTGCGGCCGCTCTGCCGCTCGCGCATCGTGACCGGGACTTCGGCGATGCTCAGCCCGCAGGCGCGCGCCGTGGCCAGCACCTCCGGCTCGGGGAAGTCGAAGGGGAACGCGCTGTGGAAAAGCGCCAGCGCGCGAGGTCCGAAGAGGCGAAAGCCGGAGGTCGGGTCGCTCACAGTCAGGCCGCAAAAGAGGCGCAGCACGCCGCTGAGCCAGACCTTGCCCGCGCGGCGCAGCGGGGTGCTCTGGAATCCATCGCCGCGGAGGAAGCGCGAGCCGACCAGCAGATCGGGCGGAGGGTGTGCGGCCAGCCGCTCGAGCATCGCGCCCAGATCGGCGCAGATGTGCTGGCCATCGCCGTCGACCTGCGCCGCGCAGTCGAAGCCCTCGGCGTACGCCACGCGCAGTCCGGTCTGCACCGCGCCGCCGATGCCGAGGTTGCTGCACAGGCTGATCACCCGCGCGCCGTGGGCGCGGGCAACCGCGGCGGTGCCGTCGCGGGAGCCGTCGTCGACGACGAGCGCCTCGATCTGGTGGGGAAGTGCGCGCGCCGCTTGTCGCAGCTCCTCCAGGACGGCGGGCAAGGCCCGCTCCTCGTTGTAGCTGGGGATCACCACCAGCACGCGCATGAAGCGACTCTACGTCAGAAGGGGACCTGGAGGGTGAAGCCCTCCGCGATGATCTGGGTGTGCTCCCCGGCGCCGTCCCACGCCAGAAGCCGCGCCGAAAATGTCCCGCCCGGCGCTGCCGTGGGCGCAAACATGAAGCCATGCGCGTCGCTGCCCGCGCCGCACGCCTCGCGCACCTCGGTCCCGGCCGACAAGGCAGCGACGTGGATCTCCCGGTACGAGCCGCCGGCGCCGTTCAACTCGAGCTGCACTCCCACCGGCGAGGCGCTGCCACGGTCGCAGACCCAACCGCTCACGCCGTACGGCCCGCGGTCCTCGACTCGCGCAACCAGGCCTCGGCCTTTGCGGCCGCGCGGCGGCCCCGGCTGGGGAACGTCCAGGAACGGGTCGCGCTCGGCCTCCTCGAGGCGGTCGCCCCGCAGCTGGTAGAGCGCGCGCGGCCCCTCGCGCAGCAGC
>VBLC01000118.1 GCA_005879315.1 Deltaproteobacteria bacterium | reverse complement strand
GTCTTGTTGCCGCCCTGTCGTTCACGGACGAGGCACGCGCGTATTACGCGGAGCGCGGAATCGGCACCTTGGATCTTAGTGATCTTCGGCGACTCGTGGCGCTGTGGGACCCGCTGAAGCAGCAGGCGGCCCTTGACGCCTTCGTCTACTGCGTCAATCACGTCGAGCAGAACAGTGCGCTGATGAGTCGCCTCCAGGCTTTCACCGCTCAAATGAAAGCCAAGGCGGAAGCAGGCGAGTAGTCTCGCCGACGAAAACTGAAGCTGAAACGCATGTGACTTCCGGGCGGGAAGGACATCGGAAATTGCGCCCAACGGTTGCATTCGAGGACTGCGCTAGAGTGTCTCCGTACGGGCGGACGCTGCTAGGCAATATCCGCACCTATTTGGTCTAGCGCAGAGCCGCGGCCGGCGCAGCCCTCGGTATCATGATCATAGGCGTCGTCGAAAAACCCCAAATTAACTACGCGTCTTGCGCTTGGCGTGCACCCGCGGCGCCGCCCAGCGCTTGCGCTCGTGCAGGCCGACGGCCGCGGGCGGCAGGGCCTTGAGCGCCTGCTTGAGTCGGCCGTGCGCCATCGCCACCTGCGGCTCGCTCTGCAGGAAAGGAGCGTACTTGTCCCAGAAGGACGACCCTCCCGCCTGCGTGAGGCGGTCCACCTCCAGGCGCACGCCTGCGACCGTCCCGGCCGGCAACAGCTCCTGCGCGAGCAGCGCATCGAGATCGACGATCAGCTCCGACATCGGATGCAGCCAGGCGAAGAATGGATCCTCGGTCAAGAGCCGCAGCATGTGGCCAGGCCCGCCCGCCGGGGCAACCTCGCGCTCGTACGTCGCCCGGGTCGCGGCCACCAGCGCGCGATGCACCTCGCGCAGTGCTTCGGCTACTTCGAGGAGGGCCGGCTTGTGATTGCTTTCCGCAGCCATCGCTGCCGCGGATATTATGCCGGAATGGCCAGCCGGGCAGGCTTTTCTGCGGCCGGCAAGGTCAGCTGTTCGGGCCGGCCCGCCCAGCGGCGCAGGGTCGCCTGCCCCTCCGTCACCATGACGTGCGGGAAGCCGTCGCCCGGGCGGCCCGTCCAGGAGCCGAGATTGAAGTAGCGGGCGCCGTTGCCGACCGCCTCGTCCACCGCGCGGTGGGTGTGTCCCATGACGATGTACTTGACGTCGAACACTTGCGCCACGCGCCGAGCCGCCTGCAGCAACATGGGATGAGAGTCGGTCTTCCGCTGCGCCCCGAGCAGCGCGTTGAGGGCGGCGAAGACGATGCCCACCACCGTGAGCGCGCCCGCTTTCGCCCAGAAGCCGTGCACCGACAGCGAGGTACTCCAGGCGCAGAAGAGGCTGAGCAGCGCGAGCAGCATTCGGTCGAGATAGAAGAGCTGCATCGAATCGAAGAGGCTCTGCTCCGCGGGCCGGGAGGCGATGGCGAGAAGCTGTTGCGCTTGCTTTTCCGTGCCCTGGACCGTGGAGAGCATCCGGCGCACGTGCGCGGACGGCTCGACCGTGCGGCCGAGAACCTTGTCGGCGATGCGGGCGAAGGCGCGGGAGATTTTCAGCGACTGCCAGACGATCGGATGGATGACCCGGAAGACCATGACGAAGTAATCGGCCGCCACCCGGAGCGGGTTGCCGGCCTTGAGCACCCAATCGAGATACTCGCGCAGGCCCCAGGCGTCGACGTGGTCGAAGACCTCCACCTGCTCGGTGTAGCGGTTGATGAAGTAGCGCAGCACCTGGGAGCTGAGGGGCAGCTGCATCTCCGGCTGCTCGGTCTGCCCGCCGAAAAAGTCGGGATGCACGGAGTAGTGATCGTGCGCGTGGCCGTGCTCGGCGTAGAAGAAGCCGGGCTCGAGATAGAACCAGTCGTGGAATTCGATCTGCCGCTCGATGCGCTTGCGTGCTGCTTCGCTCGAGGCCCCGCACCGGTCGGCGAGGATGCGGCGGAACTCCTCCTGCACCGCCGGCCAGCGCCACTCCGCGTCGTGGTTCCCCCGGATGATGTGAAGACAATTTCCCTTGTGGAGAAACCGGGCGAGTGCGTCAAAGACCTGGCGGTGCCGATGGGCGGTGCGCTGCAATTTCCAGACGCACTTCATCTCCTCGGGCGCGAGGCCGAGAGCGCGCTCCTCCTCACTCACCTTGAAGGGCACCGGCTCGCCCGGCGCAGGCGTCATGGTGATGGCGATGAAGTCGACGATGTCTCCGTTGAGAATCAAACGCCACGGCTTGCCGCCTTCCCGGTGCGTGGCGTGCCAGTCGAGAAAAGAAGTGAGCGGCGCGTCGGCGGGACGCATCTGGGACCAGGCTTCTTCGCGGAGTCCCGCGCGCAGATCGCAGCCGAGATGGAGATCGGAGATGGCGATTAGATTATGGGGCCGCTGGGACAGCGACCGCACTCTGCGCCATATCCTCCGCAAGCCCATTGCCGAGGCCCCTTCTCCCCTGCCTGGGGGTTGAGCAAGGGACGTGCCGCCGCGTGCGAGCGAAATATGAAGGAGCCCGGCGAGGCCGACGTGACGACTACGGAACGTTTCGGCGACACCGCGCGCTATGCGCGAAAGAAGATCCCGTCGGCCTGCAGCAGCCGGCCCGTCGCGGGATCGGCAAACATCGGCTCGATCCCCTGGCAGACGAAACCATCTCGCTGCAGGCGCTCGATCATCTCGAGCCAGAGGATCTGACCTCGGTAGAGCGGTGCGAGCGAGAGCTCCACCTCGATGCCCTGGATGCGGCCCAGCGTGGCGGCAGCCCCTTGCAGGACTTGAAGCTCGTACCCCTGTACGTCGATCTTCAGCAACACGTTCGCCGCTTCGTCACGGAGATAGGGGTCGGCGGCGACGTCGAGCGGGAGCATCGGGACGGACTCGGTCGAGACATAGCCCGTTCCGGGCGCCGCCTGCAGATGCAGCGGCAGCATTTCCAGGACGGAGCTGCTCGCTGAATTCGCGGCGATGTTGAGCTGCGCCGTCCGTTGCGCCTCGCCGATGGCCGCTCGAGGAGCGACGGACCACGCCGCATCCCGCTGCGCCCGCGCGCGAAGCATCCGATGCGCTCTCTCCATCGGTTCGAAGGAGACGATGCGGCCTTCATACCCGAGCTCGCGCAGCTCTTCACCGTACTGTCCCTCGTTGCTGCCGACGTCGAGTACCAGCCCGATGCGGTGGTGCTCGAGGAGCTTCGCCAGTCTGCGCCGCGGCGAGTTGTGCACCGTCGCGCGGGTCAGCTCGAGCCCGGCAGCGGTGAGGAGCCGGCGAACAGTCCGGGCAAGCCAGGGTGCCATCCATCCTCCTCGCGCCGACAGGGCGGAGCCCCTCGCAGTATCACTGGACATGGGCCAGTGTGCAGATCCACGCTCTCGCCATGATCGGGTACGCAACCCGGCTGCGACGGAGGCTGATGGAGGCGCTCGGATCGGACCGGTATTCCCATCTCGCGCTCAACGAGCTCGATCGGAAGCTGAAGAGATATCTCGATGTCGAGGGCGGATTCTTCCTCGAAGCGGGCGCCAACGACGGTCTCTCGCAGAGCAACAGCTACTGGTTCGAAGCGTTCCGCAACTGGTGCGGCGTCCTCGTCGAGGGCGTGCCCGAGCTGGCGCGGGAATGCGCGAAGAACCGCCCGCGCGCGAAGGTCTTTCATGCCGCGCTGGTGGCAGACGACGCCACCACGCAGGTGACGATGAAGACGGCACATCTGATGTCGCTCGTCGCGGGCGCCTTCGGCTCCGAGGCCGCCGATCGGAGTCATGTCGAGCAGGGAATCGCCGTGCAGAAGCTGGGCGCCGGCGCAGCGCGGGAGATCCGCGTCCCCGCGCGAACGCTCACCTCCATCCTCGCCGAGGTGCGGCCCGCCCGCTTCGACCTGCTCTCGCTCGACGTCGAAGGCTACGAGGTGCAAGCGCTGAAGGGGTTGGATCTGGATCGCTTCTGCCCTCGGTACATCCTGGTCGAGGCGCGCTCGCCGCCCGACGTCGAGCGGCTCCTGGCGTCCCGTTACGACCACGTCGACCAGCTCAGCCATCACGACCACCTCTTCGCCGCGCGGCCATGCTGAAGAAAGCGATCTGGCGGATCCTGGAGGCGGGCAGCGCAGCCTGGATGAACCGCTACGTTCCTCCGCTGCGCGACAACGGATGGTTTCGCAGCCGTCGCGAGGACCGCTGCGTCGACGGCGCGGGAGAGCCGCTCCCCTGGCTCGCCTATCCGGCCATCGATTTTCTCGAGCGCCGCGTCTCGCCCTCGCTCAGCGTCTTCGAATACGGCAGCGGCGCGAGCACGCTCTGGTGGGCTCGCAGGGTGCGATCGGTCAGCTCGGTCGACCACGACGCGTCCTGGGCGGGCAAGGTTGCGGCGCAGGCGCCCGCCAACGTCGAGGTCGCACACGTGCCTCTCGATGGGACCAGCGCCTATGCGAGGCACATCCTCGCTCAGGGCAAGCCGTTCGACATCGTCGTCATCGACGGGGCGGAGCGCGTCGCCTGCGTGGCCCCCGCGATGTCGTCGCTGACGGCGGCCGGGGTGATCGTCTTCGACAATTCCGAGCGCCCCGAGTACCAGGAAGGCTACCGTCAGCTCGGCGCGGGCGGCTTCCGCAGGTTGGAGCTCGTGGGGATGGCGCCCTTGATCGACTACCAGATCGAGACGTCGATCTTCTACCGGCCAGGCAATTGCCTCGGGCTCTGATCGAGCCTCCCCGGTCGGGGCAGGAGGATCGCAGAAGTGAGCATCCGTCCGGTCTGGCGCAGAGGCGGGTAGACGAAGCAGCTTCCGTGCGCCGCCCACCAGTAGGCGATGCACGAGGCGATCACCGCTCCCATTCCTCCCCAGCGGGGGATGAGCAGGAGATTGAGGATGACGTTGAGGGCGCCGCCGGTCGCCACCGTGAGGAGGTGCGTGCGCGTCCAGTTCATCGCTGTGAGAAAGGCGCTCCGCGCGACGCCCAGGCTGACGAAGAGCCCGCCCCAGACCAGCACCGCCAGCATCGGCCCGGCGCGCTCGTATTCGCGCCCGAAGAGAAGGCGCACCAGCGGCGTCGCGACCAGCGTGAGCGGAATGGCAAATGCATAGGCGACGAAGGCCACCGTGGAATAGAGGCGCTGAAGACGCTGGAGAAACTGCGCTTCGCCGGCCGCGCGCGCCTGAATGATCCCGGGCAGCGAGGAGGCGACGATTGCGGCGGGCACGAAATACCAGAGCTCGGCGAGTCGCACCGCAGCCGAGTAGATGCCGAGCTCGGCGTCGCCGGCCATCTTGCCGAGCATGATCTGGTCGATGCGCATGTAGACGAGGATCGCCACCGATGAAAGCAAGAGCGGGGCGCTGTCGCGCAGAAGCGAAACAGCCCGCCGCGCCCGCGCGCGCCAGAGCGAGAGCCGGCCGCGGGAGAAGCGGTAGGACAGCGAGAGCGCGACGGCCGCGAGCGCCGACTCTGCCAGCCAGGCCCAGGCGAAGGCCTCGAGGGGAGCGCGGCGGAGGATGAGCACGACGCGCAGCGCCGCCGCGATGGCGAAAGCGACAGTCCGCCCGATCGCCGCGGGGCGCGAGAGGACCTGCGACTGGAACCAGTCGTCGATCACGTCGAAGGCAGCCAGCGCCGTGGCGGCGGCGATGATGGCGGTCATCCGCTGCGCGAGCGGATCGTCGGGGCGCAGGACGTACGCGGCCGCGAACGCCACCCCGATCATCACCGTACCGACCAGGAGCCGGAGCGCAAGCGAGGTGCCGAGGATCTCGGCGGCGTTGGCCGGCGACTTCACCAGCTCGCGCACCGCGATGGTGTCGAGGCCCATGCTGCCGAAGCCGCCGAAGAGAAGTGCCAGCGCCATCGAGAAGCTGAACACGCCGAAGGCGGACGGTCCCAAGTAGCGCGAGATCCAGATGGTGAGCACGGCTCCGCCGCCCAGGCGGACGATCTTGTCCGCCATCAGCCAGCTCGCGCTCCTCCCCGGCTGCGATCGCATCGCGGCCGTCAACTGGCGAAAACCCGCCTGCAGCCCGGCGACGAGCCTCGGGATCATTTCATCTTTCGCCAGACGCGGCTTCCCAGTCGGGCCCAGGTCGCGGGCTCGAGGATGCGCGAGACCGTCCGCCAGCGCGGCGGCGCGTCCCAGCGCCGGCGGAAAACGGCCTGGATGCGAGGATCGAATTCCAGATCGGGCGGCAGCCGCAGCCGGGCGCCAGCGAATTCATCGCAGAGCGGAACATGGAAAGCATCGGTGCGGTCGCGGTGGACGCCGCTGCCGTCGAGGCCGATGTTCTGGATATAGGAGT
>VBLC01000107.1 GCA_005879315.1 Deltaproteobacteria bacterium | reverse complement strand
GCCGGCGTCCACAACGGCGCCTGGGACTTCGGCGGCTACTTCGTCGTCATGCGGTACAGCGGCACGGACAACGGGCGACCGGTCAGCCAGATCGATCTGTTCGGCTGGGACGCCGACAGCAAGTGCTACACCTACGACTCCTTCAATAGCCTCGGGCAGCGCGCCAGTTTCACCGGCTCCGTTGCTGGAGACACGTGGACCTGGTTGGCGGAGAAGACGGCGGACGGCACGCGGCTGCGCATTCGCATGGTGCAGCACTTCACCGACGGAACGATGACGTGGAAGATTGAGACGTCGACGGACGGCACGCAGTGGGCGACCGCGGTGACGGGCCAGGCGAAGCGTATCGGCCCCTAACGTAACCGGAGAGCGTTTGTCGGGTTCCCCTTTGCGCCCTTTCTCGATCTTGAGCGGCTCCCCACTCTTGGACTCCGCTAGTCGCGCGACAATTTCGTCGAGCTCTACACCTACTAGTGAAGCCGGGGCCTGTCACATCCCACGCGTCCGGCGTCTCTCTGGCGAGCAGCTCCGCTGGAGCCTGGAGGGCCTATGGCTCGCCGAATGCCGCTGATCGCACTGGTTGGTCTCGCATTCGCCTGCGGCGGACCAACAGATCCCGCCGAGATCGCGAACGGGGGCGTCAGCAAGGGCCCTCTAGCGGTGACCCGAAACCGCCTCTATGGGGTTGGAGGGACCATTTCGGGTCTTTCGGGCACCGTGGTGCTGCAGGACAATGCTGGAGACAATCTCAGTCGAAACGTCGGCGGACCGTTCACCTTCGCCACGCGTCTCCCCAACGGCTCAACTTACTCGGTGACCGTTCTCCTGCAGCCGGCCGGCCAGGCCTGCACCGTCGCGAATGGAAGCGGCACAATCAACGGCTCGAACGTCACCAGCGTGGCGGTGAGTTGTGCCGCGATTCCTTTCTTCAGCGTGGGCGGAACGGTTTCGGGACTCTCGGGCACCGTCGTGTTGGAGAACAACGGTGGCGACATGCTCAACGTATTCGCCAACGGATCGTTTGCCTTCCCGACGGCTCTCGCCAATGGATCGAGTTACGCTGTCACGGTGCTTACGAATCCCGCGGGCCAGACATGCACCGTGACAAATGCAAGCGGCACCGTCGCCGGCGCGAACGTCACGAACGTGGCAGTGAGCTGCATGATGAATCCGCTCTACAGCTTAGGCGGATTCATCTCCGGGGTTTCGGGGACGGTCGTCCTGCAAGACAACGGCGGCGACAATCTCGCCTTGGTCGCCGACGGCTCGTTCGTTTTCGCAACGCCCCTCGCCAACGGCTCGTCGTACAAGGTCAGCGTGCTCTCCCAGCCTTCAGGACAGGCTTGTACGGTCACGAATGGGACCGGCACGATCGCAGGCACGAACGTCACGAATGTCGCGGTGACCTGCGCGGCAGGCGCGTACTACACCCTCGGCGGGAGCGTCTCGGGGCTCTCGGGTACCCTGGTGCTGCAGGATACGACGGGGGACGTCCTCACTCTGACTGCTGACGGGCCGTTTACCTTCCCGACGCTGCTCGCTGACGGTTCGACCTACACTGTCTGGGTGACGAGCTGGCCGTCAGGCCAAACCTGCGCCATCCCCAATGCCGTGGCGAACGGCACGATCTCCGGTGCCAACGTGACGAATGTCGCCGTCAGCTGCGCTCCAGCCATCTACTCTCAAGGATACTGCATCGTCGATGAGGTCACAGGGCTCTTGACGGGAGTCTGCATGGATCTCTACTGCCTCGCCGGACTGTCACCCAACTGCGCCGGCACGCCCAATGGTCCGCTCGTTCAGGCCGCTTGCGGACCGCTCATCGACAGCACGCCTTGCCTCTACTAGGGGCTGAGCACGGCTGCGCTCCGGCGGAACCGGACCCATCGGAAGCTCGGGTGCACCGCTCTCGGACAGCGTGTGCCGTTCTGCCAGAGCGCAACGAGGAGCTCATTCAGCATGCTGGGCGAGTAACGACCCAGGGCCAATCGAGCGAGCACTCCCCCTCTCGCCGAGCAGCACTCCCCAATGCGTCGCCCAGCCAACACCGTTCCGGCATCCGGCGTCGGCAAGAGGATAACCATGCGCGCGCGACTCGCGGTGATTTTCTCGGCCGTCTTGCTCTGCAACTGCTCGAACTCGTCGGGGGGAGGCGCCGAACACGTCGGACCCGGCCAGAGGCGGGTCGCCATCAGCGTGAGCGGACAAGGCGCGGTTCAGTCGGCCTCGCCTCTTCTCGACTGCCACGATACCTGCTCGCTGCAAGTCACCGACGGCGCCCGGCTGCATCTCGCCGCCGTCGCTGCGTCCGGCTCTACTTTTCGCGGTTGGGGCGGCGCCTGCTCGGGCAGCGGCGCATGCGATCTTCTCGTCGACCGCGACCTCGCGGTGTCGGCCGCGTTCGAGGGTGGCCCGCCGCCCCCTTCGGGCAAGCACGTTCTCACCGTGACGAAGATCGGCTCGGGCACGGTGCGCTCGACGCCTGCGGGCATCGACTGCGGCGTGACGTGCTTCGCATCCTTCGACGAGGGCGCCACGGTCACGCTCGCCGCCCAACCGGACGCGGGCTCTCGTTTCGGCGGATGGAGCGGCGCCTCGAGAGGGGAGGGCGACGCGAGCCTCGTCGTCTCGGGCGACCTGGCGGTTACTGCCACGTTCGTCCGCCAATTCAAGGTCTCCTTCACCATGTCTGGCGCGGGCCGCGGCACGATTTCGCTTGGCGAGCAGAAGTGCGACGCAAGCTGCGATCTCCGCTTCGACGCAGGCATCACGGTCTCCGCCAGCGCCGCGGCGCCCGACGGGTCGAAGTTCATGGGTTGGACGGGAGCCTGCTCCGGCCTGGAGAGCTGCACGCTCCGGGTCGATTCCGACCTGGCGCTCGGCGGCACCTTCTGGGTGATCCCCGCATACCGCGTAGACGGATTCGGCGATGGCACCGCGGACCTCGGCGGAATCGACGACGGCGGCAACGTCGTCTACGTCAAGGCACCGCCCAACGGAATCGGGGACCTGGCCATCCTCCGCGACGCGCAGAGCGGCGAGGAGCGCCAGATCTGGCCCGGCAACAATGCCTGGGCGGTGCGCATCTCGCCGAACGGCCACATCGCGCTGACCACTTTCCGCTGGAACGGCACTGACGACGCCTGGAACACCTACCGAATGAGCGCGGGAACGTGGGTGGCGGTGCGAACGCTGGGCGGCGCCGATGGCGCCTTCGCCGGCGGCATCGACGACAACGGCGCGATCATCGGCGGCGCTCACGTCAGCGGCTCCGGCAGCGACCGCATCATCCACGCGTATCTGGAGGACGGCTCGGGGGCAGTCGATCTCGGCTCGAGCGGCCGGAACAGCTCGGCCCTGGGGCGCCGTGGAGGTTTGGTCGTCGGCCTCGTCTGGGACAGCCCTTTCTTCGCGCACCGCGCGGCCGTGTGGGAGTCCAGCGGGATCCACGAGCTGGGCAACTTCGGGGGCGCGTACTCATTCGCCTACGGCATCAATTCGCACGGCGTCATCGTCGGCACGGCTCAGCGGGCGGACAACGGCTACCACGCGTTCCTCTGGGATCCGCAGGCGCGCGCGCTACGCGATGCGGGAGTCGGCGAGCTGCTCTCGATCAACGACGACGGCCAGGCCGTCGGCTCGACCGGGGGCGGATATCCGATGCCGCGCGGCAGGGCGACCTTGTATCTGAACGGGATCGTCTTCGACCTGAACGATCTGGTGCAGGAGAAGGACACGCTCCTGGAAAGCGCGATGTTCATCAATTCGCGCGGCCAGATCACCGGCGGCGGGACCGTGCGGGGCCAGTGGGGCGATTACCTCTTGACGCCCCGCAACTGAAAGGATGAAAGCAGCGATCGTGCGCGCAACATAGAATGAGCGCGGGAGGCTCCCGTGCGTACCTACAGGATTGCCGGGAGACGGCATCGGCGCGGAAGTGGTTCCCGAAGGAATCCGCGTGCTGATGATCGCCGCCGCGACGATTATCGTGGAAGCTAGCAGGGCGCGCATACGAGGCTGCACGGCTGGGAGTATCATCCCTCTCTGCGACACTGATCCGCAGCGGTCAGATCCCTGTCGCGCTGCTAGCAGATCGGGCGCGGAGCACCGGCGGGACCGTGACGCTGCGCGGCCGGTGCGCAGGATGGCGGCGTGCTCTCATCGCACGTACTCTGTTCTGGCGCCGAAGGCAAAAAGCAGCAATACGCAGCCAGCGGCGCCGAGCAGCAGGAGAACGCCGTGCGTGCGGCGAGACGTCCAGGTGTTTACGCGGATCATGCGCGCCGGTGCCATCAAGCGTGTCAGACCTGACAACAGCGTGGGAACGCCGACCAAATAAAAAGCGGCGGTCGCGGGTACCGCCAGGCACCAGGCGCCCAGAACAGACAGAGCGGCTCCGACGATGCGAACAGGCCCGAGCCTGGAGAGCAGGCGTTCCGCGTGAGCAGGCGCCAATAGATGATAGACGCCGGCGGTGGCCAGGAAAGTCGCGCTGCACGCGATGGGGAGGCTGCTCGGTTCCATGTCGCTTGATGCTAGAACTCCCCACCGGAACGGCAACGGATACGCTAGCGGGGACGGCATCTCCCTCTGGGAACGGGTCGGGCCAGGCGCAGGTTGCGGAACTGATCCGCAGGATGCAGGCCTTGCACGCGGGCCAGGTCAAGCTGATCGATGACGCCGAGGCCCGCGCCAGGATCATCATCGCGTTCGGAGTCTCCGGCAGGAAGAGAACCGGCCAGATTGAGCGCATAAGATCCGCTGGTCGCGCATCTATATAGATATGCGCGTGATTGTTACTATCGCTTCATTGCTCGCTTTACTTGCGTGCGGTGGACCGGCTGCTCCCGCGCCGGCGCTTGCATCCGTGGACGCAGGCGATCCACCGTCGGCCGACGCAGGACAGCCTCCGCCTGCTCTACCACCGGCCGGCCCGACGCTCGAGGGCTGCCCGATGTTTCCAGCGGACAACGCCTGGAACCGCGACGTCTCCGCCGACCAGGTCGACCCTCACTCGGCCGACTACCTCGCATTCATGGGCGCAGGCTCCCTGAGCCTGCATCCCGACTTCGGCGCGCCGGAGTACGGTCAGCCGTTCGCGGTCGTCTCCGGCTCGCAGGAACGCGTGCCGATGACCTTTCTCTACGCCTCGCAGAGCGAGCCGGGGCCGTATCCGTTCCCGCGTGACGTGCCCATCCAGCCCAACGGCGATCGACATGTCGTAGTTCTCGAGCGCGACCATTGCGTCTTGTACGAGACGTACAACACGTATTCTTCGGGCCCGGGTTTCTCCGCCGACTCCGGCGCGGTGTTCGATCTGCGCAGCGGTGCGCCGCGACCCGATGGCTGGACCTCCGCCACCGCGGCAGGGCTCCCCATCTTGCCGGGGCTCGCGCGCTACGACGAAGTGGTGGAGCAGGGCGCGGTTCGCCACGCGCTCGCATTCGTCGCCGGCGCCACCGCGCACGCGTACGTCGCGCCGGCCACGCATTCGACGGGAACGAGCGACGCGCCCTACGCGCCGCCGATGGGGCTGCGCGTGCGGCTGCGCGCCGACTTCGATCTGTCGCGCTACCACGGCGCATCGCTGGTGGTGCTGCGCGGGCTGCAGCGCTACGGCATGTTCGTCACCGACAATGCGAGAGGCCTGCCCTTCTGGCCGCTCATGGGTACGCAGGACGCGCGCTGGCCGACGCAAGATCTGGAGCAACTGAAGTCGATCCCCGCCTCGGCCTTCGAGGTGGTGAAGCTCAGCCCGGTGGTGCGCGGCTTGTAGGGCTAGACCCTCCGAACAAGAACCGACACCGCCTTAGCAAAATCGCAGCCGCCGCGTAGGGAAGGGCGGCTCCCATGGAGCCGCCCTGCGTCGCACCATCAACTTCAGCGGATCTAGAAACCAGAATGCATCTCATAACCCGCTGTACAGGCCACCTGCATAGTCGCTCAGCCGCCTGCGGCGGCCGCGACTAGCCGCTGCGGCCGGTGCTCTCGTTGCTCTTGTTCCTGGCCGATTGCCACACGGGAAGGACGTCGCGCTCATCGACGCCTTGCTCACGCAGATACTCGAAGAAGTCCCGCAACGGGACCCGCATGTTCGTCTCGCCGAAGCTGATCTGATGGTTGTTCTTGTCGACCTTGATGTTCTGTAATCCGCGCTGCGTGTCACCTGTCGCCATGCGATTCTCCTTGGTGGATTGCGGGGCGCGACGCGGGCGGCAACGTGCTCGGGTGCAAGGCGGGTTGCAAGAGACGCCCGAGCACTCGGCCGAAGCCAGCCCAGCCGAATCCGAGCTTGCCTGCATGCGCAACGTGCTCTCGACGCTGCACGTCAGGGATTATCATTCCGGCATGGACCCGTACGTCATTCTCGGAGTCGCCGAAGGCGCGGACGAGGAAACCATCCGCTCCGTGTACCGAGTGCGACGCTGGGGCTACAGCTAGCGGGGATCGATCTCGCCCAGCTGCTCGGGATTTCGGTGCGGGTGCGGACCCGCCCGCTGTTCACCGACGATCTCGAGGAGGAGGAGCGCCCGCAGCCGCGCGCCCTCCGGCGGCGGCGCAAGTAGATCTCACTCGCTCGCGCGATAGACGATCTTTCCGGAACGCAGCCTGTACTGCACGGCGGTCAGCGCCCGGATGTTCGCGGCAGGTCGTCCTTCAGGAGCGGGAAGATCGTCGCGACACGTGACCCGAGCGACCTCGGACGAGGCGCTCGGCGAGTTCCGCTCGAACGCCGAGTTCCTCTAGACGATCTAGCAGGCAGCCGGGCGCCCGCCGACTGACTGCGCGGGCGCCCGTGCGCATGATTTCCCGCGGGGGAGTCATGAAGCGCGCCGTCTTTGTGGCTGCGGCGGCCGTCTGCGCCGCGTGCGGGAGCACTGCAGCATCACCTTCCAATGCCGGTTCCGGATCGACGCCGAGCGGCTCGACTCCCGCGGCCACGTCCGCGAAACTGAAGGTGCACGTCAGCGGCGCGGGGCGCGTCGTCTCCGCTCCCGCCGGGCTCGACTGCCGCGACGACTGCGGCGCGACCTTCGCTTCCTCGGCGATGGTGGTGTTGACCGCGATGGCCGACGCCGGTCACGCGTTCTCCGGATTCGGCGGCGCCTGCTCCGGCATGGTCTGCGTGCTCACGCTCTCGGGTGACACGCAGGTGAGCGCGACGTTCACGCCGAACCCGGCGCCTCCGCGCGTGTTCACGGTCACGGTCGACGTCTCGGGGAACGGCATCGGCCGCGTCAAGTCCTCGCCGGCCGGGCTCGACTGCAAGACCGGAAAATGCACCGCCTCCTTCGTCGAAGGCACGAAGCTGTCGCTCGGCGCGATGCCGGACCCGCTCTCGAAGACGGCGTTCGCCGGCGACTGCCAGGGCCCGGACTGCGAGGTGACCGTCGCGCGCGACCTCGCGGTGCACGTCGCCTTCGACCAGCTTCACTACCAGGCCGTCGATCTCGGCGTGGTCGACGGTGGCTGGTGGTCGACCGGCGGCTTCATCACCCGTCGGAGCCGCATCGTCGTCGGCGCCTGGGGCGGGAGCAACCCGCGCGCGTTCTTCTGGGACGGCGCCATGTCCGACTTCAACTTCGGCTTCGCCAGCGTCTCGATCGCCGGGTACGCCGACGGCGGGCTCGTGGCCGGCAACTACGCGGTCACCATGCCGGGGACGTTCCGTCCGTTCCGTCTGAAGGACGGCGTGCTGCGCGACCTCGACCTGTTGCCGGGCGGCTCGAACGGCATGGCCACGCGGATGAACTCGCGCGGCACCGTCGTCGGCTACGTCAACATCGGCTACGGCGCCGGCTGCCGCGCCGTGATGTGGCACGGGACGGCTCCGATGGATCTCGGCGTGCTCGAGATTGGCGTGGCGCTGGCGTCGGCGTGGGGCGTGAACGAAAGCGACGTGGCGGTCGGCCTGGCTTCCGCCCCGCACGTCGCGGGGTACGAGGCGGTGATCTTCCGGGGCAACGGCGTCATCCAGGAACTCGGCACGCTCGGCGGGCTTCGAGGACAAGCGAACGCGATCAACAACCACGAGCTCGTCGTCGGTGTCTCCGACGTGCAGCCGCAAAGTGATGTCATGCACGGCTTCTTCGCCGTCGACGGCAAGCTGATCGACATCGGCACGCCGCCGGGCATGACCAACTCGTACCTCGGCGCCCTCAACGACGTCGGCGTCGCCGTCGGTGGGGTCGGGCCTGACCCTCGTGTCGGCTGGCGGGGCATCGTGGCCACCCGCGAGCGGTTGGTCGAGCTCAGCGGGCTCGTCGACAACACATCCGCGACGATCGGCATGGCCTCCGACATCGACGAGGCCGGCAACATCGTCGCCACCGCCGCCAACCGCGCCGTCCTGCTGGTGCCGCAGCGCTGATCGCTCCGCGCGCCCTCCGCCGCTGGCGCGTCGTTCGCGAACACGCGAGAATCGCTTGGGGGGGGCGAGTCGCGAGCGTACCTGATCGGCTTCCTCGGCATCCAAGCTTCCTGATGAAAGAGGCACAAGCGGTCCGGGTACTCAGGGCGCTCGCCGACGAGCGGCGCTTCCGCATGGTGCAGACCATCGCCGCGGCCGGCGAGCTCTCTTGCGGCGAGCTGGGCGCGCACTTCGACCTCGCGCAGCCGACCGTCTCGCACCACCTCAAGATCCTGGTGGACGCCGGCGTGCTGCGGACCCGGCGCGCAGGCAAGCACCACTACGTCTCGGTGGACACGAAGGTCCTGAAGGCACTCAAAGCGCGGTTCTGAAGCAGCCGCGAATCCACTTCCATATATCGACATCTGTCGATGTATGAGCGAAACTCTCGCGGTCGAGGCCCCGAAGCGCTGGCTCCCCTGGGTCGGACGCGCGATCAGCGCCCTGCCGGCAGCTCTCTTGCTGTTCAGCGCCTCCCTGAAGATCACGAGCAACCCGCTGTTGGTGGACGCGCTCGGCAAGGACGGCTTCTCGCCCGGCCACTTCGCGGTTGCCCACTGAGCGCACCCGCGAGCAGACGCGGCGATTGACGTGTCACCCGAACGGCTAACCCTTGAAGGAAAAACCGTTCGCCTTGAGCACGCTGGCCGGATCGGTGAAGCCGCTCGTTGGCCATGTGTATCCGGCGAGCCCCGGATCGCTCTTGATCGACACCGAGACATACGACGGCCTTAGCGCTCTGCCGGCCTGCTGGCGGTAATGGTTTTCGCAGTACTTGAGACCCTTGCCGGCGAGCAGGCCGCTGACCAGCTGCTCCTCGGTCGTGTTCTGCGCGTCGTGCGAGCCGACGTCCTGCCAAAGGCCCTTGTTGGGCTGCGCTTGCGCGGACATCTGCGGCGAGATCCCCGCCTGCTCGTACCAGGCGTGGCAAAGCTCGTGGAAGAGGACGATGTCGAAAGCCTCCGTCTGCACGAAGTCCGGATGCCTCAAGACCCCGTCGTGTCCGATCTCGATGCCCGAGCCGAGTTGCAGCGTTTGTCCCTGCGGTGGCGGAGGCACGAGCGAGACGCAGGGGATCTGACCGCCGGTGAAGACCTTGCCGCCGTCGTCCTTGCGGCCACCGAAGTTCTTGGTTTCGATGGTGGGCAGTTTGACCTTGCCCCCCGGCAAGTTCATCCCTAAAGCCTGCTGGATCGTGACGGTGACGTCCTTGTAGGCGCCGCCGCTGTTGGCTTCGGCGATCCTGCGGAACACGCTCGGCGCCTTGGCCGGGTCAAATTCGCCCAGCAGATCGTTCCCTACCGGCACTCTCTTGATCGCGCTGATCAGGTCTTTGACGAATCCGACGAAGCCAGCGTCCTGGCCGTTGAGCAGGTCGACGGCGATCCCAGGCGCCACCAGGTGGACAGCGCCCCACTTGGTGACCCGGGCGTCGGGTGACGGGGCGATGGCGAGCGACAGCCGCTTGTGGTCGCCTTCCTTGAGTGAGACTTCCTGCGGCGCGCGGCTTTTCCACAGGGAGTCCATCGACTCCGCCGAGAGGAAGCAGCTCTTGGTGCCATTGCCGGTGAGCAGCTGCTCGAACACCGACTCGCCCGAGGCGCCCAGTATCGCGTAGGCGAAGCGGGTAGTGCCTCGGCCGTCGCGTTGATCGGCGATCGAGATCTTGATCTTGCCAGTGGGCCAGGAACCCTTGGTCCCCTGCTGCGAGGAATCGATCTGCACCTGTGCCTGCAGCGACCACGAATGGAGCGGGCAATCCTGGATGGCCGTTACCGATTCGCTCATTTCTCTTCCTCTTTCAATTGCAGGCGGGCCCGTTCGACCGTGAGGAGCAACCTGGTCCTCGCGCCGAGATCGAAATCGGTCAAGATTGCTTTCGCCCAAGCGCAGCGGGGGGCCTCTTCGAACTCGAAGCCGAGGAGGTACATCAGATCGAGCCAAGCGAAGACCGTCTCCTCGCTGTCGAAGCGGTAGTCGGAGCGCTTCGCGAGCGCGGTCCGGAAGGAAGCTCGGATGGCCTCCTCATCGAGCGTGGCGCACTTCTCCGGATAGGTGGCGCGCTGGCGAGCGACGGCGCGATCCTCGAAGGCGCGCTCGCGAGCGGTTTCCAACGCCCGGAGCTGTTGGCTGCGGATGGTCCACAGCCTCATGACGCGATTCTCTCGGACGCCGCGGCTGCCGGCAGCTCGATCCGGCGGGTCTCGAGGCCCGCCTCGGCTGCACGGAATACATACGCTGCGCCGGGCTCCTCTGCTTCGGCGATGAACGCGCCGACCGGCCCGAAGAAGGCGGCGATCTCTTCGCGCGTGCAGGTCGGGAGATAGATGCGCAGAACGCGCGGATCGTAGTAACGGAAGGCGAGAATGCGGCCTTCCTCGGTGCGCGCGCGGAGGAAGCGTCGCAAGTGCCGGCGCAGATCTTTTGACGGCACGTGGGTCGCGAGGAGGATTCCCCAGGCATTGCCCCATCCGCGCGCCAGGAAATCGTCGACGTACGGCTGTCCGGGAACGAGTCGCAGCAGCCAGGGCGCGGCGTTCTCGAGAGCGGCGGGAAGCTCGCCGCGGTACAGGCACCAGCAGGGCGCGCGGGTGTCGAGCAACCAATTCCGGATCCGGCGGTCGCGCGCGCCGTCGAGGACGGCGAAGACTTGCGCGCCGCTGTCCAGCTCTTTGAAAATGCGCGCGATCATCTCGCACGGTCGCGTTTTGCAAGCTCTTGCCGGGCGCGATCGCATTCCTCGCAAAAGGGCACACCTGTCTGCGCCGCCTTGGTCAGGGTGGCCGCCTGAGCTGCAGCCGTTGCCTCGCGCTCCTTTGAAGTCTTGCCGGGAAAGCCGCTGCGGTCGTTCGCCTGCGCGCTGCCACGCAGGTAAACGACAACCCTGCCGTCGATCACTTTTCCGTCATCACCGGCGGTGTACTTGGGCACGTGCGACCCCCCGACCAACGCGCACGATCCAGTCTAGCATCTTCGAACACCGGGTTTGGAGCGGCACAGCGCGGGACGAGTGGAGAAGCGGCAGGATGACGCTCTCGCATCAGCTTCTAGGCGAGGCGTGCGAACCGTCTGCGCGAGCGCGGGAAGTCCACACCCAGCGCAATCCAGGTCACGATCGCGAATACTGCTGCCGCGCCGATGCCATCGAGATGCGCGGACGGCATCGGCTGGCTGGATCCGAGCGCCGTGATCACGGCCCCCGCAAGGAGCGCGGCCATGGAGACCCACTGGTAGATGCGCAGCCCTGCGATGATCGGCGTCTGTGGCTCCCCGCGGTACGACTCCTCCACGAACCGTCCCCCGCCGCAGAGGATGAGATAGACGCCGCAGATGAAGTGCGCCTCCGCGTGCAGCGACCAGAGCCGCAGGACGAACAGCGCGACCACGCCATTCCAAAGGATCGAGTAGAGCGGTGCCGGGTGCAGCGGCGTGCCCCCCAGCCCGGCCTTGCAGACGCGCGAGAGCGGCTGGGCGTAACGGATGCCGGCCGCCTCGGGTGCAGGCGCACCGTGGCAGCAGCCCTGGATCAGACAGCGCACCCGGCCCAGCGACTGCACGAACGGCGCGGCACAGCAGTATGCGGCGAGCAGTGGCCAGACCAGCGCCGCCGGCGTGCCGAAGAGGGGCGAGGCGCACGCCGCGACGATGATGCCGAGCACCCCGCCGAAGAATCCGTAGGGACGCATCTCGGGCGGCGGCCGCTCCACCATCTGTGCCGATACCAACGCGCCCAAGAGGCCCGCCGACGCGGAGGCCATCACCAGCGCGCGGCGCCCGGGGACCATCGACGCGACCATCGTCAACGCGACGAGATTGCCGAAAGCCGCCCAGAAACCGTAGCCGAAGATGCGCACCGGGCCGATGCGCCATTCGAGCCTGGTGTTTGCGACCTGCTCGGCGGCGCGTCGCAGAGCATCCCAGATCCGGCGGCTGTGCAGCACCGCGAGGAATGCAAGCACGCCGGCGAGCACGTCGAGCAGCGAGTGCATCCCGGTAAGCACGCAGCTCGCGGCGATGAGCCAGGCCCAGATCCGCGCGGGCGTGCGCAGGTGGGGCCAGCGCGCCGCCCATGCCTCGGCGGCGAGCAGTGCCCAGAGGACGTGGAACGAGGGAAACGCGCCCGCGGGCGTATCCAGCGCGCGCTCCTGCAGCAAGAGCGCCCCGAGCGGCCCGTGCGGGGAGAACGGCTTCGGTGGCGCGCTCAGCGGAAGCGTGAAGTAGAACGGAAGCACCAGCGCATTGGCGAGCAGGCCGCGACCGATCAACCGCCTCGCCTCTGCGCGGGTGCGCGGCGCGATCATCGAAAGCGCCACGAACGGATAGGTGCTTGCGTAGATCACCTCGGCATCCTCGATCACCGGCAAGCGCGATTCGAAAGTCAGGAAGGTGGAGCGCGAGTCGGCGCCTGGGCCGAGCAGCATCGCCGCCTGGTACAGCGCCATCCAGGGAACTGCGACCAGCAGCAGCGCCACGATGATCTCGCGCTGCGCCGCCGGTTCCGGCGAATCCTCGGGCAGCGAGAGCACGGGGCGCGGCAACCCTGCGCCGAAGCGCGCGCGGAGGTCGTGCGACTCGTATCCCAGCACCAGGGCCGCGGAGGCGAGCACAGTGACGGGCGTGACGAGCCAGAGGCCGCTGGCCGATCCGGCGGCGATGGCGCACCCGGCGCACGCCAGCGAGAAGCCGGTGTAGATGGGATGCGCGAGCCAACCATAGATTCCCGTGGACACGAAGCGCACCGGCGGGAAGGCGTTCATCGGCAACCCGCCACCGCGAACCCACAGCTCGCTCCAGCCGGCCAGCACCAGCGCGCACCCCCCCGCAAACAGCAGGGCGCCCGCTGCCGGCCAGTGCAGCGCAGGCAGCGCAAGCGGTGTCGCATGCGCCCACGCGGCGAGCAGGAACGGAAGCACCACCGCAAACAGCGCACCGTAGGCGATGCGTCCCGCAACGGCGCGCGTGGCGCTCACTTCGGCCATCGCACCACCTCGTGGATGGCAAAGCCGTCGTGACGCGCCTGCTGCAACTCCATCGTCGCGGCCGAGCGCCACTTGGTCTCCTCCAGCCCGACGATGCGGCCCGGGAAGATCGAGGCGAGGTCGGGAATGATCGACAGCGCGGTCTCGCCGATGCGCCCCGAGCGCAGCACGCGGCCGGGCTCGATGCGGAGCGGCGCGCCGGGAACGGAGATCGCTCGTTCAGTAATCTTGCCGTCGCTCGCCGCTCCGTCGATGAGCACCACCCTCACCGGATGCGGCCCGCGCCATTCGATCCACACGGCGCCGTGCTCCTTTGCCGCGAATCGCCCCCAGCGCAATTCGTCGATGGGCAGGCTCCACGGCGCCACCCTCAGCGTGAGCATCTCGGCATACCCCAGACCCCGCAGCACCCCCTGCGGCAGATTCAGCTCGACCTGAGAGCGCGGCTGCACGCAATCCCATTGGACGCCAGCGAGCAGCGTCGTGCTTGCCGGCGGATCGAGGGCCTCCCACCGGCCCGAGAGGTCCAGCGCGGGCGCGTCGAGAAACAGCTTCCGCCCATCGGCACGCGGTTCCGGGCAGCCGCGCAAGGTCGATCGCACCGTCGCACCGCGAGCGTCGTCGAACTGCAGCAGGCTCGCGTACCGCAGCGCCAGCGACCTCCACCGGAGCTCGGCGCAGTAGACGATCGCCAGCGCGCCGTCCTCGGCGACGCAGTCGAGGTACCACTTCCGCAGCGCGAAGGTCACCGCGCGAGTTTAGAGACCGCTTCCGTCCAGAGTAAAGTCGCGAACCTTGATGTCCTGAACTGCGCAGTGCTGCGGGACCAGCAGCACCGCGTGAGACGAATGCACGGTTGGCGAAAGCCGTTCGCAGCGCGAGCCGGACGATCACAGGGGACGGACCCTCCCGCTGGAAAACCGGGTTGCAGTCGCGGCGGCGGCAACGGTCTGCGTCCGTACGGCCAGCCGGCCGCCACGTCCCCGGATCAGCCAGGGGTCGGAGGATGCGAGTGCTCGGTCGCACTGGGGAGCGCGCCTTGCTCGGGCGTTGCAAAGCCGCCGGTCCTACTCGCGGGGGCTTTCGCGGGCGTCCGTCTGCGCGACAGATCCTCGAGCACCGCGTTGATCAGCGCGCCGGCCAAGAGGACCATCGCGGAGATCCACATCCACATCAGCATCACGACCGCGCCGCCGATGGCGCCGTACGTCTTGTTGTACTCGCCGAAGTGCAGGACGTAGAACGAGAATCCCCACGAAGCGATCAGCCATACGGCCACCGCCACCACCGATCCGGGCGTGAGGAACCGGAACCGCCGGGGCACGTCCGGCAGGATCTGATACAGCACCGCCCACACGAACGCGATCAGCAGCCCCGCGACGGGGAGCCGCAGCCACATCACGAGGCGCGCCACCGGGCCCCCGAAGGCGTGGGCGATCGGCCCGGCCGCGACGCCGACCAACGCGGCGACGAGGATCGCTGCACTGGCGCCAAAGGTGGTGAGGACGGCGAGACCGCGAGTCTTCCAGAAAGGACGTCGATCCTCGACGTGGTGCAGACCGTTGAGCGCGTCCATCAGGGAAACGACGCCGCCGGAGGCCGACCAGATGGCGCCCACGAATCCCACGGTGAGCAACCCGACGCTCTGGCTGTTGTGGAGGTCGCGGATCTGCTGGGCGATGATCCGGGACGCATCCGCGGGCGCCACGTTGCCGATCTCGCGGATGAACTGCTCGATCTGATGTGGTTGAAGGACCAGGCCCGCCAGCGTCACGAGGAAGAGCAGGAACGGGAACAGCGCCAGCACGCCAAAGAAGGTGACCGATCCGGCGACGTCCATCAGCTTGTCCTTGATGAACCGTCCCTTCAGAGCGAGGAAGAATTCCTTCCAGGTCACTCCATTGGCTGGCGCGAGCATGAGGGGCCTCATCGACGATCCCGTCCGCCTCAATATGGAAACCCTTTCCACAAGCCGCATCGTGATGCGAACCAGCGCTTGCCGGCTTGCCAGGAGGCCAGAGTCAGGTTCGTCTCCACCGATCGGCGCAAGTCCTACCGGGTATTCATCGCTTCACGTGGCGTTCGAGCATCTGCCGCCGCACGACCGCGCCGTACACGTTGCCGTTGCCGTCCACGCCAACGCCTTCAGCACCGGAGTGCTCGGCCCTCGTCGATTCCAGGTCTTCGATGAACGCGGTGACGCTGCCGTCTTTCGCGCTGCCGATGCGGATGCCTTTCTTGATCCCCATCAGTTCGTGCGCGCCCGTGTCGGGGCCCGACTCGGAATCAGTGACGTAAATCGTGTCGTCTTTCGTGATGAAGATGCCGCTCGGCCGGCCGAACTGCCGCCACTCGTCGAGCAGTTTCCCGTCCTGGTCGAAGATCTGGATGCGGTTGTTCTCGCGATCGCCGACAAACAGGCGGCCGCGCGAGTCCATCGCGATCGTGTGCGGTTCGCTCAGCTGGCCGGGTCCGGATCCTTTCGAGCCCCACTCCTTGAGATACTTTCCCGTCCGGTCAAACTTCACGACGCGGTTGTTCTTGCCCTTGCGATGGCTGTCGGTGACGAAGATCTCACCGCTTGGCGCGACGACGACGTCAGTAGGCTGATCGAAGAGATCGGATCCCGATCCGGACACTCCGGCCTTCCCGAGAGTCATCAGCACGGCGCCGTCGGGACTGAACTTGAAGACCTGGTGTCCCTTGGCGCCGTCGCCGCCCGCGTCGGTGACCCACAGATTCCCGTCGCGATCGACCGTGGCGCCGTGCGGGAAGTTGAACATGCCGGCGCCCCAGCTTTTCAACAGCTTCCCGTTTGCGTCGAACTTGAGAATCGGGGGCTCGGGGCGATCCACGCAGGAGTTGGCCGCGCAGCGGTGAATGACGTAGATGCTGCCGTCAGGCGCAGCCTCAACCGCTGTGACGGCGGCCCACTTCGCAGTGCCGGCCGGGAGTTGTCCCCAATCGCGCGTCGTGCGGTACGGCTGCGGGAGATCGTTGCGGGGCGCGGCGCTCCGCGACTGCGCGAGCGCGGAAGCCGCGATGCTCACGGCCGCCGCGAGCATCACCAGCGGAATCCGAGGTTTCATGCGGCACAGTCTCGTTTCATTCGTCGTCTGGACGCAACGTTAGCCGATATACGGGATTGCACTTATTGTTTTGACAGCTCGCTCTGGATACTCTTCAAAAAGCCGCTGGCAGGGAGAGTCAGGATGCAGGGGCTCGAGGCGTCCGGATCGGGACCAGGCACCGGAAGGCGTTCGTCGACCATACTGGTCGTCGATGACAATGCCGATCTCCGCGAGTTGGTGCGGGAGTTGTTGCTGACCGCCGGCCATCAGGTGGTCGAGGCGTCCGATGGAGCGGAGGCGTTGCGTCTCCTGCGCGGTGGGTTGCGCCCGCGGATGATCCTTCTCGATCGGAACACGCCAATCCTGGATGGTCCGCTACTTCTCCGGGAAGCCGCCGACCTCTTGTCCGACATCGCCGTGGTGTGGATGACGGGCGAAGATCGCGACGTCGCTCACCCATCGGTCGTGGCGACGCTGCACAAGCCATTCGCGGTTGAAGAGCTGGCGAGGACCGTGGAGGACGCATTGCTCAATGGGCACGCGCAAGACGCGCTCTTCCCTTGAGCAAGCCTGCCACGTCCTTCGACAACGTGCCGCGCGGCGCGGCGGCTCCTACAACGAGCGCAGGAAGTTGAGGATGTCTTGCTTCTGCGACGCACTCAGGCCGTTGAACTGCTCGATCACGTCGTTCGCCTCGGATTCGCAGGCGACGCCGTCGGAAGTAAAGACCTGCCCGGAAGCGCATGACAGATTCTTGCTGTGGTGCTCGAAGATGGCCTTGAGCAACCCTCCGTTCCCGGGTCCGGCCCGGCCGTCGTGCAGGAAGAAGATCCGCTGGCCCGCGCCCCACAGCGGAGCCGTGCGGAACTCGTCGGGTCCAGCCGCACCTTGCGAGACGCCATCGGCGAGCCCCGGCCCCATATGGTGAATCGCGATATCGCTAAATGGATGGATATTGAGCGAGCCCTGCCCGGTAGAGGGCGATTCCTCCGTCTGGAGCGTCTGCGAATGGCATAGATTGCATCCAATCGAGGAAAAGAGCGATTTGCCGTTGAGCTCCGAGGTCGTGCTCGTCGTCGCCGTCGGGGGGGCGGAGAGACGCATGAAGGCGGCGAAGTTCACCGTGTCCGAGGACATCTCGCTCGCGGTGCCGGTCAGGCCGCCGGTATTGGGGTTGTGGAGGTTGGTATGATCCTCGGGCGTCGAGTTGACCTCGCAGCCCGGCTCCAATGCACGCTCATTGGGGAATCCTTCGTTGGTCACTCCCTGCTCGACATTGTAGGCCTCGCTCGCGAAGATGAGCAGCGACTTGTTCTGTGCCTTCCAGCCGAAGCGCGTGATGGTGCCGTCATTTCCGCTGGTATTGAAGCGGCCGCCGATGCCTGTCGTCTGTCGCGCGCTGGCAGTGCTGTTGAGGTTGGCGATCAGCGCATCGTCGGACACGTTTTCGATCAGCCCCATTCCGAAAATCGGAGTGGGGATGCGGAAGATGACGTTGTTGTTCGCGAGCTGCGTGGCGAAGTCTGGCTGCTCGGTGGTGCACGCCGCCGGCGCGTCGACGCGGCCCGCGATCGTATACAGACCGTGCACGCCGCCGTCCTTTGTCCCGTTGGGGTTCCGGATGAAACGCGCCTCGCGGACCGGGCCATCGGAGTGGATGAAGGAAGGCACGGTCTGGTTCTTGCCGGGAACGCGATCGAGACTCGCCAGCCCCACCTGCGGATTGGGCCTGCGCACTTGCCCGAGCGTGGGATGCGGGCTCGTCCCGCCGACATCCGGCTGAGCGTGGCATTGAGCGCAGCTATTGCCATTGAAGGTCGGCCCGAGTCCCACGCCAGCTTCGCCCGTTACGCCGCCGGACACCGAGTCCACTTCCTGGAAGCGCACCCTGGCGGCATTGAAGAAACTGATCTCGTCGGTGTTCAGTCCCGGGGAAGGACCGCCAGCTCCGGGGAGACCTCCGCGCGGCCCGGGGTCAGTCTGTGCGTGAGCTGCGGCGGCGATCAGCAAGCAGAGTGGAACAAGGCGAACCTGGGTCCGCAACGCTATCCGTGTACGCATGGGAAATTTCCTCCGATCGCTTCAATCCCTTCGATAGTCGCGGAACGAGTCGGAGGAGTCGGAACGTGGCCAGCAGAACGCCGGCCAAGTGTCAGGGTCAATCGGGCCTTCACCTTAAGGCAGAGAACAGACTTGCCATCTGTAGGTGATTACATCTTCCGACCAACAGGAATGACGCATCAACAATGACGATTCAATTCCTCCGGGAGCGTTGCCACTCGCGACGGCGCCATCTCGCGCAAGCGAGCGTTGCGAACTTTCACAACGCGCTCGCGAGCTTGAGGCCCTGCTCGTTCTTGGCCATCGTTGCTACAGGTTGCGGATCCCTGTCAGTCCGAGGCGCGCAGGTGTAAGGGTTGCCTGCCTCTTTGCCGGGAGGACCCGTGGAACCCATCTGGAAGAAGCATTGGCCCGCGACCGTCGACGAGAAGTCGATCCGTCTCCCCGAAGAACTCCTGCCCGCCACGCTCGCCCGGCAGGCGAAGCGCGTCCCCGATCGCGCCGCCATCCACTTCTACGGGCGCGCGATCACCTTCGCCGAGCTGGATTCGGCCGTGGGCCGCCTCGCCGGCTTCCTGCAGGGCCGCGGCATTTCGCCGGGCGACCGCGTGGCGATCTTCCTGGAGAACTCGCCCCAGTTCGCCATCGCGTACTACGGCGCCCTGCGCGCTGGCGGCATCGTCGTGGCACTGAACCCGATGCACAAGGCCGTCGAGCTGTCCCACGAGTTCCAGGACTCCGGCGCGCGCGCTCTCGTCACTTCCCATCCGGCCTACGACGTGGTGGAGCCCATCCGCGCGCAGACGAATCTGGAGACCGTGGTGCTGACGGCCTACCGAGACTTCCTGCCCGAAAACCCGACCCTGCTGCCCCCGCCTTCTTTCCTGGAGAGCAAAGGCGGCCAGCGGGCGGGCACCGACGCGCTGCTCGATATCCTGCGCACCGCTCCCGAGCAGAAGATGCAAGTCCCGCGCGCGCTGAGCGACACCGCGCTCCTGCAATACACTTCCGGCACAACCGGTACCGCCAAGGCGGCCGAGATCACCCACGGGAATCTAGTCTCGAATTGCGAGCTGCAGCGCATCTACATCGGCGCGGGCGACGACGACGTGGCGCTCGGCGTTTTGCCCTGGTTTCACATCACCGGCATGGAATGCCAGATGAACATGATGGCCTATATGGGCGCGACGCTGGTGGCCATCGGGCGGTTCGACCTCGTCACGGTGCTGCGCGCCATCGAGCTGTACCGGTGCACGCTGACCACCCTCATCGCCACCGTGAATGTGGCCATCGTCAATTTCCCCAAGACGAAGGAGTTCGATCTCTCTTCGCTGCGGCACTGCTTCTCCGGAGGCGCTCCGGTGCCGCCTGCGATCGCGCGCCGCTGGGAGGAGATCACCGGCCACAAGCTGATCGAGGGCTACGGGCTGAGCGAGACCACCGCGCCCACGCATATCAATCCGCCGAACCGGCCCAAGTACGGGACGGTCGGCGTGCCGCTGCCGCTGACCGAGGCGCGCGTCGTCGACGCGAACGACGGTGGCACCGAGCTGGGCCTCGGGCAGTCGGGCGAGATCGCCGTCCGCGGCCCGCAGGTGATGAAAGGGTACTGGCGCAACCCCGACGCCACGCGGCGCGCGTTCCGCGACGGCTGGTTCCTGACCGGAGACATCGGCCGGGTCGACGAGGACGGCTACTTCAGCATCGAGGAGCGGAAGAAGGACATGCTCAAGGTGTCCGGCTTCGCCGTCTTCCCCGCCGAGGTGGAGGCGATCATGTACCGCCACCCGGCGATCGCGGAGGTGGGGGTGGTCGGCGTGGCCGATCCTTACCGCGGAGAGGATCCGCTGGCGTTCGTGGTGCTCAAGCCCGACGCCAAGGGCAGCGTCAACGAGGAGCAGCTCGCCGAGTGGTGCCGGGCCAACATGTCGGTCTACAAGGCGCCGCGGCAGATCTGCTTCGTGGAGGCCCTGCCCAAGACCGCCACCGGGAAAGTGCTCAAGCGCATCCTGCGCGATCAGGCGGCGGCTCTGAAAGGAAAGTGACCCGTGCAAGCGCTGCTCTGCCGCGAGTACGGCCCCATCGAGCGACTGCGCGTGGAGGAGGTCCCTTCGCCGCGGCCCGGCCCGAACGAAGTCGTCGTCCAGGTGAGAGCCAGCTCGCTGAACTTTCCCGACGCTCTGCTCGTGCAGGGCCTCTACCAGGTGAA
>VBLC01000052.1 GCA_005879315.1 Deltaproteobacteria bacterium | reverse complement strand
TCGGCGCCCCTGACTACGCTTCGGCCTCGATAGGCCTCGTCGCATTTATCGAGCTGCCGAGCCAGGGGCACTATACAAGTCGCTAAGCCGCCTACGGCGGCCGCGACTAAATCCCGTCGAGCAATTCCGGCAGGCGGCGGGCGAACTCGCCTTTGCTCATGACTTCATCGCAGCCGGCCGCGCGCGCGGCTTCGATGAGATCGGCGCGCGTGTGATCGGCGTAACCGATCACGACCGTGCCCTTCGCCTCGCCGGACTTGATCTCCTTCACCGCATTCACCGCGTCGAGCTGCGGCGCGGCGAGGTCGATGAGCAGCACGTCCGGCTTTTCGCGCGCGACCTGCTCGGCCACTTTGCTCCCCCTGGGCAGCCAGGAGACAGCGCGGCCTTTCGCGGCGGCGTTGACCTTGGAGGAGAACATCAGATCGTGGATGGCGGCGAGGATCTTCATGCGCAAACTCCTGCACCAGGTTGCGAACCGTAGGGCAGGCCGAGGACTTCCGCAGCACGTCCGTCCTCGAGCGGCACCTGCGAGCCCGGCGCGATCAATTCCTTGCGCACGTAGCCGAGGAAGACTCCCACACCGCCGACCTGCGTGGAAGAGGTCACGCGGCTTTTCGGCGAACGCGCGTCCAGCCGCGTGCCGGGGGCCGGCGCAGCGCCGGCGACTTCCAGCCGCGCCAGGTTCCACGAGACGCGCCCGCGATAGGTCGCCATCGCCACCACTTCCTGGCCCACGTAGCAGCCCTTGGAGAAGGAAAGCATGCGATCGAGGCCCGCCTCGATGGGCGTGGTTTCCTCGTCGAGCTCCGCTCCCCAGACCGGAACGCCGAGAGCGATGCGCAGCGCCTCGATCTGATCGGGCCGTGGCCGATCGGGGAGAATCTCCAGCAGCCTTTGCGCTTCCGCTTCCGGCAAGAGCAGCTCGAGCCCGAGCGGCTGCCAGCTGCCCACGACCTGGGGCGGAACCGCGGCCGGCGCGACCTCGCCGGGGAAGAAGCGCAGCCGGCGCAGCCCATCGGCGCGCGACATCTCGCAGTCCTCCATGATGAGGAGCTTGTCGAGATGCGCGTAGAGCGCGTCGAAACGTCCCTCGCCGGTCGTGACGATGACTTCCTCTGCGCGCCGCCAGAGCAGACAGTCGGCGACGAGACGCCCTCGGCCGTTGAGAAACACGCCGGCCACCGCGCCGCCGATCGGCGCAACGCCCAGATCATTGCTCTGCATCCCCTGCAGCCACTTCTCGCGGTCGGGACCGACGACCCTGATCGCGGCGGCCGGCCCCAGGTCCTCGAGCCCTACCGGCGGCAGGGGCATCTCGCTCGGCGCCCTCCCATGGCTGGGGGTGTACGCCGGGCGCGCCGCCTCCGCCAGCCGCGGCGCAGGGGCCACCTGCTCGCCCGGCTGCGGCGCTTTCTCGTCGGTGCTCTTGAACGTGACCTGCGAACTCATGCTGTTAGACTCCCCATCCCTGGTTGGAGATCTCGATGGCGGAAAAGGTGCTCACTGCCCAGCAGGACGCCGCCAACGACGATCTCCTTTCTCCCGAACGCACTGCCCGCGTCGCCGCCCATATCGACGATCCCTGCGACGAGGGAGGGTACGATCAATTCTGCCGCGACCGCCACGGCCGGCTCTGCCAGTTTCACGAGCGGTACTGCAAAGCGCCCGACTATCCCTGCATCGACTTCTTGCGGCATTTCCTCGCGGTCAGCTTTCTCGAGGAGATCGCCTCCCGCCGCGCCAAGGAAAAATTATAGCAGCTGGTCGAGCACGTCCTCGGCGAAGAGCGGCGCCACCCCGCCGCCGCCGACGATGTTGACCACCCGGCCCGGCGCCGCGCGGCAGACGCTGCCGCCCTCGGGGACGCCCTCGATGAGCGAGGCGTAGGTGCTGATGTCGAGGTGCAGCGGCAGACGGCGCGCGCCCCCCTGCGCGCAGAGGAAGCGTTCGGTGGCCGGCGCGTCGACGAGCTCCTGCGCGACCCAGGTGGCGGGCTTGTCGCGGCGCGCCCTGGCGAGCGCGGCGCGGAAAGCGCTCGGCCCGGCCTCGCGCCCGATGACGACGCTCTTGCCGCCATAGTCGTGCGACTTCTTCAGGACGAAACGGTCGCCGTCGCCCAGCGCGCGGTCGTCGAGGTCATCGAGGAGCCGCGTCCAGGGGACGACGTCCTCGACGGCGGCGCGCTCCTCCGGCGAGAGAAATTCTGCCCGGGCCTGCAGCGACAGTTCGGCGAAGAGGCCTTTGGTCTCCAGCCAGCCGTCGACGCGGTTCCAGATGCCGTGCTTTTCGGGGTCGAGAAAAGCGCGGCCGACCGGGCTCTCCGGCTCGACGTAGCGGGCGAAGAGGTGGCGGTAGAGCACGCGGTGGGGATCGCCGTCGAGGGAGACGTCGGCCGGCGTGCAGGTGCGCGCTTCGATCCCGCGGGCGTGCAGGAGCGCGGCGAGCACGGAGAGCTCGCTCAGCTGCGGATCCCCCTCGCGGTGCAGCAGCTGCACTTTGATCGGCTGCGCCCGGCGCCGGGCGGCGCTGAGCAGGGCATCGACGAGCCAGGCAGCGTTGCTCTGGTTGCGCTCCAGCGCTCCGAGGCGGCCGGGCCGCAGCGCCTCCGTCCAGCCGCGCGCCGCGGCGTCGGAGTAGACCTGCATGGCGGGAATGGTGGCGTTCACCTCGAGCGCGCGCACGGCGCCTTGGGCGTCGACGAACCAGTCGATCCGCGAATGGAGCAGCTCCTCGGCCTCGCGCCAGCGGGTGCGCAGCGCCTCCTGCTCGAGCGGAGCCAGGTGCTGGAAGAGCCGGCGCCCCTTCTCGGGGCGGCGCTCGATCACCTCGCGCGCCACCTTGACCAGGGCGCCGGTGACGAGGCGCGCCGCGCGGCCGAGCGCGGAGAGCTCAGCGCGCGGAAGAGCGACAGGAGAGAACACCAGCGGAATGGGCTGCGGGCCCCGCATCAGCCCCAGGGCCGAGGCGCGCCGCTGCGCCTCGCGCGCCAGCTCGTCGCGCGCCGACGGCTCCATCCGCAGGAGCAACTCCTCGGCCCCGGTCGGCTGGTAAAGGCGAATGCGCATGCTTTCCTCTGATCCTCGAGCTTCCGCCGTGAAGCGGCGACGCGCGCGACGCTACGAGGTGACCTCGGCGACGACAGCCTCGGCCGACTCGGGCGGAACGAGCGTCAGCTCCGTCACTTCCGGGCGGGCGCCGAGGCGGACCATCGGCATCACCGAGCCGGCGCCGCGGTTGACGTAGAGGTAGCTCGAGCCCGCCCGATAGAGCCCCGCCACGAAGGGCGTGATCAACCGCGCGAAGGACAAGCTCCGGTGCAGCCACAAGAGCGCCACTTGCCCGCCGTGGGTGTGTCCGGAGAGCTGCAGCTCTACGCCCAGCTCCTGCGCGCGCCGCCAGGTGTTGGGCTGGTGGGAGAGCAGCACGGTCGCGGTCCCCTCGGGCCGGCCGCGCAGCGCGGCCCGCAAGTCGAAGCGGCCGAGCCAGGGATCGTCCACGCCGCACAGCCAGAGTCCATCTCCGCCGCGCTCGAGCAGCACGCCCCGGTTGCGCAGCACCTGGATTCCAGCGCGCGTCAGCTCGGCGTCGACTGCATCGGGCCCTGCCCAGAAGTCGTGGTTGCCCAGACATGCGAAGGTGCCGTAGCGGCTCGGAATGGAGGCGATGGCCTCCGCCGCCTGCCGCGCGAAGGCGGGCGAGTTGTGCACGATGTCGCCCGTGACCACCAGGAGATCCGGCTTGAGGCGCGCCGCGCGGCGGGCGATGCGCCGCAGCCGCTGCTCGGTCACGTGGCGGCCGGCGTGCAGGTCGGAGAGCTGCACGATGCGGGCCCCGTGCCAACCCGGCGGCAGGCCCGCGACGGGAATGGTGACGCGCTCGCGCGCCAGGAGGCGCGAGCCGAAGAGGCAGCCGTAGAGCGCCAGCGCAAAGGGCGCCAGCGCGAGCAGCACCGGCATCGGCGCCGGACCGAGATGGACGAGCGTCCAGACCGCGGTCAGCGGCGCATAGAAAAGACTGCCCAGCCAGAAGGCAGTCCACGGCGTCTGCACCAGCGCCGCGAGAAAACGCGGCAGCTGCGCCTTCTTCTTGCGGCGAAGCACCTCGCCCACCATCGGCAGGTTCAAGAGGAGGAGAACGCCGGGAACCGAGAGGCCGAGGGCAAGCTGCCCTTCGCGCGCCAGCCAGCGGACGAGGTCGGTCGCAGCGAGCAGCTGCGGCAAGAGCGTGAGCGCGAGAATGAAAATGTAGAAGCGGGCGCGGCGCATCCTGCCAGACTAACCCGCGCGGCGGCCCGGCGCATTCCGCCTGTACCACCTTTCAGCAGAAGTGCGCGGGGTGCAAAATTGACCACGGCCGCTGGATCCCTCTACGCTCGACGCGGACCCGCTCAGGAGAGGCGCAGTGGACGAGATCAGCATCGACCTGCCGGTCACCCCCGGCGTCGATCTGTTGCAGCGGGTGCCTCTCTTCCGCACGCTCGGCTTCGCCGAGACCATGGCGCTGTCGGAGATCTGCAAGATCGAGCGCAAGAAGGACGGCAGCGTCCTCCTCCAGCAGGACTCGCTCGGGCAAGCCCTCTACATCCTCAAGCAGGGCACCGCCACCGTCCGCCGCCGAGACCCGGTCAGCGGCGTGGAGAAGGAGCTGGCCGCGCTCGCGCAGGGAGAGCTGTTCGGCGAGATGAGCCTGGTCGACGACCACCTCGCTTCCGCCGACGTGGTCGCCAAAGGAGACGTCGAGCTCCTGGTCATTCCCCGCAAGGATTTCGAAAAGCTGGTCGCCTCCAACGACAAGCTCGCCATCAAGGTCTACCGCTGCTTCTGCTCGGCGCTCTCCGAGCGGCTGCGCCGGGCCAACCAGAAGCTGGCTGGGGCGGGAGCGTAGATGGAGCAGCGGACCTTCAACCAGCTCCTCGCCGCCGCCGTGAAGAACGGCGCCTCCGACATCCATTTGAAGGCGGGCGCGCCGCCCGCGCTGCGCATCAGCGGATCGCTCCTCCCGGTGAAGGTGCCGGCGCTGGCGCCCGACGACACGCAGGCCATCACCCAGTTCGTCCTCTCGAGCGCGCGCTGGAAGGGCGACATCCACGACCTGCGCGACTGGGACACCAGCTACGCCGTCGACGAGGTGGGCCGCTTCCGCGTCAGCATCTTCCGCCAGAAGGGAAACTTCGCCCTCGTTCTGCGCGCCATTCCCTTCGGCGTGCCGACGGTGGACTCCCTCGGCCTGCCGCCGGTGGTGAAGACGATGGCCGAGTACGAGCGCGGCCTCGTGCTGGTGACCGGCGTGACCGGATCGGGCAAGTCTTCGACGCTGGCGGCCATCGTCCGGCAGATCAACGAGACGACGCGGGCGCACATCCTCACCATCGAGGACCCGATCGAGTTCCTCCACGAGGACAAGCTCTCGCGCATCACGCAGCGCGAGATCGGACCCGACACCGGCAATTTCGCCCAGGCCCTGCGGGCGGCGCTGCGGCAGGACCCCGACGTCATCCTGGTCGGCGAGATGCGCGACACGGAGACCATCGAGATCGCGCTCAAGGCGGCCGAGACCGGACACCTCGTCCTCTCCACCGTGCACACGACCGATGCTGCCAGGACCATCGGGCGGCTCTGCGACGCCTTTCCCGCAGATGCGCAGGAGCCGCTGCGGCATCGGCTCGCCGAAAATCTCAAAGGCACCATCAGCCAGCGGCTGCTCCCCAAGGCGCAGGGCAAGGGGCGCGTGGTCGCCGCCGAGGTCATGGTCTCGACCGACGCCATCCGGGAATACATCGTCGACCCCGAGCGCACGCATGAGATCACCGACTACCTGTCGAAGAACCGCGACGTGTACGGGACGCAGAGCTTCGATCAGCACCTCTCAGAGCTGTACCGCGCAGGGACCATCACGCTGGATGTGGCCAAGTCGGCAGCCTCCAACCCGAGCGACTTCGAACGCGCCCTCTCCTTCGAGTGACTCCCGTGCGAACTCTCACTCTCATCGCCCTGCTTCTCGCCAGCGCCGCTGCCGCGGCCGACAGCCCGCCCCAGACCTCGCCGCCCCAGGGAGGAGCAGGTGGAGATGGCGCCACCAAGGTGAAGGCGGCTTCGATGATCATCGAGGAGGAGGTCAACGAGCCGCCCCCTCCGGCGCCGGTGGGCGACGAGCGGCGCATCATCGGCGAGCACATCCGCGAGAAGAGCGCCACCATCCAGGACTGCTACGCCGGCCGGTTGCGCGAGCGGCCCACGCTGCAGGGCAAGCTTGTGGCGCGGTTCGACATCGGGCCGAGCGGGAAGGTGATCGGCGCGACGGCGGACGGCATCCAGGATCCGCAGCTCCTCCTCTGCGTTGTCAAGGCCGTGCGGCAGTGGGAATTCCAGAAGCCTGCCTCGGGCGGCAAGCTGCGCGTCTCGTATCCGTTCAAGTTCGAGCCGCAGACAGGGCACTGATCTGGTCAGGCTTCGCCGCAAGCCTTAGCGTCCCGACATGGTCTGGAAGCCCTGGCTGGGCGCGGTTTCCGATGCGAGCGGGACGCACTTTCGCGTCTGGGCGCCGCGCGCTCGTGCGCTGTCGGTGAGCATCGAGGGCGGCGCGACGGCTGCGCTGCGCGCCGAGGGCGACGGCTATTTCACGGCGCGCGTGGAGGGCGTGCGGGCCGGCGCTCGATACTTCTATCGCTTCCCCGACGGGCGCGCGCGCCCCGACCCCGCCTCGCTCCTGCAACCCCTCGGCGTGCATGGGCCGAGCGAGGTGGTGGATCTCCCGGCGATCGCGCCCCGCAGCGGCCGCGCGGGCGTGCCGCTGGAGAAATTGATCTTCTGCGAGATCCACCTCGGCACTTTCTCGTCGGAGGGCACGGCCGACGGCGCCGCGCGATTCATGCCCGAGATGGCCGAGGCTGGATACAGCGCCGTCGAGGTGATGCCGGTCGCGGCCTTCCCCGGGTCGCGCAACTGGGGCTACGACGGCGTCGCGCCGTTCGCCGCGCACGCCGACTATGGCGGACCTGCCGGGCTCGCGCGGCTGGTCGATGCGGCGCACGGCGCGGGCCTCTCCGCCTTTCTCGACGTCGTCTACAACCACCTCGGCCCCGAGGGGAATTACCTGGGCGAATTTGGCCCCTACTTCACCTCGCGCCACAAGACGCCGTGGGGCGACGCCATCGACTTCTCGCTCGCGCCCGTACGCCGCTATTTCCTCGAGAACGCGCTGCGCTGGTCGGCGTGGTTCGACGGGCTGCGGCTCGATGCGGTGCACGGCATCGTCGATGAATCGACGCGGCACATCCTCCAGGAGATCGCCGAGGGGGTGCACGAGGAGGGCGGGCTGGTCGTCGCCGAGAGCGACTTCAACGATCCCGCGCTCGTCGACAGCTACGGCATCGACGCCTGCTGGGCCGACGATCTGCACCACGCGCTTCACGTCGCGCTCACCGGCGAGTCGCAGGGCTACTACCAGGATTACCAGAGGCCGATGGAAGCCATGGTCGCGGCGCTCTCGCGCGGCTGGTTCTATGAGGGCCAGTTCAAGCCCAGCTTCGGGCGCAAGCACGGCAAGCCCGCTGCGCACCTTCCCGGCCGCCGCTTCGTCGTCTGCGCGCAGAACCATGACCAGATCGGCAATCGCGCGCGCGGCGAGCGGCTGGCGGCGCTGACCGACATCGGCGGGCTGCGGGTCGCGGCGGCGATCATCGCCCTGCAGCCTGCCTTGCCGCTCTACTTCCAGGGCGAGGAGTGGGCGGCGAAGGAGCCGTTCCTCTATTTCACCAGCCACGGCGACCAGAAGCTGGCCGAGGCGGTGAGCAGAGGGCGCCGCGAGGAATTCAAGGCCTTTGCCTGGCAGGGCGAAGTGCCCGACCCGCAGTCGCCGGAGACCTTTCTGCGCTGCAAGCTCGATCGTTCGCGCAAGGACCCGGCGGCGCTGGCCTGGCACCGCGCCCTGCTCGACCTGCGGCGCGCGCACCCTTCGCTGCAGGACGATGCGCGCTCGTCGCTGCGGACCTGGTTGGAGGGCCGCATCCTCTTTCTGCGGCGGCGCGACATCCTGCTCGTCGCCTCCTTTTCGCAAAGCGCATTCGTTGCGGACGTGCCCTCCGGCCGCTGGCGCATCCTGCTCGACTCCGGCCAGGCGCGCCTCGAGGGCGGCAAGCTGCGCGGAGAAGGCCATCACGCCATCGTGCTGGAGCGGGCGTGAAGCTCCGCATCGTTCCGCTCGGCACCTCGGCGGGCCGCCCCACGCTGGTGCGCGGAGCCTCGGCGCTCGCCGCCGCCAGCGAGGGCGGCTGGGTCTTGTGCGACTGCGGCGAGGGAGCACAGCTTTCGGCGCTGCGCGCCGGACTCTCGCTCTCGCGGCTCGATGCGGTGCTGATCACTCACCTGCACGGCGATCACTTCAATGGCCTGCCCGGGCTGCTCGGCACGCTGGGGCTGGAGGGCCGCGAAAGGCCGCTCGTCGTGGCCGGCCCGGAGGGGATCGCCGCGCTGCTCAAGTCGCTGGAGCGGGCGGGAGCGCTCGGCGTCGGCGACATGGAAGTGCGCGTCGTCGAGCAGCGCGGTCCAGGAGGCGAGGTGCGGCTCGAAGGCTCGCCCTTTCTCATCGAGAGCCGGCCGCTCGCGCACCGCGTGCCGACCTATGGGTATCGGGTGGCGCTGCCCGATCGACCGGGCACTCTCGACGTCGCCGCTGCCGACGCGATCGGCGTGCCGCGCGGGCCGCTGCTCGCCGACCTGAAGGCGGGCCGCGCCGTCACGCTGCCCGACGGCCGCGTCGTCGGGCCGGAAGGCCTGGTCGGTCCGAAGCGGCGCGGGGCCTCGATGGCCTATGTCCTCGACACCGTCCCTTGTCCTGCCGCCGTCGAGCTCGGCCGCGGCGTCGATGCGCTCGTGCACGAGTCGACCTACGAGCAGGGCCGCGCCGACCTGGCCCGCGCCCGCGGCCATTCGACGGGCCTGGAAGCAGCGCGGATCGCCGCCGAGGCCGAAGCGGCAGCGCTCGTCCTCACCCACTTCTCTCCCAGCGTCGACGCCGAAATCGTCGCCGAGGAGGCTCGCGCCGCTCACGCAAATGTGATCGCCGCCAAGGACCTGGGCGAGATTCTCAGCGAAGCTCCGTCCTCAGCTTGAGGTACCCCGCGAGCAAGAACTCATCCCCGTTCTTGATCACCCGCCGCCGGATCCGCTGATCTCCGAGAAACGTCCCATGCTCGCTGTTCAGATCCTCGATCACCCATCCGTCGCCCTCGCGGGTGATCTGCAGGTGCCTGGTCTCGACGCGCGGCGCGTTGATCCAGACGTTGCACTGCCTGCCGCTGCCGATGATGCAGGGCAGATGGATCACCTCGAGGGGCATCCCGCGCCCGTCGAGCCCTCGCTGATCGAGCGCAAGAAAGAGCCGCTGCGGCAGCGCCTGCCCCGCCTTCGGCTTGCTCTCCTGCGGCGGCGGCGCGGGCGGGGGCGGCGCAGACTTCGGCGCAGGAGGCTTGCCGATTCCGATCGAAGCCGCCAGCTCGCGCAGCGCGCGCATCTGCACTTCGGAGACGGGGATGCCGAGCGCCTTGGCGATCTTCGTCACCAGCTCCGCCTTCTCATCGCGCTTTTTGGCACCAGCAGCTTTGGGCATCGCCTTGGGCATCGCGCCTCCTCAGCTCTTCTCGACGAACTCTGCGTGGAGTGCTCGCACCAGCGCCTTTGCCTCCGACCTCGGGACCAGGAGCGCGATGCGCAGCGGCGAGACCAACACCCTGGGACTGCTTCCCCCGGCGCAGCGCAACGCTCGGTCGAGCGGCTCGCGGGAGGCACCCACTCCGCTCCCCACCACTGAAACCTGCGCCAGCTCCTCGATCGCGGCGAAAGTCTCCAGCTCCTTGCGGAGCGCCACAAGCCCGTGGACGTTCTCGGTCGACACCAGCGCGCGATCCTCCCACATCTCCCGGGGCCACGCCGAATGCGCCTGCAGCGCCTCGCGCAGCCGCTGCCCGTTCCCCTGCACCAGAAGGACTTCGTCGAGCGCGATGCCGCTGATGCGCAGCTCCCGCGAAACCGCCTTCTTCACCAGCGTGCCAGGGCCGGGAGCGAACGTGCTGCGCGCGTGGAGGGTGATGCCGCGGTCGCGGGCGAATTCGACCGCCTGGGCATTGAGCACCTTTGCCCCCGCGAGCGCCAGCTGCTGCATCTCCTCGTGCGACAGCTCGGCCAGCCGCCTCGTCGAGGAAACGAGGCGCGGATCGGCGGTGTAGACGCCGTCGACGTCGGAGCAGATCTCGCACACCTCGGCCTCCAGCGCGGCCGCCAGCGCGACCGCGGTGGTGTCGCTGCCGCCGCGGCCCAAGGTGGTGATCTCTTTTTCGCGCGAGACGCCTTGGTAGCCGGCGACGATCACGACCTTGCCGCGCTCCAGTTCCTGAAAGATGCGCACCGGCCGCACCTCCAGGATGCGCGCGTTGGTGTGTGCGCCGTCGGTGATGATGCCGCTCTGCGAGCCGGTGAAGCTCACCGCCTCGACGCCGCGCGCGTGCAGCGCCAGGCCGAGCAGCGCCATGGAAATGCGCTCGCCGGCGGTGAGCAGCATGTCCAGCTCCCGCCGGTGCGGATTGCCGGCCGAAACCTTCTGGGCCAGCGCCAGCAGCTCGTCGGTGGTGTCCCCCATCGCGCTCACGACGACGACTACCTGCTTGCCCTGGGCCCGCGTCTCCGCCACGCGGGCGGCCACGCGCTGGATCTTCTCCACGTCGGCCACCGAAGAGCCGCCGTACTTCTGCACGATCACGGGCACGGCCCGAGTCTACCCCGACCCGCCGGGCGCCTGCCTGCTTGACACTGGGCGATCTTGCTCTAGATTGCCGCCGCTTTTTCAGGGGAAGTCTGCCGCGGCCTGCGCTGTTGTGTACGCCGCTACGCAAGCGAGGAAATCGATGATCGAAGTCTCTCATCTGCTCAAGAGCTACCGCGACCTGAAGGCCGTCTCCGACGTGACCTTCAAGGTGGAGAAAGGCGAGATCCTCGGCTTTCTCGGACCCAACGGCGCCGGCAAGACCACCACCATGCGCATCATCACCGGCGCCCTGCCGCCCGACAGCGGCACCGTCAAGGTGGCGGGCTTCGACGTCTTCGAGAATCCGATGGAGGTGAAGCGCCGCATCGGCTACCTCCCCGAGACGCCGCCCCTCTACGTCGACATGACGGTGCGCGCCTATCTGCGCTTCGTCGCCGAGATCAAGGGCGTTCCGCGCAAGCAGCGCAACGGCGAGGTGGACCGCGTCGCGCAGAAGACCAACAGCGACAAGTTCATCGAGCGGGTGATCGGCAATCTCTCCAAAGGGCAGCGGCAGCGCGTCGGCCTGGCCCAGGCGCTGCTGGGCGATCCGGAAGTGCTCATCCTCGACGAGCCCACCGTCGGCCTCGACCCCGCGCAGATCATCGAAGTGCGCGAGCTGATCAAGTCGCTCGCCGGCCGGCACACCATCGTGCTCTCGACGCACATCCTCCCCGAGGTGGTGACCACCTGCCAGCGCGTCCTCATCATCTCCCAGGGCAAAGTGGTCGCCGACGACACCTTGCAGGGCCTGCAGCGCGCCCAGGCCGGCGCGGTCACCGCAGACGGCCATGCCGGCCCCGCTCCTTCGCTCGAGGAGATCTTCCTCAAGCTCACTTCCGCCTAGGTCACCATGAACAATGCAATCGCCATCGCCAAGAAAGAGCTGAACATCTATTTCGCGACCCCGATCGCGTACGTGATGTTCACGCTCTTCGTCGTCATCGGGTCGTACTTCTTCCTCCGGCTGCTGGGCGCCTATGAGCAGGCTTCGCTCGCGTACATGCGCTTCAACGCGCCGGAGATGATGAACCGCCTCAACTTCCAGGACGCCATCTTCCGGAACCTCTTCGGCAACCTGGGCGTGATCCTCATCTTCATCGTGCCCTTCCTCACCATGCGCCTTCTCGCCGAGGAGAAGCGGCAGAAGACCATCGAGCTCCTCTACACGACGCCGGTCACGCCCGGGCAGATCGTCTGGGGCAAATACCTCGCCTCGCTGGCCATCCTGGTCAGCGCGCTCGCCCTGACGCTGACCTATCCCATCCTCGTCCAGCTCGTGGCCAAGGACGCGAACGGCGTCGAGTGGCGCAGCGTGATGCTCGGCTATCTCGGCCTCTTCCTCATGGGCGCTGCGTACATGGCCCTCGGCCTCTTCATCAGCTCGCTGACCGAATCGCAGGTGGTGGCGGCGCTGATCACCTTCGTCATCCTGCTGATGACCTGGATCATCGGTTGGTCCGCCACCGAGGCCGAAGGCTGGGTGCGCGACTTCGTCACCTACCTGGCGAGCGTCAGCCATCTCGACTCCTTCAGCCGCGGCACCATCGACGTGAAAGACATCGTCTACTTCTTGAGCCTCATCACCCTCGGCCTGTTCGCAACCCACCGCGCGGTCGAGGCCCACCGCTGGAGCTAGAGAGATGAAAGCGAAGCACTGGGGCCGGGTCGCCGGCCTGTTCGGAGTGGTCGCGCTCCTGAGCGCGGCGTTCAACTGGCTCTTCATCAGCGGCAGCATCGCCAGCGCGCAGGTGATGGGCCGATTGGTCCTGGGAGTCGCGGGCATCGCCGCGTACTTCGTCACCAACCGCGGCGAGCGGCATCTCGGCCGGGGCGCGTTCTACGGAACGGTCAGCGCCGTCAGCGCCGCGGTGCTCATCGGCGCGCTCGCCGCCGCGAACTACTTCGCGGTGAAGAAGGGCAAGAGCTGGGACCTGACCAAGGACAAGATCTTCACCTTGTCCGACCAGACCCAGGGCGTGCTCAAGGGACTCAAGGAGCCGGTCAAGATCCAGGCCTTCTTCGCCGGCTCCGATGCGGAGTACGGGGAGCTGGAGCAGCGGCTCCGCCAGTACCGCGCCGAGACCGACAAGCTGCAGGTGGAGTTCATCGATCCCTTCAAGCACCCTGCGCAAGTGAAGGAGCTGAACATCAGCCAGACCGGCCCGCGCGTGATCGTCCGGAGCGGCAAGAAGGAGGCGCGCGCCAAGGAGACCAGCGAGGAGTCGCTCACCAATGCGCTCATCGAGGTCACGCGCGGCTCGGCACGCAAGATTTATTTCGCCAAGGGGCACGGCGAGCACGCGGTCGGCGACTCGACCGAGCGCGGCCTGAAGAGCTTCGTCGACAGCCTCAAGTCGGAGGGCTATCAGACCGACGAGATCCTCCTCGCCGAGAACAAGCAGATGCCGGCCGATGCGCAGGCGCTCGTCGTCGCCGGTCCGGTGGCGTCGCTAACCGAGGGTGAGGCCAGGCTCATCAAGGAGTGGGTCGACAACAAGGGCGGCAAGCTGGTGGTGCTGGTCGATCCCGGCACCGTGACCGGCCTCGAGAGCGCGTTCACCTCCTGGGGCGTGGTCGTCGGCAAGGACGAGGTCATCGATCCCGAGGCGCAGAACCCCGAGGTCGCCATCGCCCAGCAGTACACCGAGCATCCCATCACCAACCCGCGCAGCTCGCCCTTCCAGCTGGCCACCATCTTCCCCGTCGCTCGCAGCGTCTCGAAGGCGCCCGCGCCGCCCTCGGGCTGGACGGTGATCGAGCTGGCCAAGACCGGGGCGCGCGCCTGGGGCGAGACCGGCTCGCTCACCTCCGGCCAGGTGAAATTCGATCCCGGCCAGGACCTGAAGGGCCCCGTCCCGCTCGCGGTCGCCCTCACGCACGGCTCGGGCGAGAACGAGTCGCGCGTCGTGGTGGTGGGCAACTCGCTCTTCGCCGCCAACGGCTACTACCGGCTGTCGGGGAACAAGGACTTCGCCTTGAACGCCGTCTCCTGGACGGCCAAGGAGGAATCGCGCATCTCCATCCGGCCCAAGCAGCGGCAGGCGAATCATCTCTTCCTCTCCGCCGAGCAGAAGCACACCATGACCTTGTTCGCGTTCGATCTGCTCCCCTTCGGGCTGCTCTTCGCGGGCCTGGTGGTGTGGCAGACGCGCAAGAGCCGCTGACGCCATGAAGCAGACGACCAAGACCCTCATCGGCCTCCTGGCGCTGGTCACGGTGGCAGGAGCCATCGTCGGCGCGGCGCTGTGGGCGGGCAAGGACGAGCAGAAGAAGGCCGAGCAGAAGGAGAAGAGCGAGAAGCTCTTCGACTTCGACAAAGCGAAGGTGAAGACGCTGCGCCTGGAGAAGGATGGCAAGCTGGTGGCGGCGCTGTCGAAGGACGGCGCCTGGAAGATCACCGAGCCGCTGCAGGCGGAGGGCGACGAGCAGGCGGTGAACAATCTCCTCGATCAGCTGGGCACGCTCAAGCAGCGCAAGGACCTGGGCGAGGAGAAGGACGCCAAGAGCTATGGCCTGGAACGGCCGGCGCTGGCGCTGACCGTCAAGCTGGAGGACGGCAAGGAGCAGGGCCTCCAGGTCGGCGTCGACAATACTTTCGACAACTCCCTGTACGTCCGCAAGCTGGGCGATTCGACCATCCGGGTCGTCGACGGCTGGCACAAGTCGAGCTACGACAAGTCGCTCTTCGACTTGCGCGAGAAGAAGGTCGCTCATCTCGACGAGGCCGCCGAGGTGCGGCGCATCGAGGTGAGCGGGGTCAAGACGCCCTACGCGCTGGAGAAGGAAGGCGGCAAGTGGAAGTACGCCGGCGCCGAGGCGGACAGCGCCGCGGCCGATCGCATCCAGAGCTCGATCAAACAGATCAGGGCGACTGCCATCGCGGCGGAAAAGGCGGCGAAGCTCTCCGAGTACGGGCTCGACAAGCCGAAGGTGACCGTCAAGCTCGGGGTCGGCGCGGCCGGCGGCAAGGACACGTTGACGCGGACGCTCTCGTTCGGCCAGCCGGTCAAGGGCGGCGCGGGGGTGAAGACGTACGCCAAGCGCGATGACAGCCCCGTCGTCTACGAAGTGGAAGCGCAGGTCCTCAAGGACCTCGACAAGCAGCCCTTCGACCTTCAAGACAAGGCGCTGGTTCACGCCGATCGCGAGGCCGTCCGCAGGATCGTCTTCGAAGGGCCCGCTGGGAAGATCGAGGTCACCCGCAGCAAGGAGACGCTGCCGGACGGCGGCGTCGCCGAGGAGAGCTTCGCGGTCGTCGCGCCCGAGAAAGGGGCGGCAAAGAAGTGGAAGATCTCCAGCGCGCTCTATTCCGTCGTCGGACTGCGCGCGGCCGCCTTCGAGGGTCCTGCTCCCAAGGACCTGGCCAAGTACGGGCTCGACAAGCCCAGGAGCGTCACGCTCCTGGGCGAGAAGGACAAGGTGCTCGCGCGCGTCCGCGTCGGCGCGGAGAAAGAAGGCAAGCGCTACGCGCTCGCCGACGGCGTCAACAAGCTGGCGCGCATCGAGAAGAGCACGGTGGACGACCTGCCCTGGACGCTGAGCGACGCGCTCGAGACGCCGCCGGCGGCTCTCTCGCTCCCCGATGGCGGCACCGCGCCGGCGCAGGCGGCGAAATGAGCTCGATTGACTCGGCAGCCCTGATCGATTACTCAAGCCGGTCCGCAAAGGAGCAGTAGATGGCTCGCGTCACCGTCGAAGATTGCCTGCCGCTGGTCGACAACCGCTTCGCCCTGGTGCTGCTCGCCACCAAGCGGGCCCGCCAGCTGATGGCCGGCGCGCGGCCGCTGATCGAGGCCAAGGACAAGCCGCCCGTGCTCGCGCTGCGCGAGGTCGCGACCGGCAAGGTTCGCTTCGATCGGCCGGTGCGGGCCGCGCTCGAAGGCGCGTACGACAACGAGAAGCTTCCCGCAGCCGCGACCACGCCGCGCGGCAAGTAGCTGCTCAGCCGGTCTTGCGCTCTGCCCTCTGCACGCTGACCACCACGAGCTCATCGCGGCGGCGATCGATCAGGTAGGAAAAAAGCCAGCCCGAGATGGTCAGCTCGAACAGGCTGTTGTCGATCGAGACCCAGAAGACGCTGGTCTGCGGAATGCTGCTGATGCTGTCGCCGATGTCGCCGAGCGACCTGCGCAGCTCCGCGAGCACGGCGGGCGGCACGTGCGCGACGTCGGTATTGAAAATTATCGAATAGGCCACACTGCGACTCGCTCGATCATCGTTCGATAATGTAGTGAGCGAGCGGCCGGCTTGCGAGACTAAGCCGCCCAGGCCACCGCGCCTTTCGCCAAGGCAGAAAATTTCTCCCCGCCGGACAGCCGGTAGAGGCGGCGCACCTCGCGCAGGAGAGCTTCCAGCCTGCTGCCCAGGACGAAACGCGTCTCGAGCGCCTTGGCGCAAGCGGCGGCCAGCGAGGAGGCGAGCCGGTAGCGATCTCGCTCGGCGGGCTGGAGGCCGGGCCGGAGCGCGCTGCGCTCGAAGAGGTGGCGGCGCAGCTCGGGAGAGGCCTTCTGCCGTCCCACTGCCCAGAGCTGGAGCAGCACCGACAGATACTTGTCCAACTCGCCCTGCGCCTCGAGCTCGAGCTGCGAGACAGAGCCGCCCTGCTGCGCTCGGTGGGCAAGATAGAGGAAGTGCGAAACGCCCTCTGCGGCCATGCAGAACGCCTGCAGCCGCTCATGAGTCCAAGGATCCTGCGCGCGCCGGCCCAGGTGCGAGAGCACCGACTCGTCGAGAAAGAGCGCGACGTGCAGCTCCTCGCCGCTCTCGAGCACGAGCAGCGCCTCCTGCGGGCTCGACTGCGGCGCGAGCTTCGCGCGCACCTGGCGGCCGACCAGGAACTGCCCCACCGGCGCCGCCTGGACGCCGTGCACCGACTGCAAGAGCTGCTGCAACTGCGCGAGCGCAGCGCGGCTCACTGCAGGAAACTCCGCCTGGCGAGGACCCCGTGGCCGGCGAGCAGGTTTGCCAACCGCTCGCTCCCTGTCTTCATGAAACGCTCATACAGCCGCACCAGGCCGGTGTTCGACGAGGCCAGCGTGCGGTCGCTCACTTCATTGAGCAGGTCGACGAGCAGCCGGAATCGCGAGGAGAGCTCGCCCCAGAGGTCGCGCTCGCCGGCAATTGCGGCCACCGCATCGTAGGCGCGGCCGCCCATGGCGATGTAGTAGTCGACGTCGACCAGCGACGAGCGCCGAGCGAGCGAATCGGGGAAGAAGCCGGAGACGAACAGAGAGGTGTCCCCCAGCCGGCGCAGCATCTGCACCCGCGCCGGGCCATTCTCCTCGAGCGCTTCCTTGAGCAAGAGAGCGAGCGGCCGCTGCTGCCAGGAGCCGTCGTCCGCCTGCACGTAGAGCATCTCCGACAAGAGATACTCGTGCAGCAGGTTCACCAGGTAGAGCTCGGTGAATGGCTGGACGCGGGCGCGCTGGTTCTCCATCGCGCGCTGGAGGAGGTCGCGGAAGAAGTCCTTGATCGACTGTGAAGACAAGACCGGCGTGCTGTCGGCCAACCAGTCACCTCCTCTCTTAAAATAGTACCGTTCGGGGTGTGCGCCGCAAGTTGCTTCCCCCTTGACAGGCCCGCGGGTGCGGTTACATTGCCCCCGCTTTGGCACTCGCCTGTGTCGAGTGCCAGATCCACCCAGGAGGAAAACCCACATGAAGATCAGGCCTCTGCAGGACCGCGTCATCGTCAAGCGCGTGCAGGAGGAAGAGAAGACCAAGGGCGGCATCATCATCCCCGACACCGCCAAGGAAAAGCCGATCGAAGGCGAAGTGATCGCCGTCGGCAACGGCAAGATCCTCGAGGACGGCAAAGTTCGCCCCTTGGACATCAAGGCGGGCGACCGCGTGCTCTTCTCGAAGTACGCCGGAACCGAGATCAAGATCGACGGGCAGGAACACCTCATGATGCGCGAGGAAGACATCCTCGGCGTGATCGAGAAGTAAGGAGACCACACCAATGGCCAAGGAAATTCTCTTCGACGTGCGCGCCCGCGAGGCGATCCTCAAGGGCGTCAACACGCTCGCTGACGCAGTCAAGGTGACGCTCGGCCCCAAGGGCCGGAACGTCGTCATCGAGAAGTCGTTCGGCTCCCCCACCATCACCAAGGACGGCGTGACGGTGGCCAAGGAGATCGAGCTGGAGAACAAGTTCGAGAACATGGGCGCGCAGATGGTGAAGGAGGTCGCGTCCAAGACCTCCGACGTCGCCGGCGACGGCACGACCACCGCGACGGTTCTGGCCCAGGCCATCTTCCGCGAAGGCGCCAAGCTGGTCGCCGCGGGCAACAACCCGATGGAGATCAAGCGCGGCATCGACAAGGCCGTCGAGGCGGTGGTGGCCGAGCTGAAGAAGCTGTCGAAGGCCACCAAGGATCCGAAGGAGATCGCCCAGGTCGGCACCATCTCGGCTAACGGCGACGCCACCATCGGCAAGATCATCTCCGAGGCGATGCAGAAGGTCGGCAAGGAGGGCGTGATCACGGTCGAGGAGGCGAAGGGCCTCGAGACCACGCTGGAGACCGTCGAGGGCATGCAGTTCGATCGCGGCTACCTCTCGCCGTACTTCGTCACCGATCCGGAGAGGATGGAGGCGGCGCTCGAGGATCCGTACATCCTCATCCACGAGAAGAAGATCTCCTCGATGAAGGACCTCTTGCCCTTGCTCGAGCAGGTGGCGCGCAGCGGCAAGCCGCTGCTGATCGTCGCTGAGGAGGTCGAGGGCGAGGCGCTCGCGACCCTGGTGGTCAACAAGCTGCGCGGCACGCTGAACGCCGCGGCGGTGAAGGCGCCAGGCTTCGGCGATCGCCGCAAGGCCATGCTCGAGGACATCGCCACTCTCACCGGCGGACGGATGATCGCCGAGGACCTCGGCATCAAGCTCGAGTCGGTCACGCTCAAGGACCTCGGCCGTGCCAAGCGGGTGGTGATCGACAAGGACAACACCACCATCGTCGACGGCGCCGGCAAGAAGGCGGACATCGAGGCGCGGGTGAAGCAGATCCGTGCGCAGATCGAGGAGACCACCTCGGACTACGACCGCGAGAAGCTGCAGGAGCGCCTGGCCAAGCTGGTGGGCGGCGTCGCCGTCATCCACGTCGGCGCGGCCACCGAGACGGAGATGAAGGAGAAGAAGGCCCGCGTCGAGGACGCGCTGCACGCGACCCGCGCGGCAGTCGAAGAGGGCATCGTGCCCGGCGGCGGCGTGGCGTACCTGCGCGCTCTCAAAGTGCTCGACAACTTGAAGGTGGAGGCCGGCGAGAAGTTCGGCGTCGACATCATCCGCAAGGCGTTGGAGGAGCCCATCCGCTGGATCGTGCAGAACGGCGGCTGGGAGGGCAGCATCGTGGTGAACAAGGTCAAGGAGGGCCAGGGCGGATTCGGCTTCAATGCCGCCACCGGTCAGTACGAAGACCTCATGGCCGCGGGCGTGATCGACCCCACCAAGGTCTCGCGCTTTGCCCTGCAGAACTCGGCCTCGGTCGCCTCGCTGATGCTCACCACCGAGGCGATGGTGGCGGAGAAGCCGAAGGACAAAGAGGAGTCCGGCCCCGGCGCAGGCGCGCACGGGATGGGGATGTAAGCCGGGCCTCAGGCCTCGGACTTCAGGCTTCAGGAAAAGCGAGGGCCCGCTGGGAAACCGGCGGGCCTTCGCATTTCTAGAAATATCCGCCGATCTGCGAGACCAGCCCGACCGCGATGGTGTCCGAGCCGGCGCCCTCCACGATCCAGGAGAGGGACGGACCGAATCCAAGGAAGAAGTGCGACGCCGGGATGAAGAGCAGGGGCGCAAAGCCCTGCAGGATGACCGAGTGGCTGGTCTGCGTGAAGCCGCCGCCCGAGCCGCGCTGCCAGGAGTAGCTCACTCCCGCCTGTGGAAAGAACGCCACCCGTTCGGCCAGCGGCAAGGTGGCGGCTGCCATCGGTGTGCCACCAAAGCTGGTCGTGCTCGTGGTGATCTGGCCGAAGGTCGTCGGCTGCGACAAGGATCGATAGCCAAAGAAGGCGGAAAGGCCCAGCGCGAAGCCGTCGTCCACGAACCAGAGCGCGCCGGGCGATAGCGACACCGAATCGGAGCTGACGCCGTTGCCCGCACTGTGCGAGTACCCGATGCCGCCGAACGGCACGACCTGCCCGCGAGCACCGAAGCGATCCTCGCCGCGAGCAGCAGCCGCAAAGAGCAGCGCCGCGACGATGGCGCGAGAGTCCATGGTTCGTCCCTCGGGCTAGAGTACACCCATGGATCTGGGTCTCGCGGGAAAATCGGCGCTGCTCCTCGGTGCGGGGCGCGGGCTGGGTGGGGCGGCAGCTTTGGCGATGGCGCGCGATGGGTGCAGCGTGGCCCTCGTCGCGCGGACGCGGGGGGACGTCGAGGCGCGCGCGGCGAAGTGCAAGGAGCTGGGCGCGCCCCGCGCTCTCGGCCTGGCCGCGGATGCGACCGACCCAGCGCAACTCGAGCGCGCCATCGACACGGCCGCGCACGAGCTGGGCAGCCTCGACATCCTCGTCACGCTGGTGGGCGGCAGCATGCCGGGCGGCACCGCCGACCTCTCCGGCGCGGACTGGGAAGCCGCCTACGAGAGGAACCTCTGGCCAGCCGTGCGCGCCAGCCGGCATGCGCTGCCGCACCTTGTCGCCAGCGCGGCACGCGCCGGATTCGCGGCCGCGAATCCGATCTTGACGGCGCCCTCCGTCGCCGGTGCGATGACGCCTGCGCCAGGAGTGGTCGCCGGCCCGGTCCTGCGCGCGCCCGCGGTCATCCTCCACGTCGCCAGCATCTTCGGGCGCGAGGGCGGCGGCTCGATCAGCTACAACACGGCCAAGGCGGCCCTCATCGCGCTGGCGCACGAGCAGGGGCGCGAGCTCGCGCCCCGCGGCGTGCGCGTTCTCTCCGTCGCCCCAGGCAGCATCCTCCATCCGGGGGGCTCGTGGGAGCGCCGGCTGCAGAAAGATCCGGCGGACACCATCGCCTTCGTCCAGCGGGAAATTCCTTTCGGCCGCTTCGGCAGTGCGGAGGAGGTGGGGGACGTGATCGCCTTTCTCGTCAGCCCGCGCGCCAGCTGGGTGGCCGGCGCCTGCGTCGTCGTCGACGGGGCGCAGTCGCGCAGCTTCTGAGTGGGTAGCTTGAGTCGGGTGAAGCCCGTCAAGATCTATACGACGCCGACCTGCCCATACTGCGTGCGCGCCAAGCGCCTGCTGCAGAAGAAGCAGGTCTCCTATGAGGAGATCGACGTCTCCGCCGACGACCAGGCGCGCGCCGCGCTCACGCATCGCACCGGACGGCGCACGGTCCCGCAGATTTTCATCGGCGAGCGGCACGTCGGCGGGTCCGACGATCTCTACGCGCTGGAGCAGGCGGGCGAGCTCGACCAGCTGCTTCAGTGAAAGAGAGAGCGCGCTATCGCGTTGCAAGCGTCGACGATCGAGCGCGGCTCGAGCAAGGGCGGCGCCGCCAGGACCGCGAAGAGCGCGACCAGGAAGGCGAGCCGCGGCGGCCTCCTCGCAGGCAGTGAGTCGAGCAGGAGCAGCGGAAAGATCGCCACCGTCGCCGACACGAAGCAGGCCAGCGCCGGCGGCAGGCCGTTGAGAAAAAAGGTCGAGGCGAGTACGCCGACCGCCGCGACGTGAAAGACGTCGCGCCCGTTGCCGGCGAACCAGCGACCTTTGTAGGTCTCGGCCAGCGTGCGCGACAGCTCGAGCAGCGCCGCGGCCGAGAGCACTCCCAGCGCCCCCAGGAGCAGGCCGGTGACGGGCGCGACCAGCGGATCGAACGCGCCGAGCGGTTCCACCCGCCGCGAGATAGCACGGCTTGACCGCGCGCGCTGGGCCGGCACAATGCCTCCCCCGGTGCGCCTCGCCCTCTGCCTTCTCGCTCTCTCGCTCGGCTGCATCGAGCGCCCCTACGAGAGCGGCCCCGGCGCGCCGGCGCGGCCGCAGATCGACCGCAGCGCGCTGCGCGACGTGCTCGTTCCGCCGCCGCCCGACGCGACGCCGGTGGGGGCGGTCTTCGGCAACGCCGTCGAGCTGCTCGCCTACAAGCTGGAGCCTCCCGCGCTGGTCGCTGGACAGCGCTCGAAGCTGACCTTCTACTGGCGCTGCAAGGCGGAGATGGAGGCCTGGCACGTCTTCGTCCACCTCGACGACGCGTCGGGAAGCGGCGAGCGGATCCACGCCGAGCACGACCCGGCCAGCGGCCGCTTTCCCACCGATGCCTGGCGTCCGGGGGACTTCGTCGCCGACCCCATCCTCTTCGTGGCCGGACGAAACGCGCTCCTCCTCTACCTCGGCTTCTACTCGACCGGGGAGAACCGGCTGCCGTTGACCAGTCCGGGCCGCGGGCGCGACGACGGCAACAATCGTCTCCTGGCCGGCGTGCTGCCGATCGCGAAATGAGGCTCTTCGCTGCGGCGCTGCTCTTGCCTGCAGCGGCGCTGGCCCATCAAGCCACCGTCTCGTACAGCGAGCTGTCGGTCCGCGGCCGGAGCGTCGAAGGCGTGCTCCGCTTCTCGCTTTCGGACTTGCGCACGCAGATGCAGCTCGAGCCGCCGCAGCTCCCCACGCCGGCGCTGGCGCGGCTCTTGCTCGAGCCATTCCTGCTCGAGGCCAATGGCCAACCCTGCGCGCTGCAAGAGGGCGCCGCGGCGCAGATGGACGGGGAGGACGGCATCGCTCTGCGCGCTCTCTGGCTCTGCCCGACGCCCGTCGAAGAGCTTTCCGTGCGCGCCGGCTTCCTCGAATCCTTTCCCGCCGGCCACACGCACCTCTCGCGCATCAGCTTCGGCCCGGAGCAGATCTCGCAGCGCGCGGCGCAAGCCGACGAGCCATCCTTCGAAGTGCGCCGCGTCCGCAGCGTCGCGGCCGAGGCGTTTCGCTTCGTGCTCCTCGGCATCGAGCACATCTTCACCGGCTACGATCACGTCGCCTTCCTCATCGGCCTTCTTCTTTTGGGAGGCTCGCTCGTCGAGCTGATCAGGATCGTCACCGCCTTCACCGTAGCGCACTCGATCACGCTGGCGCTGGCGACGCTCGATCTGCTCGCGCCCTCTCCGCGGCTGATCGAGCCGTTGATCGCGGCCAGCATCGTCTACGTCGGCGTCGAGAACCTCTGGGCGCTGCGCGCGCGCGCCACCGCCTCGGCGCTGCGCCACCGCTGGATGATCACCTTCGCTTTCGGCCTCGTGCACGGATTCGGCTTCGCGTCGGTGCTGCGCGGGCTGCAGCTGCCGCGCGCGGTCCTGGCGACGGGCCTCGTCTCCTTCAACATCGGCGTCGAGCTGGGCCAGGTGGCGATCGTGCTCGCCGCCGTCCCGCTCCTGCGCCGGCTGCGCAACCTGCCGGTCTTCTCGCCGGCTCTGTCCGCATGCGTCTCGGCGCTCGGCGCCTTCTGGCTGGCGCAGCGGCTGCTGACGTGATGGTGCGCTTCAGGCCCCGAGCGCTTTCGCCGCGGCCTCGAAGGTCTCGGGCTTGAACCAGAGGATCATCCCGAACTTGCCGCGCGAGCTCGCGGCGTTGAAGGCGGTGAGGTTGAGCCTCGCGTCGAAGAGCCTCTTGAGGATCTCCGCCGTCGCGCCCGTGCGATCCGAGCCCTCGACGAAGAGCGCCTTCTTCGCTGCGCCCACGGGCAGCCCAGCGGCCTTCGCTGCGCTCGCGAACTTGTCCGCCTTCTCAGGCACGACCGAGAGCTGGCCCTTGCCGCCGCCGGTCGGAAACCCCGTCACGCTCTCGAGGTTCACGCCGCTCTCCTTGATCTTCGCCAGCACCTTGAAGGCCTCCCCGGGCTGGTCGGGGATGTCGATCGTGAAGTAATCCACGCGCCTCGCTTTGTCCGCCATGTTTCACCTCCGTGAGACAGCGCATCTTCGCGCCGCTGCGCGAGGCGCGCTAGTGGCTCAGCCTCTTGATCTACCCAAGGGGATGCGGCGCGGGCCTTCCGGTGCGATGCTGCGCTCCGATGCGAGCGTCCGTGCAGACGGCCTTGGCTTTCGTAGCCGGAGCCGTTGTGGCCACCCTGGTGATCCAGCTCTTGCAAAGGTTCGATGCGCGGCCGGCGAACGTTCGGGAAGCGGCTCAGGCGCCAGCCGGCAAGCTCGAACCACGCTCGGTTGCGGCTGCCGCGCCCGAACCAACCGCTCACACGCAGGCATCGGGCAGCCAAGGCGGCCCAAGGACCGGCCCAGAGCCCGAGCGCGAGAGCGTCGAGCGCCTGCAGAGAGCGCAGATCATCACCCTGCAGGCCCGCGTGCGCGAGTTGGAGCGCAGGGTCGCATCTTCGGATGCCCAGAATGATGCGCCGGCGCTCACCCGGACTAAGTTCCACGACTTCACCGACGTCGAGTTGCAGGCGATGGCGCGCAATTGCGAGGTCCGCTTCGACCTGCCGCGCATCGCGCGGGAGCCTTTTCGCCTCTCGCCCGATCAGGGAGCGCGGCTGCACCTCTCCGATCCCGAGCAGAATCGGGTCAGCGCGGTCCTCGACGCAGTGAACAAAGACGTGGTCGCGCACCTGCGAGCCTTCTATCTCGAGGCGACCGGTGATGCGGCGGGCGCTGATACGCTCGATCCTCAATCGCTGATGCGCGAGATCCTCGAGAAGTCGCCTCCCTCCGCGGTGCAGGCGGCGCGGAGCGAGATTTCGCGCGAGCGGGCCGGCGCGATGCCGGCGCCGTCGGGCAGCATCGTGGAACGCTACCTGCGTTACATCACCTCGGTCGGAGACTCGCTGCAAGGCGCGCTCGAGCCCGCGCTGGGAGCGCAGCAAGCCGCCGCCGTCCGCGATGCGCTTGCCGCGTCGCGCTCGAGTATGAGCGGGTGTGCTCCCACTCAGCGGTGATGAATCTCGTCGACGTAGCACCTTGTCGAACTGTTGAGCTCGAGCAACTTGGCTACAGAATGGGCACGATCCTCAAACTCCCACCGCTCAGCGTTCGGAAGAAAATGGTCAGAGCCGTCCTGTAAGCCGGGTCCTGTCTCGCCGGTTCGTTGCCTCGCCGGCGGAGGCGGACATTCCTCTAGGACCGGCGTTGCCGCCGGCCTCGAGCGAGCTACCCGGGAGCGCGGCGGGCCACCGCATTGCTCCCCTATGTGCTCTTGCTCCGGGTGGGGCTTGCCCTGCCGCCCCTGTCGCCAGAGGCGCGGTGCGCTCTTACCGCACCGTTTCACCCTTGCCTGCTCGCGCAGGCGGTTTGTTTTCTGTGGCGCTGTCCCGCGAGTCGCCTCGGCTGGCCGTTAGCCAGCACCCTGCCCTTTGGAGCCCGGACTTTCCTCCCGCGCTGCTTTACGGCGCCGGCGTCCGCCCGGACGGCTCTGACCGACACTCATCCTAGCTCATCTGCTCGTCGATCGCTCGGTTGGACATTTCGTCGGCGAGCTTGTTCTCCTCGCGCGGCACATGGCGGACGGCGTAGCGATCGAAGGACTTGAGGAGCTCCACCGCCTGCGCGTGCAGGGGCTTGAGCCCCGCGTGGCGCACCTTGTACTTGCCCTCCAGCTGGCGGACGAGCAGCTCGCTGTCCGCCCGCACCTCGACCTCCCGCGCGCCCAGCTGCCGCGCCGCCTCGAGACCGAGCAACAGGCCACGGTACTCCGCGTAGTTGTTGGTCTGGTGGCCGAGAAATCGCCCGCGCCGCTCGAGCACGTGGCCGGAATCGTCGGTGAGCACTGCGCCCGCGCCGGCGGGGCCCGGGTTGCCGCGAGCCGCGCCGTCCGACCAGACGACGACGCGCACTAGACAGTCGCTTCGGGAGCCTGCGGCTCGTCGGCCGCGTAGATGAAACGGTGGCAGTTGGGACAGGTGAGGATCTCGTCGCTCGTCAGGAGCTGGTTCGCCATCTGCGGCGGGATGTTGCGCTGGCAGCCCTTGCAGGTTCCCGCGACGACCGGCGCCACGGCGATGCCGCCGCGCTGCTTGCGGACGCGCTCATAGCGGTTCATCAGCGCCTTGTCGCATTTCTCCACGAGGCGCTCCCGCTCGGACTGCAGCTCGGCCATTCGCGCTTGCAGGCTGTCGAGCACAGCCTTGATCTGCTCGCCTTCGCGCTCGACGACGCCTTCCTTCTCGCCGAGCATCTGCTCTGCGGCGGCAGTCTCTTTCTTCGCCAGGTCGTGCTCGCCGGCGAGGCGTCGGATCTCTTCCTCGGCAGTGGTGTTGGTCTTCTTGGCGATGTCGAGCTCGCGCGCCAGGGCGGCGTACTCGCGCGGGGTCTTGAGCTCATTGAGCCGCGACTCCCACTTGCGCACTTTGTCCTTTTCCATCTGCAACAGGTCCTGCTGCTGCCTGCGCGCCCGCTCGATGTCGGCCAGCCTGCCTCGGCTCTGGTCGAGGGCCGCCTTGGCCTGGTTTCGCTCGGCCTCGATCTGGCGGAGTCGGGCCGGGTGCGTTTCCGCCTCGGCCGAGAGATCGCGAATTTTCAGATCGACTGCCTGCAGCTCCTCCAGCGCTTTCAGCTTCTCTCGCGACAACGGTTCCTCCCGGGGGAAGGCTTTTTCGCCCCTCCCAGCCATCCTGTCAATGATCCCAACCACGGTGAAGTTCTCAGTCATCCCACTACGATCGGGCGTGTCGTGATTCGGCGCTGCGCGCCTGCACCCGGGGGAGCTCGCTCCCCCGGGACCCCCAACTACAAAAACCATGGGCCCGGCAGGATTCGAACCTGCATGCGACCGGTTATGAGCCGGCTGCTCTAGCCGTTGAGCTACGGGCCCGAACACACTCTATGCCGGCCCGTGGCGAGCGCCCATCCGCTTCTTGCATACTGGCTGCGTGCGCCCTCTCGCCCTGCTGCTCGCCGCCGCCGTCACAGCTCCCGCTCTCGCCGACGAGGTGGACCTCACGCCCCGCTCACGGCGCGGCGAACGACCGCCCACCCTCGTCCTGCGCGGCGAGGGCGGCACCGAATTCGCTCCCTACGGATATGCCGGTGCCTGCCTGAGCTGGCTCACCGAGAGCTCCTTCGAGTTCGAGGCGGGCGCAGGCGGCGGATTCCCCGGCGTGCAGATCGGGTTCGCCACCCGGCGCATCTTCGGCGAGCGCGGCAGCTATCTCGTCACCGAGCTTCTCATCGCCGGCAATACGAAAGTGAACCGCGGCGCCTCTTCCGCCGACCGCCTCAACAACGTCGCCGGCAGCTCCAGCCTGTGGGGCGGTCTCGGGTTCGGCTTCGAGCAGCGGCAGGATTTCTTCAGCTTCAGTGTCGTCGGCTCGATGGTCTCCACCTTCTCCAACCCGAGCTTGCACTTCGCGCTGCACGGCGGGATCGGGCTTGGATTTTAGAAACGGGCCGAGGCAAGCTGGACGTCGGCGCGCGACCAGGCCGCGTCGAACTTCTCTTTCGCCCATGCCGTGTGGATCGCCTGCCAGAGCCCATAGAGCGCCCAACCGTTGCTGGGATAACGGAGCAGGTCTTCGCGGAAGACATCGGCCGCCTCGCGCGTCTTGCCGAGCGCGAGCAGCGCCTGCCCGAGCGAGAGCCGCGAGGGCTGCGGCCACGGCGGGGGCTCGTCGTAGTTCAGCTCGTCCTCCGCCTTCACCGCGGCCCGCAAGAGCGGCAGCGCGCCAGCCGTGTCGCCGCTTCGGAGCGAGATCTCTCCGGCGAGGAGCGGCTCGGCGACCGCGAAGACGGCGCGCGCGCTGTTCAGCCCGAGCATCGCCTCAGCGGGCAGCGCATTGTTGAAGATCGCGAGCTGACCGTGCTCGCCGCGAGCTTGGTCGAACTCGCCTTTGCCGGCGAAGGCCATGCCGCGCGCGAAATGCCACGCGGCCGTCAAGCAGACGAAGTCCGCGGGCGGCGCCTTTTGCGCCAACACTTCATCCCACTTGCCGAAACGCACCAGCGCAAAGAGTGGCGGCGAGGCGAAGTAGTCGATGCCCGGCATTTCCTTCTCCATCCCGCGGAGCATCTCGTCAGGAAAACGCGCCGCAAGCTGCTGCGCGGCGCGGAGGGCCTCGGCGCTGCGTCCCTCGATCGAGGCCGCCGCCCAGAGGAACTGATAATTGTGCGCCACGTACATCATCGAGTAGAAGCCCTGCGCGCCGGTCCGAGCCAGGTACGCCTTGTCCACCTCGATGGCCCGCCGGTTCGCCTCTGCCGCGTCTTCGTAGCGGCCGGTGCGGATGTACGTGTGCGCGGGCATGTGCACGAGATGCCCCGCGCCGGGCATCAGGCCCGGCAACCTGCTCGCCGACTGCAGTCCCTTCTCCGGATGCGGCGAAGCCTCGGTGGCGTGGATGTAGAAGTGGTTCGCGCCCGGGTGCTGCGGCGCTTTCTGCAGCGCCGATTCGAGCGCGGCGAGAATCTCCTCTGTTCCGGGCTGCGGTTTTCCGGCGTGCGTCCAGAGGTCCCAGGGGCGCAGATCCATCATCGACTCGGCGAAGAGCACGGCCGCGTCCACGTCCTCGGGATGCTTTCGGGAGAGCTCGCGCATCGCCTGCGCGTAGGCCTCGTCGAGCGCCTTGCGGTCGGGGCCGGGTGGGTTGGCGTATCGCTTCGCGGCCGCCTCGACGTACTCCTTCTCTTCCCCCGAAGGATTCAGCGCGCGCGCTTTTGCCACCAGGTCCCACGCCGTCTTCTCGCGCTCCGGATCGGTGGGCAGGTTGATGTTCGGTCCGAGCGCAACCGCGGCGCCCCACAGGCACATCGCGCAGCCGGGATCGATCTGTGCGGCGCGCTGGAACGACTTGATCGCCTCCTCGTGGTTGAAGGCGAACATCAAGCGCAGGCCTTGATCGAAGAACGCCTGCGCCTCCGGCTCGCTGGTGCGCACGGCGTGATGCCACGAGCCGAGATTTTCGAAGATCACCGGCGCGGGTGCCGCCGGAGCGATGTGCTCATGGACCGCCTGCGCCTCGGGCGGCCGCGTCTCGGCAGTCTTGCAGGCGAGCGAGAAGGAGATGCAGAGGAGAACGCGCGCGGTCATGGGACCCCCGCGCGCGATCTAGCACAACTCAATTCTCCACGAAGCTCCGCAGCCGCTTGCTGCGCGAGGGGTGGCGCAGCTTGCGCAGCGCCTTGGCCTCGATCTGCCGGATGCGCTCGCGAGTCACTTCGAAGTCCTGCCCCACTTCCTCGAGCGTGTGGTCGGACTTCTCGCCGATGCCGAAGCGCATGCGCAAGACCTTCTCCTCGCGCGGCGTCAACGTCGCCAGGACCTTCCTCGTCTGCTCGGCGAGATTCATGTTGATCACCGCATCGGAGGGCGAGGTGATCGCCTTGTCCTCGATGAAGTCGCCGAGGTGGCTGTCCTCCTCCTCGCCGATGGGAGTCTCCAGCGAGATGGGCTCCTTGGCAATCTTGAGGACCTTGCGGACCTTGTCGAGCGGCAGCTCCATCTTCTCGGCGATCTCTTCCGGCGTCGGCTCGCGGCCGATCTCCTGCACCAGGTAGCGCGAGGTGCGGATCAGCTTGTTGATGGTCTCGATCATGTGCACCGGGATGCGGATGGTGCGCGCCTGATCGGCGATGGCGCGGGTGATGGCCTGGCGGATCCACCAGGTGGCGTAGGTGGAGAACTTGTACCCGCGCTTGTATTCGAATTTGTCGACCGCCTTCATCAGGCCGATGTTGCCTTCCTGGATGAGGTCGAGGAATTGCAGCCCGCGGTTGGTGTACTTCTTGGCGATCGAGACCACCAGGCGCAGGTTGGCCTCGACCAGCTCCGCCTTGGCCTTCTCCGCCTTGCGCTCGCCGGCGATGATGGCGCCGAAGCTCTTCTTCAGCTCCTCCATGGGGAGCAGCGCCTCTTCCTCGACGCGCTTCACCTTGCGCGGAGCGGCGGCGATGGTGCGCGCCATCTCGGCCGCTTCCTCCTCGGAGAGGTCCATGCCCTTCAGCTTCTTTCGCGCCGTCTGTCCCTCGCGGCCCTCGTGCTCCGACTCGCGCAAGAGCGCCCTCAGCTCGCGCAGCGGCACGCCGGCGCGGTTCTCCATCTGCCGGAGCTCGCGCTCCACCTGCTCGACGCGCTCGATGAGCTTCTTCAAATTCTCGATGATCCGCTCGATCTGGCGCTTGTTGAGCTTCACCTCCGCCAGCGTCTCCGCCATGGCGGATTCGTTGCGGGTGACGGCGTCGCGATACTCCTTGCGCTTGTTCTCCGAGACCTTGCGCGTCTTGGAGGACATCAGCTCCTGATAGTGCTCGTTCTCGCGGTCGAGCCGGCGGATCTTGTCGATCAGCTTGACCACCTGGTCGGTGCGGCCCTGCTCGTCGAAGGTCTCGTCGTCTTCGTCGGGCGCGTCGCGGATGACTTCGCGCACGCGCATCTTGCCCTTCCGCAGCCGCTCGCCGATCTGGATGATCTCCTTGATGGCGATGCTCGAATGCAGCACCGCCTCGAGCACTTCCTTCTCGCCGTCCTCGATGCGCTTGGCGATCTCGACCTCGCCCTCGCGGGTGAGGAGCGAGACCGAGCCCATCTTGCGCAGGTACATGCGCACCGGGTCGTTCGACTTCGAGTAGGCGTCTTCCTCTTCCTCCCGCTCGGCCCGCTCGCCTGGAGTGGCGGCGGCCTCCTCTTCGGCCTTGGCGGCGGCGGTCGGCTCCGGCTCGGGCGGCTTCGTCTCCGGCAGCTTGACCTTGTTGGCCTCGTCGACGATGGCGATGTCGTTGTCGCCGAACATCGACATGACGTCGTCGATCTGGTCGGAGCTGACGATGTCGCTGGGGAGCGCGTCGTTCACTTCGTCGTAGGTGAGGAAGCCCTTGTCGCGGCCGAGCGCGAGCAGGTCCTTCACTTCCTTGCGATCGGTCGCCTTGCCGCCCTTCTTGGCGGGGGCGAGATCGTCGTCCTCGTCGTCGTCTAGATCCTCGGCCGCCGGCGTCTCGTCGTCGTCGCTCGCCTCGGCGGGAGCGGCCTCGGCAGCCTCGGGCTCCTCGCCTTCCAGCTCCTCGCCCTCGCCCTCTTCGTCGCTGCCCTTCGCCGCGCCCTTCTTCGCCTGCTTGGGGGCGCGCTCTTTCTCGCCCCGGCGGACCTTGGCGGCGGGAGTCTCCGCCTTCCCTTTCGCCTTGTGGGCAGGAGCGGATTTCCTGTCAGGCCGGTGCGCCGCGTGCTTCCTGTGGTCGCGCTCCTTCAAAGCGCGGGCTGCTCCGGACTTCTTATGGGCCATGTGCTGGGACTCCGTCGGGGCGAGGAAATGGGGAGGGTAATCGAGCTGAAGGCTGGGGGCTGCTTTTTTTCCGATCGTTTCAGCTGCTTGGAACCCGCGGCGAGGGGCGCTGCTTCCGCTCCAACGCCACTGTTTGTGCATGTTTCTTCAAGAGCTGCTCTAGCCGCTTTGCGTCAGTCTGGTCGCCTGCCTGCTCCTGGACCGCCATCATTTCGAGAAGGCGCTGGCGCAGCGAGTCCGGCTCGATGCGCCGGATGAGGCCATCTTTGTCCACACCGGCGCACACCCCGTCGGCGGCGTCGCGGAGGGCGGGATGGACGAAATCGCCGACTGCGCCATTGCGGCTGATCACCGTCGCCAGCTCGGGGCGTCGAAGGATCGCAGCGAGGATCACCAGCTCTGCCTTGAGGACCGGAGGCGGCAACGGCGCCGCCGTTTCGGCAGGGGACTTCCGCGCCGGTGCCGCCGCCTGAGGGGCCTTGCCGGCGAGCGCCCGCCGGATGACGTCCACTCCCGTACCGAGCTTTTCGGCAACCTTCTCGACGTAGAGGTCGCGCGCGAGCCCGCTAGGGGCCGCCTGGACGATCCCCTTGACGGCCTCCGCTGCGCGCACGCGCGTCTCGATGGGTGCGCCCTTGGGGAGCTTCGCCAGCGCGCGATCGAGCAGGAACTCCAGCGAGGGCTGCGCCGAGGAGATCATCTCGCGGAACTGCTGCACCCCGACGCGCAGGACCGTCTCGTCGGGATCCTCGCCGCCCGGCGGGACCAGCACCCGCGCCGGCACGCCTTGCGCGGCGGCGATCTCCGATGCGCGCTGCGCCGCGCGCATGCCGGCCGCGTCGCCGTCGAAGACGAAGACCAGCTCCTTCGCGCCAGCTTTGGTGACGAGCTCGAGATGCTTCTCCGTCAGCGCCGTCCCGCAGGTGGCCACGGCAGTCTGCACGCCGGCCTGGTGGAGGCCGATGGCGTCGAAATATCCCTCGACGAAGAGAGCGATCTCGTCGCGGCGCAGCGACTCGCGGGCGCGGTCGAGGGCGAACAAGGTCAGGCCCTTCTGATAGAGCGGCGTGTCGGGGGAATTGAGGTATTTCGCCTCGGACTGTCCCTCGTCGCGCGCGCCGGGCGCGCGCATGCTCTCGAGGAGGCGTCCGCCAAATCCGACCATCCGGCCACTCTCTCGAATGGGGATCATCAAGCGGCCGCGGAACCGGTCGTAGAGGCCCGGCCCTTTCTTGCGGGGCACGCCCAGGCCCGCTTCCTCGACGAGGCGCGGGTCCACGCCCTTGAGAGCGTGCGACTTGCAGAGCGCATCCCAGAGGTTGGGCGCGTAGCCCAGCCGCCAGGCCCGCGCGGTGTCCTCGGTGATACCGCGCTTGCGGAGATGCTCGCGCGCGACCTCGCCCTTGGGGTGCTCCCAGAGGACGCGCTCGTAGAAGATGCCAGCCTTTTCGTTCACCTCGGCGAGCGCGGCGCGGCGGGCCGATCGGCGCGCTTCCTCCGGATCGGAGGGAGTCAGGTCGACCCCTGCCTCGGCGGCGAGCTGCTCGATCGCCTCGCGGAAGCTGCGGCCCTCCATCTGCATGACGAACTTGATGGCGTCGCCGGATGCGCCGCAGCCGAAGCAGTGGAACATCTTCTTGTCGGGCACGACGTAGAAGCTGGGAGTCTTCTCCCCATGGAAGGGACAGAGCCCCTTCCAGTCGCGCCCTGACTTCTTCAGAGGCACGCGCCGCTGCACCACCGCGATCACGTCGACGCGGTCGCGCAGCTCCTGCAGCTTCTCCTCCGAGATGCTCGCCAACTTGATCGCCGCCACCGCCATCGTAGAGCGTTATGCCGACAGCTTCGCCAGGGCGCTCTTCACCGCATCGCTGACGCGCTTTCCTTCCGCCTTGCCCGCCACCTTGGGCATCAGCGCCTTCATCACCGCGCCCATCTCCTTGGGACCTTTGGCGCCCGAGGCAGCGATGGCTTCTTGCACCAGCGCCGCCAGCTCGTCATCGGTCAGTTGCCGAGGGAGAAAGGCCTCGAGAATGACGATCTCCTCGTTCTCGTTCCGCGCCAGCTCGGGCCGTCCGCCCGAGGTGTACTGCGCCGCCGAGTCGCGCCGCTGCTTGATGAGCGTGCCCACCACCGCGACGACGTCGGCGTCCTCGAGCGTCTTGCCCGTCTCGATCTCGCGATACTTCATCGCGCTCTTGAGCATGCGCAGCGTGCTGAGGCGCCGTTTCTCTTGCGCGCGGGCCGCGTCCTTCATCTCTTTGTCGATGCGCTCGCTCAGCGTCATTTCGGTCGAAGGCCCCGCGCGAGCTTCTCGGGCGGGGCCTTGGGGGGTGAACATCCTGCTCGGGGCTAGATCATGCCCTTGCGCGCCTTCTTCAGGGCGCGCTTCTTCGCCGCCAGCGCCTTCTTCTTGCGCTTGACGGAGGGCTTCTCGTAGTGCTCGCGCTTCCTGATCTCGCTCAGGATGCCGGCCTTCTCGCACTGCTTCTTGAAGCGCTTCATGGCGTTCTCGAACGACTCGCCTTCTTTGACCCGCACGCCCGGCATTCTTGCAATCACCGCCCTTCGGGCCCTTCAGACCCGGTAAAAACGCGGCAGTATATGCTCGCCCGCGAGGCTGTCAAACGCGCGCAAAGGAGCGCGCAGTGCGCGCCGCCGCCACAGGTGCCGGAAAAGACAGGGCCTGCTACGCGGTGCCGGTCTCGGACTTGGCCGGAGCGGCCTCGGGCTTCTCCCGCGTAGCGCCGGCGCGGTTGACGCGGTCGCGCAGCTCCTTGCCGGTGCGGAAGAGGATGCCCCGCTTGGGCTTGACCGGGATCACCTCTCCGGTCTTGGGGTTGCGGCCGTTGTAGCCCTGGTAGTTCTTGACGTGGAAGGCACCGAGTCCGCGGATCTCGATGTTGTCCCCTTTACAAAGGGCGGCCTTCATGGCGTCAAAGATCGTCTCGATGGTGAGCTCCGCCTGCTTCTGGGTGAGCTGGCGCTTTGCCACCAGGATGGCGATCAGGTCGCTCTTCAGCATCGTTGCGCTCCGCGCGGGTTCGGCGGTCGAAAACGTTCGACGGATGCGAACGTTACTGTACATCGCCGGGCACGAGCAAGCGCGGAGAAGCAGAGCCCGCAGCCGGTCGCGGCGCACTTCCACCTACCCGGAGCGCACCGGGGTCAGGGGCGCGGAAGCGGGCTGCTCGAGCCGGTGCATGAAGGAGTCGAGGGTCTCGCCCAAGGCAGACTCGGCCGCGCTCTCCGCCTGTTCGAAGGCGTGCGCGACCGCCTCGGTGAGAGGATCCGCTTCCTGCGCAGGAAAGCGCAGCGACAATCGCGCCGCCGCCCGAACCTCGGCGAGCTTGATCCGCGCGGGATCACGCGCCGGCAGCCAGCCGCCCTGCTTCGCCTCGGCGGCGAGGCCGGCATCGGCGAGCGCGCGCAGCCCCTCGCGCACCATCCGCTTGGTGGCCGACAGCTCGGAGGCAAGCCGGCGAATGTGCAGCGGCCCGCGACCGTCGCGGTACAGCTGGACGAGGGTGACCATCAGCCGCGCCACGAAGGTCTCGCGCGCCGCCGCCGCCTGCAGGTCAGGGTGCGGCTCGGGCTTGCGCGAGGCATCGAGCGCGTAGCAGAGACGGCAGCCGAAGAGCGCGATGTACCAGGAGATGTAGATCCAGATCATCACGATGGGCAGCACCGCGACCGAGCCGTAGACACGGTGCACCTGGACCATCCGTCCAGAGGCCCAGGCGAAGAGGAATTTCGCCAATTCCCAGATCGTGCCGGCGGTCAGGGCCGCCACGATCGCCGAGCGCAGCCGCACCCTCGCGTTGGGCAGGACCTTGTAGAGGAAGCCGAGCCCGGCGTAGGTGATGGCGATCGACGAGAGCGCGGCGAGCGCGTGCAGCACCTCGCTGTGGCCGGGCTGCCCATGACCCGCGCGAAGGCGAGAGATCGCGAAGGTCACGTAGAGCGAGGCGGTGAGGAGGAGGGGTCCGAGAGTCAGGAACGACCAGTACTTGAGCAGCCGCTCCACGGGCCGGCGGGGCCGCCTCACCGCATAGATGTGGTTGAAGGCGCTCTCGATGTTCCAGAGCAAGGAGAGCGCCGAGACCAGCAGCGCGGCGAAGCCGATGGCGCCCAGCGTCTGCATCGTCGCCTTGCTGGTGAAGGTGGTCAGCGCGCCGGAAATGGCCGCGCCGGCGCCGATGCCGAGCTGTGAATTGACGTAGCTCTGCAGGCGGTCATGGATCTGCGCCTCGCCGGTGAAGAGATCGACGACGCTGTAGACCACGGCGAGGAGCGGCACGAGCGCCAGCAGCGTCAGGTAGGTGAGCGCCGCCGCGCGCAGCGTGATGGCTTCGCCGCGGAACCCGTGTGCCACCAGCAGCACGGCGCGGATGAAGCGGCGGGCGCTAGGATGCGCGCGGAGAGTCGTCCAGCGCTCGTTCACGGTCTCGCTCCGCCCGCCTTGGACGCGTGAGGAGCGTTCGACGCATTTCCCGGCGCGGTCACTCGGCGGGCTTGGCGGCGGGAGCAGGCGGCGGCTCGGCGTTCGCTTCCGGCGGCTGCTGCGGCCTTTGCGAGGCGTCGCGGCGTTGATCCTCGCGCCTGCCGCCGTCGCGCCGCCCGCCGCCGCGCTGCTGCTGCAGCTCGGGTCGGCTCCACTTGGCGTGCAGGTCGTATTGCTCGATGTGGTACTGCGGCTGGGGCCGCACGGTGACGCTCTTGTTGAGCTTCATCATCAGGAGCCGCATCGCCTCCCGCTCCGGGCCCTGCAGGAGCTTCGCCACGTCGGGATGGCAGGAGACCACCAGCTGGTCCTCGCGGTGCTTGCCGGCCGCGCGCTGTACTTCGCGCATGATCTCGTAGGCCATCGTCACCTTGCTGCGGACGTGCCCGCGGCCGTCGCAGGTGGGGCAGGTCTCGGTGGTCAGCCGGGTGACGCTCTCGCGAACCCGCTTGCGGGTCATCTCCACCAGGCCGATGTCGCTGATCTTGAGAACGTTCGTCTTGGCCCGGTCGGCGGCCAGCGCCTCCTGCAAGGTCTTGAAGACCTTCTCGCGGTTGGCGCCTTTGTCCATGTCGATGAAATCGATGATGATGATTCCGCCGATGTTGCGCAGCCGCAGCTGGTAGACGATCTCCTTGGCCGCCTCGCAGTTGATCTTGGTGATGGTGTCCTCGAGGCTGGCCCCCGCGCCCTTCTTGCCCACGTAGCGGCCGGAGTTGACGTCGATGGCCACCAGCGCCTCGGTCTGGTCGATGATGATGTAGCCGCCCGACTTGAGCCAGACCTTGCGGTTCTGGGCGCGGATCAATTCCTGCTCGATGCCGTACTCGTCGAAGATGGGCTCCTCGCCGCCGTAGAGCTCGATGCGCTCCTTCAGCTCGGGCGCGGCCTGCTCGACGAAGGCCCGCACCCGCTCCCATTCGCCGCGGTCGTCGATGACGACCTTCTCCACTTCGTCGCTGAAGAGATCGCGGATGGAGCGCAGCACGAGATCGAGGTCGGGGTGCACCAGCGCCGGCGCCCTGAGATTTTCCCGCTTCTTCCCCACCTCGTTCCACAGGCCGAGGAGGAACTTGATGTCGGCGGTGAGCTTCTCGGAGGGCTCGTTCTCCGCCACCGTCCGGACGATGAAGCCGGTGCCCTGCGGCCGGTACTTGTCGACCAGCTCGCGCAGCCGGCGGCGCTCCTTCTCGTTCTCGATGCGGCGCGAGATGCCGACGTGGTCCACCGTCGGCATGAACACCAGGTGGCGGCCGGGCAGCGAGATGTGGCAGGTGATGCGCGCGCCTTTGCTGCCGATGGGGTCCTTCACCACCTGGACGAGGACCTCGTCGCCTTCCTTGAGCAGATCCTGGATCTGCGCCCGCTGCTTGCCGTTGCCGCCGCCGTTGCGCTTGTCGTTGCTGCCCCGGCGCTCCTGGCCTTGAAAGGGCTTGCCGTCGTTGCGGCGCTCCTTCGGCTGTTCGCCGGCGGGGCGCGGACCTTCCCAGCCGCCGCGCTTTCTGCCTCGGCCTCCGCGGCGCCGGCCGCGGCGTCCCTCGCGCGCGGCGGGGCGCGCAGCGGCGTCGGCCGGCACGGCCCGAGCGCCCGCCTCGGCAGGGATCGCCGGAGCTTCCGCGGCCTTCGCCTCTTCGGAGCGACTCGCGATCGGCTCGCCGGTGGCCTGGGCCTCCTCCTCAGCGAGCTGCTCCTCGGCGGCGGTGTGAGCCGCGTCGGCCTCGTCCAGGTCCTCTTCTTCGTCTTCGTCGTCTTCGAGCGCGTCCTCGGCGGTCAGCTCGACGACTTCCTGCGCCGGCTCTCCGGGGGCGAGCTCCGCAGCCGGCGGAGAAAATGGAGCAACTTCGACAACTTGTTCCCGTTGCGCATTTTGTACATTTTGCGCTGGAACTTCTGGAAGCTCCGGCGCCGGCGCGGACCCTCCCTCGGCAGGAGGTGTCGGCGGCTGAACGGCCTGGGTCTGCTGGCTGAGCGGCTCCGGCGGAGCAAGCAGCTCCTCCGAAGGCTCCGGCAAGTCCTCCGCCTCGAGCGAGTCGCCTTCGACCGCGCCCGCCTTGATGTCCATCTCCTCGGAGAATCCGGGGAAGGTGGGGTCGGAGACGATGTCGCCGACATAGAGGAAAGCCGCCTTGTCGAGCCCGATGTCTACGAAGGCGGCCTGCATTCCGGGGAGCACCCGGACGACTCTTCCCTTGTAGATGTTGCCGACTATTCCTTTCTCGTTCTTGCGCTCCAGGTAGTACTCAGCAATTGTCCCCTGCTCGATCAGCGCCACCCGGGTCTCCTGACCCGAGGCGTTGATCACCAAGATGTTCGACATCGAAGAATCCTTTTCCCGCTCGCGCGAGGACGCGCGAGGGCGATCGAGCGCCGGTCTGGCGCTCGCTCATGAAACCTTTGAGTGATGGTACGGCCACCCAGCCTCGCTCGTGGCGCCTGAACGGGGTACGCGGCTGCGCGCCGCCCCGCTTCGCCGTGAGACCCCGGGCCGATGTTCGCAGCCCGGAGTAGACGAGAGAGCGTACCATCCGACTTGCGAAGCCGCAACCGAAAGGCCGGGAACTGCTCGAATTACTACAGCGATCGCCAGTAGTAGAAGCTGAGAGCAGCCGGCGCCAGGAGCGCGCCGAGCAGCAGCACGATGGCCGCCGCGAAGGCCGCCGGCGCCGGCAGGACCACGGCCAACAGGACTGCCAGGAGTCCCGCCGGCACCATCAGCCGGGCGGCCAGGCGGTGAGTGCGCCGCCAGACCGCATCGGAGGAGAGCGTCCAGGGCGTGCGGATGCCGACGAACCAGCTGGGTCGCAGCCGGCCGATGAAGTTGCCGAACAGCACGAGAAAGGCGGCCATGAGAAAGGCGAAAGCGCGGGCCGGTTCGTGCAAGAGCCCCAGCGAAAGCGAGAGGAGCAGCAGATGCAACAGCGCGCCCAGCCCGAGCACCAGCGCCAGTGCGGTCTGCAGCGCTCCTTCCCGCTCGGCCTGGGTCTGCTCGGGATCCTTCGGCGCGGCCAGGCGCGGATCGAGGATCGGGAGGAGCTCGAACAACCCCCAGAGCCCGGCGAGCAACACCGGCCCGAGCAGGACCAGCTCGAAACGAGAGCCGAGCCGGTCAACCTGGCCGTGGATATTCCAATGCACCGGCACGCGCTCGGGCAAGCGCGACCAGGCCAGAGCGGTCGCGGCGGTGTCGGCGACGAGAGCGGAAATGGCGGCCAGGCGCAAGCGGGTCATTTCGAGTTCCTCTTCTTTCCTGCCAGCTCGAGCAGCGCCCGGACCAGGTCCTGGAAGACCGTGCTGTCGAGGGTGTAGACGACGTTCTGGCCTTGGCGCTCGGCCAGGACGAGGCCCGCCTGCCGCAGCACCGCCAGATGGCGCGAGATGGCGGGTTGCGAGAGATGAAAGCGCTCCACCAGCGCGCCGACGGTGTGCGGCCGGGCCGAGAGCAGGCGGAGGATCTCGCGGCGGGTGCGGTCGGAGAGCGCGCGGAAGGCGGAGTCGGCTTCCTGCATATGCGCATATGTTTATATGAACATATGCAGAAAGTCAAGCGCGGCGCTGCCGCTCTGCTGCCCTTCATTCTGCGAAGATGGCGTTCTCGCGCACCAGCCTGGCGATGCCGGGCTTGACCCATTGCGCGCCGAACAGCTCGCTCAGCAGCTCGGAGGGGCGCGCCACGGCGGCGCTCTCGCCGGCCCGGAGCGTGAAGAGCAGCTCGCGCGGACCAACCGCGCGCAGCCCATCCACCGCGCGCTTGAGATCGATCTCGATGGGTTCCTTGCCCTCGCGCTCGCGCAGTACGGTCGCACTCTCCCGCGAGGCGAGGCGGGCGATCCGCTCGGCCGCATCGGGGGCGCCCTCGGGCAGCTCCACCCGATACTCGATGCCGTGGATGCTGCGGCTGAGCGCCTCTTCGCCGCCCTCGAGGCGCTCGCAAGCGATCAGCCGCAGTCCCTCGGGGAGCTCGACCGACACGCGCGCGGCGACGTCGGCCGCGTCCTCTTCTCCATACAGCTCGAGATCCAGATACTCGGCGCGGCTCTCCGTCCCGACCGGGCAGGCCGGCCCGAGACTCACCCGCGGCTTGGGATGGAATCCCTGCGAATGCGGGATCATCAGCCTGGCCCGCCGGAACGCGCGCAAGAGCGCCGTCATCGTCTCGAGGTGGCTGAGGGCGACCGCGACGCCCTCCTTCGCATAGCGCAAGCGCAGCAGAGTGCGCCCCTCGGGAAGCTGCAACGGCTCGCGGCGCTGCTGCGGCCGGTAATCCTCGGGGTGGTAGACGATGGTGTCCACCACCTCGTAGTCGCAGGCGCCGCAGGCGGTGCAGATCTCCTCGCCATACGCGCAGTCGTGGGTCGCGCCTTCGCTGCGCGCCTTCATCCGCTCCTTCCAGAGATAGGGCTTGGTCACCTCGCAGTCGAGGTGGTCGAAAGGCAGCACTTCTTCGAGCGCCTTCTCCCGATGGGCGAAGAATGTCAGCCCCACGCCGTGCTCCGCCTCGGAGCGGGCGAACGCCTCCTGCCAGACCTGCAGATGGAAATGCTCGGTCCAGCCGTCGAGCCGCTGGCCGCTCCGATAACCGTGCAAGACCACCGTCGACAACCTGCGGTCGCCGAGCGCGAGCGCTCCCTCGAGGGCGCCCTGCCGCGCGTCGTGCGGCTTGACGTGCAGATCGCGATAGCCGCGCCCCAGCTTGCGCAGCTCATCGCGCAAGAGGCCCTGCTTGCGCTGCGTCTCGGCCAGCTCGATCATCGGCTCCCACTGGAAGGGCGTGAAAGGCTTGGGGCAGAAGGTGGAGATGCCGACGTTGATCTGCGCGCGGGGATTGCGCCTCCTGCCCCGCCGCAGCGCCTCGCCGCAGAGCGAGATGATGGCGCGCACGTCCTCGTCGCGCTCGGTAGGCAGGCCGATCATGAAATAGAACTTCACCAGGTCCCAGCCTGCTTCGAAGATGGTGTCGACGGCGTGGAGCAGATCCTTCTCGGCGTTGCCTTTGTTGATCACCCGCCGCATCCGCTCGGTGGCCGCCTCGGGCGCGACGGTGAACCCGCTCTTGCGCACGCGCTTGATCTGGCCTGCGAGGCGCGCGTTCATCGTCTCGGTGCGCAGCGAGGGGAGCGAGATGCCCACGTTCTCGGGGCCGAACTCGTCGAAGAAATCCTCCAGCACGCCGTCGATGCAGGAGTAGTCGCCGGCGCTGAGCGAGAGGAACCCGACCTCCTCGTAGCCGGTGGCGGCCAGGCCCTGCTCGGCGATCTTGCGCACTTCGTTGGGATCGCGCTGGCGGGTCGGGCGGGTGATCATCCCCACCTGGCAGAAGCGACAGCCCCGGGTGCAGCCCCGCTGGATCTCGAGGGGCAGGCGGTCATGCACCGTCTGCAGGAAGGGGACGATCGGCTTCCTGGCCTGCGGCACGAGGTTCAGATCGGGCACGACCCGCCGGACGATGCTCTCGTAGCCGGGTTTGAGCGGCTGGTAGTGATCGATGGTCTTGTCGAGTCGGTAATGAGGTTTGAACAGCGAGGGCACGTAGACGCCGGGGATCTCGGCGAGCAGCCAGAGCAGGTCCTCGCGCGACCCGCTCGAGCGCTTCCAGTCCGAGACGACGTCGCTGATCTCGTGCACCGCTTCTTCGCCCTCGCCGACGACGAAAGCATCGAAGAAGTCGGCCACCGGCTCAGGGTTGTAAGCGCAGGGTCCGCCGCCGAGGATGAGCGGGTCGCCGGCGCCGCGGTCTCGCGAGAAGAGCGGCACCTCACCCAGGTCGAGCATGGCGAGGACGGTCGTGTAGCAGAGCTCGAACTGCAGAGTGAACCCGACGATGTCGAAGGCGCGAAGCGGAGCGCGGCTCTCGATGGAGAAGAGCGGCAGGCCGGCGGAGCGGAGCGACCCTTCCATGTCGGACCAGGGCATGAAGACCCGTTCGCAGGCGACCTCGGGGCGCTCGTTGAGCGCGTGATAGAGCAGCCGGAAGCCGACGTTGCTCATCCCCACTTCGTAGGTATCCGGAAAGGCGAGCGCCCAGCGGACGCGCGCCCGGGCGAGATCCTTGCGGACCGCGTTCAGCTCGCCGCCGACGTAGCGCGAGGGGCGCTGGGCGCCGAGGATGAGCCGGTCGAGAATGGGGAGGCTTTTCAATCTTGCTCGCTTCCGCCTGACGTCCCATCGGCGCCGACGCTGTCTGCGTCCTCCAGCGTCAAGGTGTACTCGCCCTCGGGCACATCGGTGAGCTGCACCTCGCCGCGCACGTCGGTCATCACGCGCACTTCGCTGCCGTCGCTGAGCTTGACCGACCCTGAGGCGCCGCTGAGCGGATTCCCCGCCGCGTCCTCGACCTGGACGTTGATGAAGGTGAGCGCCGACCCGACGCCGAGGATCTCGACCGTGTACGCGCCCTCGGGCTTCTGGTCGATCTTGACCTGCCCGCTGTCGTCGGTGGCAGCCTCGATCACCTCGCCCGACGCGAGATGGACCTTCACCTGCACCCCGGCGAGGTCCTTCCCCTGATCGTCCTGCAGGGTGAACTCGATGAAGCTGAGCTTCTCCTCCGGCCGCTTGACCGGAGCGCGCGTCTTTCCGGTGGCCGGCGCGCCGCGGCCTGGACGGCTCTTGGCGCCCTTCTTCTTTTCCTTCTCGACGGACGAGTTGCCCCACTTGTCGCGCGCCACGTAGAAGATGCAGTTGTACCCGGCGGCGTCGTAGAAGTGGTTCGCCTCGGTGACGTAGTAATGGCCCGAGTACGCGCCGACCCTCTTGAGGTTGACCATCGCGCCCGGTTTCACGCCGGGGTCGCCCTGGACCTCGACCTCGGCGGTGAGGAACTCCATCGCCCGCCTGGTCAGGGCCGCTTTGGCGAGCGTATCGGCGTGCTCCTGCGTCGCGGCCAGCGCGGCCACCACCGAGAGCTCCGTCTTGCTCGAGGTGAACCTGGAGACGTCCGCCCCCGGCTTGCCGCCGGCCACCGTCCACAGCTCCTGCCCTTTCTTGGCCTTGCCGGTGATCTCCGCCTTGCCGCTCGAATCCCAGGCGCTCACCCCGACGGAGGCGGCCGGTTTGCGGAAGTTGGCGCGCGGCAGGAAGGTCTTGAGCGACTCCCCGAAGGTGAACTCGCAGTCGTCGGTCGCCGAGAACTGCGGCCGCTCGAAGTGCAGCTCCTTTCCCTCCACCCAGAACATGAAGCCTTCCTGGTCGGCCAGCTTGCGGAGGAAGTCGAAGTCGGTCTGGTTGGCCTGGAAACGGAACGTCTTCACCGGAGCGGGGGAGCCGGCGGAGGTCTTGGCGGTGAGGCCGTGGTCCGAGGCGATCTGCCTGGCGCAGTCGACGGGCGTGGCCTGCTGGTACGTCTTGCTCTTCTGCCCGCGCATGAGGCGGTGCGATCGATCCATGCCGCGCAGCACCAGGACGCTGGGACCCGAACGCTCCAGCTCGGTGCGCCAGGCGGTCACCTCGCCGTCGAAGACATTCACCAGCTTGCCGGGGACGCCGAGCTCGATCTTCACTTCCTTGCAGTCGGTGAAGGTCGGTTTCGACTGCCACTTGAGCTGCGGGTCGGAGACGACGATCTCGAAGGCGCTCGCCCCGGAGCGCGTCTGGAAGACGCGGATGCCGAGGATGGCCGCCGCCTCCTCTCCCGTCAGCTTCTTGCCGTCGAGCGAGACGGCGAACTCGGGCTTGATCCGGGAAGTGTCGGACACCGCTGCGCACCTCGAAATGACCGCGGCCGTGATTTTACCGGTTTCGCGGACGCGCTGGAAGCCGGCCCGCGATTCTCAATGCGTGACGCGGAAGGTGCGGAACTCGCCGCGGGCCGTGCCCCAGCGGACGCGCACGTCCTCGACTTGCGCTGCGGGCGGGCCCCGCCGGCACCAGCCGATGAACTCCTCGATGCGCTCTTTGGGTCCCTCGACGACGGCCTCGACGTCGCCTCCGGGAACGTTGCGGATCTCGCCGGTCAGCCCGAGCCGCAGCGCTTCCTGCTGCGCGCTGGCCCGGTAGAAGACTCCCTGTACGCGGCCGCTGATGAGCAGATCCGCGCGGCTCATCCTCGATGCTCCGGCCCTCCGGCCTCCGCGCGTTCCTGGGCGAAGCCCGGGACCTGCAACAGCTCGCGGAATCCGCTCTCGTCCACCACGCGCACGCCCAGCTCCTCTGCTTTCTTCAGCTTGCTGCCGGCGTCGGCGCCGGCCACCACCAGGTCCGTCTTGCGGCTCACCGTTCCCGCAACGCGGCCGCCGCGGCGCTCGATCTCCGCCTTGGCCTCTTCGCGAGTGTATCCCGCCATCGTTCCGGTGAGGACCACCGTCTTTCCCGCGAAGGGGCCGGCTGCGGAGACCTGCGCTTCCGGCTCGGGCGCGATGCCGGCCTCGAGAAGGCGGCGGAGGGCGGCGCGGTTTTCGGGCTTCTGCAGGAACTCGAAGATCTGTCCCGCAACCTCCGGCCCGACGTCGCGGACGCTCTGCAGATCGTCGAGCGAGGCATCGAGCAACGCCTCCGCCGACCCGAAGCGGCGCGCGAGCGCGAGCGCCGTGGCCTCGCCCACCAGGCGGATGCCGAGCGCAGAGATGAAACGGCGCAGGCTGGTCCGCTTGCTCCGCTCCAGCGCGGCGAGGAGATTGTCGACCGACTTCTCGCCCATCCGCTCGAGCGACAGCCACTGGTCGCGCGGCAGCGTGTAGAGATCGGCCGGGGTCTTGACCAGGCCCGTCTGCACCAGCCGGATGCAGGTCTCCTCTCCGAGTCCGACGACGTCCATCGCCGCCGCGAAGTGGCGCAGGCGGCCGACCAGCTGCGCCGGGCAGGAGAGATTGGTACAGCGGGTGATCGCCTCGCCCGGCTCGCGGTGCACTTCCGCTCCGCACGCCGGACAGGTCCTCGGCATCTGGAACTCCGGCAGCCCCTCCGGCGGCCGTGACTCGACGATGACGCGGACGATCTCGGGGATGACGTCGCCGGCCCGGCGGAGAAAGACGCGGTCGCCGACGCGCACGTCCTTGCGGCGCAGCTCGTCCTCGTTGTGCAGCGTGGCGCGGCTCACTGTGACGCCGCCGACGTGGACCGGCTTCAAGGCAGCGACCGGCGTGAGCGCGCCCGTGCGCCCGACGCTGACGAAGATGTTCTCGACCGTCGTGGCCTCCTCCTCGGCGGGGAACTTCCAGGCGATGGCCCAGCGCGGAGTGCGCGAGACCGCGCCCAGCCGGCGGCGCTGGTCCTCGGAGTCGACCTTCACCACCGCGCCGTCGATCTCGTAGGGGATGTCGTGGCGCTTCTGCAAGAGCGCCTGGTAGGCGGCGCGCACCTCCTCGAGCGACTCGCAGAGCTTGTTCTCCGGATTGGTGCGCAGCCCCAGCTCGCGCAGCCGGGCGAGCTTCCGCCAGTGGCTGGCGAATTTCTCCGAGCTCTCGCCGACTTCGTAGAAGAAGATGCTCAAGGGCCGCCGCGCCGTCTCGCGCGGGTCGAGCTGCCGCAGGCTGCCCGCGGCCGAGTTGCGCGGATTGACGAACGTCGGCTCGCCCGCCCGCTCGCGCTCCTCGTTCATGCGGACGAAGTCGGCCTTGGGGATGAACACCTCGCCGCGCGCCTCGAAGAGCCGGGGCGGATCCCCCGCAAGCTGCAAGGGGATGGCCTTGATGGTGCGCAGGTTCTGGGTCACGTCCTCGCCGACGAGGCCGTCGCCGCGAGTCGCGCCCTGCACGAACTTGCCGTTCTCGTAGCGGAGCGTGACCGCGAGGCCGTCGAGCTTGGGCTCGACCACGAAACGCGCCTTCTCCTCGCCGAGCAGCCTCCGGATGCGCTCGGCAAATTCGCCGAGCTCCTCGTCCTTCATGGCGTTGGCGAGCGACATCATCTGCCGGCTGTGGGTGACCTTGCCGAACTTCTCGCTCGGCGCCGCCCCGACCCGCTGCGTGGGCGAGTCCCTCGTCACCAGCTCGGGGTGCGCCCGCTCCAGCTCCTCCAGCTCGCGGAAGAGCCGGTCGTACTCGGCGTCGCTCAGGGTGGGCGCGTCGAGAACGTAGTAGCGGTGGCTGGCCTCGCGGAGCTGGGCGCGCAGCTCCTCGGCCCGGCGTGCCGGATCCATGCGCGTCCGGATCTAACATGCGTTGACAGTCGGGGCCGGTCCCCTTAGAGTGCCAGCGCTTCCCAGCCAGTCCTTTCTCCTTAGCGCGCCGCCCGGCCCGGGCGAGCCAGCGCCCTCCAAAACGATGAACCTGTCCGAGCTGAAGGAAATGAAGATCCTGGCCCTCGCGAAACTGGCGAAGGAGCTGAACATCGAGGCGCCTGGAGCGCTGCGCAAGCAGGAGCTCATCTTCCACATCCTCCAGGCGCAGAAGAGCGACACGCCGATCACCGCCGAGGGCGTGCTCGAGGTGCTCCCCGACGGCTTCGGCTTCTTGCGCAGCCCCGACTTCTCCTTCATGCCGGGGCCCGACGACATCTACGTCTCGCCGAGTCAGATCCGCCGCTTCAACCTGCGCACCGGCGACATGATCAAGGGGCAGATCCGCCAGCCCAAGGACAGCGAGCGCTACTTCGCGCTCCTCAAGGTGGACAGCATCAACTTCCAGGAGCCGGTCGAGGGCAAGCAGCTCCTGCTCTTCGACAACGTCACCGCGCTCTACCCGACCAGGCGGATCAAGCTGGAACACAACCCGCAGGACATGTCGACGCGCATCATCGATCTGCTCAACCCCATCGGGTTCGGGCAGCGCTGCCTGATCGTCTCCCCGCCGCGCGCCGGCAAGACGGTTCTGCTCCAGGACATCGCCCACGCCGTCACTGCGAACCATCCCGATGCGTTCCTCATCGTGCTGCTCATCGACGAGCGCCCCGAAGAGGTGACCGACATGCTGCGCAACGTGCGCGGACAGGTGGTGTCGAGCACCTTCGACGAGCCCGCCACGCGGCACGTGCAAGTGGCCGAGATGGTCATCGAGCAGGCCAAGCGGCTGGTCGAGACCGGCCGGGACGTCGTCATCCTGCTCGACTCGATCACCCGCCTGGCGCGCGCCTACAACTCGACCGTGCCGCCGAGCGGGAAGATCCTCTCCGGCGGCGTCGACTCCAATGCGCTGCACAAGCCCAAGCGCTTCTTCGGCGCGGCCCGCAACGTCGAGGAGGGCGGCTCGCTCACCATCATCGGCACCGCGCTGGTCGACACCGGCAGCCGCATGGACGAAGTGATCTTCGAGGAGTTCAAGGGCACCGGCAACTCCGAGATCGTCCTCGATCGCAAGCTGATGGAGAAGCGCATCTTCCCCTGCCTCGACATCAACCGCTCCGGCACGCGCAAGGAGGAGCTGCTGATGGACGAGAAGCAGCTCAACCGCGTCTGGATCTTGCGGCAGCTGCTCCATCCCTTGAACACCATCGACTCGATGGAGTTCCTGCTCTCCAAGATGCGCGGCACCAAGACGAACAAGGAATTCCTCGACTCGATGAGCCGCTGATGGGCAGGCGCCTCGCGCTCGCCGCCGCTCTCGGCCTTGCGGCGCTGGTGCTCGGGCAGGCGCTGCTCGGGACTTCGGCGCAGTGGGATCTCAAGCTCTGGCTGGGGATGGGGCACGCCTTTCGCGAGGGGCGAAATCCCTATGTGACGGTCAACGAGCTGCCCTTCATGTATCCGCCGATCGCGGTGCCGCTCTTGACGCCGCTATCGTTCTTGCCCGACCGGGTGGCCGTCTGGGTCTGGGTCTTCCTCAAGCTCTGCGCTCTTCTCGGGCTCGTCGCCGTCTGGCGGAACTTCGTCGAGCTGCGCGGGACCGCGCTCGAGGTCCTCTATTTTCTCTTCGCGTTCGGCGCGGCGCTGAGCATCGATTTCATTTCCGGCAACCCTTGCACCTTCGAGCAGCTGGGCCTCTGGCTCGGGCTGTTGGCGCTCGCGCGCGGTCGCATCTTCTGGTTCTGCGCCGCCGTGCTCGTCACGGCACAGCTGAAGATCACCCCGGCGCTGATGCTGGGGGCGCTCCTGATCGTCCCGGCCAGGCCGCGGTGGGGAGCGTTCGCAGCTTCGGCCGGCGCCTTCGCCGTCTCGCTCGGGCTGCAGCGCCTTCTCGCGCCGGCCTGGTTTGCCGAGTTCATCTCCCGCGCCGCAGCGGTGGACGAGCGAGGGCCGAACAATCCCGCGCTCCTTTCCCTCGTGCGCGATCTCGTTCCCGAGCAGAACGCCGCGCTCGCGCTCTGGGTCGCGGCGGTGCTGGCCATCGTGCTGCTCTCGGCGCGCGCGCTGCGCCGGACGAAAGCGGATGTCCGGCTGCGGGTGATGCTCGCTGCCGTGACCTACGCGCTCATCGCCCCGCGCTTCAAGGACTATTCGTACGAGCTTCTCCTGCCGGTAGGGCTTCACGTCGTGCAGCGAGTGCCGCTCGCCGTGCTCATCGCCTTCCCCATCGGCCGCGGGGCGAAGATCATCGCGGCCGTGGGCCGCTACCTGGGCAGGTATTATCCGCTCGCCTGCGCGATGGCGGTCTACGCGCTGCTCCTGGACGAGACGGGCGAGTGAAGGCCGCGCACGTCTTCGCGCTTGCGCTCTGCGCGGCTTTGTTGGCAGCGCCTTTCTGGGGACACATCGATGACATCGACGCGCAGCTCTATCTGGTCGTCGCGCGAAACCTGGCGCGCGATCGCGCCTGGTTCGATCTCCGCTTCCTGCCCGGCTATCTGCCGCAGTTTCGCGAGCACCTGCCCTTCGGGTTCTGGCCTGGAGCTGCGGCGATCAGGGTCTTCGGCGAATGGGCAGTCGGGCCGGCGTACGCGCTCCTCACTCTCGGCGCGATCGCGGTCTCGGCGCAGATCTCCGGACGCCTTCGTGGGGCGAGCGCTGCGCTCGCCACCCTGGTGCTGCTCGGCACCTGCGAGTCGATCTGGCAGTACGGCGGGCGCCTTCTCCTCGACCCCCCGCTGATGCTCTTCGCCACCGCCGCTGCCGGCGCAGCGCTGGCCGATCGATGGATCGCGGCTGGCCTGCTCGGCGGCATCGCCGTGCTGATCAAAGGGCCCTTCGGGCTCTTGCCGCTGGTCTGCGTCGCGCTCGCGCGCAAGCGTCCGGCTGGCGCTGCGGCCGTGATCGCCGCCTGCCTTCCGCTGGCGATCTTCCTGCTCGTCGATCCGGGCAGCTCGTGGCGCAGCGGCTATCTGCACGGGCAGCTCCTCGCCTCCGCCAGCGGCGAGCGCACCGAGGGCCACACCGAGTGGTGGTTCCTGCCCGCCGTGATCGCCGGCCGCTTCTGGCCAGGATTGCCCTTCCTGCTCTTCGGCTTCTGGCAGGCGCGGCGCGACGTGCGGCTGCGTCCGCTGGCGATGGCCTGTGCATTCGCTCTGCTGCTCCTCTGCCTGCCGCCGCGCAAATGGGGAAACCACGCCTACGTCGTCTTTCCCCTCCTCGGCGCGCTGGCGGGCGCGGCGGCGGGGCCGCTGCTCGAGAGAATCCGGCCGCGTCTCGTGACCGTCGCGACGGCCACGGCGGCGGTCATCGCCTGGATTCTTTCGGCCGCCGGCGCAGGGCGCCTGGTACTGCAGCCGCCCTGCGCCTTCTCGACGGTGCTGGGGCAGCCTCTCGACGCGCTCCCCAAAGGACGCGACATGCTGCTCGTCGCGCCCGAGGTCGACGTGCTCGCGCTGGCGGAGCTGGCGGCTGAGCGCGACCTGCAGCCCTGGCCCGAGCCGCGCCTGCCCGAGAATCCATCGCTGCCCGACGCGATCGCTCGCGAGGACAGCGCCGTGCCGGCCTCGTGGGCCGTCGTCGCCCGAGGCGGCGGATGGTCGCTCCTGCGCGCGCGCTAGCGCTGCACTTGCCGGCGGAAGTCGTCGAGCGTCATCGTCGACTTCACGCTGATGCGATACAGGTCGAGCAGGTCCGCGCCGCCGTGCACCTCTCCCGCGACCGCCGCGCGATATCCGGCTCGTGCCGCGGCGTCCCGCACTCCCGGCCGGACGGCGTTGTAAGGATAGGCGAAGACCTCGATCGTCCGGCCGAGATGCTCCTCCAGCGCCTGCTTCGAGCGAACCAGCTCCTCTCGCAGCTGCTCGTCGGAGACCTCCGTCAATCGCGCGTGGCTGACGCTGTGCGAGCCGATCTCCATCCCCGCCGCGCTCAGCGCGCGCACCCCGTCCCAGTCGAGATAGCCCGGCTTGCCGAGGAGGCCGGTGGCGATGAAGAACGTCCCGCGCATGCCGCGCTTCTTCAGCACCGGCAGGACGCGCTTCAAGGCGTCCTCGGTGCCGTCGTCGAACGTCAGCACCACCGGCCGCGCGGGCAGCGGCAGGCCGGAAAGCCGATGCTCGACCACGTCGTGCAGCGCCACCGACTGGAATCCCTCGCGCGCCAGCAACTCGATCTGCCTGTTGAAGGTGAATTCGCTGATGCTGAACTCGTTGCCCGCGACGCCGAGCGCGTGCCAGTTGACGATCGGCACCTCCGGCCGGCTGCTGCAGGCCGCGCAGAGCAAAGCGAATGCGGCGCTCTGCCTCATGTCGCCTTCCCCACTCCGTTGCGGAGCAGCTGGCGAGTGTAGAAGAAGCCGAGGCCGCCGACCACCGCGTCGGGGAGAAAACCCATCGCCCAGGCGTTGAAGCCGGCCTCCGCCAGGGCCAGCGCCAGCCGCGAGAGCGCGTAGAAGCCGACGAAGGCGCCCATGGTGATGAGATAAGCCGAGCCGCGCGACCCCCGGGCGACCACCGCCAGCGGCACCCCGAGAAAGGCAAAGGCGAGGCAGGCGAGCGGCACCGCCCACCTGCGCACCGCCTCCAGCCGCAGCCGGGAGGCGTAGCGCGTGTCGCCCTCCCGCTCGACCTCGGCGATGCGCGCCCGGAGCTGCGCAGCGGAGAGCTGGCTCTCGTTGCTGGCGAACTTGTTGCGCACCCGCACGTCGCCCTGCACGCCGACGCGGATGGTGCCGTCGGCGAAGCGGGCCACGGTCTCGCCCTTGGTCTCGAAGCGGTGCAGCTCCCCGCGCGAAAGGCGCAGCGAGAGCACATCGCCCTTGTCATCCTCGATTCGCCCTTCCTCGGCCAGAGCGAGCAGCGGCGCGCCGTCGCCGATGTCGTCCTCGATGAGCACGCCCTTCCACTTGGCAGAGCGGGCGGCGTCCTTCTCCTCGGAGCCCACGTAGATCATGAAGCGCGGAAGGTGCTCATTGAAGACGCCCGGCAGAAGGCCCGACTCGAGATTGCGCTTGATGACGTCGTTGAGCACGGTGTTGAGCAGCTGCAGGCCCCAGGGCTCAGCCCAGCGCGCCATCGCGGCCACCGCGACCGCGAGCGCGAGCGCGATGGCCACCGGCACGCGATAAAGCTGCAGCGGATGGCGCCCCGCGGCGCTGAGCGCGAGCAGCTCGTTGTCCGCCGCCAGCCGCCCGAGGCCGAGCTGCACGCCGAGCATGAAGGCGAGCGGGACGGCGACGACGAGAAAGTGCGGCGCCAGAGCGGCGGTGACGCGCGCCAGGTCGGCGAGCGAGACCGCGCTGCCGAAGACGACCTCGTTCAGCTGCAAGAGCTGCAGCACCACCAGAAGCTGGAGAATGGCGAGCAGCCCCACCCCGAGCGGCACGAGGATCTCCCGCAAGACCAGTCGATCGAGGAGCGTCATCCGCGGCCACTCTAAGTAGACTGGAGCAGTTTGTCTGCTATGACGGCGCGCCGTGGATCGACGACGCTTCGCCTCGCTGTTGGTTCTCGCCGGGCTCGCCGGCCACGCCTTCTTCGTCCCCATCTCCATCGCGGGGATGCAGATCGCGCTGGCCGTCGCAGCGGCCGGGCTGCTCCTCTCCGGCATCCGCCCCGCTCGCACGCCGCTCGACTGGCCGGCGCTGGCTTTTGTCGCGGTCGCCATCTTCTCGGATCTCGTCTCGCCCTATGGGTTTCCCGAGCTCATCTCCGCGACCCTGTGGAGATCGATCGCGGGCTTCTACATCGTCGCCCATGGGCTGCGGGTGGCGGGCAACGCGCGGCTCGTCGTGGTATGCGCCGCGGCGGGTCTCGCGCTGGCCGCGGCGGTCGGGCTCGTGCAGTACCAGACCGGCGTCGACGTCGTGCATCTGCTCGGCTTGCGCGAGCGGCAGGCGCTGGTCGACGCGCCGGGCGTCCCGGGCCACTACGGCGCGATGGGCTTCTTTACCTCTCGCCTGACCTACGGCCACAACGCCGCGACGCTGCTCGCGCTCTTCGGCGGCGCCCTCGCCGCCCGCGCCCTCGAGAAGCGCGAGGCGCTCTTCGTCGCGGCTGCAGGAACGCTCGGCCTCTTTGCCGTGGCGGTGACCTTCGATCGGGCTGCGTATCTCGGTCTTGCCGCTGCCGGGGTTGCCATCCTCGCTTTCGCCGAACGGCGCGTGCGCAAGGCGCTGGCGGCGATCGCGATGGCGGTCGTCCTCTTCGCGGCGCTCCATCCGGGCGTGCGCGGGCGCTTCGCCAGCTCCTTCTCGGCCGGCGCGAATCCGGACCGCGTCTTCCTCTGGTCGCGCGCGGTGGAAATCATCCGCGATCACCCGCTGCGCGGCGTGGGGTTCGCCAACTATTCGCGCGCCCTGCCTCCTTATTACGACCGCGTCGATCCCAGCTTCTTCATGCGGACGTGGGCACACAACCTGGAGCTTTCGACGCTCGCCGAGATGGGTCCGCTCGGGCTCCTCGCGCTCCTCTGGCTTTTCGGCGCTGCGGCCCTGGCGCTCTTGCGGCGGATAAGGACGGAGCCCTTCGCCCTCGGCGGTCTGGCCGCCCTCTGCGCGCTCTTCACCATCGGCCAGGCGCACGACGTCTTCTACGACACCAAAGTGATGTACGCCCTCTGGCTGTCGCTCGGCCTCTCGCTCGGGCCGCGCAGTTGACGAAACCGGGATGAACCGCTATCCAACTGCCCCCTTTTTCGAAAGCGGAACATGCGCGAGAACATCCACCCCGCCTATCCCAACGCCAAGGTGCACTGCGCTTGCGGCGCCAGCTGGGTCACCCGTTCGACCCACGGCGATCTGCACCTCGACATCTGCAGCAACTGCCATCCCTTCTTCACCGGCAAGCAGAAGCTGATCGACACGCAGGGGCGCGTGGACAGGTTCCGCAGGAAGTACGCGAACACGCCGGCGCAGCCGGTAAAGTCGAAGAAGGAAGTGAAGGCGGCGGCGAAGGCGGCCGAGAGGAAGGCTCCCGCCAAGAAGGCGAAGGCGAAGAAAGAGCCGCAAGCCAAGACCTAGGTCTTCCGGAAAAAAACGAAGGGGCCGCGCGTTCGATCGCGCGACCCCTTCTCCTTCTGGACCCCAAGGGGGGAATTCGGGGTCCCGGAAAATCGCGGAGGCGGTCAGGCCGGAAAAGGGGGGGAATCTTTTCCGGCGCCGGCCGCGCTCCGCAGGTGGGCCGCTGCGCCCTCCTCCTTTTCTATTTCTCGCGAGCGGCCACCCGATTCAGTCCTTCCTCATCCCTGAGCACGAGCAAGCGGCCCTGGTTCGCCAGCAGGGCGTCCCTCTTCATCTTGTTGATCAAGGTCGAGACGAAGGAGCGCGAGGCGCCGACGAGGTCGGCCAGGTCCTGCTGCGTGATGCCGTGCAGGCAGAGCTCATTGCCAGGGGCGATGCGCTCGCCGTGCGCCTGGGCCAGCGCGATGAGCATCTCCGCCAAGCGCGCCGGCACGTCCTTGCGGGTCAGGCCGAGCACGCGCTGGCGCAGCTGCCGCACCCGCTCGTTGAGAGCGCGGATGACGTCGACTGCGAGCGCCGGCCGGGCCTCGAGCAGCGCGCGGAAGTCGCGGCCCTCGATGCTCCACACCTCGCACTTGCCGGAGGAGAGGGCGAGCTCCTCGACCAGCGTGCCTTCGGGACGGAGCACTTCGCCGAACAGATCGCCCGGCTTGAGGATGGAGAGCACGGAGCGGCTCTTGCCTTTGCCCTGCCGCAGCAGCCTCACGCGGCCGGAGCGGAGCAAGTACACCTTGTCCGCCGGCATGCCCGGCCGATAGATGACCGAGCCGTGGCCGAAGGTCTCCACCTTGAAGTAGCCGCGGAAATCGACGACATCGGCGGGTGGAAGGCTGGGAGAGGCCAGGGGCTGGAACTGCTGCTGGTAGCGCGGGTCGACTTGGGGACGCATGCAAGGGCTCCGGTCAGGTGGAATGTCCTCCGCTTGCCAGAGCACCAGCCGTGCCATCTGGTGAGCTGTCAAAATTACCTTTGGTTTCCGGGTAGTGAACTTTGTTACCGTTCGCGGCCAACGGTTTTGCTGAACGATCCGTTCAATTGCTGCTTGCAGAACGTTCAGCCAAGCGAACGATTCGTTCACTCGCTCTCTGCGTAAATCCCGTACTTCTTGAGCTTTCTTTCCAGCGTCGGGCGGGAGATTCCGAGGATCTGGCAGGTCCGGCCCTTGTGTCCTTTGGTGAGCGACCAGACGCGCAGCACGTGCTCGCGCTCGACTTCGTCCAGGGTCGGCATCTGTTCGGGAGTGGCGGGCGGCAGCGGCCGAACCGGCGAGGAAACCGGCCGCTGCGTCTCCACCAGATACTCCTCGAGGAGCATGTCACCCTGGGACAGGACCGCCGCGCGCGTGAGCACGTTCTCCAGCTCGCGGACGTTCCCGGGCCAGGGCCGCCGCTGCAGCTTCTCGATCACTTCGCGGGGCACGCGGCGCAGGTTCTTGTGCAGGCGCTGGTTGATCTTCACCAGCAAGTGCTCGACCAGAAGCGGGACGTCCTCGGGCCGGTCGCGCAAAGGCGGCAAGGACAGAGTCACCACCTTGAGCCGCTGATAGAGGTCCTCGCGGAAGCGGTCGGCTTCCACTTCTTCGTGCAGATCGCGGTTGGTGGCCGCGAGGATGCGCGCCTTGATGGGAATGCGCCGCACGCCTCCGACCCGTTCCACTTCCCTTTCCTGGAGGACGCGGAGGAGCTTGGCCTGCAGGTTCTGCGAGAGCTCGCCGATCTCGTCGAGAAAGATGGAGCCGTCCTCGGCGAGCTCGAACTTGCCGGGCTTGGCCTGCACCGCGCCGGTGAAGGCGCCCTTCTCGTGGCCGAACAGCTCGGACTCGAGGAGCGTATCGACGATCGCCGAACAGTTGATGGCGATGAAGGGCTTTTGCGCCGCCGAGTAGCTGTGGATGACGCGCGCGATCAGCTCCTTGCCGGTGCCGCTCTCGCCCTGGATGAGCACGGTGGCGCGCGATGCCGCGACCCGGCCCACATCCTTGAACAGCTGCTGCATCGCCGCGGAGGTCCCGACGATGTCGTCCATCTTGAAGGGCCGGTTCGGCTCGACCGAGAGGTAGTCGGCCCCCTTCGAGAGACGCCGCACTTCCAGCGCGCGGTCCAAGGCGACGTCGAAGGCCTGGATGTCGATGGGCTTGTGGATGTAGTCGAAGGCGCCCGCTTTCATCGCGAGGATGGTCGTGGCCATGTCGTGGTGGGCCGTGATCATCAATACCGGCGCTTCGCCGGCGCGCTTCTTCAGCTCCGGGATGAGATCGATGCCGGACGCGTCGGGCAGCCGCATGTCGAGGACGATGGCCGCAGGCGGATTCTCCTCTGCCAGCCGGAACCCCTCCGCGCCGGTTGCGGCCGAGACGACGCCGAAACCCCGCTCCTCCAGGTGCATGGAGAGCAGCTCGCGGATGCTGCGGTCGTCGTCGACGATGAGAATCCGGTCCATCAGGCGCCGAAAGTCACACAGATAACATTTCCGCCGCCCGGCCGCTCCTCGAGGCGGGCTTCGCCCCGGTGCTCGAGGGCGATGCGGGCGACCACCGCGAGACCGAGGCCGGAGCCGCGTGCGCGCTGCGGCGTGAAGGGCACGAAAGCCTTCTCGCGCAGCTCGAGCGGCAGGGTCTGGCCCGGATCGGCCACCGACAGCTCCCAGCCGGAGGGGATCTCGCGGACCGAGACCTCGACGGTGCCGCTCCCGGCCTCGTCGGCTGCGGCCGCGGCCTGGCGGCAGAGAATCTTGACGGCGGTGCGCACGCGAACCGGGTCGAGGATCGCCAGCGCCATCCGCTCCGGCATCTTGCGCACGAACTTCACGCCGCGAGGGGCCCATTCCGCTTCGACGCCGGCCACGGCCTCCTCGACGGGCGTGACCGGCACCACCGGTACGAGCGAGAGCGACGGCGGCCGCGCGAACTCGAGCACTTCATTGAGGAGGAGCTCGATGTTGAGCACCTCGCGCAGCGCGATCGAGGTGCGGCGCAGGTCGTTCTGCGCGAGCGTGCCATGGCGCTCCAGCGTCTGCAGGGCGATCTTCACCGCGCTGAGCGGATTGCGCACCTCGTGCGCGACCAGCGAGGCGAAGCGGGCGAGGTCCTCGGCGCGCAGGGCGGCGTCGGCGTCCTGCTGGCCGAAGGTGAGGTCGCGGACGAAAGCGACCGCGCCTCCCTGCACACCGCGCAAGAGCAGTTGCGCCGCGAAGGGCTTGCCGTTGCGCAGCATCGGTCGCTGCTCGGCGATCGGAACGTTTGCGCTCGCCACTGCCAGATCCTTCGCGGCGCGCTCGCCGCCGGCGAAGAGCGATCCGACCGGCTGGCCGAGAAGCGATCCCGCCTTGGCCTGGAAGACCGCCTCGACATTTCCGGTGGCGAAAACGATCAGCGGCGGCGCCGACGCGTCCCAGGCGATGATGCAGCCATCGGGCGCCGCGCCCAGCGCGCGCGCCAGATCCTCGGCAATCTGCGCCATTTGCCTGCTGCGCGGTCTCTGCACGCGCTAGAAGCGCCCGGCGACGCCGCCCATGGCCCGCAGCGTAGACCGGCGCTGCGGGGCCTCGCAAGGTCGGCCGCGGCCTTGACTTGCGCTCTAGAGAGGAGGGAAGCTTTCCCTTTCGCGGCTCGGATCATCGACCGATGGGAGAAGGTCCGCGCCTCGCTGTACGCTAGCTGCAGATTGCGGGTCCACAGTCCGTGAAGCCCGCGAAAGGGAGCCGTCGATGCGCCGCTTCTTCCGCAAGGTCCTCAGGTCCGAAAAGGGCCAGGGAATGTCCGAGTACCTGATCATCGTGGCCCTGATCGCCATCGCGGCCATCGGCGTGGTCACCGTCTTCGGGCGCGACATCCGCGAGCTCTTCTCCGGCACCACCGACAGCCTGGCCGGCAATCAGGCCAACAACACCGCCGTCAAGGCCAAGGTGAAGGCCAACAAGGATCTGAAGCAATTCGGCAAGTACAACGCCGCAAGCGGCGACTGAGCGGGCGGCCGCTCCCATCTGCGAAGGGCGTCGCGGGCAAAGAGCCCGGGGCGCCCTTTCGTGTTATCTGACCGCCCATGGCCCGCGACAAGAAAGGCAAGGACGGGACCGCGCGGTCGGACGAGCACAATTCGCGCGGCATCGAGCTGGCCGACCGGGGCTGGCTCGACGAGGCCATCAAGGAATTCAAGAAGGCGATCGAGCTCGATCCCGGCTCGGCGCACGCGCACGACAACCTCGCCACCGTCTATGCGGAGAAGAAGCTCTTCGCCCAGGCGCTGGAGGAGTACCTGTCCGCTCTCAAGCTCGAGCCCGAGAGCGCCACGGCCCACTACAACCTCGCCTGCTTCCTCGCCTCCCACGCGCACGAGATGGCCATCGAGCAGTACAAGGAGGCCATCGAGCACGACCCGGAGTACCCCGACGCGCATTTGAACCTGGGCATGACCTACGCCGACCTCGACCAGCGCGAGGAGGCCAAGGCGGAGTTCAAGGCGGCCATCGAGCTGGACCCGGCCGATCCGCTGGCGCGCCACGAGCTCGCCGCGCTCTTGATGGACGAGGGCGACTACCGCAGCGCCATCGGCCTGCTCAACGAAGTGGTCCGGCTGGAGCCGGAGAACTACGAGGCCTGGCTCGACCTGGGGATCTCCTACGCGCAGAAAGGCTTCTATCAGGAGTCCGAGCGCTGCTATGGCAAGGCGCGCGATCTGAATCCGGACGATGTCCTGCTCAACTACAACGTCGCGGCGCTCTACTCGCTCTGGGACCGGCGGCCGGAGGCGCTCGAGGCCCTGCGCAAGGCGCTGCAGAAGGAGCCGGCCAAGGTGCGCGGCTGGCTCGCCGCCGACCCGATGTTCGATGGGCTGAAGGGCGCGCCCGAGTTCGAGCAGCTCCTCTCCGTGCAATAGCTTGCCGGCGCGCCCCTCGAAGGGGTACAGCCGCGGCATGGAAAAGCTCGCCACCATCGCGGTACACGCCGGCTCGCCCGAGGGCGACAATGCGCCCCTGACCACGCCGGTGGTGCAGTCGACCACCTTCCGCTTCTCCAGCGCGGCCGCCGTGGAGGAGTACGGCCGCGGCAAGAGCGGCCTCTACATGTACAGCCGCGACGAGAACCCCACCGTGCGCGCCGCGGAGCAGGCGGTGGCGGCGCTGGAGGGCGGCGAGGCCTGCGTGCTCTTCGGCAGCGGCATGGGAGCGATGACGGCCGCGCTGGTGGCGCTGCTTTCCGGTGGAGATGAAGTGGTGGCCTCGACCGCCCTGTACGGCGGCACGTACAAGCTCTTGCGCGACGTTCTCAGCCGCTTCGGGGTGCGCGCGCGCTTCGTGACGCCGGAAAATCTCTTGTCCGAATGCTCTCGCGGCAGCGCGCGCGCCTGCGTCTTCGAGTCGCCGACGAACCCGACGCTGCGCCTGGTCGACGTCGAGGCAGTGGCGGGCGCCTGCAAGGCGGCAGGGATGGTCAGCATCATCGATGCCACCTTTGCCACGCCGGCGCTCTTGCGGCCCCTCTCGCTCGGCGTGAATCTAGTGATGCACTCGGCCACCAAGTTCCTCAACGGCCACAGCGACCATCTCTGCGGCGCGCTGGTCGGAAAGGAGGCGCTGCTCGACCCGATCCGCACGGTCTCGCACCGGCTGGGCGCGTCGCTCGACGCGCACGTGGCGTACGATCTCTTGCGCGGCCTGAAGACCTTCGCGGTTCGGATGGAGCGGCACTGCGCGAGCGCGATGGCCGTGGCGCGCTGGCTGGAGAAGCAGCCCTCCGTGCAGCGGGTCTGGTATCCCGGCCTTCCGAGTCATCCCGACCATGAGCTGGCGGGCAGGCAGATGAAGATGTCCGGCGGGATGGTGACATTCACGGTCGGCACCCGCGAGAGGGCCTTCCGCTTCTGGGATCGGCTGCGGCTCATCGCGCGCGCGGCCAGCCTGGGCGGTCCGGAGTCGCTCACCTCGCTGCCGATCCTCTTCAGCCATACCGGCTACAGCGCCGAGGAGCTGCGCCGCGCCGGAGTGGACGAAGGGATGGTTCGAATGAGCGTCGGCCTCGAGGACCCCGACGACCTCATCGCGGACCTCAAGCAGGCGCTGCAGTGAAAGCTGGCGGCTCGGCCTTTAGTAGGCGTTGAGGTTGACGTGAGCGTGATCGTTGACGTTGACCGCGACGGCGACGGCGACGTGGCCGTGAGCGGTCATTGGGATTCTTTGCGCCCACGGCCAGGTTCACGTCGCCGTCGCCGTCAACCCTCACGTCAACGTGAAGGTCGTGAACGTCAACGCCCAGGTCAACGCGCTAACCCATGAGCCCTGAGCCTAGCGCGGGCCGGCGTCGAGCGGGAGGACGCGGGCATCCTTGCGCGCCACGGCCACCGAGTTGCGCAGGGTCTCGAAGACATTCCGGGCGTCGCCGACCGGCCCGACCCGCAAGACAGGCTCGACTTGATCGCTGGAGAAGACCGTGATGCGCCCGACTCCGCGCACCCGCTCGAGGACGCCCTGCTCGAGGACCACGTCGCGCACGCGCCAGAGCTCGATGCTCTCGTAGCGCTTTCCCAGGACGCCCTTCTCGATCTCGAAGCGCTGCGCCGTCAGCGTGTACCGCACCGCCCGCTTTCCCGCGTACGTCAGGATCAGATACGCAGACCAGAGCACGAACGCCGCCGCGAAC
>VBLC01000051.1 GCA_005879315.1 Deltaproteobacteria bacterium | reverse complement strand
CGCGGCGCGCGCCGGCATGGAGAAGGAAGCGCTGGCCAAGGTGATCGAGAAGGTCACGCAGCTCGAGTCGCAGCTGGCGCTCTCGGGGAAGGCCTTGTCGCGGCTCGACGTGACGCAGCGCCAGGCGCTGGAGCGGCTCGATCGCTTCGAGAGCGGACTCGAGCGCCTCGAGAAGTCGCGGCAGAGGCCCTCCATCGCGCTGCCGGTCCTCGCCATGGGCCTCCTGGGCGCCGCGGTCGGCGCGGCTGCAATGGTCTTCCTTCCCGTGCCGCTGCGCCTCGAGCGCACCGGGTCCGAGCAGCAATCGCCGCCGCTCGCCACTGCCGCTCCGGCGCCTCCGGTCGCGTCGATTGCACCGGCCGATGCCGGGGTGACCCGAGAGGAAAAAACGATCGATGCCGGTGCGCCCGCGGCGGCGATCGACGCTTCGGTTCCCGACGCCAGCGCGGCGATCGCCGTCGATGCCGGCCCGGTCAAGGTGGCCGAGGCCGCGCCTCCGCCTGCGAAGCCGCCGCCGGCGCCTTTGCCGTTCCGCCGCCGCAATCAGGAAGCGACCCGGGCCGAGATGATCCACGCCGTCGCTCTCTCGCAGGTCAAGCGCGGCGAGTCGGCGCTCGAGCGCAACCGCGTCGACGAGGCGGTGGAGAGCTTCAAGGCCGCCATCGACAACGAGCCCGGCATCGTCGGTGCCTGGCGCGGCCTGGGGATGGCCTACGCGATGCAGGGAAAGGACGCGCTCGCGCTCCAGTCGTACCAGAAGTATCTGCAGCTCGCGCCGCGCGCGCCGGACGCCGCGGAGATCCGCGCTTCCATCGCCGAGTTGAAATTGCGCTCCAGGAAGATCGGCGGATCCGAAGAGAAGTGATATCTGTCCGTCCAACAGGAGGATTCAGCATGCGCCGAATGGCTCTCGCTCTCGCCTTCGCTCTCGTCGCCGCGCCTGCCTTCGCCAAGGGCTCGAAGCACAAGGACGGGCAGTTCTGCTCGAAGAAGCAAAGCGGCAAGACCGCCACCGACAAGTCAGGCGCCACCCTGACCTGCAAGGCCGACGACAAGGGCAAGTTGCGCTGGACGAAGTGATCCAGCGCTGACCGTCTGCAGATCAGCCGTGCACGTATGCCGAAGCGGCGAAGTCCCGCTCCCGCATCATCGCGCTCTTCTCTCCGAGCATCCCGTCGAGGAGGCGGAGGAGCAGGTGTACGTTGGGGATCGTTCCGGCCATCACTCGCGCGAAGGCGAACGTCTTCCCCTTCTGGCGGATGCGCAGCGTGCCGCTCTCCACCGAGACCTTCTCCACCTCGGCGAGCGGGCAGCTCTTCATCCCGCCGAAGAACTTGCGGGTGTAGATCTTCTCCTTGTCGAGCGCGATCGACTTGCCGAAGCACAACTCCTCGCCGCCGTCGAGCCGGTTGCGAGCCGAAGCGAAGTGCGCGGTCGTCTGCTGCTCGATCACCCGCTCGGCGAGCACGTCCATCGCCTTGAGGTTCACGGGCAGCGCGGACTTCCTGCCGTTCGGGTCGGTGAAGCGCAGGTGGACGTTGGTGGAGAGCGCGGGGAGCAAGAGCCCGAGCAGGCCGCCGAGCCGGATCTTGAGGACGCGGTAGTGCAACTCCGACATCTCGTTCCAGCGTAGCGCCCACAGCTTGCCGCGCAGGCCCCAACGCTCGATTCCATCGGCGCGCACGATGGCTTTCGACTTGTTCTGCTGGGCGATGGCGGCCGCGCCCAGGGCGATCAAGAGGGCGCTCACCGCTGCCAGCGGCGCGCGAGCGTCGGCGTTCGCGCCGTCGCTCACGAACGCGAGCGCGCCGGCCAACAGGCCCGGCGCGATCAGGAAGAGCGCGGCCGAGACGCGCCTGCTGAGCGTAGCGGCGTGCGTGGCCAGGACGTCGCCCTCGGGCGGCAGCAGCGGTTCCATCGAGTCTCCTTTTCGTCGATGGCGGCCGGATGCTCGAGAGGCTCCGTTGCCGCCGGAGCGAAGTTTCGCTTGCGCGGGGCGGATGCGCCAAGGCGCTCAGGTGCGCCCAGGCGCTCGGAGGTGGGATGGCGGACGCGCTACTTCGCAACCGCTGTTGCATCCATCTCGAGCCGCACAAGGACGAAGCTTCAGAGGGAGATCAGCCCAGATCCGAGGAATTGACCAGCGGGATGAAGGCCTTTGCGAAAGCGGGGCCGCGGGCCTCATCCTCGTGCTTGAAATAGGCGAAGACCTCGCCGGGGAGCTCCTTGACGATCTCCGCCCACTTGCGCAGTGCCGACTCGTCGTAGTCGAGGCGGCGCAGGCGGAAATATCCGAAGCTCGCCGTCCGCACCGGCGGCGTGGCGAGATCTTCGCTCTCCGCGACGCAGAGCGCTGCTCCCGCCTCGCGGAGCGCCGCGTAAGTCTCCTCGTTGAACCATGTCTCGTGCCGGAATTCGAAGGCGGCCTTGAGGTCGCGCGGCAGTTGATTGAGGAAGTCGCGCAAGAGCGGCAGGTCGGCCTTGAGGTTCGGCGGCAGCTGATAGAGCACCGGCCCGAGCTTCGGTCCGAGCGTACGGGCGGCGTCGGCGAAATCCGAAACCAGCTCGGCGCAATCGCGCAGCCGCTTCTGGTGCGTGATGCGCTGCCAGGCCTTGAGCGCGAAGCGGAATCTCTCCGGCACCTGCGCGGCCCAGCCCTGCAAGAGCTTGGCAGTCGGCTTTCGATAGAATGAGTAATTGATCTCGACGCTGTCGAATTGCTGCGCGTAATGCGAGAGCATCCGCTTCGCCGGCAGATCCTCGGGATAGAAGCTGCCGCGCCAGGCCTCGTAGTTGTAGCCAGAGGTTCCGACCAGCACGCTCATTGCACCAGCTTCCGGTAGGTGCGCAGGTGGCGCAGCGCCGCGGCCGGCTCGCCGCGGGCCTCGTAGAGATGGGCGAGGTTGTAGTGCGCGTCGGCGCAGCCAGCTTCGGCCGCGAGCCGGTAGGCGAGGATGGCCTCCGCCGGCATGCGCAGATCCTCCAGCGCCACGCCGAGATCGAACAGCGCAGTCCCGTGGCCGGGGCTCAATTCGATGGCGTTCCGATAATGCTCGGCCCCGGCGCGCGCATCGCCCGCTTCATGGAGCAGGCGGCCGAGATTGACGTGCGAGTCGGCATGATCGGGATCGAGCTCGAGGGCGCGCCGGTATGCTTCGGCGGCCTCGTCGGGAGCCGTCTCCTCGAGGTCGCAGCCGCGCTCGTACCAGTCGCTCGCGTCGCCCTCGAACGCGCTCCGCAGCTGCAGCGGCGCGACCTTGCGCGCCAGCTCGCGCGCCTCGAAGTCGAAGAGCACCTGGCCCGACTCGGGGCTCCAGCGCGCCTCTCCGTCGCCGACGATGATGCGGTCGCCCTCGGCGCGGATGTGGACGGCTCGGAGGGGCCGGCCCTCGGGCAGTTGCTCCTTGAGCCTGCGCAGCGCGCTGCGCACCCGGCGGGGAGGAATGCGCGCCGAGACCAGCCCTTGCGCGGTGCGCAAGAGCACCAGGTCCTGAAAGGAGAAGCGCAATTCCCCGCGCGGCCCGCGCGCCGGCTCGAGAAAGCCGGCCCGCACGTAGGCGCGCACCTGGCCGAGGGAGAGCCCGAGCATCCTCGCCACCTCGCGCGCCCGGTAGCCGCTCATCGCGGCGAACGATCGCACGGAGGCCTACTTCTTGGAAGAAGCCTTTTTCTCCTCGGCGCGCTCGGATCGGGGCGCGCGCTTGGCGGGCTTGCGCGCCGGCGCATCTTCTTCTGCTGCGGGCTTGGCGGCGCCGAGGCCCTTGGCCGCGAGCGAGGCTTTGAGCGCGTCCATCAGATCGATGATCTGGGTCTGGGGTTGTGCCGGCTCGGTGATCTGGATTTCCTGCCCCTCGACCTTGCGCTGGATCTGCTCCTGGACCCGCTTCTTGACGTCGTCCTCGTACTTCTCCGGCTTGAATTCCTCGGTAGCGATCTGCCCGATGATCTGCTGCGCCAGCGCCAGCTCCTGCTCCTTCACCTCGCCGGGCTCGTAGGGCACTTCCGAGAAGGGCCGCACTTCGTCGGAATAGAGGAGCTGCTGCATCACCAGGCCGCCTTCGGGCAGCGGCCGCAGCTGAACGAGATATTGCTTCCCGCGCGCCGCATACCGCGCCAGCGCCGTGCGCCCGGTGCGGCGCATCGCTTCCGCAAGCAATCGATACGCGCGCTCGGCGCCCTGTTCCGGTCCCAGGTAATAGGCCTTGTCGAAGTAGACCGGGTCGATCTTCTCGGCGGGCACGAATTCGGCGATCTCGATCTGCTGCGTCGATTTCTCCTCCAGCGACTTGAGCTCCTCGGGCGTGAAGGTGACGTAGCGATCCTTGGCGAACTCGTATCCCTTCACCATCTGGTCGCGCTCGACGATCTGGTTGTCGTCGCGCGGGCAGATGTACTGCTGCTTGAGCCGGCCGCTGCATTTGGCGTGCAGCAGGTTGAAGGAGAGGGCGGCGGAAGGTTGACCCGCCGAGAACAGCTTCACGGGAATGGAGACCAATCCAAAGGAGATGGTCCCCGAGGCAATGGACCGAGCGCTCATGGGGCCGGATGATAACCTGCAATCGGAAATGCCCAACTTCCTCGACGCCTACCGCCGCAAGCGGTCGCCCGATCGCACTCCGGAGCCGTTCGGCGGCGGAGCGGCGCGGCCGGGCGTTTTCGTCGTGCAAAAGCATTCCGCGACGCGCATGCATTACGACCTTCGTCTGGAATGGGATGGGGTCCTCAAGTCCTGGGCGGTGCCCCGCGGACCGTCGCCCGATCCCGCCGACAAGCGGATGGCGGTGCAGACCGAGGACCATCCGGTCGAGTACGCCGACTTCGAGGGGATCATCCCCGACGGCAACTACGGCGCGGGGCCGATGATCGTCTGGGACCGCGGCCGTTGGGAGCCGGTCGGCGATCCGCGCAAGGGCGTGGCGGAAGGGAAGCTTCTCTTCGAGCTCAAGGGATTCAAGTTGAAGGGGATGTGGACTTTGGTGCGGACGAAGAAGGACTGGCTGCTCATCAAGGAGACGAAAGACGCCCACGTCCGGCGCGGAGGCGCGTACGAGGACACTTCGATCCTCTCCGGCCTGCGCGTCGAGGAGCTGGCCCAAAGGCACGAGCGGCTGGCGCAAATCCGCAGCGAGCTCGAGCGCCTCCAGGCGCCGCGCCGGCCCGTCGAAGAGGCGCAGCCGATGCTGGCGGAATCGCGCTCCGACCCGTTCGACGATCCCGACTGGATCTTCGAGCTCAAGTACGACGGCTTTCGCGCCATCGTCGCGCGCGACGGCGCGCGGCCCCGCATCTTCTATCGGCGCGGCTCCGATGCGACCGCGGTCTTTCCCGATCTGGCGCGGGCGCTTCTCGCCTTGCCGGTGGAGCGCTTCGTCGCCGACGGCGAGATCGCGGTGCTCGACGAAGCGGGGCGGCCCGTCTTCCAGCGCCTGCAGAAGCGCGCGCTGCTCACGGCGCCGCGCGATGTCGAGCAGGCGGCGGCCGAGCTGCCCGCCACGCTCTTCCTCTTCGACTTGCTCGGCTTCGAGGATTTCGATCTCCGCCCTCTGCCGCTGATCGAGCGCAAGCGGCTGCTCGCCAGGATCGTGCCGGCGCTGGGTCCCATCCGCCTGGTCGATCATCTCGAGGGAAAGGGCCGCGCGCTCTTCGCCAGCGTGCGCGACCTGGGCCTGGAAGGGATCGTCGCGAAGCGCAAGGCGTCGCCCTATCGCGCCGGGCGGTTTCGCGACTGGCAGAAGATCCGCGTCGATCGCGTGGGAGATTTTGCGGTGGTGGGTTGGACCCGGCCCGAAGGCTCTCGCTCCGGATTCGGTTCGTTGCACGTCGCCGTCCAGCGAGACGGCGAGCTGGTCTATGTCGGCCGGGTGGGCGGTGGCTTTGCCGAGAAGGAGCTGACCTGGGCGCAGGAGCAGCTCGCGCCGCTGAAAGTCGCGCGGCCGCCCTGCGTCGGTTCCTTGCCCGGCGGCCCGGGACACACCTGGGTCGAGCCGAAGCTGGTCCTCGAAGCTCGTTACAAGGAAATCACCGAAGACGGCCTGCTTCGACAGCCGACGTTCTTGCGGTTTCGCCAGGACAAAACGCCCGCCGAATGCGTGGCGCCCGATGCGCCGCCCGCTCCGGCGCAGCCGCAGAAGCGCGAAGTTCCCTTCAGCAACCTGGCGAAAATCTTCTGGCCCGAGGAGGGCTACAGCAAGGGCGACCTGATCGATTACTACCGCGCGGTCTCGCCCTGGCTCTTGCCCTATCTTTCCGATCGGCCGGTCGTGCTCACCCGCTATCCCGACGGCATCGCCGGCAAGAGCTTCTTCCAGAAGGATGCGCCGGACTACGTGCCGGCCTGGATCCGCACCGCGCGCGTCTACGCGCCGGAGGAACCGGGCTTCACCCGCGAGGAGCGGAAGCCGCAAAGCCGGGGTTTTGCAGGAAGCGGCCGCGACATCGACTTCTTCATCTGCGAAGACCTCGACACGCTGCTCTACGTCATCAATCTCGGCACCATTCCGCTGCATCTCTGGGCCAGCCGTCTGGCGCGGCCGCAGAATCCCGACTGGTGCATCATCGATCTCGATCCCAAGACCGCTCCCTTCGAGCACGTCGTTCTGCTGGCGCGCGCCATCCACGAGCTCTGCGAGGAGATCGGGCTCCCCAATTTCGTCAAGACCAGCGGCCAGAAGGGGCTGCACGTGCTCCTGCCGCTGGGGGGCCAGCTGACCCACGCGCAATCGGTCACCTTGGCGGAATTGATCGCGCGCACCGTCGAAAGGGGACAGGAGAAGATCGCCACCACCGCGCGCTACATCCCCTCGCGCAGAGGGCGCGTCTATCTCGATTGCTATCAGAATGGATACGGCAAGACGATCGCCGGCCCGTTCAGCGCGCGCCCGGTGCCGGGCGCGACCGCTTCGGCGCCGCTGCGCTGGAGCGAGGTGAACGACAAGCTCGATCCGAAGAAGTTCACCATCAAGACCATTCCGGCGCGGATGAAGAAGCTGCGCGCCGATCCGCTGGCGCCAATCCTGACGGCGGAGCCCGATCTGCAGGCCGCGCTGGCCCATCTGGCGGAGAAGCTCAAGTGATCCTGCTGAAGCCGCCCGGCGCGAGGGCGATGCTCGCTCTCGCCCACGGCGCCGGCGCAGGCATGCGGCATCCTTTTCTCGAAAACCTGTCGGCCGCGCTCGCCGCGGAGAGCATTGCGACGCTCCGGTACGAGTTCCCCTACATGGAGCTGGGCAACAAGCGCATCGATCCAGCGCCGGTGCTCGAGGCGCGAGTGCGCGAGGCGGTCCGCGCCGCGGCAGGCGAGGGACTTCCGCTCTTCGCCGGCGGCAAGTCGATGGGCGGCCGGATGACCTCGCAGGCGCAAGCGCGCGAGCCGCTGCCCGGCGTGCTCGGAATCGTCTTCTTCGGCTTTCCCCTCCATGCCCCGCGCAAGCCGGCGAGCGGCCGTGCCGAGCACCTCGCGCGCGTCGAGTTGCCGATCCTCTTCTTGCAGGGGACGCGCGACGACCTCGCTTCGCTGGACCTCTTGCGGCCCATCGTGGAGAAGCTGCCGCGGGCGACCCTGCACGTCATCGACGGCGCCGATCATTCCTTTCGCATGCTCAAGCGCAGCGGCCGCAGCGACGGCGAGGTGATCGCCGAGCTGGCCCGCGTCACGGCCGGCTGGATGTTCAGCTGAGCGCCAGGGGCGACTGGTCGAGGCGCATCCTCAGATCCTCAGGGTCGCGATAGATGGCGATGCAGCCGGCGCGCCGCAGGTCTGCCTCGGCGAAGCCGCCGCAGAGAACCCCGATGGCGCGCACTCCGAGCCGATGCGCCGCGATGGCGTCCCAAGGCGAGTCGCCGACGACGAAAGTCCGGCGCAGCTCGACGTCCTTTCCAAGTCGCTTCAGCGCGGCCTGGAAGATGTCGGGGTGCGGCTTGCTGCGCTCGGCGTCGTCGGCGCTGGTCTCGGCCTGGACGAGATCGTCGATCCGGCAGAGCCTCTTGTAGAGCTCCAGCTCCTCGCTTTTCGCCGAGGAGGCGAGCGCGATGCGCACGCCGCGCCGGAGCAGCTCCTCGAAGAGCTCGCGCACGCCTGGGGAAGGCCGGACGCGTTTCAAGTACTCGCGCTGGTAGAGCTCGGCGCGATAGCGCTCGAGCTCCCTGCCGATCCGGGCCAGCTCGTCTTGCGAGAGGAAGACGGGCATCAGCTGATCGCCGCCCTTGCCGATCTGCGCGCGCACCTCCTCGAAGGTGATGCGCTTGCCGAAGTGGGCGAAGGCGTCTTGCCAGCCTCGCGCGTGGAGATCGACGGAGTCGATCAGTGTGCCGTCGACGTCGAAGAGCACCGCCTGGGCCGCCATGGGCAAAAGCTACGCACGGGCGCCGACGACGACGAAGAGACCGCCCTCGCCGCCCAGCGAACGCATCCAGGAGAGCTGTGCCGCCAGGCCCTCGAGGGCCCAGTCGTCGGGCGACTGGGCGAAGAGATCTTCGGAGTCGTCGGACAACAACGCGCTGGGAAATGCGCGCAGGTACTCGATGCCGTTCTCGCGAAACCAGCCCTTCACCTCGCCCAGCGTGTGCCGGTGCTCCTCGACGTGTTGGTACTGATCGCGCAGCCAGGCCTCGCGGCGTTCCGGCTCGGCGCGGCGGCTGTGGAGGACGGGGTCGCAGGGGATGAAGCGAAATCCGCTCAGCCGCCCGAGCGCGCGGCGCATGCGCAGCGGCAGCCGCGCGAAGGAGTTGTAGAGGCCGATGACGAGCACGCCGCCGGGCCGCACCAGCTGCGCCACCGAAGAAAAGGAAGCGCGCGGATCGGGCGTGTGGTGGAGCACGCCGGAGCAGATGACGACGTCGAAGGCGCCGGGCAACAGGCCGGGCGCGCGCAGATCGGTCTCGACGAAATTGACCTGGCGCACGCCGTAGCGCATCGCCGCTGCGCGGGCGAGCTCGAGCGAGGGGCGGCCCAGATCGGCGCCGACGATCTCGCGGTCGGCGCTGGCGAGAAAGAGGCTGAGCTGGCCCGTCCCGCATCCCATTTCCAGCACCAGCGCGTCGCCGGGGATGGCCGCATCGAGCGCGCGAACGAATTCGCTTCGCGATGCCCGCGCGCGCAGGGCCGAGAGGCTGTCGCGCGGCGGATATCCAGGAAACGGGGCTCGCGCATAGAAGCGACGCACGGCTTCGCTGCGCTCGTCGAGATCGATGCGCAGATCGGGGATGCCGCCTGGCGCGGAGTACTGCACGCCGCAGCCAGCGCAGCGCAGCCGATCGAGCGGCGCGGCGCAGCGCGGGCAGGCCAGCAGCTCAGAAAATCGCATAGACGAACGGCGCCAGCGCCTCCACGCTGGCCGCCACCGCGAGCACCAGGCCCGTGACGCAGAGGAAGACGACCAGCGGCACCATCCACTTGCGCCCCTCGGTATGCCAGAGGCTGCGCGCTCCGTCGGCGATGGTGGGAGCAGCGCTGCCGAGCAGAAGAAGCGTGCGCACCATTTTTCCTCTGCGCCGGATCATGCGATCGCCTCCTCCAGCCGGGCCAGGTCGTGCCGCCGCTTGCGCACCACCGTCTCGCCGGCGATGAGCACGTCGATGCCCGAGCGGCGGAAGGTGGAGTAGCCTTCGACCGCGCGGTTGACGATCGGCTCGCCAGCAAGGTTGAAGCTGGTGTTGAGCAGGACAGGAATGCCCGTGCGCGCGCCGTACGCCTCGAGCAGGGCATGGAAGCGCGGCGCCATGCTGGCCTCGACGGTCTGCACGCGCGCGGTGCCGTCGACGTGAGTGACCGCGGCCAGTCGCGATCGCCATTCGCGGTGCACGGGAAAGACACCCGACATGAAGCGGCCCAACCGAGCGCCGCCCGATGGCAGCTGGAAGAATCTGTCCGCCTGCTCGATCGGCACTGCCGGCGCGAAGGGCCGGAATTCCTCCCGATACTTGATGCTGCGGTTGAGCGCATCGCGCATCGCCGCCTCGTGCGGCGCGGCCAGGATGCTGCGGTTGCCCAGCGCGCGCGGGCCCATCTCGGTGCGCCCCTGCATCCAGCCGACGATGCGACCGGCGCAGAGATGGTCGACGGCGCAGGCGATCAGGTCGGGCTCGCGCGGTATCTGCTCGAGCTCGAGGCCGTCCTCGAGAGCGATGCGCGCCAGGTCGGTCGCCTCCAGCGCCGGGCCCCAGTAGGGATGATCGGGCACCGGCCGGTGCGGGCGGCGGAAATGGAGGCGATCGGCGTAAAGCGCCGCGCCGAGCGCGCAGCCGGCGTCACCCGGCGCGCTCGGCACGTAGAGGTTGCGAAAGCCGGACTCCCGCAAGATGCGGGCGTTGGCGCATCCGTTCAAGGCGACTCCGCCGCCGAAGCAGAGATCGTCGAGCCCCGTCTCACGCTGCAGCGAGCGAGCCAGATCGACGAGAACCTCCTCGAGCACCAGCTGCACGCTGGCGGCGACGTCGGCGAAGCGCGCGCCCTCCGCGCTCTGCGGGTCGAGCGGATCCCACGGTTCGCGGGGCGCGCCGAAGACCTCGACGAATTTCTTCGAGAAGCTCCGCCGCGCGCCTTCGTGGAACTCGAAGTAGTCGAGGTCGAGCGCGAAGCCGCCATCGGCCGTGCGCCGCACGATGCGCCGCACCTGCTCGGCGAAGGAGGGCTGGCCGTAGGAGGCGAGGCCCATCACCTTGTACTCGCCTTCGTTGACGGGAAATCCGAGATAGGCCGTGAAGGTGGAGTAGAGCATCCCCAAGGAATGCGGGAACCGCAGCTCGCGGAAGAGCTCGATCGAGGCCGTGCCGTCGGCGGCGATCGAGCCGCGGCCCATCGAGAGCGTGGCCCATTCGCCGACTCCGTCGGCGGTGAGGATGGCGGCATTGCGCGAGGGCGCACCGAGGAAGGCGGCGGCGGCGTGCGATCGATGGTGCTCGGCGAAGAGGATCCGGTCGCCGCGCACGCCGAGCTCGGAGGCGATGATCCCCTTGACCCAGAGCTTGCCGCCGAGCGCGTTCTTCATCGCTTGCGGGAAGGCGGGCCAGGATCGCGGGAAGCCGCGGAGCGCCAGGGTGAGGATGCGCTCGAACTTGAGCATCGGCTTTTCGTAGAAGACGACGGCGTCGAGCTGCTCGGGCTGCACGCCGGCGAAGTCGAGGCACCACTCGATCGCGGCGAGCGGAAAGGCAGCGTCGTTCTTGCGCCGCGAGAGCCGCTCCTCCTGCACGGCACAGACGGGCACACCGTCGATGAGCAGCGCCGCCGCCGAGTCGTGGTAGTGCGCGGAGATGCCGAGGATGCGCAGACGGCCCACAGACCCTGTCTGTGACGCATGGCCGCCCATCAGTATTGGCTCTGCAACGGCGTCGGCGGGCGCGAGGGAGCGAGGCCGGGCGGTTCGCGCCTCGCGGCTCTCTTGGCAACCAGCGCGAAGGCGGGCAAGAGAAGGAAATACTGCAGGCCGAGCATCACCGTGCCGAAAACGGACGCGACTGCGCTCGCGAGCCGCAAGTACGTCTTCCACAGCCGGCCGGCGCGCGCCTGCCAGAGCCGCAGGCCATGCTTCCTGGGCGAGAGGCGCGCCAGCTGTTTGCCCGTATAGGTCATGTGAAAGGCCTCGTCTTCGAGAACGCGGGCGAATACCCCGCGTGTGTCCGGATCGGCTTGCAGCACCCTGCGGTAGATGACGAATCGGCCGGCGGCCGCTTTTTCCGAAAGATGGAGGAAAGCGAGCAGCGTCTCGTCCGATTGCTTCTCGACGCGCAGATCGTCGAGGCCGCGCTCGCCCGGCGCCAGCCAGTTGGCTTCGAACTTCGAGGCACTCCCTGGTTGCGAGAGCAACTCGCGGCCGCGGCGGCGGAAGAGATCGGCATGCCGCTGCTCGTCCTGGGCGTGGCGCAGGTAGAGGCGCCGCAGGGCAGGGTCGAAGGTCAGCTCGGCGGCGCGCGCCAGATCGCGGCCGCCGTCGGCCTCCGTCTCGGCGAAGCGAAGCAGCTTGCGCGCGCGGCGGTGCGGGTCGGCCCAGACCAGGCGGTGCAGCGGAAGGAGCAGCAGATCGAGCGTCGAGGGCGCGGCGCGCACGGCGGGCGACGCTAGCACACGACCTGCTACGCTGCAGAGCGTGCTCCGCGCGATCGTCAGGATGGCACTCTTTGCCGCCGCCGCAGCGGCGCTTCAGTAAGTCAGCTCTCCCTGCGCGCGCACGGCCGTCATCGCGGCGAGATTGACGACGTCCGCGACGCTCGCTCCCTGCTGCAGGACATTGACCGGCTTCGCCATCCCCATCAGCACCGGTCCGATCACCTCGGCGCCCCCGAGCCGCCAGAGCAGCTTGTATCCGATGTTGCCGCTGTTCAGCTCGGGGAAGATGAGCACGTTGGCGTCGCCGGTCAGCCGCGCGAAAGGAAACTCCGTCTCGCGCACCGAGCGGACCACTGCCGGATCGACCTGCATCTCCCCTTCCACTTCGAGATCGGGCCGCCGCGCGCGCACCAGCTCGACCGCGCGCCGCACCTTGGCGGGCGAGCCCTCCCGGTCGGTGCCGAAGTTCGAGTACGAGAGCATGGCGATGCGCGGCCTCAGCTCGAAAGCCTTGGCCAGCTCCGCGGTGGAGATGGCGATGTCGGCGAGCTCCTCCGCGCTCGGGTCGGCGTTGACGGTGCAATCGGCGAGCAGACGCAAGCTGTCCTTGAAGGCGAGAATGTACGTGCCCGACGCGCGCCGCCCCTCCTGCGTGCGGATGATCTCCAGCGAGGGCCGGATCGCCTCCGGATAGGTGCGCGTCATTCCCGTGACCAGCCCGTCGACGACCCCTTGGCGCAGCAGCAGCGCCGCGAAGGTGTTGCGCTGCCGCACGCGGTACTCCGCTTCTGCGTAAGAGACGCCGTGCCGCTGCCGCAGCTCATAGAATTTGTCCACGTACTCCTTGAACTGCGGGTGCCCGAGGGTGTCGAAGATCTCCAGCTCGGGAATGGCGCTGAGGTGCGCTTCGCGCGCGCTCTCGAGGATCTCCTCGCGCTTGCCCAGCAGCACCGGCGTGCAGATGCGCTCTTCCACCAGCTGCTGCGCGGCGCGGAGGATGCGCGGATGGTTGCCCTCGGGAAAAGCGATCCGCGTCATCCGCCGCCGCGCGCGCGAGACCACGACGCTCATCACTTCGTAGGTGCGGCCTTGCCGCCGCCGGAGCGCATCGACGTACTGATCGCGATCGAGCGTCACCTTCGCCACGCCGGAATCGACCGCCGCCTGCGCCACCGCCGGCGCGACGATGGTGAGCACGCGGGGATCGAACGGCTTGGGAATGATGTAGTCGCGGCCGAAGATGAACGCCTGCCCGCCGTACGCCGCGCTCACGCTCTCGGGCACGTCCTGCCGCGCGAGCGCCGCCAGCGCGTGCGAGGCCGCCAGCTTCATCTCGTCGTTGATGGCGCGGGCGCGCACGTCGAGCGCACCGCGGAAGATGCCGGGAAAACCGAGCACGTTGTTGACCTGGTTGGGGTAGTCGGTGCGGCCGGTGGCCATGATCACGTCCTTGCGCACCGACTGCGCTTCCTCGGGAAGGATCTCCGGCACCGGATTGGCGAGCGCGAAGAGCACCGGATTGGAGGCGAGCGATGCGACCATCTCCTTGGTGATCACCCCCGCCGCCGAGAGGCCGACGACGACGTCGGCGCCTTTGCACACCTCCTGGAGCGTGCGCGGCTGGGCGCCCTGCGCGAAGACGCCCTTCCATTCGTCCATGTCCTCGGGCCGGCCCTGGTAGACGAGCCCGTACTTGTCGCACATGAAGATGTGCTTTCGCGGCACGCCCAGCTTGACGTACTGCTCGGCGCAGGCCACCGCCGCCGCGCCGGCCCCGACGAAGACGACTTTCACTTCGGAGATCTTCTTGCCCGCCAATTCCAGCGCGTTGATCAGCGCCGCGCCGGTGATGATGGCGGTGCCGTGCTGGTCGTCGTGGAAGACGGGGATGTTCATCTCCGATCGCAGCCGCCGCTCGATGATGAAGCACTCCGGGCTCTTCACGTCCTCGAGGTTGACGCCGCCGAAAGTGGGCTCGAGCGCCTTGACGACCTTGCAGAAGGTCTCGATGTCCTTCGCGTCCACCTCGAGATCGAAGACGTCGATGTCGGCGAACTTCTTGAAGAGGACGCCCTTGCCCTCCATCACCGGCTTGGAGGCGTAAGGCCCGATGTCGCCCAGGCCGAGCACGGCCGTGCCGTTGGAGACCACGGCCACCAGGTTGCCGCGCGTCGTGTACTTGAAGGAGAGATCGCGGTCGCCGGCGATGGCCAGGCAGGGCTCGGCCACGCCGGGGCTGTAGGCGAGCGAGAGGTCGCGCGAGGTGGCGACCGGCTTGGTCGGGACCACCTCAATCTTTCCTCGCCGCCCGCTGGAGTGGTACTCGAGCGCGTCTTCCTTGGAGAGCTGCCGCGTCTCCGTCTCGAACGTCGTCGCCATCTCAGGGGTTCACCTTTGCCACTCGCGCGATGTGGCGTTTGTTGATCAAGGAGACCTTGTCCTTCTCCTGCAGGCGCAAGAAAGGCTCCGCCAGATTCAGGTAGTCGAGCAGCCGCCGCTCCGGCGGGAGGACGAAATTGATCCGGCCCCACAGAGTCGCGCCGTCTGCGAGAGTGATCTCGACCTCGTGCTCGGCGCCAGCCACCGGGTTGGCCGGCTCCCATCGCGGCCTCACCCGCGCCGCGGCAATGCTCTGCCTGCCGAGGAAGATCACCGCGTCGTTCTGCAGATCGATCGCCGGCAAGAACTCGCCCGGCCCGTTGAGCAGATCGGAAAGTCGCTCCGCCCCGCTGTGCTCCTCGGCGAACTCGGCGAGGAAGACGACCACCTGCCGCACGCCTCCACCGGGGAAGAGGACTTCCACTTCGGCCCTCTGCTTGGGAACTTTCAAATCGTCGGCCATCGCTTCCCTCCGCACTTCGCGCATGGTACCCGCTCTCGCATGAAGGAAATCGTCCCGGGCATTTTCACCTGGCCCTGGTTCTCCGAGCGACACGGGTACGACTTCAACGGCTATCTCATTCGCCTGCCCGGCGGCAACCTCGCGGTCGATCCGGTGGAGATGAGCGACGAGGTTCTCGAGGAGCTGGTCCGCGAGGGCGTGCGGCGCATCGTGCTCACCAACCGCAACCACTATCGCGCCGCGGGCAAGCTCAAGGCGCGCACCGGCGCCAGCGTCGCCGTCCATCCCGCCGATGCGGAATTCGTCCGAAGGAACAGCGTCGCGGTGGACGAGGAGCTGTCGCAGGATCAGAAGATCGGACCCCTCACCGTCGTCGATGCCCACGGCAAGTCGCCGGGGGAGATCGCGCTGCACTGGCCGGAGCGCAAGCTCCTGCTCGTCGGCGACGCCTGCGTCGGCAAGACTCCGGGCGCTCTTTCGCTGCTGCCGCCCAAGGTGATCGACGATCTGGCCGCGCTGCAAGAGAGCATCCGCCGCCTGGCGAAGCTGGAGGTCGACGCCGTGCTGGTCGGAGATGGCACTTGTGTTCTGCGCGGCGGGAGCGCGGCGCTGCGCGCTCTGGCGGAGACCTTCGCGACGTGAGCGACGAGCTGGACAAGCTGCTCGACGTCATGTTCCAGGCGCACCCCTGGCACGGCGTCGCGCCCGGGGACCCGGCCGACGTCGTGCAGGCCTTCATCGAGATCGTCCCTACCGACACCGTCAAGTACGAGCTCGACAAGCCGAGCGGCCATCTGCGCATCGACCGCCCGCAGCGTTTCTCCAGCCAGCCGCCGACGCTCTATGGATTCATCCCGCAGACGTACTGCGGCAAGCGCGTCGGCCAGCGTTGCTCCGAACGCATCGGCAAGGCCGGCATCCGCGGCGACGGCGACCCGATGGACATCTGCGTCCTCACCGAGAAGAGCATCGCCCAGGGCAACTTCCTCCTCCGCGCGCGGCCCATCGGCGGACTGCGCATGCTCGATGGCGAAGAAGCCGACGACAAGATCGTCGCCGTGCTCGAGCGCGACATGGCCTACGGCGATCTCCGCGACATCGCCGACTGCCCCAAGGGCCTCATCGAGCGGCTGCGCCATTACTTCCTCACCTACAAACAGATGCCGGGCGAGAAGGCGCGCGAAGTGCGCATCGCCGAGGTGTACGATCGCGTCGAGGCCGTCGAGGTGCTCCGCCTCAGCCTGCAGGACTACCGCGAATCCTTCGGGCCGCCCGAGGGCCGCGCCGCCGCGCTCGCGCGGCTCCTGGGACGCGCGTGAGACCGCCGCGGCCCGAGCTCTTGCGCGCCATCGGCCGCTGGAGCCTGGCCGGGCTGGTGCTGAACTCCATCATCGGCAGCGGCATCTTCGGGCTGCCTTCCGTGGTCGCTGGCCTGCTCGGGAGAGCCGGAATCTTCGCTTACCTCATCGCTGCCGCCGGCATCGGCGTGATCATGGGCTGCTTCGCCGAAGTCGCCTCGCAGTTTCGCGAGGCAGGCGGGCCGTATCTCTACGCGCGCACGGCCTTCGGGCGGCTGGTGGGCATCCAGATGGGATGGCTGGCGTGGCTGGTGCGCCTCACCGCATCTGCCGCAGCGGCAAATCTCTTCGTCGTCTATCTCGCCGAGTTCTGGCCGCAGGCGAAGGAGCCGCTCCCGCGAGCGGCGGTGCTCACGTTCCTGGTCGGCATCCTCGCGGCGGTGAATTACCGCGGCGTCGCGCGAGGAGCGCAGTTCAGCAGCGCCTTTGCCGTGGCGAAGCTCTTGCCGCTCGCCGTCTTCATCGCCGTGGGCCTTTTCTTCGTCGGGCAGGCCGGGCCGGCAGCTCCCGTCGCGACGACGGCGGGCGCGTGGCTCGAGGCGATCCTGGTGCTCATCTTCGCCTTCGGCGGATTCGAGGCGGCGATGATGCCGATGGCGGAGGCGAAGGACCCACGCCGCGATGCTCCCTTTGCGCTCTTCGTGGGGCTCGTCGTCTGCGCAATCGTCTATACGCTCATCCAGCTGGTGGTGCAGGGCGTGCTGCCGTCGCCGGCGGGGACCGATCGGCCGCTCGCGGCTGCGGCCCGGCAGTTTCTCGGCCCTTCCGGCGCGGTGCTGCTCACACTCGGCGCGCTCATTTCCCTCTACGGATACCTGAGCGGCCAGACGCTCAATGCGCCGCGGCTCACCTACGCTTTTGCCGATCGAGGGGACTTCCCCGCCTTCTTCGCCGCCGTCCATCCGCGCTTTCGCACGCCGCACGTCTCCATCGTCGCCTTCGCCGCGCTGGTCTGGGCGCTGGCCATGGGGGGCAATTTTCGCTGGAACGTGACGCTCTCGGCGGTCGCCCGCCTCTTCACTTACGGCCTCGTCTGCGGCGCGCTGCTCGTCCTGCGGCGCAAGCAACCAGAAGCGGCGGCCTTCCGCCTGCCCTTCGGGAGGGGGCTCGCCGTGCTCGGGATCGCCTTCTCGCTCGTGCTGGTGAGCCGGATGGGCCGCAACGAATTGCTCATCCTGCTGGCGACGGCGGCGGTCGCTCTGCTCAACTGGAGCTGGGTGCAGAGGCGCGTCAGCGATACTTCAAGCCGGTCCCCGTATTGAAGACGACGACCGTCTCGGAAGACTTCAGCCATCCGCTCGCGTAGAGCTTCTTGGCGGCCGCCCACGCTGTGCCGCCTTCGGGACAGACATCGATGCCGGTCTTGCGCGAGAGCTCCTGCGCGGCAGGCGCGATCTCTTTTTCCGGAATGGCCAGCGCGGTCCCCTTCGTCTCGCGCAGCGCGCGCAAGCAGATGAACCCGCCGATTGGCGAGGGCACGCGCAGCCCATAGGCCGCGGTGTGCGCATCGGGCCACGGCTCGCTCTTCTCCGCCCCTTCCTTGAAGGCCTTGACGATCGGCGCGCAGCCCTCGGCCTGCACGCTGACCAGGCGCGGCCGCTCGGCGCCGATGAGGCCCATCGCCTGCATTTCGTCGAAGGCCTTCCACATGCCGACGAGGCCGGTGCCGCCTCCGGTCGGGTAGAGGATTGCATCGGGCAGCTCCTTCTCGAAGTTCTCGTACAGCTCGTACGCCATCGTCTTCTTGCCTTCGATTCGGTAGGGCTCCTTCAAGGTCGAGACGTCGAAGGCGTCGCGCGGCCCGTTCGCCTTCAGCCACTTGCCTGCGTCGGCGATGGTGCCTTCCACCAGATGCACGCTCGCGCCGTAGTGGAGACATTCCTCGACGAACGCGCGAGGTGTGTCCTGCGGCATCGCCACCGTGACGGGCAGGCCGGCTGCCGCGCCATAGGCCGCGAGCGCACCTGCGGCGTTGCCGGCCGAAGGCGCCGCCAGCGCCTTTGCGCCGAGCGCTTTGGCCATCGTCACTGCCAGGGACATTCCCCGCGCCTTGAAGGAGCCGGTTGGATTGCGCGACTCGTCCTTGACGAAGAGCCGCTTTTCGACTTCGAGCAGCGGCGTGTATCCCTCGGCCAGCGTGACCGCCCGTTCGCGCTCGATGGGCAGCACCGCCGCGTACCGCCAGAGGGTCGGCTCGGCCCCGACTTGAAAAGGGCGGACATCGTAGTCGACCCGCAGGGGCATGCCGCAGCGGGTGCAGACGGTCTGCAGCGCGCGCGGGTCGTGAGCGGCGCCGCAGGCGAAGCAGGTCAGGCCTTTGACGCGAGCGTTGAGCACCGGGCGATCTATCATTCGGAACGACGATGAAGGGAAGCAACGTCCCCTATCCGCCGCTCAACCCTCCCGCCATGGCGGTGCGCTTCCCCGACCCGCGCCCCGGCGAGGACGTGGTGGCGGTCAGCCGGTCGCTCTCGCCGGCGCTGGTGCTCGAGGCCTATCGGCAGGGCATCTTTCCCTGGCCCGTTCGGCAGGGCCTCGTGCCTTGGGCCTCGCCCAACCCGCGCGGCGTCTTTCCCCTGCAGCCGGTGCGCGAGTGGCCGCGCACGGTGCGGCGCGCTGTGCGGGCCGGATTCTCCATCAGCTTCGACCGCGCTTTCGATGAAGTGATGCGGGCGTGCGGCGAGCGAGGCGAAGGCACCTGGATCACGCCTGACATCCTCGCCACTTATTCGGAATTGCACCGGTTGGGCTGGGCGCACAGCATCGAGGCCTGGGCGGGCGAGGAGCTGGCCGGGGGGCTCTACGGCATCGCTCTCGGCGCGCTCTTCGCCGGCGAGTCGATGTTCCATCGCGTCAGCGGCGCCTCGAAAGCGGCCTTCGTCGCGACGGTCGATCGCCTGCGCGAGCGCCGGTTCGAGATCTTCGACGTCCAGGTGCTCACTCCGCATCTCGCGCTCCTGGGCTGCACCGCGATGCCGCGCGAGGACTACCGCGACCGGGTCCGCGAGGCGATCGAGAAGGAAGCGCGGTTCGATTAACGAAGCGAGTCGGCCGCCGTGTAGCGTGGCTCGATGTCCACCGGCACCGACTGCAGCTTGTCGAGAACGCGCTGCACTTCGGGCCGCACGACCGCCATCCGCTGCAGCCATTCGCGCGCCTTGGCCGCATCGCCGGCGGCTTGTAGCGTCATGATCTCGCCGGTCAGCTTCGTCACCGACTGCTTCACCTTCCCGGCATCGACCGAGAAAGTCCCGTCGGCCGCGACGCGCACGGCGCCGTCGTCGAGGAGCGTATTGAGCTGCAGCGCCTGTCCCCTGCCGTGGGCTTCGGAGGTGCCGAAGCGGATCGAGCGGAAGGCCGAGGCGAGGAAGGTGATGTACATGCTCCCCTCGAGCGATTTGTCGAGCACGCCCTTGTCCACCAGGTGCTGCAGGGCGAAGAGGCCGGAGATGTCCGCCTTCGCCTCCTCCAGCGCGCTGTACGTCTCCTGCAGCGCGCGCCGGACCGGCTCGCCCGAAGCCGCCCGGTGCGGCCCGAGGCCGTGCATCAGCTCGTGCATGAGGATGTGCGTGAAGAAGGCGTCGAACGAGACCCGGCCGCGATCGTTTGCGCTCAAAGCAACCTGCGCGATCGGCAGAAGGGTCTTCTTGAACTTCGCCTCCTGCACGTTCTTGAGCATCACCCGCTTCGCGCCCCGCTCGCGGACGATCCGCTCGTCGTTGGGCAGGTTGTACGCGGCCGTCTGCACTCCGTGGTTGCCGTCGCCGGAAGAGAAGATCGAATTGACCACGCGGATGGGCGCGAGAGCGCCCAGCTTGGGATTGCGCAGCCCGGGCGCGATCGGCAGCGCGTCCTCGATGCCCTGCAGCTGGGAGGAGAGCTTCGCCAACCGCCCCGTCTCCTTCTCGTCGCGCAGCGCGATGTAGGCTTCGAAAGCCGCTTTCTGGTTGAACCAGTTGTCGGTGTAGACCTCGTAAGGACCGAGGGTCGGCTCGATCGTCGCGTCCAGCTCCATCCAGGCCACGTCGCTCTCGTAGTAGTCGTTGGAGAGGAATGCCGCGGCGCGCGTCTCGAGGAATCGCTTGAGCGTCGGCTGCCGGGTGAGGGCCGCCGCCTCGCGCAAGAGCCGCGCAGCTTCGGCCAGCTCCGGCTGGTACTCCATGCTGTAGTCCACGATGGCGTAGCCGGTGCTGGTGCGGCGGATGACGGTGAAGAACCCGGCGGCGGCGTCGCGCTGCGCGCCGGAGAGCGAGCTCTGCCATTTCTCGATCTCTTCCTTGCTCGCCCCGGGCGGGTAGAAATTGGCTGCGTCGGGGCGGGGCGGAACGCCGGGGATGAAGGGCGCGTCGTGATCGAGGTTGGACCAGGGCGATTTGTTGATGAGGAAGAGATGCAGCCGCGCCCGGCCCAGCGGCGAGTGGTCCTGCGATAGTTGCAAGAGCAACGATTCGTTCCCCACCCAGACCTGGCGCAAGTAGAGGGTGTCCATCCAACGCGCGGCGGCGACGATCCGGGCGAGCGCCAGCCGCTCGTTGTCGGGCAGCCCGTCGAGCGGCGCCCCCACCTCGGTGGGGGCGAATCGGGCGGCCATTTTCTCCAGCGTCGACTGGTCCATCTGGGCGGCAAGCAGGAGCGCGAGGAGCATGGCGCGCGTGTATAACAGGCCTCATGCGGCTGGGGATCGACTTCGGCACCACCCATACCGTCGTCGCGCTGGTCGATCGCGGCAACTACCCCATCGTCTCCTTCGAGCACGGAGACCAGGCCATCCCTTCGCTCATCGCCACGCGCGGGAACGAAATGCGCTTCGGTCTCGCCGCGCAGGCGGTGGCGCACGATCCGGACTGGCGGCTGCTCCGCTCCTTCAAACGCCTCCTCAACGAGGCGCATCCCGGCGCGCAGGTCAGCGATCTGCTCGCGCGCTTCCTCGCCCATGTGCGCGAGCAGATCGTCCATCACTCCAACGCCGGCCTGCGCCCCAAGGACCGGATCGAAGCGGCGGTGAGCGTGCCGGCCAACGCCTCGACGGGGCAGCGGCTGATCACCATCGACGCCTACCGGCGCGCCGGTTTCGACCTCAAGGCGGTGCTCAATGAGCCTTCCGCCGCCGGTTTCGAGTACGCCCACCGCTTCCGCGAGACGGTGACGGCGAAGCGCGAGTACGTGCTCGTCTACGACCTGGGCGGGGGCACCTTCGACGCCTCGCTCATCCGCATGGAAGGAAAGAGCAACGAAGTCATCACCAGCTCGGGCGTCTCGCGCCTGGGCGGCGACGATTTCGACGACGCCATTGCCTGGTTGGTGGCGGTGCGCGGCAAGGCGGAGGTGTCGCCGGCCCTGCTCGAGGAAGTGCGCCTGCAGAAAGAATCGATCAGCCCCAACACGCGCAAGTTCGTGGTCGATTCCGTCGTGCTGCCCATCGACGACGTCTACGCCGCCTGCGCCGGCCTGGTGGAGCAGACGCTGACGGCGATGGATCCGGCGATGCGCGATCCGCGCCGCGGAGACGATCCCGTGCCCTGGAGCGAGCTGGCCGGCATCTACGTGGTGGGCGGCGCCTCCGCCTTTCCGCCCGTCTATCGCAGATTGCGCGAGCGGTTCGGCGCGCACCGGGTGCGCCGGTCGCCGCATCCCTTCGGCTCGTGCGCCATCGGCCTCGCCATCCATCTCGACGAAGGCGCAGGGTACAAGCTGACCGAGCGGCTCACGCGAAACTTCGGCGTCTTTCGCGAGGCCGAGGCCGGCGAGCGCATCTCCTTCGACATCCTGGTGCCCAAGGACACCGAGCTGCCGACGCAGGTCTCGCGCCGCTACCGCGCCGCGCACAATGTCGGCCACTTCCGCTTCGTCGAGTGCGGCCGCATCGATCAGGGCCGCCCCGAAGGAAATCTCGCCGCCTGGGACGAGGTCCTCTTTCCCTTCGATCCCACCCTGCGCGAGCGCGGCGACCTGGCCGGCGTGACTGTCCAGCGGCTGGCGCGCGAAGGCCCCGAGGTCGAGGAGATCTACCGCTGCGCCCCCGACGGCACGGTCGAGGCCAGCCTGAGGGTGCTCGACGACGGATTCGAGCGCACCGTGCGCCTGGCGCGCCGCTAACGCTGCCGCTCGTAGACGTCGACGGGGCCCACCTGGGGATCGATTTCCGCGCCGACGCGCACGAGCCCGCACTTCTCCACGACGCGGATGGAGGGCGTGTGCTGCGGCGGCACCGTCGCGCGCACGATCCGCACGCGCAAGTCGGCGAAGTACCAGTCGACGAGCGCGCGTGAGGCCTCCGTGGCGAAGCCGCGGCGCTGGTGCTCTGGGTAGATGGAGTAGCCAAAGACGATGTTGCCCTGCGCGTCGGGGCCGGTGCCGCATCCGCCCGCGCCGACGACGATGTGCGAGTCGCGAAGCATGAAGGCCCAGACGGCCCAGAACCAGCCCTCGCCGGCGCTCGCCACCAGGTTCCGGAGCATCTGTAGATCTTCGTCGAGCAGCGGCGGCGCGACGGCGGGGAACTGCGCGCCGGTCAGCTCAAGCAAGAGCTGAACGTCACCCGCGAGCCAGGCGTCGAGGGCGCGCACGTCCAGTGGAAAGAGCTCGAGCCGATCGGTGGAAAGCCGCACGCCGCGATTCTTTCACGGCACCGTGTAGCTCTTCCACTTCCGCCGCCGGGCTTCCTCGAGCAGCAGACGGACGCCCTCGACCGTGGCCGGGCGCGAGTATCCGAAGCTCGAGCCAGTTCCGGAGTCGTGGAGATCGAGCACGGCATCGAGACCGAGCGCCGCGAACTGCTCGATGTGCGCGACCATCCGCGCCGCGAGCGCGGGGCCTTCGCCATGCGGCAACGTCCAGTCGTCGAAATCGCTGGTCCAGTGCTGATGGCCGAGCCCCATGCTGGCGATGACCGGCAGGCGGGGATCGAGCGCGCCATCGGTCACCCGGACGCCGTACGGCAGTCGGAACGGCACCGGCGCCTCCGCCGCTCCGGATTCGCGGCGCAGGTCGCGGACGACCGCTTCGCCGCGGCGCACGTCTGCCGCCAGCTCGCGCCATCGGTCGGGCCGGAAATGCGACCAGGTATGGTTGCCGAGGACGTGCCCTTCGCGGGCAGCGCGCACCGCCAGTGAGCGCGCCCGCGCCGGATCGCCGCACCAGGGCGCTTCCTCGAGGTTGCGGCCCAGCAGGAAGAAGGTGGCGCGCACTCCGGCGGCGCGCAGGACGTCCAAGAGCGCCTCGGTATCGGGTCCCGGCCCGTCATCAAAGGTCAGGGCAAACACGGGCGCATTGTACCGTGTGTACGAACTGTACAGTCCGCGCACTCCGGATACTGCCGGAAGCCCCCAGGGCCCGGCCGAATTGTACAAACTGTACAGTCTGCTAACTCTGCGCACTCCGGGGACACTGGAGACTCTGGACACTCCGGAGACTCTGGCGGCCGAGCAGGCGGTCGCCGGGGCGGCGCCGGCCGAGCTTGTTTGCGAAACTTTGAGGACGAGCCAGTTGTTGGGTTGGCGATGCTCGCTGAAGTCCTCCTCGTCCTCTCCTCTCTCGCCGACCGCGCCGGGGTTCCGCGGCCGCTGCTCCTGGCGATGTCGGCTGTGGAGAAGTGCGAGACCCTCGAGTGCATGGAGCCGCGCGCGGCCGAGTTGCGCGCGCAAGCCGATTTCACTTTCGCGCAGTATCGCGACCTGCGCGAGGAGCGCCTCGGCGACTGGCACGAGGCCGTCATGCTCTCCGCTCCCGGTTCCGACTGGCGCGACGCAGCTGCCTACGCCGCGGAGGTCTACACCGCCTTGCGCGAAGGCGTGCCGGGCCTTCTCGCGCCCCAGGACTTCACGCTGCCGTTTCCTCTGGGCCCGCCGCTGCTCATGCTCGCCGCCAACTTCAGCGAAGGTCGAGAGCTGCCGATCGAATATCTCGTCATCCACGACATGGAAGGCAGCTACGAAGGCACGCAGCTGCTCTTCCTCTCCGCCGACACGCAGGCGAGCGCGCACTTCGACATCCGCGGTGCCGACGGCGAGATCACCCAGCAGGTGCCGAGCACCGACACCGCCTGGCACGCGGCCAACTGGGACCTCAATTCGCAGTCGATCGCCATCGAGCACGAAGGTTTTGCCGAGCTGGCGTTCCCCGACGCGCTCTATCGATCGTCGGCTGCCCTAGCCCGATTCATCACCGACAAATTTGCAATACCCAAGGACCGGCAGCACGTGATCGGGCACTACGAAGTGCCCGACCCGCACCATCCCGGCTGGTATGGCGGCTACGGCCACCACTCCGACCCCTGCGACGCCTGGGCCGGCGAGCCGACCTGGCACAACGTCATCGCCTGCCGCTGGGACTGGGATCGCTACATGGCGCTGCTCACCGGCGCGGCGCCCGTCGTCCCTTAGCTCCCGTTGCCGTCTTCGGCGTCGTCGTCCGACGGCGCGGGCGGCACGACGTGCTCCACCGGCTTCGGCGTCGGCGCCTTGGTCTGCTGCAACTCCATCACCTGCGTGTGCGTGAGCTTGACGCTCTCCACCGCCGGCTCGGGCTGCGGCCGGTAGATCACGGTGGCGCCGATGACGAGCCCGACAGCGATGGCGGCCAAGAGAATCTTTCCCAGTGTGGTCATGTGCAACCTCCTTTCCGCTGCACACTCTTCACGCCGCGTGCCAGCGGTCTCCCCCTCTGGAAACGCTCGCCGCCCAGGCTACGATCTATGGAATGAAGATGGTGCTACGCTGCCGGGGGCATTCACCAGGAGGCTCGCATGCGAGCCGGACTCGCCGGATTCGCCCGCTCGGGAAAAACCACGCTGTTCAATGCCCTGACCGGGCTCAACCGCGGCCACGAGGCCAAGCTGCATCTCGGCGCCATCAAGGTGCCGGACTCGCGCCTCGACAAGCTCTCGGCGATGTTCAAGCCGAAAAAGACCACGCCGGCGGAGGTGCTGCTCGCCGATCTGCCGGGTCCGCGCGCCAAAGGCGCGAGCCTGGAATCCGAGTCGCTGCAGGCGCTGCGCGAGGTCGACGCGCTCTGCCTGGTCCTCTGCGCCTTTCCTGCCGAGGCGCCGCCCGATCCGCTGCGCGACCTGCGCGACTACGATGCCGAGCTGATCCTCTCCGACCTCCAGGTCGCGGAGAAGCGGCTACATCGGCTGAAGCAGGAGCGCAATACCGGAGGCGAGTTCCAGGAGCTGCAGCGACTGGCCAAGCATCTCGAGTCGGGCGCGCCGCTCCGCTTGCTCGGCTTCAGCGACGCCGAGGACCAGGTGCTGGCGCACTTCGGATTCCTCTCCCGCAAGCCGATGCTGGTCGTCGCCAACGTCGCGGAGGAGGATGCGGCGAAGCCGGTCGATCCCGCGCTGGCCGAAGCGGCCAGGACGCTCGGCGCCGAATCGATCGCGCTCTCGGCGGAAGTGGAGGCGGAGATCGCGCAGCTCCCGCCGGAGGAACAACCGGAGTACCTCTCCTCGCTCGACCTGAGCGAGCCGGCGCGGGCGCGCTTCCTCCGCGCCGTCTATGCGCTCCTACATCAGATCTCCTTCTTCACGGTCGGCGACGACGAGGTGCGCGCCTGGACCATCAAGAGAGGCGATGGGGCCGCGCGCGCGGCGGGGAAGATCCACTCCGACCTGGAGAAGAGCTTCGTCCGCGCCGAAGTCATGCACTACGACGACTTCCTCGCGGCCGGCAACGAGCATCGCGCCCGCGAGCTGGGCAAGCTGCGCCTGGAGGGCAAGGACTACGCCGTGCACGACGGCGACATCCTGACGGTCCGCGCCGGCCGCGCCAAGTGAGGAGAGAGATGGGCCGCTACCAGGAGATGTTCGACCGTTCGCTGCAGGATCCGGAAGGCTTCTGGGGCGAAGCGGCGAAGGCGCTGCGCTGGCGAAAGAAGTGGGACCGCGTGCTCGACCAGTCGCGTCCGGAGCTGCCGCAGTGGTTCCAGGGCGGGCAGATCAACACCTGCGAGAACGCGCTCGATCTGCACATCGAGTCGGGCCGCGCCGATCAGCTCGCGCTCATCTGGGACAGCGCGGTGACCGGCAGCGTGGCGAAGTTCACCTATCGCGAGCTGCGAAACGAAGTGGCCCTCTTCGCCGGCGCGCTGAAGAAGCTCGGCGTGGGCAAAGGCGATCGCGTGGTCATCTACATGCCGATGGTCCCGCAGGCGATCGTCGCCATGCTCGCCTGCGCCCGCATCGGCGCGGTGCACTCGGTCGTCTTCGGCGGATTCGCCGCGCCGGAGCTGGCGGCGCGCATCAATCACGCCAAGCCGAAGCTGCTGCTCTGGTCGAGCTGCGGGATCGAGCCCGGCCGCGTCGTGCCCTACAAGCCGATGATCGACAAGGCCCTCGAGCTCTCGGCGCACAAGCCCTCCGCCTGCGTGGTGCTGCAGCGGCGGCAGCACGAGGCCGAGCTCGTGCGTGGGCGCGACATCGAGTGGGGCGAGGCGCTCAAAGGCGCCGAGCCGGCCGCCTGCGTTCCCTTGAGCTCGAACGATCCCCTCTACATCCTCTACACCAGCGGCACCACCGGCCAGCCCAAAGGCATCGTCCGCGACAACGGCGGTCACGCCGTGGCGCTCAAGTGGAGCATGGAGTTCATCTACGGCGCCCGGCCCGGCGAAGCGTACTGGGCGGCGAGCGACATCGGCTGGGTGGTGGGTCACTCGTACATCGTCTACGCGCCGCTTCTCCACGGCTGCACCAGCATCCTCTACGAGGGGAAGCCGGTGGGGACGCCGGACGCCGGCGCATTCTGGCGGGTGATCGCGCAACACGACGTCAAGACGCTCTTCACCGCGCCCACCGCCTTCCGCGCCATCAAGCGCGAAGACGCGCCCGGCAACTTCATCAAGAAGCACGAGCCGAAACTGCGCGCCCTCTTTCTCGCGGGCGAGCGCTGCGATCCCGACACGCTGGTCTGGGCGCAGGAGCGGCTGAAGATTCCCGTCATCGATCACTGGTGGCAGACGGAGACGGGCTGGCCCATCGCGGCCAATCCGCTCGGGCTGGAGCTGTTCCCCATCAAGCCGGGGTCGGCGACGAAGCCGATGCCGGGCTACGACGTGCGCATCGTCGACGAGGCGGCCAGCGAGGTGCCCAAGGGCAAGCAGGGCGCCATCGTCATCCGCACGCCGCTACCGCCAGGGTGCCTGCCGAGCCTCTACGAAGATCCGGACGGCCTGAACCGCCTCTATCTCTCGCGCGTGCCCGGCCATTATCTGACCGGCGACGGCGGCTACTTCGACGAGGACGGCTACCTCTCGATCATGGGCCGCATCGACGACGTCATCAACGTCGCCGGCCACCGCCTCTCCACCGGCGCGATGGAAGAAGTGCTGGCCGCGCACCAGGACGTGGCCGAGTGCGCCGTCGTGGGCGTCGACGATTCGCTCAAGGGAGAAGTGCCGGTGGGTTTCGTCGTGCTCAAGGCGGGTGTGCAGCGCGAGGAGCCGCAGATCTGCAGCGAGCTGATCCAGCTGGTGCGCGAGCGCATCGGGCCGGTGGCTTGCTTCAAGACGGCGGCGGTGGTGAAGCGGTTGCCGAAGACGCGCTCGGGCAAGATCTTGCGCGGCACCATCCGCAAGATCGCCGACGGAGTCGAGCACAAGGTTCCGGCCACCATCGAGGATCCCGCGGCGCTCGACGAGCTCACCCAGCTGCTCCAGCGGCTGGGCTATCCGCAAAAGAAGGGTTAGCTACGCGGAGCCGAGTGGCGCACGATCGCCGCGGCGATCTCCTCGAGGGGCAGCACCGTTGCCGCTGCGCCGGCAGCGACCGCCGCGTGCGGCATTCCGAAGACGACCGAGGTCGCTTCATCCTGCGCGAAGGTCAGCCCGCCGGCGTTGCGGATCGCGAGCAGCCCCTGCGCGCCGTCGTCGCCCATGCCGGTCAGCACCACGCCCCCCGCCAGGGCTCCACAGGCGCGGGCCAGCGAGTGCAGCAGCCGGTTCCCCGAAGGACAATGAACGCCGCTCGCCCGCCGGATGCGCAGCAGCCGATCCGTATCCAGCTCCAGATCATGTCCGTCGGGCGGCAGATAGACCCGCCCCGGCCGCAGCGGAGCGCCGTCGTACGCCACCTCCACCGGCAGGGCGAGGCTCTGCGAGAACCAGCGCACCAAGCCCGGCGTGAATCCTTCCGCCATGTGCTGAGCGACGAGGATGGGAATGCCCAGGCTCCGCGGCAGCGCGCTGAGCACGCTGACCAGCGCGGGCGGTCCGCCGGTGGAGGCGACGAGGCCGAACACTTCCACCTCGCGCCCCTCCGCGGGCGCTGCCGCGGCCAGCTTGCGCCGGCGCACCACCGGCACTTCCGCCATCAGCCGCACCGATTCGGCCACCCGCCGTCCCCAGCGGCGCAGGTCCTCGCCCGCGGCGGGCTTCGAGATCAGCTCCAGCGCTCCGGCGGCGATGGCGCGGAAGCTCAAATCCATCTGCCGCGCCTCGCCGACCGCGCAGACCATCAGCACGCGCGCCGGCGACTGGGCCATGATCGCCGCGGTCGCGGCGAGGCCGTCGAGCCCGGGCATGTCGACGTCCATGGTGATGACGTCGGGGCGCAGCGCCGCCGCCATGCGCACCGCCGCGACGCCGTCGGCAGCCTCGCCGACGATGCGCAGCGCCGGATCGTCGCCGAGCATCTGCACCAGCGCTTTGCGGGAGGTGGTCGAGTCATCGACCACCAGCACGCGGATGGGATTGCTCACACGGGCGCCTTCCGCCGGACCATTAGACGCGCGCCTTGCGGCGCGCGATGGCTCCCGCCACCTCGGAGACCAGTCGCCCCGAGACGCAGTCGCGCTTGCTGAGGAAGCCGTCCGCGCCAACCGCCGCGCCCCGCTGGCCCTCGGCCGGGCTCTCGCGAGCAGAGACGAGAATGATGGGCATGGCGTCGAGGTCGGGGCGCGCCCGCACCGCGGAGGTGAGCTGGAAGCCGTCCATCTCCGGCATGCCGATGTCGCAGACCATCACGTCGTACGCGGAGTGTCGCAGCTGTTCCAGCGCCTGCCGCGCGTCGCTGGCGGTATGCACCAGATAGCCGCCGGATTCGAGGGCGGTGCGGTGGAGCGCGCGGGCGGTGAGCGAGTCATCGACCACCAGCGCGCGGCGCGTGCTGCCGAGGACTGCATCGCCGCGCCGTTCGAGGTTGACGAGCCAGTCGGGCCGGACGATGGGCACCAGCTCGCCGCGGGCGAGGGTGGCCGCGCCCTGATAGGCGGGCAGGTGGCGCAGCTCGACCGGCATCGGCCGGATGACCAGCTCGCGGTCGCCCTCCACTTCATCGACGCCGAGGGCGAGCTTGCGGTCCTGCCACTTGAGCACCAGCAGCGGCTGCCCCTCGGCCGGCGCTTCCGGCTGGCGGAAGCCGAGAAGCGCGCCGAGATCGCGCACGGGCACGAGCTCGTCGCGGTGCAAGAGCTGCACGCGGGTCCGCCCGACTTGCAGATCCTTGGCCCGCGCCATCCGCGACGATTCCACCGCCACCATCGGCACGCCCAGGCGGTGCTCGCCGCAGCGGACGACGACGACCGGCGAGCTGCCCATCTCGGCGGGCATGGTGAGGATGAAGCGCGCGCCGCGGCCCGGCTCGCTCTGCACCTCGACGTTGCCCTGCAGCGCTTGCACCTGGTTGCGGACGGCATCGAGGCCCACGCCGCGCCCGGAGATCTCGCTCACCTCGTCGCGCGTGGTGAAGCCGGGCCGGAAGATGAGCTGGTGGAGTTGCCCGGTGCCCATCGCCGACAGCTCCTCGGCCGGAGCGATAGCCTTGCGCAGGGCCACCTCGCGGATCTGCTCCGCGTCGAGGCCGCGGCCGTCGTCGGACATCTCCAGGAAGATGGTGTTTCCCTGCTGCTCGACGCGCACGCTGAGCGCGCCTTCGCGCTGCTTGCCGCGCGCCGCGCGCTCCTCCGGCGTCTCGATGCCGTGGTCGATGGCGTTGCGCAAGAGATGGGCGAGCGCGCCCTGCAGGGCCTCGAGCACGCGCCGGTCCAGGGAGAGCTCGGCACCGCTGACCGAGAGCTGGGCCTCCTTGCCGGAGCGCTTGCAGAGATCGCGCAGGCTGCGGCGCAGCGGCTCGAGCACGGTGCGCACGGGGAGAGTGGAGATGGCCTTCAGCCCCTCCTCCATCGAGGCGATGATGTCCGAGGCCTCCTCGCCGTCTGCGCCGACCGCTCGGGAGACGCCCATGAGCAGCGCGCGCGCCTCGGCGGTCTCGGTGAGGATGCCCAGGCGCGAGAGCTGCGCGAGCGCTCGCTCCATCTCGCGGCGCCGCTCCTCGAGGCGCAAGCGCAGCTCGCGCAGCCGCTCCACCTCGCGCATCAGCGCCAGCACGCGCCGGGTACCGACGCGCCAGGTGGCCTCATCGCCGGCGGCGGGGCCATCGGTCTCGAGAGCGGGCGCCTCGCGGGCCGGCTCGGTCTTCGTGCTGCGCGCTTTGCGCGCCGGCTCCTTGCCGGGAGCTTCGGAGGCCGGCCTGCTCTTCGCGGCCGGCTGGTCGAGCTCCTGCAAGAGCGCGATCGAGTCCGCCAGGTCGGGCAGCTCCTCGCTCTTGGCCGCGACCGCGCGCAGCCGCGCCATCCAGACGTCGAGCACGCGGAGGACGCCGTCGGCCACCCGCGCGGGCAGAGGGCCGGTCGCTCCCGAGAGCGGCAGCACCACCTCTTCCATGCGGTGCGCCAGGTCCGCCAGCTCGGAAAGGCCCAACGTCGCAGCGCTGCCCTTCAAGGTGTGCAGCCCGCGGGCCAGCTCCTCGAAGCTCTGGCCGTCGACCTTGTCCGCCTTCTCCAGCGCAAGCACCTGGTGGACGACGCGATCGCGGATTTCCTGGGACTCGTCGACGAAGCCGGCGACGAGCTGTTCGAGCATGGGATCATTCATGGACGACCCGTCGCTGCCCGCCGGTCCATCAGCTTGCGCAGGTCGAGCAGGTTGAGCTGCCGCAACCCAGGCAGCACGATCTCGCTGACGGCGCCTTTGCTGCGCCCGCGCGCCTCTTCCACCAGGCCCGCGGGAATGCCCACCGGCTTGGGAATCTGCTCGCAGTCGAGCGCCACCAGGCGCCCCACGCCGGGATCCACCACCAGGAGCACCGCAGGGTCCTCGCGCCAGCCTCGCCCGCCGAGCAGCGACGCCAGGCTGAGCGCGCTGATGATTTGTCCCTGGAAGCGGAGGATGCCGATCACGTGCGGCGGCGAGAGCGGCACCGGCGTGACCATCTTCAAGGGCACGGCGGCCCGCAGCGTCTCGAGCGGAATGGCGTATTGCTCTTCGCCGACGGGAAACTCCGCCATCCACAGGACCGTCTCTTCCTCGAGGCGCGGGCGGGCGCGGGCGCGCTCGGCGCGGCGGTCGAGCAGCGCCTTCACCTCGGCCGCCACCGGCTCCGGCCCGCGGACGACGGGTTTCATCGCGACAGCTCCTCGGCGCCGCGGAGAAAGTTGTCCGCCGACTCGCGGTAGAAGCGGACGGGCAGCGGCTCAGGACCGGCCAGCATCTCTTCCGGTCCCAGCTTTTCGGTGCGGCGCAGCACTTCGCGCATCAGCTGCGCGGCGGCCGACTGCTCGCCGTTGCGCATCTTCAAGAGCGCGCGCTCGACCAGGCCCGGCACGTAGTCGGGCACGAGCTGGCACAGCTCGGTGAGGGCGCGCTCCGCCACATGCCGCTCGCCGCGGTCGATGTGGCGCAGCGCGCGCAAGTGCAGCGCCACCGGCTCGGGAGGCGCCGGCATCTTCTTCTGCGAAGGAGGCGGCGGCGCAGCGGGCGCAGCGTGGCGGCGCGCGGGCTTGGCAGGCCGCGGCTCGTCCGGGTCGGGCCGGCGCCAGATCTGCTCCTCGGGCCGCGCTCCGGGAACCAGCCCATGCGGCGCTCCATGGGTCACGTCCATCGGTCCAAAGAAGAGCACCCCCCACGGCGCGAGCGCGGAGACCAGATGCGCGACGACGGTGCGGCTGGCCTTGGCCGAGAAATAAACCAGCACATTGCGGCAGAAGATCAGATCGAAAGGCCCGCCCGCCGGCGGCTCGTCGAGCAGGTTGCGGTTCTCGAAGCGCGTCGCCTTGCGGACGCGCTCGTCGATGCGCACGCGATCGCCCTCGATGGGATGGCAGAGAGGATGGAGGATCGGCGCGGAGGCGCGCTTCGACCAGGCGCCGTAGGTCGCCGCGCGCGCCGCCGTCAGGTTGCGCTCGATGAGATCGGTGCCGAGCACTTCGATCGATCCCGGCGGCCAGGGGGCAACTTCGAGCAGGCAGGCCGCCAGCGAATACGCTTCCTCGCCCGTGGCGCAGCCCGCGCTCCAGGCCCGCACCTGCGTCGCGCCCTGTTCGACGCGCTTGGGAAGAAACTGCGAGGCGATGTACTTGAAGTGCTCCTGGTGGCGGAAGAAGAAGGTTTCCCCGACCGAGACCGCCTGGCAGAGCGAATGCACCACCGCGGGGTCGCGCCGCCGCGCCCGGCGCAGCATCTCGTCGGGGTCGCGGCCGACGGCGCGGCGGATGGCGTCGGGGAGAATGGCGTCGCGCGAGAATCCCGTCCAGGCCGCGGCGTAGTCGGCCAGCTCGGCGATGGTCTCCTCGGGCACGTGCTTTTTCATGCCGCCCCGGGCATCGCCAACGACTGCCGCAGCTCGCGCAGCAACTTGGGAGAGACGAGAGCGGCCGGCTCGACGAGAGAGACCGGCCCGCGCTGCGTGCGCGCCACGCCCATCAGCGCGACCGGGCCGTGCTGCAGCCGCTCGCGCCGCACCAGCGCCGCGGCGGGCACCTCTTCGGGATCGCGCACGCCGTCGACGCAGAGCGCGAGGGCAAGCCCGTCGACATCGACGACGACGAGCTTGCGATCCTGGACCGCTTCTCGATGAGAGATGCCGAGCCGGCGCGCCAGATCGAGAACCAGCACCGGCTCGCCGTGCAGCTCGGCGATCTCGCACAAGTAGGAAGGCCCGATCGGCAGCGGCAGCGTGGCGATCTGGTGCAGCACGCTCTTCACGCAACCGATGGGGATGCCCAGCTCCAGCGATCCGATCGAGACGAAGAGCACCGCCAGGCTGCCGCTCTCGGCCTCGCGCCGCGCCTCGTCGAGCACGCGATCGACCAGCGCAACCAGCTCCTTGGCCCGCACCGGCTTGGGCAAGAACGCCTTCGCTCCCAGCCGCAGGCATTCCGGCGCGCGCTCGGTCTCGGAAGAGACGACCACGACGGGAATTCGGCTCAGCTCCGCCGAAGCCCCCATGCGCCGCAGCACTTCGTCGCCGCGCATGTGCGGCATGGAGAGATCGAGCAGGATCCCGTCGGGCTTGAGCTGCTGCGCTTTCGCCAGCGCCTCGCGGCCGTCGGCAGCGGTGGAGAGCACATAGCGGCCGGCCAGCGCGGCCGACTCCAATGCGAGCACCGCCTCGCTGTCGTCGACGAGAAGTAGATGCGGAAGGCTCAAGCGCTGCTCCGGGACGCATTCGATAATCGCCCGATTCGCAGGCTTCGCAAAATGTTCGCCTCTCCCACATGCGCGCAGGAAAGGCGCGGCAATCCGGGTCAAATTCTTTCTTGGGGATGGATCGGTATGATAACTCAGATGGGGCGCGACAATCTTTGCGGAGGTTCCGTTTGCGAATGCCGAAGATGATCTCCTTGGCGCTCCTCCTTCTTCTCGCGCTTCCAGTCTCCGCAGAAAAAGGCGTGAGCCCGAATGAAGTGGTGCTGGGCGAAGCCTCCGCCTTCAGCGGACCGTCCGCGGGTCTCGGCGTCGAGCAGTGGCGCGGGCACTCGGCCGCTTTCCAGGCCGCGAACGACGCGGGTGGAGTGAACGGGCGCAAGATCCGCCTGGTGCTCACCGACGACGGCTACGACGCGGAGAAGGCCGCGCCCGCGGTCGTCGAGCTGATCACCAAGCACAACGTCTTCGCCATCTTCGGGGGAGTGGGCACCCCCACCATCGTCAAGGCGCTGCCGGTGATCCTCAAGTATCACCAGGCCGAGGGCCTCTTCCGCTTCGCCAACTTCACCGGCGCGCAGCCGCAGCGCGAGCCTCCTTACGACCGGGCCGTCTTCAACGTCCGCGCCTCCTACCGGCAGGAGACCAAGGCGATGGTCGACGCCTTCGTCGCCAAGGGGTTGAAGAAGATCGGCGTCTACGTGCAGGACGACGCTTATGGCGCGAGTGGCCGCGACGGCGTGCGCCGCGCGCTCAAGGATCACGGTCTCGACATCGTCGCCGACGCCACCTATCCGCGCGGCCAGACCTTTGACGTGAGCACCGCGAGCCAGCTCAAGATCCTCCGCGACGCCGGCGTGCAAGGGGTCGTCATGGTCGGCGCATACCAGGCCTGCGCGGCCTTCGTCCGCGACGCTCGCGAGGCGGGCTGGAACGCGCCGCTGCACAACGTCTCCTTCGTCGGCGCGGACCAGATGCTGCGGCTCTTGCGCGAGGAGGAGAAGAAGTCTGGCAAGAAGCTCACCGACAACCTCATCGTCACGCAGGTGGTGCCTTCCTATAATGACCGGAGCATTCCGCTGGTGCGCGAATACGCGGCGGCCATCGACAAATACAATCCCAGGGTGCCGCCGGCGATGGGCGACGGCTCCTATGCGCCGGGCAGCAAGTACAGCTTCGGTTCTCTCGAGGGATACCTCAACGCCAAGGTCTTTCTCGCCGTCCTGCACAAGGCGGGCGCAGACCTGACCCGCAAGAGCTTCTACGAGGCGGCCGAGAAGATGGGCAAGTTCGACGTCGGCCTGGGCGTGCCGCTCGAGCTGTCCGCCACCCGGCACCAGGCGCTGGACAAGGTCTGGTTCACCTACGTGAACAACGACAGCTGGGCTTCGCGGGACGATCCCGCGTCTCTCATCCACTGAGTTCGATCGGCAATCTTTGTCGGGGAGAAGATGGCGAAGGTAAAGGTCGTCAAGTTCGGTCTGGCGCTCAAGCTGGTGGGCACGACCGTGCTCGTCACCGCCGCGGTGGCGCTGGCGCTCTCGGTCCTGGCCACCTCGCGCCTGTCGGACAACATCAACGGCGAGTTCGCCTCCAAGGGCGAGGCCATCGCCATCTCGCTGGCCGCGGCGGTGGAGCAGAACGCCGGCGGCAACATCTCGATGGTGCAGGGCCTGATCGACTCGAGCAAGGTCATCGCCGGAGTGAAGTACATCTACATCCAGGACACGGACGGGAGCGTGATGGTCCACACCTTCACGCCCAGCTTCCCCGCCTCCTTCGAGAAGACCAACCCGCTCGAGATCGGCGAGCTCTCGCACGAGAAGCGGGTGAAGCGGCGCGACGTCGACTTCGACACGGCCGGCATCCACTCCATCGACATCGCCGCGCCCGTCAGCGGCGGCGCGCTCGGCGTCGTCCACGTGGGAATGGACCGGATGGAGATCGCCCGCGAAGTCGGAAAGCTCCGCTCCTCCATGCTCGGCTGGGCGCTGGTGGTCTGCCTGGCGGGGATCGCGCTCGGCCTCGCGGTCACGCTCACCACCGTCGTGCGGCCCATCCGCGCGCTCACCCGCGTCACGGCCGAGATCGTTCGCACCGGGAATCTCTCCCAAGCCATCCCCACCTTCGGCAACGACGAGGTGGGCCAGCTGGCGGAGAGCTTCGGCGACATGGTCCAGCAGCTGAAGCAGATCCACGGCAATCTGCAGTCCTCGGTCGCGCAGCTGACCAGCTCGGTGACGAATCTGCGCAGCTCTTCCGACGAGCAGAACGCCATGGTCAGCCGGCAGGCGGCTGCGCTGCAGGAGACGCAGGCCACCGCCCAGGAGATCAAGCAGACCTCCTTTCTCGCCACCAAGAAGGCGGAGGAGGTGCTCAAGGTGGCCGAGCGCGCCGACGAGATCGGCCGCAGCGGCGAAGAGACCATCGAGCGCACGCTCGCCGGGCTCACCGACATCCGCGCGCAGGTCGAGGAGATGGCGCGCAAGATCGGCGAATTGGGCGAGCGCACCCGGCAGATCGGCGGCATCACCCAGACGGTGAAGGATCTCGCCGACCAGTCGAACATGCTCGCCCTGAACGCCGCCATCGAAGCCGTGCGCTCCGGCGAGCACGGCAAAGGCTTCGCGGTGGTGGCGCGCGAGATCCGCAGCCTGGCCGATCAGTCGATCCAGGCCACCAACCGTGTGCGCGAGATCCTCGAGGACATCGGCGAGGCGGTCCGCGGCGCGGTGTCCATCACCGAGAAGGGCGCGCAGAAGATGGAACAGGAGCTCTTGCAGGTGAAGTCCTCGGGCGAGAACCTGCGCGAGCTCTCCACCATCGTGCGCGACAACTCGGCGGCGGTCCGACAGATCGCCGCCGCCGTCAGCCAGCAGAGCGCCGGCATCAGCCAGATCTTCGGCGCGGTCACCGACCTCTCCAAGATGATGAGCGATACCGTCGAGCGGCTGCACTCCACCACCGAAGCCACCGGTGTCGTGCACAGCGTCACCGAGCAGGTCTCGTCGGTGTTGACCAGCTACCGGGTCTGAGGGGCCGCCATGAAGCCGAAGAAAGTGCTCGTGGTGGACGACTCGAAGCTCTTGCACAAGATCTTCGATCTGATGCTGCGCAACTGCACGGTCGTGCACGCGGGCGACGGCGTCGACGGCCTGGAGAAGCTGGCGAAGGCAGAGAACGCCGACGTCGATCTCATCCTCCTCGACATGAACATGCCGCGCATGAACGGCCTGCAGTTCCTCGCGCAGATCAAGGCCGACAAAGCGAAGGCGGCGATTCCCGTCATCGTCATCACCACCGAGGGCAAGGAAGCCGACGCCGAGCGCGGCATCAAGGCCGGCGCCTCGGCGTACCTGCGCAAGCCCTTCAAGAATGAAGAGCTGCTCGCGGTCATCGAGGGCCTTTCGGCATGACCGCACAGAAGCTCACGCCAGAGGTTTCTGGCGAGGCCCTCAACCAGCTCCAGTCGCTGCTCGACAAGGCGCGGGAGCTGGCGACGGAGCTGAAGGAGAAGATGCCGCCGGGGAAAACGCCGGGGCGCGACGGCTCGGGCATGGCCGAGCTGCAGGAGCGGCTCGCCGATCTCGAGTCGGACCGCAAGCAGCTCTCCATCAACCTGGCCGAGCACGAGCAGCAGACCAGCCGCCTGATGAACCTCTACGTGGCGACCTACCAGCTGCACGCCACGCTCGATCCCGCCGAAGTGCAGAGCACGGTCGCGGAGATCGCCGTCAACCTGCTCGGCGCCGAGCGCTTCGCGCTGCTCTTCTGGACCGGCGACGAAACCGAGTGCGAAGTGACGCTCGGCCAGGGCTTGCAGGACGATCCTGCGGGGCTCTTCTCCGGCGGCAAGTACGTGGGCGGAGACTCGATGATCGACGCCACGCTCGCCGACGGGGTCCTGCGCATCGGGCCGGTGGCAGGCTCGACCGCTCTCGCCGCCGTCCCGCTCACCGTGCAGGGCACCACCGTTGGCGCGCTCGCCATTCTCAAGCTCTTCGACCACAAGCCTTCGCTGCGGCCCGAGGATCGCGAACTGCTCGACCTCCTCGCCGCGCACGCCGCCTCGGCGCTCTTCGCCGCGCGCGTCTATTCCGCCACCGACCGCAAGCTCAAGACGCTGGAAAACCTCGTCAACCTGCTGCGAAAGGGATGAGCTTCTCCGGCAACATCGAAGACGTCTCGGTCGCCGATACCCTGCAGTTCATCCATCTCGGCGGGCGGAGCGGCACGCTGCGGCTCGTCTCCGGCGACGCGCAGGCCGAGATCGGCTTCCACCACGGCCGCATCGTCAAGGCCTGGGGTCCGAGCTCGAAGCGGCTGGGGGAGATCCTCCTCGAGACGGGCGTCATCGGCAAGGACACGCTCGAGACCGCGCTGCGGTCGCAGGAGGGCGCGCACCCGAGGCCCACGCTCGGGCAGATCCTCGTCACCATGGGCGCGCTCGACGCCGAGTCGATCTACAAGGTGCTGGAGCAGCAGATCCTCGGCACGGTGCGGGACCTGGTCACCTGGAACCGCGGCACCTTCGAGTTCGCCCTCGACGATCTGCGGCCGGCCGACGAGATGGCGGTCTATCCCGGCGACGTGGTCAACCTCAACGTCGACACGCAGATGGTGCTGCTCGATGCGCTGCGGCTCTTCGACGAGCGCAACCGCGCGACCAAGCCGCTGGAAGGCGACACCCAGCCGGTGCATCCCTCGCCGGCGCCCAAGCTGGCCTTGCCGGAGCTCCCGCGCCCGCCGGTCGTGCCGGCGATGGCCGATCCCGCCCCTCCGCCGCCGCGGCTGCAGGTGGTCTCGCCCGATCCGAAGATGACCGAGCGGCTCACTCAGCTGCTCAAGCCCAGCGAGGCGAACATCGTGCGCGTCACTCTGCGCGAGGCCGGTACCCCGCCGCCCGGTGAGCCTTCGCCCATCGTGCTCCTCGATCTGCGGCAAGGCGGCGTGGCGCTCGAGGCGGTGGCGACCGTGAGGCGGTCGCGGCCTCGCGCCTCCGTGATCGCCGTGGTCGACGCCTCCACCTCCGCCGCTGCCGTCTACGAAGCCGGCGCGCTCGCCGCGGTGGAGGGAAAGCCGGCAGTGATCGCCGCCTGCATCCGCAGCGCTGTGCAGAACCGGCGCGATCTGTGGAGCGGCAGCGCGATGCGGCCCGAGCGGATCAAGGAGAACTTCGCCCGCCTGCGGCGCATCGTCGGAGACCTGCGCTCGGGTCTGATCTCCACCACCATCTCGCTCAGCCTGATGAACATCATCTCCGAGTCGGTGGAGCGGGCTGTGCTCTTCCTCGTGCGCCGCACCGATCTGGCGGTGCTCGGCGCGTTCGGCACCGGGAAGGGCGGACAGCCGCTGGCGCTGCTCACCCGCGGGCTGCGGCTGCCCTTGAACAGCAACAATGCGCTGGTCGCGAGCCTGGGCGACGGCCAGGTGCGCTCGGTCGCCTTCGAGGAGTCGCTCTTTCCCCCGGAGTTCGTCGATCTGATCGGCAAGCCTTCCTCGGGGCAATGCGCCATCTTCCCGGTGCTGGGCGGGCAGAAGGTCATCGCCGTCGTCTACGCCGACAACGGCTTCAGCAACACCGCCATCGAGCAGGTGGAGATGCTCGAGCTGGCGGCCGTGCAAGCCGGTCTTGCGCTGGAGAATGAGCTGCTCCGGCGGCAGGTCGGTCAGGCGCGCGCCGAGCCGCCCGCGACCGGCAGCACCGGATAGAGACCCCGCGCTCCTGGACCGTGCTAGTTTGCGCCCATCATGCGCCTCTATCTGGTCCGCCACGGAATTGCCGTCGACGACGCGCGCGTCGATGCCTCGCGCCCCCTCACCAACAAAGGCCGCAAGCGGCTGCGCAAGACGGCGCACGCGCTGCGCGAAAGAATCGACCTCATCCTCACCAGCCCCCTGGTGCGAGCGGTGCAATCGGCGGAGATTCTCGCCGCCGAGGTGCAGCACGGCGAGGTCCTCGTCCTCGAGGAGCTGACGCCCGACCATCCGATCGAGGCGCTCTTGCGGGCGGTGGCGAAAGTCGCCGGCAAGCGGCCGTCGGTGGCGCTGGTCGGTCACGACCCGCAGCTCACGCTGCTCTTGTCGGCGCTGGCGCACGTGCCGGCGGTGAAGCTCGACTTCCGCAAGGGAGCGATCGTGCGGCTCGACTTGAGCGGGTTGCCCCAGCCCAGGACGGTGGCGGCGCGTTATTGGCTCAAGCCGCGCTCCGGAGCAAAGCGCAAAGGGCTGCCGTTAACCAAGGCTGAGCCGAAGCGGGCAGCGAAGCCGGCGTCCAGGATGTCGAGACCTCGCGGCGCTCCTGCTGCGCCCAAGAAGAAAGTCGCCGGCGCCGCGGCGAAGCGCCCCGAGTCCGCCACCGAGACCGCGGCGAAACCGGCGGCGCAGGAGCGGCAGCGGTTCATGGGCTCGCCGCGCCCCAACGAACCGATCCCCGCACCGCCCGAAGCGCACCCTCCCCAGGGTGGCGGCGCCGTCTAGAATCTGGCAGGACGCCTGATCGATCCGCGGGAGCGCCCGCCTGGAGGAGTCGAGGCCGCGCGTTCAGCCGCAGGGCAGGTCGTAACGTTGGCGGTGTCGACAGCCGTCGCCAAATTTGCCCCATGCGAAATCTCCTACTCAGCGTGGCGGCATTGTCGTTGGCTTGCTCCAGCTCGAATGAGAACAAGCGCACCGAAGTGGGCGCGGGGGCGGGCGCAGCGACCGGCGCCGTGGTCGGCGGCGCGACGGCAGGGTGGAAGGGCGCCGTCGTCGGGGGCGTGATCGGCGGCGTCGCCGGAGGAGCGGCAGGACACATCCTCGACAAGCAGGCGGCTGAGCTGAAGGCGCGCGCTGCCGACACCAAGCGCACCGCCGACGGCATCCTCGTGCGGCTCAAGGAGAACCTGATTTTCGAGGTGAACAGCGCCCAGCTGAAGCCGGGCGCGGACGCGACGCTCGGCGACCTCGCCGACGTGCTCAAGAAGTACCCCGAGGACCGCATCGAGATCCGCGGGTACACCGATTCGACCGGACCGGCACAGTACAACGAGGCCCTTTCGCTGCGCCGGGCCGAAGCGGTTCGCCACGCTCTCTCCGATGCGGGCGTGCGCGACGAGCAGATGAAGGCGATCGGCATGGGCCCGAACTCGCCCATCGCCTCCAACTCGACGAAGGACGGCCGGGCGAAGAACCGGCGCGTAGAGCTGAAGATCGCTCTCGTCGAGAAATAGGGTATAACCTCTTCCACTCCGTCTCCCTTCATCGCCTGCCGCCCGCTGGCACACGTTGAAGCGCCTCGGCGCGCAATCCCAAAAGGGGCTGCATGACACGCACTCGGGCCGCTTCGGGCGCCCAGAGAGGTTTGCATGTTCTGGAAAATGATCGCGCTGATGACGGCGGTCTGGGCCGCAGCATGGTTTGGCTCCTTCACGCTGGGTGGCCTCATCCACCTCCTGCCGGTTGCAGCGGCGTGGCTCGTCGTCATGCACCTGATTGCGAAGCCACCGAAGACCGAGTTCGGCCGCTGGCGCCCGCACGCCGAACGCTATCCACGCAAATGAGCGAGGCACAGATGCCGGCGGAATTCGTCGCAGCGGATCTGAAGCGCGACCTCGCCTCGCTCGCCGAGCTGCTCGGCGACATGCGCCTTCTCTATCGCCAGCCGCGCAGGCACTTTGCTGACTCGCAGAAGCTCGTCGATCTCGATCAGGAGATTCGCGATGCGCTCAAGCGCGCACCCTCGGCGGCCCTCCAGGTCGAGGTGCAGGGCCTGATGGCGCGCTTGCGCGCTCTCGATCCGCACACCGCGACCTGACTGCCAGGTACCGCCCTTCCAGGATGCTCGACGCGGGTCAGCGTTGCCCGCCGGCGATCTCGAGTGCGGAAAGGACGCGACGGGCGAAATCGACTGCCGAATCGGATGGACGGCTCGTCCGGTACAGTTCGAGAGCTCGCCGTGCGCCATCGGCCTGCCGGATCAGCGCGCGAGCCTCTTCGAACGAATGCGGCGCCGCGGCGAACTGCAGGGCATCCGGCCGCGCCCTTCCCAGCTGCAGCGCGGCCGGAACGCGCCGGTTGCACCGGCAAGCGGCAGAATCGGAGACGAGGCCGCAGTGCGCGCGGGTGAAGGCCTCGATGCGCTCGCGCGCCCGCTGCAGGCGCTTGCGGAGTGCCGCCGGCTCGACGCCCAGCGCGTCGGCGGCCTCGTCCGCGGAGAGCCCGAGAACCTCGGCCAACAAATAGGCGAGCCGGTGCGGTCGGTCCAGGCATTGCAGCATCCCCAGCGTGCAGCCGATCTTCACTTCCTCGATGAGCAGGGAGCGCTCGTCGTCGCCCGGCCCGTCCGTCGAAAGACCGCTCTCGAGGTCTTCGGCGAAGAGCGCGAAGCTCAAGTTCTGGCGCTCGACGCGGCTCTTCTTGACGTCGAGCAGATAGTTGGTCGCGACCCGGTAGACCCAGGTCTTCAACCGGCTGCGGAAGTCGAACTGCGACAATTGCGTGACCACCTTGACGAGGATTTCCTGCGTCGCGTCCTCTGCGTCCTGGCGATTCCACATCATTCGCAGCGCGAGCAGGTAGACGTCCCCCTGGAGGGCGCCAACGAGATCGTGGACGGCCTGTCGGTCGCCGCTCACGGCCCGCCGCGCGAGCTCTTCCAGGTCCATCATCTCTCCAGCAGGGACTTCAGCGCCGACAGCTCCTCGCGAAGCGTAGCGCTCTGTCGGTCCAACGCGCCTTCGATCTGCTCGAGCGGAACCGGCGGCGCGTGCAGGACGAAGGTGTAGATGCAACTCCCGCGCGTCGTCGGCGTTACGCGCGACTGGGCCAATGCGATGCTCCTGTCGGGAAACTCGAGCGTCCAGTCCACCGTACCCGCCTTTGCCTCGGCTTCCGTGCGCAAACGGATCTCCACTGCCCCGGCGGGAGTCTCGAGACGCGCACGCTCTCGGTCGGCCGACTGGAACGCGCGCGCCCACTTCGGCAGATTGCGCGGGTCGCAAACGAAATCGAAGATCCTCTCCCGCGCGGCGCGGATCTCAATGCTCTGCACGTCGAAGAGCCGCATGATCGTCTCCCGCGGGCGGAAGTATCGACCCGCAGCCATTGGACGACCAGGACCCGAGGCGTGTGACTTTCCAAGGCTCGTCCAAGCAGAATGTAGCCGGAGGTACAAGATCGACCGGCTGATCTCTCGACGCGGAGAAGTGCGGCGTTGTCCCTGGGCGGGATCCGATCCCGCGATGGTCGCCTACCACGACCGGGAGTGGGGACGGCCGGTGCACGACGATCGTATCCTCTTCGAGTTCCTCACGCTGGAGGGCGCGCAGGCCGGCCTGTCGTGGAGCACCATCCTGCGCAAACGCGAGGGGTACCGCCGCGCCTTCGCAAGCTTCGATCCAGCCAAGGTTGCGCGCTTCGACAAGGCCAGGATTCGCCGGCTGCTCGAAGACGACGGGATCGTGCGCAACCGGCTCAAGATCGAGTCGACCATTTCCAATGCGCGCGCCCTGCTGCGCACCCAGAAGGAGTTCGGGTCGTTCGACCGATACATCTGGCAGTTCGTCGGCGGCAAGCCGTTGCGCCGCAGTCGCCGGACGCTGCGGGACATCCCGGCGACCGCGCCCGAGTCGGACGCGATGAGCGAGGACCTGAAAAAGCGCGGGTTCCGGTTCGTCGGCTCGACGATCTGCTACGCATTCATGCAGGCGTGCGGTCTGGTGAACGACCACGTCGCAGGTTGTTCAGCAGGTGGTCGAGGCTGACCCGACCGGGGCCGGAGAAGAACAGCCAGAGAAAGGTGAGCGCGTAGAGTGGTTCGTCGAGCTCGACGAAGTCGTCGAGCCCGGAGACCTTCTTGAGCTTCACCGCGAGGGTGGCCACGACCATGTTGATGAACATGGGAATGGAGACGAGCCGGGTGAACAGGCCCAGCACGATGAGCAGGCCGCCAAGGAATTCAGTCCAGCCCGAGAGCGCCGCGTTGAAGGCCGGCGCGGGGATTCCCCACTCCGCGAATCGCGCGGTGAAACTGTCGAGGTTGTGGATCTTCCCCCAGCCGGATTCGAGGAAGAAGTAGCCGACGAAGAGGCGCACGAGGAGCTGCGGCACCCATTGCGCGCGGGTCAGACGGTCCAGCGCTTCGTCGATCCGTTCAGCCCAGCTCATCGCGCCTCCTGGAGAATCCATCCCTCGGCGAACCAGCTGGAGATGGCGCGGAACGCTGCCTCCACCGCATCGGGCCGGCTCGCGAAGGCTTCACAGACGACGCCGAGCGACTCGCCGGAATTTGCCAGGGTCAGCGCCCGCGCCTCATCTGCTTCGACGGATGCATGAAAGACTTCGAAGCCTTTCCGCCACACCGCGATCGCCTCCTGGCACGGCGAGGGGGGACCAACCGGAGCGCCGGCCTCGAGCGACTTCCAGAGACTTCCCAGGTCGTGGCCGAGCTCGAGCACGCGCAGCGCCGGCACGAACCGCAAGCGCACTCGTGGCAGCTCATCGCCGGCGACAGCGCGCAGCTGCTCCGGCGGCGCAGGCTCGACGTTCGCCTCTTCGAACACCTTGGCCCGCGCCCACTCGAGCGCTGCCAGATCAGCGAGGTCCGCGCGCGCACCTTCTCCCGACCAGGCGCGGAGGAACTCGGGCAGCTCGCGCCCGAGCTCGGAGAGCGACGCGCGCCGCGACGGATGCGCACGCAGATAATTCTCAGCCAGGGCGTGGAAGGGTCCCTCGCCGAGGAGAAGCGCCAACTTGGGGAAATCTTCGCGGAGCGCGTCGATCTGCCGCCAGACGAACATGTCGGCGTAGATCCCGATGCGCGCCTTCGCGTCCAGCGACGCAGAGCTGGCGAGGAACACCGCGGGATCGATCGCGTCGCTCCCGGGCGCCCGCGCCGCGAGCTGGTAGAAGAGCCGCTGCATCTCCGCGAGCTTCATGACCCGACCGCCCTGCGGCGCAGCGTCTCGGACTCGATGGAAGCGGCCTTGCGGCTCTCGCCGACCAGCACTTCCAGCTCGGGAATGTTGTCGTCCCATTCGATGAGCGACGGCACCGGGCCGAAGCGGGCGACAGCCATCCGATAGAGATCCCAGACCGACTCGGGCACGCGGGCGTCGTGCGAATCGAAGAGGTAGGCGCCTTTGTCGCTGTGGCCGGCGAGATGGAACTGCGCGACCCGGTCCCCGGGCATGCCTTCGATGTAATCCGCCGCCGCGAAGCCATGGTTGCGAGCGCTGACGTAGATGTTGTTCAGGTCGAGAAGGATGCCGCAGTCCGTGCGCCGGGCCATCTCGGCGAGGAATTCCCACTCGCTCATCGTGGACTCGCGGAAGGCGACGTACGAAGAAACGTTCTCGAGCAGGATCTGGCGACCGAGCGCCTCTTGCACCTGCCCGACTCGCTCGATGACGTGCTCGAGCGCCTCCTCGGTGAAGGGCAGCGGCCAGAGGTCGTGCGCGTACCGTCCGCCGTGGCGGCCCCAGCAGAGGTGATCGGAGACGATCGCGGGCTCGATGCGATCGACGAGCGCGCGCAGCGAAGCGAGATAGGACCGATCGAGCGGATCAGTGGATCCGATCGAGAGCGACACGCCGTGCAGCGCCACCGGCACGTCTCGCCGCACTTTTTCCAGAGCGGCAATGGGCCGGCCGCCCGGAGCGAGGTAGTTCTCGCTGACGGCCTCCATCCAGTCGACCGGAGGCCGCTCGGCGAGAAGCCGGCCGAAGTGACGGGGCCGAAGCCCGATGCCATGTCCCAGGTCGTGTCGCGGGATGCTCATGCGCGGGGAGCGGGCCGGCGGCGCGAGCGCCGCCGGCCCTCCTGTCCTCACATCTTCTTTTCGGTCTCTGCCTTGCCGCCCTTGGCCTCGCAGTCCTTCGCGTTCTTGGCCATGGTGAAGCTCTGGCCCTTGCAGTCGTTCTTGCCCTTGCAGTCGTGGGCCGCGCTCTTGCAGTTGCCCTTGCCCTTGCAGTCGTTCGTGCCTTCGCACTGGACGCCCTTCGTCGCCTTGGCCTTGCCGGCGAAAGCCACTGCGGGCGCCATCAGCGTGGCGAGCGCTCCCGCGATCGCCACGCCCTTCAACGTACCGTTCTTCATTTCGGAGTCTCCTTGTGGGTGCCGCCGCTGCTGCGTTCATCGATCGAAGGCGACGGACTTGTGTCGCCTTCCTCTGGTACGCGCGACGACGGCTAGCGGTTACGGATGCCGCCGACGCTCAGGGCGCGGCGGCGCTCCCGGATTCGGCGATCAAGGCCAGCGCGCTCTCCGGCGCCAGAGCGATTCCGCGCGCGGTGGGCCTGCGCCGCAAGCGGTCGGCCAGCGCGTCGGTCGCGGCGACGAGCAGGTAGATGAGCAGGACCAGGGTTGCGGCCCGGTCGTAGAAGGCGAGCTGCACGTCGTTGTAGAGCGCGAGGCCCAGCCCGCCGCCTCCCACCAGGCCCACCACGGTGGAGACGCGCAGGTTGGTCTCCCAGCGCAAGAGCGTGTAGCTGGCCAGCGTCTCGCGCGCCTGCGGCCACATTCCCCAGAGGAGTCGCTGCAGCGCGCCGGCGCCGATGGCGCGCAGCTCCTCGACGGGCGCGGGCGGAACCTCCTCGAGCGTTTCGGCGTAGAGCTTCCCCAGGACGCCGGCGGTGTGCAGCCCGAGCGCGAGCGCGCCGGCGAACGGGCCCAAGCCGACCGCCAGGATGCAGAGCAGCACCCAGACCAGCTCGGGGATGGAGCGCAGGACCGCCAGCGACGCGCGGGCTGCGCCATGGATGGCGACGCGCAGCGCGCGGGCGGGCAGGCCACGTCTTCGGTCGGGATCGGCGACGAGGAGCGTGGACGTCGCGGGCAACGCCAGCACTGACCCCAGCGCGATGCCGATGGCGGTCCCCACCACCGAGATGGCCACGGTCTGCCAGAGCGGCGTGACCAGCGTCGCCAGGAACGCCGGCGAGAGATCGGGCGGAAAGAGCTGCGCCGCGAAGCGGCCCAGGTGCGGCCAGAGGCCGGCGGCGGCGATCCCGACGAAGCCGGCCTGCTGGAAAGCGAAGAGGAGCAGGGCGAGCCAGACGAGGCCGAGGCCGCGGCGCGCGGAACGCAGCTCGAGCGCGTCGCGCAAAAGGCCGCTTCCGTGTACGGCGTTTCGCTGGAACCGTCCGCGCAGGGCGCGGCTGAACGCGTCGGCGCCGAGCACGAGGAGGACCAGCGCCGCGAGCAGGGTCGTCACCTGGCCGTACTCGAAGAGACGCATGGAGAGGTTGATCTCGGCGCCGATGCCGCCCGCGCCGACGAAGCCGAGGACAGCGGCGGAGCGCACGCAGCACTCGAAGGAGTAGAGCGAATAGGCCGCGACCGACCCGGCCGCCTGCGGCCAGATGCCCGCGGCGAAGGCCTGCAGGCGCGTGGCGCCGGAAGCGTGCAGGGCGACGATGGGGCCGGGCGGGACGGCCTCGAACAGATCGGCGTAGACGCGACCGAGGACTCCCGCGTAGCTCACCGCGAGCGCGAGCGTTCCCGGCAGCGGGCCCAGGCCGAAGCCCACCACGAAGAAGAGGGCCCAGACCAGTTCGGGCACGGCGCGCAAGAAGCGCGACAGCCCGCGCGCCACGAGGCTTGCCGCCGCCAGCGCAGCGCGGCCCAGGCTATGCCGCTCTCCTTCGAGGAGCGGACCGCGCCGCCACAGGCTCGCGGTGCCGAGGATGCCGAGGGGAAGCCCGAGCGCCATCGAGAGCACGGTTCCCGCCACTGCGACGCCCAGCGTGCGCAGCGTCGCCCGGGCCACCACGGGGAGGAAGGCGGGGGAGAGGTCGGGTGGGAAGAGGCCGCGCACGAATGCGCCGACCGCGCGCAAGTTCGCCGGATCGAAGAGCGGCGAGGTCTGCACCTGCGCGCCGATCGCGCAGACGACGAGCGCCGCCGCGATCGCGCCGACCAGCAGCGCTCGCTTCACCCAACGGCTCCTCGCGCCTCGTGCGCGTAGAGCTCCCGGAGCATCTGGGGCGAGACCTCGGCAGCCTTGGCGTCGAAAGCCACCCGGCCGCCGCGCAGCCCAACAATGCGGGGGAAGTGCGCCAGCGCCAGCTCCACGTCATGCAGCGCGGCGATGAGCGTTCGACCTTGCGCGACGTGCAGGAGCAGATCGGCGAGCTGCGCGGTGAGCCCCGGATCGAGCGAGGCGAAGGGCTCGTCGGTCAGCACCACCTCGGGGTCCTGCACCAGGACGCGCGCGATGGCCACGCGCTGCTGCTGGCCGCCGGAGAGCTCGTCGGCCCGCGCAGCGGCCTTGTCGAGAAGGCCGACCGTCTTCAGCGCGGCCAGCGCCACGCGGGTGTCGGAGGGCGCCGCGGCTAGAAGCGCCCGCAGCGAGCGCGCCAGCGACCAGCTCCCCAGGTGTCCGCAGAGCGCGTTCTGCAGCGCCGTCAGCGACGGCACAAGCGAGGGCTGCTGGAATACGGTCCCGATGCGCCGCCGCACTGCGCGCAGATCGCTCCCGGCCAACGCGGCCAGCCTGCGGCCCTCGAAGCGGATCGCCCCAGCCGTGGGCCGGGCGGTGGCGTTGAACAGCTTGAGCAGCGAAGACTTCCCTGCTCCCGAGGGCCCCAACAGCGCCACCCGCTCGCCGCCTGCGATCGCGAGCGTGACGCCGTCGAGCGCCCGCACCGCTCCCGCGCGGCTGGGATAGACGAGCGCCACTTCGCGCAGCTCGAAGCTCACCGCAAGAGACCCGCTTGCGCCGCCGCCTGGCGAAGCTTGTCGTAGTCGGCGTCGTCGGCGACGACGTACTTCGAGGCCGCGAGCGCGTCGAGGATCTGTTTCTGCGCCGGGTCGGCCGGGTCGAGCGCGAGAAAGGCGTCGGACACCGACTGGGCCAGCCTGGAGTCGAGCCCCTTGCGCGCCACCCAGATGTAATCGAGGAACGGCGGCGTGGTGTAGAAGACCCGCACCTTGGCGGGGTCGATCTTGCCGCTCGAGGTCATGCGCTCGAAGACCGCCTCGTCCATCGCGCCCGCGTCCACCTTGCCGTTGGCCACCGCCAGGAGCGTCGCGTCGTGGCCGCCGGTGTACAGGGCCTTGGAGATCACCTCCGGATCCACCTTGGACCCACGCATGTAGTACTCCGGCATCAGGTGTCCGGAAGTGGAATTGACGTCGCCGAAAGCGAACGAGTGCCCCTTGAGATCTGCGAGCGAACGGATGTTGGAGCCCTGCTGGGTGACGAAGAGGCTGTGGAAGTTGCGGTCGCGCTCGCGCTGCACCAGAGGCCGCACGCCGGCGCGCTTGGACGCCTGCACGTAGGTGAAGCCGCCCAGGTGCGCGATGTCGACCTGGTCGTTCACCAGCGCCTCGACGACGGCGGCGTAATTGGTCGGGACCGTCATCTCCACCTTCGCGCGGGTGTGACGGGAGAGATAGTCCACCAGGGGCTGCATCTCCCGCGTTGCCTTGCCGGGGTCGGTCGTGGGGATCATGCTCGCGCGAAGGGTCTCCTCGGGAGCTGGCTTGTTGCAGGCGGCGAGCGCGAGGGCTGCGAAGAGGAGGAGTCTCATGGCGGGGCGCACTATAGAGCCGATCGCGAGCCGGCGATCGGATCCAGTTCATTCCAGCGAGTCGCGCGACATCCCATCGACGAGCACCGGCTCGTCCTGTTCCGGCAGGTGCTCCTTTCCCTGGAAGTCGATGTAATGCCCTGACCGGAGCGCCTTGGTTTCCAGATAGAAGCGGTTGTAATCGTTGGGAGGCATCACGTGCGGGATGCGTCCGCGGACGCGGATCCCGTGCTGCTCGAGCTGGCGTATCTTGTTCGGGTTGTTCGTCATCAGCCGCACCGATTCGACGTCGAGGCTCGTCAGCATGTGCGCGGCGATGGCATAGTCGCGCTCGTCGTCGCGGAACCCGAGCGCGAGATTGGCCTCCACCGTGTCGAGTCCGCGATCTTGAAGCGCGTAGGCGCGGACCTTGTTGATGAGGCCGATTCCGCGGCCCTCCTGCCGCAGGTAGAGAAGGAGCCCGCGCTCTCCGGAGCCCAGCACCCCCAGCGCCACCTCGAGCTGATCGCGGCAATCGCAGCGCAACGAACCGATCACGTCGCCGGTGAGGCACTCGGAATGGAGTCGGGTCGGGACTTCCTCGGCGCCCATCACGTCGCCGTGCACCACCGCCACGTGCTCCTTCTTGTCGCGGTTGTTCCAGAACGCGACGATGCGGAAGCGGCCGAAGCGGCTGGGCAGGTCGGCGACCGCCTCGACCCTGACGCAGATCCGCTGCGCGCCGAACCCCTCGCAGTCATGCGTTTTGTCGCGCTCGACGAGGTCCTCGAGAGTCGCGACCGTCTGCTGTCCGGCGCAGGGAGGCTTCATGCTCCTAGAGTGATAGCAGGTACTGCGCCAGATCGGACTTTTGCCCGGCGGTCAGGCCCAGCGCGAACGTGGTGTCATAGTGCGCGATGACATCGTCGAGCGTGGCGAAACGCCCATCGTGATAGAAGCCGCCCTTGGTGTGCGTGAAAAGCCCGCGCAAGGGCGACGTGCGGTAGCGCCCATCGGGCGCCCGCTTCGCCTGGAAATCGTCGATCCCGATCTCCGCGCCGGTGTGCAGGTTCCAGCCGGGCTCGGTGAAGAGCGGCGCCACGTGGCATTGCGTGCAGCGCGCTTGGCCCTCGAAGAGGCGCTTGCCGCGCTCGGCCGCCTCCTCGTCGAAGCTACCCTCGGGCGGGCGCGGCGCACTCAGTGCGAGTTGGTAGAAGTGCAGGGCCGCGAGCTTGGGTGTGACGAGATCCGGGTCGTTGCGCACGTGCCCGAACCTGTTTGCCGCGGCGACGGGGAATTTCGCTGCGTCGTCGAGGCGCGGATCGTAGAAGGTGCCCTTGCCGTGCATCTCCAGATTCGCGACGAAGGCGTTCCAGTGCGTCACCGAGCCCCAGCCCGTCCAGGTGTGCAGGTTCACGCCAGCGAGACCGAACGCCGGCGGGAGCAGAGTGGCGGCCGACTGCGAACCGTTGAAGGCCTTCCCGTCCATGAACAGCTCGGCGTCGAACTTCCCCGGCCCCCAGCTGCGCAGCACCTTGCGAACCGTGGCCTGGTCGGTGCCGAGCAGCTTCGCCACGACCGACAGGTCGGGCGCGAGGCTGGCGATGACGCCCACGTTGAGGTCGCGGTTGGGCCAGCCGTCGCGGCGGTGGCCGATGCCGGGCGCGAACGAGTTGTCCACTGTGCTGTGGCAGAGCGAGCACTGGATGCCCAAGGTCCTGAGCCCGCCCTTGCCGTTGGGCACGCCCGTCACGCCCACCACCGCGTTGAGCCCCAGGAGCGCCACGATGGTGGCGGGGCTGCCCAGGTCGACCTTGCCGGCCTGAAGCGCATCGACGAGCGACTCGGGGAGCGCATCCACATCGACCTTGAGACCGACCGCCAGCGCCGTCTTGGGGCTGACGCCGTCGAGGCCAAGGTCGGGCGCGGCCACGCCGCCCAGCGCGCTGCCCTCGATGGCCTCGTGCAGCCGGAGCGTGCCGCCCCAGAAATCCTCGTCGCCGAAAGTGTCGAAGCGGAAAGTGCGGCGGCCTTCTTCGATCATCCGTGCGGCGTCGCGCACGACAGGATCGCGATGGTCGCGGTCCTCGGCGGAGCGGAGCGCCCCGCGCGCGTTGAGAGGGGCGGCTGCTCCCTGCGAGCAAGAGTTTGCAGCGAGAAAAGCGACGAGCCCGGGCAGGATGAGGCCGGCGGTGAGGACGTGGCGGAACGTGGCGGTTTGCATGTGATCCTCCGGGAGACGATCCTCTGGAGTGATCACCTGGGCAAAGGTTACGCGGGCGTGCGCTCCCCGGAACGCCGCTGTAACCTTTCGCGGCGCCGGGACTCAGATCACTTGGTGGTGTGCAGGCCGGAGGTTTCGCGGTGAAGGCGCTGAAGACGGAAAGCGCGGAGGCAGCCGGCGAGGTGGTCGCCCTGCTGTTGGATCGGGCGCGCGGCGGAGAAGCCCTCTTCACGGCGGTGATGCGGCGGTACAACCAGCGCCTCTACCGCATCGCCCGCGCCATCCTGCGCGACGACGGCGAGGCGGAGGACGTCCTGCAAGACGGCTACGTGCGCGCCTTTGAGAATCTCGGCCAGCTCAAGGACCCCGCGCGCTTTTCGAGCTGGATCTCCCGCATCGTGGTCTACGAAGCGTGGACGCGCCTGCGCCGCCGCAGGCAGCAGGCATCGCTCGCTCCCAGCCTGGCGGAAGCGGCGTCTCAGCAGCTTGCGGCCGCACCAGATCCGGAGGCGGAGATGGACCACAGGCAGCGCAGCGCGGTCCTGGAAGCGGCCATCGACGCGCTCTCCATCGGCTACCGCACCGTTTTCATGATGCGCGATGTGGAAGAGATGAGCGTCGCTGAGACAGCGCAGTGCCTGGGCATCAAGGAAGGCGCGGTGAAGACGCGGCTGCACCGGGCGCGTGCGGCGCTGCGCGAAGAGGTCTGGCGGCGGATGGGCGGCCCGAGAGCCGAACCGTTCCGTTTCGATGGCGCACGCTGCGATCGCATCGTCGCCGGCGTGCTCCTGCGCATCCATCCCGTCGATCAGTGATCCGCGAGGCGCCCGCTTCACGCCTTGGTCTTCGTTTCCTTCAGCGCCACCATCACGGCCTTGGCGAGCTCCTCGGCCGGTCCGATTCCCCAGTAGTGGAGGAAAAGAATGCGCGGCTGCTCGCCGGACATGTGCGAGTGGATCGCCACGATGTTGATGCCCGCGTGCCGCAGTGTCTTGAGGACGCCCTGCAGTTCCGACTCGAGCATGGCGAAATCGCCGTCGATGACGGCCTTGTCGTCCGAACCCGCGAGCGCCGCCCAGGTATTGACGCCCATGGTGTTGCCCATGGTCATGCCGTGCACCTTGGTCGTGCGGCCCCAGGTCGCCTTGTAGACGCCGTTCTTGAACTCGCCTTTCTTGCCGAAGACCGCGTCGAGCTTCGCCGGGTCGAGGGTGCTCTTGCCCGGATCGATGTCGGCCGTCGGCGCGTTGCCTTTCTCCTTCAGCGCAGAGAAGACTTTGCCGACGGCCGCGGCGAGCTTCGTTTCGTCGCCCCTGCCGGAGATGTGCATGAACATCACCTTCGGCGAGTCCCAGAAGAAGTGGTTGTGCAGGGCGCTCACTTCCAGCCCATTGTCGAGCGCCGCGCTCATCGCCGGGTTCACCTGCTCTTCGGTCAGCACGATGTCGCCCATCACCATGGTGTTCGCTCCGCCGCCGCTGAAGGCCGCCCAGGCAGTGAGGCCGAGTGGGGGCGTGAGCTTGACTCCGGCTGCCCTCGCGCCGATGTCGTCGCGCGGGACAGTCACTTTGAAGGCGCTTTCCTTCTCGTCCATCGTGCCTTTCGCTCCGGTGAGCTGCTCGATCTTCGCCGTGTTCAGCGCCGCGGTGAGCATCATCGCAATGGCAATCAGGTGCATGGCGTCCTCACTTTGGTGTCGCGATCAAATCGTCGAACTGGATGATCGAATCGGCCTTCGTCCAGACGCCGAACTTGCCCGCGTCCTTGAAGGCGCCGTCGTGCGCGTCGATGACCTTGCTGCCGTCGAAGAAGACCTGGATGTGGTCGCCGACCATCTCCATCGCCAGGTCGTGCCAGACACCCGAGGCGACCTTGCCGTTCCACCCATCGAACCGGATCCGCCGCCCCTGGATGACGCGGTAGAGGTGGACGTTGTCCTCGAGAGCGTTGGCGCGGGTGATGTAATAATTGTCCTTGTCTTTCAAGCGCCAGATGATCCCGCAGCCTTGGTCGCCTTTGCCGCCGATCGGCTTGCACTTGACCGAGAGCCTCAGGTCCTTCAATCCGGGGCCGGTGTAAGCGATGGGAAAGCGATAGTCGGTTTCGTCGCCATCGATCTGAGCAAGGACGTTCTTGCCGCTCGGCGCATCGCCGACGGCCTGCACGACCCACTTGCCGGGCCGTCCCTTGCCGGTGAGCGCGAGCTCGAATCCCTTGGGCGGCTGGCCTGCCGGTTCCGAATCGAAGTCGAAGGTCATCTGCTTCTCCTGCGCGAGAGTCGCCGAAGCAAAGAGCGCCGCGATCCAGATCCACCTCTTCATGTCTTTCCTCAGCGCCTCTTGCGCTTGAAGTACTCGTACAGATCGTCGAGGACCGCGCTCGCCCTTTGCAGGCGCGCCTCGTCTTTTGGATGCGCCATGGCGATGCCGTTGACGAGGTGCTCGAAGCCAGCGTTGTCGGGCCGGCTGTACTTCTCGTCCTTGAGATCGATGTCGTGGACGATCTCGGAGATGGCCCGCAGTGCCGCACCGGTGATCTCGAAATGCGCGAGCAAGACTTCGAACGTGCACAGCTCGCCTCGGTGCGTGAACTCGCCGTCGAACATGTCGAAACGGAACTCGCCCGGCTGGTGGTGGTACTCGCGCGAGGTGACGAACTTGAACTTCGCATCGGGATCGATGAAGCGCCGGATCAACCACGCGCTCGCCATGCGGTCGACGTGGATGCCGGTCCGAGTGACCCACGTCCCGCCACGCGGTTTCTCGGCGCGCTGCGCGGCAGCCGCTTTGTCCGACCCGGGGCGTGCGACAAGCTTCTCTCCCAACTCCCTGAGCAAGCCATCCACGGCTTCACGGCTGCGCGCGTGGAAGAAATCGATCGATGCGATGTCCGCCACGCGTTTCTCCAGGCGGGCGACAGCCGCCTCGATCTCACCGCGCTTCTCCTCGGGGGGGTCTCCCTTGCGGGGGAGCGTACGGGCGACTTGCCGCGCCTCCTCGGAGACCGCCTGGTAATCAGCGTCGCGCGCGGCGCGGAACATCTCCTTCACCTGCTCGTCGTTCAACCCCTCGATGAGCCGCGCCTCGACCAGCGACGCATCGCCTCCGCCCTCGACGATCTCGCGCAGGATCCAGTTCAGGTCCTCCTGCGCCTGCTCGCTCGAGGGCAGGGCATAGACCGAGTTCTTGATTCCAACAGCACCGAGCTTCTGCAGCCGCCGCCAGATCTTGACGCGGAAGTAGCTCGGCTTGGGCGGAATCTGATGAATGAGCAGGAGCCACCCCGGATCGGGCGCGGTTTTCTCCTTCCCCGGCACGGGGTGGTTATAGTGCAAGCGTATCTGCAGTCAATCGATGCTGTTGCAATTGAATCATCCGCTGTCATAGCTTGGTCAGGTGGCGTCCGATCGGCTGGCCGCGGAGGAGTTGGTTCCGTGCTCGATGCGCGATCTGCTCCTCTACTTCCTTCGCCTCGGCACGTTCGGATTCGGCGGCCCGATCGCGCTCGCCGGTTACATGCAGCGCGACCTGGTCGAGGATCGCCGCTGGATCTCGAAGCAGGACTACCTCGAAGGGTTGGCGCTTTCGCAGCTCTCGCCGGGACCGCTCGCAGCGCAGCTCGCGATGTATCTCGGCTGGGTGCGCGCTGGCATCGCCGGCGCGACCGCAGTTGCGGTGGCGTTCGTCGGTCCGTCCTTTGCGATGGTGCTGGCGATCTCCTGGCTCTACGTGAGCTTCGGCGGGCTCGCCTGGATCGAGGCGGTCTTCTACGGAATCGGTGCGGCGGTCATCGCCATCATCGTGCGCAGTGCTTACAAGCTGGCGCGGACCACGGTCGGCAAGGACCCTCTGCTCATCGCGCTGTTCGCTCTGAGCGGCATCGTCACCGCCTGGACCGAGAAGGAGATCATCTGGATTTTCATCGGCTGCGGCCTCGCGGCGTTGCTGATCAAGGCGTGGCGGCCGTCGGCCGCGACGGCGCCGGTTGTGTTCTTGCCCTTCTCTTGGCTCGTCTCGGGATTGCGCGGCCCCGCCTCGGGCGAGCTGTGGCGCATCGCCTGGTACTTCGCCGAAGCGGGCGCGTTCGTCTTCGGCAGCGGTCTCGCGATCGTACCGTTTCTCCATGGCGGCGTGGTGGACGACTTCCACTGGCTGACCGAGCGGCAGTTCCTCGACGCGGTCGCCGTGGCGATGATCACACCGGGCCCGGTGGTCATCACCGTCGCATTCATCGGCTTCCTCGTCGCGGGCCCGGCGGGAGCGGCGCTCTCGGCGACCGGCGTCTTCCTGCCGCCTTATCTGTTCGTCATCCTTCTGGCGCCGCACTTCCGCCGCTGGTCGGCGAACCTGAAAGTGAAAGCGTTCGTGGCCGGCGTGACGTCGGCGGCGGCGGGGGCCATTGCGGGCGCCGCTTACGTGCTGGGCCGGCGCGCGATCATCGACCTGCCGACCGCCGCCATCTGCCTGATCGTGCTCGTGCTGTTGATCAAGGCGCGCAAGATTCCCGAGCCGGTGCTCATCCTCGGGGCGGGCGCAGCCGGTCTGTTCCTGCGCCAGGGAGTCGCGCGATGAAGTGGGTGATGCGCTCCCATCGCTCGAGGAGACGTCCTGATCACTTTGTCAGCGCCTCGGCAGCGGGTCTGTGCAGCGCCGAGCGGATGCTGACGGCGAGCTGACTGCGGACGAGCGCGACGAGGCTGTCGAACTCGGACTCCGTCAACGACAGGCGGCGCTGCAGCTGCTCTCGCGTGCTGGCGAGGATGCGCCGGCGGATGCCGCTCCTCCAGCGCGCGACCGTGGACCGGTGGATGCCATAAAGGGCGCCGATCCGATCGATGCTGAGCCCGTCGAGATAATGAAGTTTGAGCAGGAGCGCGTCCCGGTCCGGCAGCGCCGCAAGCGCCGCCCCGAACGCCTCCTCGTAGGCTCCGCGGTAGCGGAGCTTCAGGTAATCCAGCTCCGGGTCCACTGGCCTCGCGAGTTGCAGCTCGCCTTCCTGGTCCGCGAGGTTTCCTCCGCGCCGCTGCTCACGGCGGAGGCGCAATGCCGTCCGCACCGCGACGACGCGCACCCAGTTCGAGAGCGGTCCGCGACCCGAGTACTCGGCGATCCGGGAGCAACCGCCCTTGACCGGAACGAGGAACCTCTCGCGCATCGCTTGCGCGACGTCGTCGGCAAATGAGCTGGAGGAGTCGACACGTCTGACCAGGCTCGGCACGCGCGAGAGGTGGACGCGCTCGAACGCTGCCAGCGCGGCGGTGATTCCGAGCGAGCAGGCGCAAGCGAGGAAGAGATCCGCGGCGTGCAGTGTGCCGAGGTTGCCTGCGACGTCCGATCTGCCGCGAACGCGATCGGCGACGTGCGCGGCGAACGCCTCCGCGCTCAGGGGAATCTCCGGCCACTCCGCCCGGCCCACCGCGTCCAGCGCCCGCAGCGCCGATTCGATCTCTTCCATGTCGCCTACCCGCCAGAAGCCGCGCTCTGATATTGTACATGCCCGTCGCATTCCACGCGACCGGAGACGTGAGCCATGCGCTGCGTCTCGGAAGATGATCTACTGGAGTACGTCGAGCGTCGTCTCCCTCCCGAGAATCGGGCGGAGACCGAGGCGCATCTGCGCAGCTGCGATCCCTGCCGGCAGCTGCTCGCGGAGGTCGCTCCGGAGGCGAACGATGCCGAGAGGGAGCTGGCCGGTCGATACGAAGTGATCGGTCCGATCGCCGCGGGCGGAATGGGCATCGTCTATGCGGCGCGGGACGCAAAGCTGCGCCGGACCGTTGCGCTCAAGATGTTGCGGCCGGGCGGGGCGGGCGATGCCACCCAGGCAAAAATGCGCGACCGCCTCTTGCGCGAGGCGCGCGCGATGGCGCGGCTGTCCCATCCGAACGTGCTCCCCGTCTACGACGTGGGAGAGCTGGGCGGCGACATCTTCGTCGCCATGGAGCTGGTCGACGGCAGCAGCCTGAGGACCTGGCTGGGCGAGAAGCGGCGAAGCTGGCGCGAAGTGCTCGAGGTGTTCCTCGCCGCCGCTCGCGGACTTGCCGCTGCTCATGCGGCAGGAATCATCCATCGCGATTTCAAGCCCGACAACGTGCTGGTGGGAAAGGACGGGCGCGTGCGCGTGACGGACTTCGGGCTTGCCAGCGCCGCCGCTCCGGCCGCGCGAGTGGCGCCCGCCGCGGGTGAGTGCGAACCCGTGCTTTCGCTGTCGGGCACCGCTCTCGCGGGCAGTCCCGCATACATGGCGCCGGAGCAGATGCGCGGCGAGGCGGTCGATGCGCGCGCGGACGTCTTCAGCTTCTGCGTCGCGCTCCACGAGGGACTCTATGGCGAGCGGCCGTTCGCAGGCGATTCGCTGGCGGAGCTCGAGTCCGCCATCTTGCGAGGAGAGCTGCGCAAGCCGCGAAGAACGAACGGAACGCCGGCCTGGGTCTTTCGCACCATCGTCCGCGGAATCAACGCAGCGGCGGACAAGCGGATCGAATCGATGGACAAGGTGATCGCTGCCCTGGAGAAGGATCGGCGCAATGTGTGGATGCGCCCCGCCATTGGCGCTGCCTCGCTGTTGGCGGTTCTCGCTATTGCTTGGATCGTCTCCGCACCGATGCGACGGCAGCGGGTCGAGACCGGATCGGCGACGCAGGCGCGGTCCGGCGGCGAGAGCCGCGATCTGCTCTTGCGTGCCAGGATCCAGCTGCACCGGCGAAACGAGGCGGATACCAAGGCCGGCATTCGGCTGCTCGAACAGGCTGTCTCGATCGATCCGGACTTCGCGGTCGCGCAGGCCGAGCTAGCCCACGCCTATTCCCAGTACGTGGCCTGGTTTGCGCCCGACGACAAGGTAGCGTTGGAGCGAGCGGAGATCGCCGTGGCGAAAGCGCTGCGCCTGAATCCAGACCTTCCCGAGGCGCACAGGGCCGTGGCCGGGCTGGTGGAATGGGCGATTCCCCCTCGTTACGCCCATGATCGCGCGGTGCGGGAGCTCAAGCGCGCGCTGGAGCTGAACCCGAGCTATGCAGACGCGCACCAGATGCTCGGCAGCATCTACTTGCACATCGGGCTAATCGAGGCTGCGATCGCCGAATATCGAAAAGCGGGCGATCTCAATCCGACCGGCCAGAACGTTACGCGTCTGACTGCCTTCGCGATCTTGAGCCGCGGAGAGTACGACGAGGCGCTGAGGCTCCTTCGCCAGGTGGCGCCCGAAGCAAACTCGGCGGTCTGGTCGGGCGAGCTTGCATGGACGCTTCTCTATGTCGGCAAAAGCGCGGAGGCATGGGCGGTGATCGATAGCTTCCTGCGAGCCAGTCCTGACGATCGCGCCGGCCTGGTCACGAGCGTCCGAGCGCTCTGGTACGCGAAGGCGGGCAAGGCCGAGCAGGCAGAAGCCGACATCCGCGCCGCAGTTCGAAGAGGAAAGGGTTTCGTCCACTTCCATCATACCGCCTACAACGTCGCGTCGGCATATGCGCTGCTGGGACGCTCAGGCCCGGCGGTGGAGTGGCTCCGTGCGGCAGCCGACGGCGGCTGGCCCTGCTATCCGCACTACGCGAACGATCCAAACCTGATGAAGATTCGCGGCGACCCTGCCTTCATCGCCTTCATGACCGATCTGAAGACGCGCTGGGAGAGATACCAGACGCTGTTCTGACGCCGTCCGTTCAATTCGTTGGCAGCCGCCATCTCGACGCGACAATTTTCGCGATGGGGACACCTCTCATTGGCGGTCGCCCATTCCTCACGCGTGGGGAGGGGAAACGACTGCTTTGGAGGAAGCATGAAGCGGCGCAATGCGGTACTTGCGGTGCTGGGCGCCATGCTCGGGTGCGGTGGGGAGATGGATCCCGGTGATGGGAGGACGAGCACACCACGCAGCGCGCGGTACGTCGAAAATGCGTTCGCTCCGAATCCCCAATGCACGATGCCTTCTACCTGGGATCCCGCGATCGGCCAGCCAAGCGCCGCTGCTCTGCAGCAACTCGCCCCAACTGGCACGCTTCGCGTCGCCGTGTACTACGGCAACCAGACAATCGGCGTGTGTACTCCGAATCCTGGTAAGGGCTGCACTCCTGCTTTCGACCCCCAATTTGGCGTCCTCAGCGGCACGGCGGTCGATCTCGCGTGCAGGTTGCAGGCGCAGCTGAAGATCCCGCTCGTGTTCACCGGCTACCCGACGATTGCAGCGCTCAATGTTGGGTTTGCTGCCGACCCCTGGGAGATCGGCTTTGGCTATGACCCCGACTTTCCAACCGTCCCGGGTTCGATCGTCTCTCATCCGTATATCGGTAACGACAACACCTTTCTCGTGCCCGCCGACTCGCCGTTCCAGAGCATCGCCGATCTGGACAAGCCCGGCGTCACGATCGCCGTCCAGTCGGGGAATACCCCGAATCTCTTCATGCGAGCTAATTTCCACAGGCCGCCCGCAGGGCCCACTCTGGTGGAGCTTGTCACGAACAGCGCCCCCAACGACATCTTTCCGCTCGTCAAGGTCGGCACATGCAACACAGATCTCTGCAAGGCGGCGGGCTACACAGGCCTCCACATCGACGCGGCCGCGGGGGGACGTTTCGGGGAGTCCAGCTTCGTCCTGACGACTTACCCCGCGGGGCGTGTTCTTTCGCCAAGTCTGGTCCTTGCCAACCTCGCGCCGTT
>VBLC01000093.1 GCA_005879315.1 Deltaproteobacteria bacterium | reverse complement strand
TCTCTTCGCCCATGCTGGACACCGTACTCTCCATTCGGTTGGTGTCCACGAAAGCGGGTCAACTCCACTCGCCGGTCCTCTATTTCTTTGACGGAAACAGTACCGCGTACGATCACCTGTCGTGCTCTTTGGAAACGCAGGTCGCCCTTCTCCAGGGCCTGCAAACGGTGCCCGCTCCGACAACCTATTGCAGCAGGTGCACTGACCTCAATACTGATAAGTACAACTGCGGTACTTGCTTCAATGACTGCACCCAAACCGGGAGTTGTCCTCACGGCTACTGCAGCGCCGGCGTGTGCGATGTCCAAGCCTGCACTACTCAAGAGATCAGCACCTGCAACCACTTGGGGAAGATATGCGATGACTGCACGCACACGTGCATTTGAATTCTTCTTGAAAGATCCTGATAGCGTCGATTCCAAATCCCGCGGGTTCGTGGTGTGAAGCCGCAGCGACTATTGCGGCACGGGGTACTCGCTCGGCAGCAGCAGCATCGCAGCATTTCCGACCCACGAGGTGTTCGAAGCAATAACCGACACCATCGTAACAGCGTGCTATGCGGCCAGCGGTTCAGGGATGATCGATGGCTGCGAGGAGGCGGCTTGCATCTCTCTGTCAACGGCTATATCTGGTCTCCTCCGCGTGTTCGAATGAGGAGCACGGTTGTGTAAAGCAATAATTGAACGACTTTGCTGGAAACAGAGACCTACTTCTTGTGCCTGCGGCGGCGGCGCTTGTCGGGCTGCATGTATTTGTAATCCGGCTTCGGGGCAGGCGGCGCTGGGTCCGGCGCCTGATAGGCCAGCCGCTCTTCGGCGAGCGCGGCCAGCGCGGTGGGATCGAGAGCGGCAAGCCCGAGCGCGCGAGCTGCCTCCGCCGCCGTCAGCGATCTCCCGCCGCTCCACACCTTCCGCAGCTTCTCGCCGGAGGATTTGTCTTGCCACCACTTCGGTCCGAGCGCGCGATGGAGTTGCGCCTCCAGCACCGCGCCTTCGAGGAGAGGCGCGCTGCGGATCCAGGCATCGGCCTCCAGCGCCCAGCGCCCGGCGTCTTCGTCGGTCAGCACCGCGAAGGTCGCCCGCTGCAAGAGGCCGCGATAGATCGCCGCCGGCGCTTCTGCGGTGCGGGCCGCGTCGCGCCGTTTCACTTCGAAGAGCACCATCGCCGCCGCCCGCCGCGCTGAGAGCAAGAGTCGCGCTGCCTGGGTGTGGACGAGGTCGTCGAGCGGCTCGCCGCGCAGCGCCGACTGCGCTCGCAGCCACTCCGGCTCGCCGGTCAGGTCGGCGAAGAGCAGCGCCGCGCCTTCGGACGCAGAGCCGTCGCCGAGCTGCGCCAGCTCCCAGCGTTCCGTCTGCGTCAGTGCGCCGCCCAAAGCGCGCGCGCCTTCGTGCAGCGTCGCCCGCTGCTCCTCGAATCCGCCGGCAGGGCGCAAGGAGAGGCGGACGTCGGTGGGAGGATCGACGAGCAGCGCCAGCGGCCGCGCTCCCTTGGACGGCGAAGGCTCGGCATCGACGTGCAGCGAAGGCGGCGGGTCTGCGCCGATGGCTGCAAAGACGGCCGTCGCGGCAGGCCAGGCACGGCCGGCGAGGAATTCTCCGTCTGCCAGGGCCGAGCGGAGCAGGCGGGGAAGGTCGGCGCGCCGGAGCCGGTCTGTGGTCACGCCCAGGTTGCGCGACGCCGCGCCGGCCACCGCTTTCGCCGCTGCCGCCTCCGTTGCGGTCAAGGTCTGCTCGGCCAGCGCAACGAGCTCGGAGACAGGCATGTCGAGCTCGCGCTCCTCGAGCGCGGCCCAGCTTCCGATCCCTAACGCGCCGATCGCCTTCTCCGCCGCCGCATCCCGGGCCAGCGCCAGAGCGACCAGAGGTTGCGCCGCCTTCGCCTCGGCCAGCGCGATCGCCGCGCGCTTCTGCGGATTCGCTTCTTCCGTCAGCAGGCGATCGAGATCGCGTTCACCGCTGTCGGCTCGCGGCTCGCCGGGAAGGGCGAACATCAGCTGCGCGCGAGCGCGCTCGAGCGCCTCGATCTCCGCCGCGGCATCGCGCGACACGGCGAGGGTGGCCAGCTGATGGGCGAGCAGCGTGAGCGCCCGCGAGGGTGCGCGCGCCGCGGCGGCGGCGACGATCTGCGCCGAGTCGTGCTCGGAAAGTCTCGGATGCTCCGCCAAGGCGCTCGCCGGTAGCGGACCTGCGCCGGTGGTCCATCGCTTCCAGAGGAGCTCGCCTTCCGCGCGCAAGAGCGCGTGCGTCTCCTGCGAAAGCAGCCTCGCCGCAACCAGAGGATCGGCGGGGGGCGGCCTGGCCGGCGCGGGCTGCACCTTGCCGGGAGGCCCGGCGTGCGTACAGGAGAGGAGCGAGAGAAGAAGGGCGGCGCGTTTCACGCCGGCTTCACTCTCATTTCCACCGGCATCGCAGCAAGGGTTATATGACGCGCAATGCCCGCGACTGCGCAGATGGCCCGCGCTCGATCACGGTTGGCGCGCGCGTTGCGCGACGGCCTCGAGGCGCGCGGCTACCTCGAGGCGGAGACGCCCATCGCCGTGCCCTTCGCCGGGCAGGAGCCGCACTTGCGGCCCTTCGAGACGATCTTCACTCCCGATCTGCCCAGCGATGTCGAGGGCGCGCGCCGGCTGCATCTCCATACCAGCCCCGAGTACGCCATGAAGCGCCTGCTCGCGCGCGAGGGATTCTCGCGCTGCTACCAGCTGGCGCGAGTCTTCCGCGACGGCGAAGCCTCGGCGACGCACAATCCTGAGTTCACCCTGCTCGAGCTCTACGCGGCGCCGGGAGATGCGACGGCGATCATGGCCGATCTGGAGCAGCTCATCGCCGAAGGAGCGCGAGCGCTCAACGGCCGCGCGCAGGCGCCGGGCCGGCGTCGGCCGATCGATCTCGAGCCCCCCTTCGAGCGCCTGACCTGCCGCGAGGCCTTCTCGCGCCACGCCGGATTCGATCCGCTGCCGCTCGACGCCGAGGCGCTCGCCCAGGCCGCGCGGACCACCGGCGTGCGCACTTCGCCAGGAGCCTCGTGGGACGATCTCTTCACCCAGCTCCTGATCGACAAGGTCGAGCCTTCTCTCGGCATCGAGAAGCCCACCTACTTGACCGACTATCCCGCTTCGCAAGCCGCGCTCGCCAGGATCAAGCCCGGCGGGGTCGCCGATCGTTTCGAGCTGTACGCCGGCGGCCTCGAGCTCGCGAACGGCTTCTCCGAGCTGAACGACTCGAGCGAGCAGCGGAAGAGACTGGAGGCGGAGCAGCGCCAGCGCGCCGCGCTCGGCCGCGAAGTCTTCCCGCTCGACGAGAAGTTCCTCGCTGCTCTCGACCGGATGCCGGACGCGGGCGGCGTGGCGGTGGGCTTCGACCGCCTGCTCATGCTCCTCAGCGGCGCGCGGACGATCGCGGAGGTGCTGCTCTTCCCCGCCGCGGAGGAGTATCCCGCGGCGCGGAGAGCGAAGTGATCGTCCTGCGCGTGGTCCACACCGTCTTCGCCGGGCTCACCATCCTCTTCGCCACGGTACTCTCCGCGGCGCTGATCGGCATCGCCAGCGAGAGCGCGGCCGCCGACAAGATCCTCCGCCTCTGGGCGCGCCTCTTCCTGGCGCTGGCCGGCGCGCGCGTCATCTTCAAGCAGGCGGCGCCGCTCGATCCGACCAGGAGCTACATCTTCGTCTCCAACCACACCAGCAATCTGGACGTGCCCGCCATCATTTTCGTCTCGCCCGAGCCGCTCCGCTTCATCGCCAAGCAGGAGCTGACCCGCATTCCGCTCTTCGGCTGGGCGGCGCGGCGGATGGGGCATGTCTTCATCGACCGGCGCGACTCGCACGGCGCGGCCAAGGCCATCCGCCGGCGCATCGAGCGCGGCCTCTACGGCGTGGGACTCTTCTTCTTCGCCGAAGGGACGCGCTCGACCGGCGAAGAGATGCTGCCGTTCAAGAAAGGCGCAGCCATCACCGCGCTCGAGACGGCGCTCGACTGCGTGCCCATCGCGGTGGCCGGCGCGCGCGACGTGATGCGGCCCAAAGGACTGGGCGTCTTCCGGCCGGGTCCGGTCGCGGTGGTGTTCGGAGCGCCCATCCCCGTCGCAGGGCACTCGCTCGAGCGGCGCGACGAGCTGGTCGCCGCGCAGCGAGCCGCGGTGGAGAGCGCGCTGGTGGAGGCGCGCGCGCTGGTCGCGGCGGCGAAGGTCAGAGAACGCGCAGGACGAGACACTTGAGATAGCGGCTTTCGGGCACGCCGAGCAGCGAAGGATGATCGCGCGCGGCGCCGCGCCGCTCGATGACTTGCACGCTGCGGCGCGCGTCGCTCGCCGCGGAGAGCACCGTGCGCTCGAAAGTGGCGTCGTCGATGTGGAAGGAGCAGCTGCAGGTGATCAGCGTCCCGCCTTTTTCCAGGAGCTGGAAGGCGCGCAGGTTGATCTCCTTGTAACCGCGCAGGGCCGCCGGGACCGAGGCCTTGTTCTTGGCGAAGGCGGGTGGATCGAGAACGATGGTGGCGTACTGCTTCGTCTCCGCGGCCTGCTCGTGGAGGAAGTCGAAAGCGTTGCCGACGACGAACTCGATGTTGCCTGCGCCGTTCCGCGCGGCGGCCGCGCGGCCCAGCGCAGCGGCGTGCTCGCTGAGGTCGACGGCGATGACCTGCTCGGCGCGGCGGGCGAGGTGCAGCGCAAAGGCGCCGCCGTAAGAGAAGCAATCCAGGGCGCGGCCGCGCGCGTATCGGCCAGCCTCGATGCGGTTCTCGGCCTGATCGAGAAAGGCGCCCGTCTTCTGTCCTTCGAGGAGATCGGCCTGCAGGCGGACCTCGCCTTCGAAGAATTCGACGGGGCCGGGTAGTTCCCCGCGCAACAGTCCCTTGCGCTGCGGCAGGCCCTCGTGGGCGCGCACCTTGACGTCGTTGCGCTCGACGATGGCGCGCGGCGCGTAGAGATCCTCCAGCAGCCTGGCAAAGAGGTCGCGGCGCGCGTCGGTCGCTTCGATCAGAGTCTGCACGACGAGACAGTCGGCGTAGCGGTCGACGATGAGCCCGGGCAACAGATCCGCTTCGCCGTGCACCACGCGGCCGGCGCGCTTGCGTTCCGGATCGGGAGCCGCCGCGTCGCGCAGGGCCTTGGCCTGGGCCAGGCGGCGGGCGAAGAACGGCTCGTCGATCGGCTCTTCCTCGCGAGTGAGGAGCCGCACCGCGATCTGGCTGTTCGCTCCATAGAAGGCCTTGCCCACGAACCATCCGCGCTGATCGACGAGCCGCACCACCTCGCCGCCGGCGACCGTCTCGGGAGCGGCAATGTCGGAGCGATAGATCCAGAGGTGGCCCTGGTCGAGCCGCTCGACGGCGCGGCGATCGAGCAAGACAGCGGGCTCGTCGGAGGCTGCGGCCTGGCCGATGCTGCCCAGCACCGGGGGAGGGCGGACGGCCTTGCGCAACGGCGCGGCTCTCTTGGGATTGACGTCGCGTTGCGCGCGCGACCCATGCCGCAGCCGCTCGACGTGCCGCGCCTCCTTGGGGGAGGCCGGCTTTTTCGGTTCGCTCACGCGCGCACTCTACTGCGGAAGACGGCGAGCGCGACTCCGCCGAGGATGGCGCTCCCGCAGACGACGAGGCGCAGCGTGAGCCGCTCGCCGAGCAGCGCGACGCCGCCCGCTGCGGCGAGCGCAGGCACCGAGAGCTGCAACACGGCCGCCGTCGATGCGCGCAGATGCGGCAGGACCATGTTCCACATGCTGTATCCGAGGCCGGAGGCGACTGCACCTGACGCGATGGCCAGCGCCGCTCCCGGGCCGGTCACCGCCGCTTGCGCCGGCGCGATCGCGGCCGCTGCCAGCCAGAGCGCCAAACCCAAGGGGGCGGCGCGCAGGAAAGCGGCGGCGGTCGCGGCGATGCCGTCGCGCGCGCGCCGGCCGCGCAGCGAATACCAACCCCAGGCAGCTCCGGCGCCGAGCATCGCCGCTGCCGCTGCGAGCGAAGGCGCGTGCGCTCCAGGCAACGTCAAGCCGGCCAGCCCGCAGATCGCGATCGCCATCCCGGCCCAGGTTCGCAGCGGAGGCCGCTCGCCATGAGCGAGCGCTGCTCCCATCATCGTCGCCTGGACAGCTCCGAAGAGCAGCAGCGCGCCCACGCCGGCGGGAAGCCGCAGATAGGCGAGCGAGAACGGCGCTGCATAGAGAAAGAGCGCGATCGCGGAAGGCCAGCCCGCTTCATGTCCTGGCCGCGGCCGGCCGCGAGCGATGACGAACAGCACCACCGCTCCAGCGAGCAGCCGGAGAGCGGTGTACGACGCTGCGCCTGAAAGCGCCCCGCCCAGCGCGCGCCTCGCGAGCAGCGAGTTGGCGGCAAAGCAACAGAGGGTGAGCGCGCAGAGCACGACGACGCGAGCGCGGGCCACTTCAGATGCGGTCGAGCGCCTGGAGCAGATCTTCCACCAGGTCTTGCCCGTTCTCGATTCCGACGCTGAGGCGGATGAAGCCGTCCTCGATGCCGAGCATGCGCCGCGTCTCCGGCGGAACCGAGGCGTGCGTCATGATCGCCGGATGCTCGATCAGGCTCTCGACGCCGCCGAGCGACTCCGCGCAGGTGAAGATGCGCAGCGCCTTCAGGAACGCGCGCGCTGCGGGAAGGCCGCCCTCGACGACGAAAGTGAGCATGCTGCCGAAGCCGGACATCTGCTTGCGCGCGAGCTCGTGCTGGGGATGCTCTGGCAGCCCGGGCCAGGTCACGCGCGAGATCTTGCGGTGACCGCGCAGGCGCTCCGCCACCAGCCGCGCATTTTCCTCGTGCCGCTCCATCCGCACATGCAGCGTCTTGAGCCCGCGCAGGACGAGGAAGCA
>VBLC01000050.1 GCA_005879315.1 Deltaproteobacteria bacterium | reverse complement strand
TCGCGTGGAGCGGGTCGGTGGTTTGTGCTCCGGTGCCGCTCAGCGAAAGACCGGTGGTCGAAATGCGAGTGGCCGGATCGAAGATGAGCACGGCCACGTCGAGCTGGGTCCCGGCGATGACGGTGGTCGCCGGAGACCCCGTGCAAGTCTCCACATACGAGAGCTGTGAGGACAGCGTGGCATCGAGGACGCCGAGCAGGTTGACGCCGTGCGCGGCCGTCCCCGGCGGCGTCCAGTTGCTGAATTGATATTTCGGCGTCGTGCTGGCGATGGAAAACGTCTTGCCGCCGGCATACGTGCAAGTCGAGCTCCCGCTGCCCGTCGTGTCGTTATAGGACCATACCGCGGTGCCCGAAGCATTGGCGTAGACGAATCCAAATCCCAGCGATATCTGATTGGTAGTGCCGACAGGCAAGGGATAGGTGGTGGGGTCGGAGCCCGGCAATGGCGCAGCCGTCGGCAACTGATTCTTCAAGACGATGTTGCTCACCGTCAGCGTTTCCTGGCCGCTGTGCAACGGCTTGGTCATGCTCAGGCTGCCGGTCCAGTCGCGGCAGCCGATGTTGGTGACCAGCACGCCGGGCGGCTTGGCGCGCGGAACCAATGCCGGATAGTTGGGCAATGTCGTGCTGATCTCGGCGTTGCCATACATGAAGACAATCTGTTCGACATTGCCGGCCGGATCGTCGCGGCAGAACATGAAGCCCATCGCGTTCGAAATGTCGAGCGGCGCGCTCTGCCATGCGCCGTTGACCTTGAGATATGCCTGCATGCTCGCCCCGGATCGCTGGACCACCTCCAGACCGGTGAACGTCATCATGTTGCCGGAGCCCGTCAGGTCCAGCGCATCCGCCATGAACGACAAGCCATTGACCACCAGGACGCTGCGCGAGGCGGCGTCGCCGAAGGTGACGCGATAGTAAGCCGACGAGGCGTGCGGGAGCGACACCGGGTTCGTCAAGCTGCCCAGTCCGGCGGCGGGCATTTGAAAGGTGTCGTCGCTCTCCAGGCCTGGCACGTCGGCCACGCGGTCGAGATGGAGATAATTGTTGCCGGCGATGGCGTCACGATTCCAGTTCGCGGCAACGAACCTGGGCCACTCCTGCGAGAACGAAGAGCCCCGGCCTCCCAGCGCGCTGTCGATGGCGATGAGCTCCCCCGAATAGACCAGCGTCTTGTCCCAGATCTCCTTGACGATGGCCGAGCCGAAGCGCGATTCGAGAAAGAGCGGGAGCAGATAGGCGCCGTAGCGGAAGAGCGGTGGCGCGCCCTTGTCGTCATAGGCGAGCGCGATATTGCCAAGATAGCTCTTGGCGTATTTATGCTCCCAATCATTGGTGGGATAGACGTAGTTCGTGGCCCAGACGGCAGTAGCCTCGAGCGTGGTGTAGTAGTCCTTTACGCAGCTCGAGGCTACGTCGTAGGAGAATTCGATGGCGTGCATGAACTCGTGCGCGGCCTGGGCGATCATCCCCTGATAGCCGAGATTGCGATTGAGATAGATATGGGCCGGGACGGCCTTGCACTTGCCCAAGGTCGAGGTGGCGGTCTGGCCCTCCATGTTCTTCGGCAGGTCGACCAGCAAGATGTCGAGGCGGCCGTCGGTCTCGGAAACCAATCCGGTGCCTGCGTCGCTGAGGGGCGTGCGGCCCATCAGGGTGGTGAGCTTGGGCCAGATGGTGTTTTCAAACTCTTGCAGCAAGATGTTTGCGCGCGGAGCATCGACGATCTCGTTCGCCGTCAGATACCAGACCACCACGTGCGTCCCGGCGACGTTCTTCCAGTCTGCGAGCAAGGGACATGAGCTCTCCCACGCCCGGCAGTTGGGGTTTGCCGCCGCGGGGACGGCGCCGCCCGCCAATTGGGCGGCGGGATGCAGCTGGTGCCACCAGCTCCCTTGGTAATACGCCGGCACGAAGAAGGGCCAGAACGAATCGAGGGTCGCGGCCGGGACATTGGCCAGCCCAACCCTGTCGAGATAGGCGACCACTTGCTCATGCCCGTCGACTTCGATGATTCCGGTATCGTCACCCTGGTAGGCCGCGGGCAAGGCGGGATCGGCGAACCCGACGTAGAGCTTGTAAAGCAACGCCTGCTCTTCGCTGATGGTGCCGGCCGTCTGCGCGGCGTCGATCAGGTTGTAGCTGGTGGGATTGCCGGTCGGATCGGGCACTGGATCGGGCCCGGAGCCGAACTGATCGCCGCCATCCGCGGGCGTGCCGCCGTCCGAGGGCGCGGGCGTGCCGCTATCCGCAGGAGTCGTGCCTCCGTCCAAAGTCGGGTTCGATGAGCCGCCGCCCCCGCTGCTGCAAGCGCCCAGCAGCAGGGCTGCGCAGATCGACCAGCAGAACTGCGAACGTGCTTGCATGGCTCGACTCGATTTGTTCTCGCGAGCGCGAGCATAGCACGAGGGCAGTGAGGCTTCTGCGCAGGGCTCTCCTGCGGCTCGCGGGGTGACGCTGGTCGGCACGCCGACGTTCGCGTCAGCAGGCGGCCCCATCAGGTAGTGGACCAGCGGCTCGACCATCACCTGCTGCGAGCAGGTGAGCGTCGAGCTGACGCTATCCGTCGCGGTCAGCTGCTTCAGGCCGTTGGCGCCGAAGGACACGGTGAAGACGTGCTCGGCGATGTCAGCCGGCGGTCAGCTTCGCGGCGAACGGGCGAACGAGCCCGAGCCCTCACTGGCAGCCCCCGTTGCAGTTGATCCGACCGTACACCGGGCAGCTATCGCACCCGAAGAAATCGCAATTGCAACTGTAAGACCCGACGACGCACTGCTGTCCGTAATTCGAGGGCTGAGGGGGATTGCAGGAGCCGTCGCAGCGAATGGTTCCGAAGCAGGCATTGCACTGTGCGCCGACGTTGTACGGAGCGCCGGGAGAGCACTGCCCGTTGCACTGGATGATCCCACCGCATTGGTTGCAACTCTGAAAGAGGTTGTACGGGTCCTGTGAAGAGCAATAGCCGTTGCATTGCCAAGTCCCGCCGCATCGGTTGCACGCCGTGCCGACATAGGACGGGACGGCGGGGCTGCATGAGCCGTCGCACTGGATGGTCCCGCTGCACTGGTTGCAGCTCTGGCCGAGACTCGGGGGAGTCGTCGGGCTGCAGGACCCGTCGCACTGGACGGTGCCGCAGGCGCTGCAGCTGCCGCCGTAGCCGGCGGGCGTCGCCACGCTACACGATCCGTCGCAGCGCACGCGGCCGCCGCAAGAGCCGCAGCTTCCATCGAGGTTGTCGGGGTTGGGGTGGCTGCAAGTCCCGCTGCACTGCACGGTCCCGCCGCAGGTGCCGCAGGGGCTGCCGAAGTCCGCCGGCGCGGAGCCGCCGCAGACCGACGCCGGCGCCGTGCAGCGCGCGACCCCGAACAGGGCCCGCGAATCGGAGGCGACGGAGGCCCCGGTCAGCATGCAGACGCAGCGATCGGGACTGCTTCCTCCGGGGTGCTTGACGAGTGAAAGGACGTTGACCGCCGCGAGGGACTCGTTCTGGTAGGCGGTCTGGTCGCCGGGATAGCAGTTGCAGCCGAGCATCACGTCGGCGGCGGCGGAGCACTCCACCGAGAGCGGCGTCAGCGGCGTTCCGGGGGGAAACAGCAGCAAGGCAGAGCGCGTGTAGAGGCTCCAGGACGTGAAGCCTTGACCTGCCGGTCCGGTGGGACCGGTCGCACCGGTGGCGCCCGGCGCGCCGTTGCAGACGAATGTAGTTCCACTCGCCGAGGTCAGGTTGTAGCCGCCGAAGGGGCAGTTCGAGTCGCCCACTGGCAGCGAGACCCCGCTGACGGATACCCCGGGATTGCCCCGAAGGCCCGTGGCACCGGTGGCTCCCGTAGGCCCGGGGGGCCCCTGCGGGCCCGTGGCGCCGGTCTGACCCGTCGGACCCGTCGGGCCTTGCGCGCCGGCAGGACCCACGGCTCCGATGGTTACCCAAAAAACTGCTGGAATATTTCCTTGCGGCGTCACGACCAGGAGATAGGAGGCCGGCGCGATATCCTTGGGCAGCGCCGCGACCAGGTTGGTCGGCGAATACGAGATGACGCTGAGCTGGATGCCGCCGAGGACCACGCTCGGAATCGTCGTGCCGAGGTTCTGGCCGCTGATGAACAGGTTGTGGTTGGCGGCATCGGCGTCGGCGGTCTGGACCACCGGCACCAGGATCGTCGCCGTGGCGGGAGCGCTCAGCAACGCAGCGAGAAGCACCGCGATGACCCGCCGGTCCGGGGAAAAGCGTACGCAAGCGGATAGAGCCGCCGGAATCCGAGCGCTCATGTGGGTACCCCCCCTGCCGCGGGGCGATCGAAGCGCTCGGAGCACCCGAATGTCAAGCTCGGGGCCGTCATCGCCAACACCGTCTTCTGCTACTCGCGTTAGCCGACCATCGTCACGGCGGCGTCACTTCGCGAGTGCTGCGTCCAGGGCGGCGGCGAACGCCTGCGGATCGTCGGCCATCAGCCAGTGCGACACGCCTTTGAGGCTCGTTCTGCGGCAGCGCGGAACCATCGCGTACGCGAACACCTGCGAATCGGCGCCGGCGTCGATGCAGTCGGCTGCCCCTGAATACTTCTCTGCATCGGCACTCGCGTCATAGCCCATCATCGCCTGCAGCAGTGCCTGGAACGCGCCGGGGCGGAGATAGCCGAGTTCACGGTGCACCTCCTCTCGAGTGGCTGCTCTGGCCTTGCCGACCATGTAATCGTCGGCCCATTTGTACTTGTCGTCGATCGCGCCAACGCCCTGGACAACGTGCGCGAAAACGTCGGGCGGCAGCCTGTGCATGTCGCCGATCGCGTCGACGTAGACCAGTCTCTCCACCTGATGGGGATGAAGCGCGGCAAGGCGGGTCATCGCGGCTCCTGCCATGCTGTGGCCGACCAGCACCACGCGGCCGAGGGAGAGGGCGCGCATGACTGCCTCCACGTCCGCGGCCAGCCCGTCGATGGAGTACCCGCTCGTGTCCGGCGGCGCGTCGGACAGGCCGTGGCCGCGCAGATCGAGCGCCACCGCGCGGTGCGTCGCGCGCAGGTGGGCAAGCTCTTCGCGCCAGACATCGAGGGTGCCGCCGAGGCCGTGAATGAGCACGACGGCCGGTTCGCCGCTGCCGCCGTCGGAGACGCGCAACTTCCCGGCATCGCCCTGCACGAACGAGATCTCCCGAGCGCCGGGAGGCGCCTTCTGTGTCGCCGCGCAGCCCGCAAGCGCCGCCACCGAAGCCAGGAGAGGGCGGTTCGTCATTTCGTTCCCCCTTCCAGTCACTGGCGCCGGAGCATCTTCGTCGAACGGCGTGCGGTGTTCGGTTTGTTCTGAAGTCCAACTCTAGAAACCGCGCACCACCGGGCTGAGCTTCACCACCTCGAAGGCCGAGGCAGGGATCGACGCATATCTATATAGATGCGTGACCAGCGGATCTTATGCGCTCAATCTGGCCAGTTCGCTCTTGCCAAGATCCACGCGCCGGCAACGGTGCAGACGGCAAGCATTCGCGCAACGGCTCCGCGACTTATTTTTCAACCGTGCGGCCGGGCCAGAACGGCGCTGATCAGCGCTCGACGTTCTCCTCGCTGATCGGCCGGCGCACGGTCAGGTTGAACCGGCCGTCGTAAACGGGGCGCGCCCCGGTCGTCGGCCCCTGGTACTGGACGAAGAGCATGAGCCCGCCAGTCTCGGTGATGAGCGGCGGCTCGAAATGCGGGTCGGGGTAATAGAGCATCGTGCCGGGACCGTAAGTTGCCTCGCCGATGGTGAAGGTGCCCTCGAGGATGTACCAGACCTGCGCGAAGTCGTGCTTGTGGAACGGATGATGAGAACCGGGGTCGTAGCGCACGAGCCCGGCGTTGGGCTCCGTGGGTGCCTCGGTGCGCGGATGGAAGAGCATCTTGCTCCGCTGCCCGGGCCAACGCAGCGTCTCCCATTCCTGCTCGTCTACGTGGATGGCGGAGAGCGGCTGGTGCGTCAATGTCTGGCTCATGGTCCGATTCCTCCGTGCGCGATGGAGTGTAGTCCGCTCGCGCGGAACTTTGCCAGACTGCGGTCAGATCCTCGCTGCGGTACGTGCGCACCTCTCGATGTTCTCGTCGTCACGGCAACACTGACCGCGGCTCCGTTCTGGTCATCGTCGCGGTGCATTCGCTGACGGACTGAAGAACTTCTGCCGTAGTCATTGATTTACTCGGCGGCGCTCCCGCGCCAGCTGTTCCTGGTACGTCTTTTCCAGCTGCGCGACAGACGCTTTGAAGCCCTGCGGATCGACGAACCGATCGGGATCGAAGGGGTCGCCGGGCTTGTACTTCTCGTGCATGTTGAATTGCGATGCGTGTGAGGCGAGCCAGACATCGATCTGCATTTCTTTCTGCGCCTTGAACGTTCGCGCGTAATCCTCGGCGATGCCGGGGTACTTCGGCATGCCGCTGACGGTCACACCAGGATTGATCGACGGCATGTTGGCGATCAGCACGCGATACGTCTTTCCGCTCTCCTGTACGTTCAGCGTGAAGCTCGTCGCGCCTTTGGTGTGGCCAGGATGATGATGTGCGGTGAGGATCGTCCCGCCGAGCGCGATGGTATCGCCGTCCTTGAACGTGCCATCGACTCTGACCGGCTCGAACCGCGCGTCCGGCGTGTCGCCGAACCGGAAGTCCAGCTTGCCGCCGGATTCGAGCAGCTCCTTTTCCAGTTCCGATACGATGAGCCGTGCGCCGGTCATTCGTTTCAACTCTGCCAGGCCCGCGACGTGGTCGAAGTGTCCGTGCGTGGCGGTCAGGATCTTCGTGTTGGCGAGGTTGAACCCGAGCTGCTCCACGTTCGCTTTGATCTGCTTTGCCGTATCGCCCACGCCGGTGTTGATCAGGATGTGTCCTTGCGGCGTGGTGATCAGATACGTGGACAAATCGTACGAACCGACCCAGTAGATGTTCCCGATGATGCGAAAGGGCGGAAACCGGCGGGTCCAATCCGGGTCGGTCTGCGCGAGACCCGGCGAGGCAAGCGCGAGGCATCCGAACATCAGGAGCGACATCATCCAGGTGGTCCGCATGAGGCCCTCGGGCAAGAACCGGAATTGCTAACAGCTTGGTTCACGCGGTGGTGCTCGGGCTCACCGACACGGCCAGCGACGGAGCACGGAAGCGCGTAGACGCGATCCATAGTTCCGCCGCGCCGATGGTGATGGCCCATCCCGTCCAGAGCGAGAGACCGAAGATCAACCGGGGCCCGACGCCGCTTTGGGTGAGCACGACGTCCAGCACCGGCGCGACCATGCGAACCGTCGAGATGCCGAGAGCCACTGCCAGAGCGCGAATCATCCATTTCCGATGACGAGCGACCTGACGTCGCCGAATGGCGACGACTGCGATGGAAATGGCGGTCAGGAACATTCCGCCGAAGAAAACGATGGCTGCCATCTCGAGCGGGCCGCCGTACGGCAAGAGCAAGCCGAAATACAGGCCGGCAAAGGTCGCCACGAACGCAGTCACCACAAGGAAGCGTCCGGACCAGCGATGAAAGCCCAGGTGCCGGTTGCGGATCCACGATGAAAATTGCAGCGGTGCGAGCAGGAGAAAGACGATGCCTGCGAGAACATGGAGCAGGGTCGCGAATGGGTGGCCGGCAAACCGGCCGTCGACCAGCTCGAGCTCCGCTGCCCGCTGCAGCATGAAAGGATCTTCGCGATGAAACGCACGCAGCAGCTGCTCCCGCCAAGGCTCGGCGCGAGTGGCGAAGTCCGCGGGAAAGGCAGCTCGCCCCGTGGCCGCCAGGATCCCGATCGTCGCGAGCAGGAATACGCCAAACCACACGCAGGCAACGAATGCCGGAGGTGTGCCGTCGTCGCGCGTGGCACTCTCGTTCGTCATGAAACCGCGATCATCCTAACTTAGAACTCCGACGCGATCCGCAGGAAGATCCCCCTGCCCGGAGCCCAATGGCTGCCATTGAAGCCGTTCGCGATGCGATAGGCGTAGTGCGCGTCGAAGAGATTGACGACGTCGACAGCGATGCTCGGCTTGCTCGGGAGGTCGAAGAACTGGTGCGAGAGCGTCAGGTCCACGCGGAGGTGGTCGGGCACATGCTGGTCGTTGTTCGCGCCCGTCCGCAGCCCGCTGCCATACTCGGCCAGCCCGGAAAGCCGCGTATAGCCGTCCTTCACGGTGGCGCCCGCGTTGGCGGTCCAGGTCTGGACGTGGTCGAGGGTCTGCCAGTCGGTCCTGGCCAAATTGTCGGGCGAGAACAAATACTGCGCCGTCTCGATGCCCCTGCCCTGCGCCTGTTCCAGCGAGACGTTGGCGAAGGCGCTGAAACGGCTTCCCACCACCAGCACCGCTCCTCCTTCGACGCCACCCGCCCGGCCGTCGCGGAAGTTGTAGGGACTGACGAGATTCGTGCCGCCGACGCCGACGTCATCGATCTGATCTGACGACAGCCGCCCCCAGATGTTGAGCTTCAAGGTGAGCGCGGGGACGACGCGCGACTCGATGCCCACTTCTGCGTAACGGTCCTTTTCCGCGAGCAGGTCGTAGGGGATGACCTGGTCCGGCGGCACGAGGCCGAGGATGCGGGCGGCGGCGGGCGCATCGAGCACGGCGGGCGGCTGCCAGAGAAGTCCGGCGAAGGCGTGAGCGATGGTCGCCTCCGAGAAGGCGTAGGCAACGCCCAGCCTCGGGCCGACGCCGACCTGGGTCGCCTGCTCGGGCGCTCCCACGAAGGTGACGCGCTGGAAGTCGAGACGCACGCCCGCATTGATGACGAAGCGGCCCAGCGTCGCGCGATCCTGGAGGTAGAGTCCGCCGGTGGTCGCCCGCGAGGTGTCGGTCCCCCGCACGGTCAGCGCCGGGTCGGGACCCTGCAAGCTGTCGCTGCGCGTGTAGCTGGTGAAATCGGTGGACCCGAACAACCGATCCACCTGGCCGCCGATCTTGAGGACGTCTTGCTCCCCGAGTCGGAGAAGCTGCTCGGCATTGGCGCCGAGGTGATCGGCGGTTCGCCCGACGTCGCTGGTGGTGGAACAGGTGGTGTTTCCCTGAGCGTCGGTCATGCACGGGTCGGCGGTGGGGCCGAGCGCGTTCTGCGGGTCCCCGAAGAGGAACCCGTACGAGTGGCGATAGGTGGCCGCTGCGCGGAAGGAGGAGCGGGGGTCGAAGTCGTGGCGGAACGAGAGCATGGCGAAGGCGTCGCGCTCGTTCTCGGTCTGGTTGGTGTTGCGAGGAAAAAACGGCGAGGGCGCGTTTCCGTACTGGTCCGGCGTGCGCCCGCCGTTCGGCTGGCTGGAGTCGAACTGCGGCACCGATGTATCGATCGGCAGCCGGTAGAAGTTGTGGGCGAAGCTGCCGAGCGCGGACCAGTGCGTGTGCTCGTCGGGGTCGTAATCGAGGCGCAGGAAGCCGCGCTCCTCGTCGCCACCGTTGTGGGAGAGGTCCTCGAAGACTTCGGGATCGAGGGCGCGCTGGGTAGTGCGATAGCTGCCGCCGGCGACCATGGAGAGCGCGCCGAACTTCTTGCCGTAGACGATGCTCGGGCTCAGCGTCTGGTACGAGCCGCCCATCAACTCGATCTGGCCCTCGCCCGCGGCGCTTGGCTTGCGGGAGTTGAGGTTCACGACGGCGGCGAGCCGCTCGCCGTACTCCGCGTCGAGACCCCCGGTGATGACCTCCATGTTCTCGACCAGCTTGGGTGAGAGGAAGCTCCCGAACAGGCCGCTGACCGAGTCCGGCAGAGGAACGCCGTCGATCTGGTACTGGATGTTGGCGTGGTTCCCGCGGGCGAAAAGGTTGCCCATCGCGTCGTAGACGAAGCCCGGCTGCGTGGAGAGGATCTCGTTGACGGAGGCCGTGTCCCCGCGCGGCAGGTTCTTGATCTCCTCGCGCTCCAGCGTCGACGTCGAGGAGGGCGTGTTCGAGGGGAGCGGCGCTTTCGGCCTCTCGGCCACGATCTGGACCTCCTGGCCCATGATGGGCAGGAAGATCTCGACCGCGGTCACCGACCCGGAAGCGACGCGGACGTCCTGCTGCTCACTGCGGCCCTGAGCGTCGGTGGCCTTGATCCGGTAGTTGCCGAAAGGCACCTGCTCGAACTCGAAATGGCCATCCTTGTCGGTGAGGTGCTCATCCACACGGCGGCCGTCGCGGAGGAGGAGCACGGTGACATTGGAGAGGAATTGCCCGTCGTAGTCGCGGACGGAACCATCGACGATGCCGAGGTTTGCGGCAGACGCGGCGAGGGGAAAGGCGAAGACCAGCAATGCGGTGATGCGCTTCATGGAACGGACTCCTGCCAATGTGGCCGGGCAAGCATGAGTGCCGGGCGCGCTGGGCGCCCTGCGGCTCGTGGGACTGCAACATCGACCTGTTCGCGAAATGCGGCGTTCAGGCCGAAGGCGGTCCTTGTGCGCGTGGAGTCGGAGGCGGAAGGTGCGGAGGGGGTTGCTCCTCTTTCTCAGGGAACAGATCGAGGGCGAGAAGCACCGGCGCCGTGAGGAGTACGGCCGTTGCGGGCGGCTTCGAGGCTTGCACGCGAACGGCGCAGGCCACGCACCTGCTCTTCTCGAAGGTCGCGTGGTGATGCTGCTGGCCAGCCAGCAAGAGAAGCGCGAGCGCCATCCCGATGGCGACGGCGCGCTGGAGCAGGACTGACCTCAAGGCCATGCGGGCGATTGGATGTTCGGTGGGGCATTTAATTCAAAAGCCCGGCATGGCCAACGTCAGGACAGGAAGGTCATGGACAGCCCGTCACTGCTCTGGTAGCGACTGCGCGCTTGGAGTTGGTCCGACTCGAACACGCGGTCATCGGGTATCGCCAGCCGCTCCTGCCGCCGCTCGATCTGGCCGTGCGCGCAGGGACCACGCTCGGCGTGCTCGGGCCCAACGGCGCGGGCAAGACCGCGCTGCTCAAGTCGCTGCTCGGGCTCTTGCCGCTGATCGCAGGGCGGCGGGTGCTGCCGCTCTCGCGCGCGCCGCGGATCGGATACGTGCCGCAGCGTGACCGGCTCGACATGAGCTGGCCGTTCACCGTGCTCGACGTGGTGCTGATGGGCCGCGCGCGCCTGGCCGGGCCGGGGCGGCCCTATTCGGCGATGGACCGCAAGGCGGCGCGCGATGCGCTCGGCGAGATCGGCATCGGGGATCTCGCCGACCGGCCGCTCTACGCGCTTTCCGGCGGGCAGCACCAGAAAGTGCTCATCGCGCGGGCTCTGGCAGCCGAGCCGGAGCTGCTGGTGCTCGACGAGCCGACGAGCGCGATGGACCCCGCCGCCGAGCGCATCCTGCTCGAGCTGGTGCAGCGGCTGAAGCAGGCGCACAACCTCAGCGTCGTGCTGGCGACCCACCAGCTCACCGCGGTCGCCGGGTTCGCCACCGAAGTGGCGGTGGTGGACCGCGAGCGCCAGCTCTTCGAGGTGGGTCCGGCAGCGGAGATGATCGATCCGCAGCGCCTTGGACGCCTCTACGGCCGCGAAGTGCGCGTGGCGCAACTCGACGGTCACACCGCCGTGGTCGTCAAATGAGCGGCTTTCTCGATTTCTGGGCCGGCCGCGATCTGTGGGTCGAGCCGATGATCGCCGGGCTCCTCGCCGGAGCCATCCTCGGCTACCTCGGCGTCTTCGTGGTGCTCAAGCGCATGGTGTTCGTCTCGGCCGCGCTCTCGGAGATCTCCGGAGTGGGCGTGGCATTCGCATTCTACGTCGGGTCGCTGGTGGGCATCGACCCGCACCAGCATGGTGCGGTGCCGCTGCTGCTCGAGCCCACCTGGTTCTCGCTCTTGTTTGGCTGCTTCGCCGCGTTCCTCTTCTCCTTGCGCCCCGGGCACCGGAAGCTCGCGCCGGAGACCATCGTCGGGCTCGGCTACATCGTCGCGAGCGCCCTGGTACTGGCCATCCTCAACAGCCCGCGCATCGCCCAGGAGGCGCATGCGGTGGGCGACATCCTCTTCGGCAACGCAGTCACCGTACCGCGCGCGCAGATCTGGGTGCTCTTCGCCGCCAGCTTCGCCGCGATGGTGGTGAACGTGCTCTTCTTCAAGGAGTTGCTCTTCGTCAGCTACGATCCGGAGACGGCGCTGGTGCAGGGCGTGGGCGTGTTCCGCTATGAGCTCATGCTCAATCTTGTCATCGCGGTGGTCATCTCGGTGGCGACCCGCGCGGTGGGCGCGCTGCCTGTCTTCGCCTTCACCGTGATCCCCGCGGCTGCCGCCCTGATGATCACCGAGAGGATGCGCTACACCATCGCGCTCTCGGTGGGCTTCGGCATAGTCTCCGCGGCGATCGGGTACTACGTGAGCTGGGTCGAGCAGCTGCCCACCGGCGCGTCGATGGTCGTCGTCGCGTCGTTCTTCCTCTTGCCGGGGCTGTTGAAGATCTTGCGCCGCAGCACAATCTGAGGGGCCGATGATCCTGCTCGCTCTCTGCCTTCTCGCGCAGTCGCAAGCTGATCAGGAGCTGCAGAAGCAGTTGGAGAAGGCCATCCAGGCCGATCAGCAGCAAACCCAGCAGGGCCAACCAGCGAACCCGCCGGCGCCACCGGCGGCGGTGACCGGTTCGACCGGCACCGTGCCGCAGACCCTCATGCGCGGCGCTCAGTCGCTGAACCCTGACATCAGCGCCATCCTCGACGCTACCATGGGCTGGCAACGGCGCGCGCCGCAGTTCCTCAACGGCGACGACCCCAACCTGCACGGCGATACCGCCCACGCGCTGGGGTTCACCGCGCAGGAGGTGGAGGTCGCGGCGAGCGCCGTCGTCGATCCGTACTTCAAGGGCGAGGTCTACCTGACCATCGCCAACCTCAGCGGCCTCGAGGTGGAGGAAGCCTTCGCCACCAGCACCTCGCTGCCCTGGAACCTGCAAGTGAAGGCGGGGAGCTTCCGCAGCGCGTTCGGGCGGCAGAACGGACAGCATTTGCACGTACAGGACTTCACGCGCAGACCGCTGATCAACGCGGCGTTCCTCGGCGACGACGGCTTGCGCGGGCCGGGCGCGCAGGTGAGCTGGCTCGCGCCGCTGCCCTTCTTTCTCACGTTCTACGCGGAGGCCCTCTCGGTGAGCAACGCCCCGGCGTCCATCGACGGGCCGCTGCCCGAGCCGGTGAAAAGCTTCGGCGCCAACGTCGCCCAGCGGCCGACCCTGACAGCCGAGGCGAAGTTCTTCCTGCCTTTCGGTGAGGAGTGGTCGCTCTATGGCGGGCTCAATTTCGCCAGCGGCGAGTCGCCGGGTCTCTCGGTCGCGTCCGGCGGAACGATGGGCGCCGGCCGGCAGACGCAGCTCTTCGGCGCCGACGTGTACGTGAAATGGAAGCCGGCCAACGTGGCGCAGACCTACGGCTCGGTTGCGTTCCAGGCGGAGGTCGTCGTGCGCCATCTCGCCGCGGGCGACGGCCTGGCGGACGACTGGGACGGCGGCGCCTACGGACAGGCGGTGGTGCAATTCGCCCGGCGCTGGTTCGTGGGCGCGCGCGGCGACTTGATCGGCTTGCCCGCCAGCTCCGTGACGGCTCGCACCGCCCGCGGCGCGGTCGACCTGACGTTCCAGGGGAGCGAGTTCATGCGCATCCGCGCCTACGCCGAACTGGAGAAGGGCAACATCTCCTTTGCAGATCAGTCTGTGGGCATGCTTCTGCCCGCGGTGCAGCCCTCGTGGGCCCCGGCCCTGTTCTTCCAACTGGAGATTTCCATCGGCGCCCACGGCGCACATCCGTTCTAGGAGCTTTCATGATCGCCTTGATCGCCGTGTTGCACGTCGTGTCGTCGATCCAGACGCTGGGCTCGCTCGCCAAGGAGGTGGGCGGCGATCGCATCGAGGTGGAGTCGCTCGCCAAGGGCTACCAGGACCCGCATTTCGTCGAGGCCAAGCCGAACCTCATGCTGGTGCTGAACCGCGCCGATCTCCTCGTGTACGTCGGACTGGAGCTCGAGATCGGCTGGCTGCCTCCTCTCGTTCTCGGCTCGCGCAACCCCAAGATCCAGGTCGGCGAGCCCGGCAATCTCGACTGCTCGCAGCAGATCCCGGTGCTGGACGTGCCCACCGTGCGGGTGACCCGCGCCATGGGCGACATCCATCCTCTCGGCAATCCGCACTACTGGCTGCCGCCGCAAAACGCTCGCATCATCGCCCGCGAGATCGAGGAACGTCTGGTGCTGCTCGACCCTGACGGGCGCGCGGCGTACCAGAAGAACCTGGCGGCGTTCGAGGCGCGCGTCGCGCGGAAGGAAAAGGAGTGGGGCGGGATCGCTGCCAAGCTGCGGGGGATGAAGATCGCGACGTACCACAAGAGCTGGACGTACCTGTCACAGTGGCTGGGAATGGAGGAGATCGGCTACGTGGAGCCGAAGCCGGGAATCCCTCCGGACCCCCAGCACCTGGTGCGGCTCATCGCGGCGATGAAGGAGGAGGGAGCGCGCCTGCTCTTGATGGAGAATTTCTACAACAAGTCGGTCGCGTCGCTGGTGGCCGAGAAGGCTGGAGCGAAGCTCCTCGTCCTGCCCACCGACGTTCGAGCCGAGCCGAGCATCACCGACTGGGTCACGCTGGTGGAGGCCGTGCTCAAGCAGCTTGCCGCCGCGGCATAGCGCCTGGCTCCCAGCCGGATCCGCCAGACGGGCACGCGGAGGAGCGCTTGCCGCAGGTGTCCGACGTGTCCACCTTCCTCCAGCAGTCTCGAACAGCGAGCCGGCCATCCCTCGCGGCTCGCCCTGCCTGCGAGGGAGACAGACAATGCTCCGACGATTCTCGCTCTCCGTGCTTGCCGTCGTCGCGCTCGCCCTGGGGTATTCCAAGGCCGCGCTTGCCGACCCACCGACCCTCTCCATCCAGCAGCAGGCGACGCTGGATGCCACCGGCGTCCTCGTCTACGTCGTTTTGGACTGCGGCGCGGGCGCCAGCACAGCGACGCTGACCGTACAGGTCGGACAGGGCAATTACACAGGCGCGAGCACGGCGCCCATCACCTCGACAGGCGCTCGGCAAGTGGTCGCCGTCCAGGTCAACGGAACTTTCCAGCCGGGAGCTGCGGCGGCCTCTGCCATTCTTGAGTGCGGCGCGCTCGCCCAAGGGCTGCAGCTGGGGGCGACGATCAACATCTCCCCCTGACGTTCTCGATCGGCTGAAAGCCGATCGGATACTCAGGGAGATCGGCCGGCATGCTGAGGCTGCATGGCGTGCAGCGTGTGCAAATAATAGAAGGACGCGATCCGCCGTTGGAAGACGAGCACTTCCGCGGACCGCTTCTGGACCAGCTGCGGATACGACCGGGCGAGATCCTCGCGCTCGAGCGGATCGGTGCGCAGGTCGTAGAGCTCGTCCTCGCGCCGGCCGAAGTGGTGGATGAACGCCTCGGTGGCAGTCACCCGCGTGGCGCAGCTGCCCAGGCAGGAAGTGATCAGCACTCGATCGCGCGGGGAATCGAACATCGAGATCCCGTGGAGCGCGCCGCTCGTCACCCGGAAGCCGAGCAGGCCCAGCACGGTGGGCATGATGTCGAGCTGGCTGATGGGCCCGGGCAGATGGCTCGGAGCAACCAGCTTGCCGGTCGGGTCGTGGATGAGGAGCGGGACCCGCAACCCCTCTTCGTAAGGGACGGTGTTGTGCGCGCGCCGGCCGTGCTCGCCGAAGGCCTCTCCATGATCGCCGACGATGACGAACAGCGTCTTCTCGTAGACGCCGGCCCGCTTGTACTGGGCGAAAAGCTGCTCGAGGAAGACGTCGGTGGCGCGGACGTTGTTGAGGTAGCGGTCGAGCATGTCGTCCGCCGGAGCGAAGTGGTAGACGCCGTGCCGGGTGAGGCGGTTGTAGTCGTGGTGCGCATCCACGGTGAGGTAGGCGCTGAAGAAGGGCTTGTCGCGATGGGCGAGGAGCCAGGCCTCGCTCGGGCCGAGCATCTGGTCATCCTCGAAGCCGAGAAAGTTGGCCTCCTGGAAGCCGGCCGTCGGCATGTCGTCGGGCTTGATGAAGGTTGCGAAGCCCATGTTGGGCACGGCCTGCAATCGGTTTTCGAACCGGGCGTTCGCCGTTTGCAGGTAGACGGTCTGATAGCCCTGCTCGCCGAGCAGCCGCGGCAGGCAGCGGCCGAGAAGGCCGGCCGTGAGCGCGCGCGGCGCGAGCGAGGTCGCCGGATAAAGGCTGCAGAAAATGGCGGTCAGCGATTTCGCCGTGCTGGGGATGACGGCGTAGGCCTTGTCCACCTGCAGGCTCTGCGCAGCCAGTGAGGCGAGAAACGGCGTGGTCTGCAGCGAAGGCTCATAGGGCGTGACGGCGCGCGCGCGCGTCGACTCGAGAACGATGACGACCAGGTTGCGCAGCGGCTCCGTGGAGACTCGCTCGATGGTCAGTCGCCCAGGTTCGAAGAAGCGTGTTTCCGCCACCACCTGGTCGACCGCCGGATCGACGCCGCTCTCGGCCGACGCCCAGGTCTGGGCGATGTAGGCGAGGGGACTGCGGACGAGCGCAACGTCCCGGGCCGCGATGGGCGGTGGCAGCAGCGCCAGCGTGAACGCCGGCACCGCGAGGAGAACCGCCGCCGCCGGCTTGCGCCGCGAACGCCGCTCGCGCCCGAGGTAGAGCGGTGGCCGCCGCGCGCGGATTGCCAAGGCGCGCACCAGCCAGGGCCCGGCCATCGCCAGCACGAAGACGAGACCGAGCAAGAGCCACTGGCCCGCCGTCACCTCGCCCGCCATCACCAGGCCGAGGTCGCTCGGCTGCTCCAGCATGTGGCGCAACAGCGGCCAGTCGAGGGCGTCGACCGTCTGCATGAAATAGACGTAGGATGCGGTGTTGATCATCCCCAGGAGGAATGCGGCAGCCTGCAGCGCGATCGCGACCGTCATCCAGAGCTTGCCGTGCTGGTCGCGCACCAGGAGCAGCACCGCCGAGAAAAGCGCGAAGGCGATGTCGCCGAGCAGCCAGAAGACCGAGAGCGCCACTCCGGAGAACCAGCCCGCGTGCGGCGGATCGACCATGTCGGCAAAGCGCAGCAAGAGCCGCGACGACTGCAGGACGATGTCGTAGACGAGGATGGGCGCGATCAACGCCGCGAGAAAGAGCTGGGACTCGGTCCAACGAGGGCCCCTCCGCGGCGCTTCCACCGCACGAAGGATACACCGGTCAAGGGCGGCGCTTGATATCTTCTGCTCGCGCGCGGTCGAGCGTCTACCAAGGTGCCGTTCGTCGGAGGAATGGCGTGAACGAGCATCCCATCCCAGGGAGTGAAGCCGGCCAATCCGAGCGCCGGCGACTGGCGATCGTGTTCGTCATCATGCCGCTCGTGGCCGCGCCCATCTTCTGGACGAGCTCGCGACTGAGCGCGGACAGCAAGCTGCTCGCGCACAGCAACGAAGTGCTCGAGTCGCTCTACTCGGCGCGCGCGGCGCTGCGCCAGTCAGTCATTGCGCTGCACGCGTTCCTCCGGACCAGCGACGAAGGCATCCTCGCCTCCTACCAGGCGTCGGTGAAGGCGGCCTGGCGCGAGGTCTGGCACTTCAAGGAGCTGACCGCCGACAACCCGCGGCAGGTCGCCAGCGCGCCGCGCCTCGAGCAGCGCATGGCCGATCTCTTCCGCTTCCAGGATGAGCTGATCGCCCGGCGGCGATTGGGGCCGGAGCGCGACACAGAGGCGCGCATGGCCAGCGAGAGCAAGATGGACGACACGCTGCGGGTCGTGACCGGCGATCCGATCGACGAGGAGCGGCGCCTGCTCGAGCTGCGTCTGCAAGGGATGCAGCGGAGCATCCGCACCATGGAGCTGACGACCGCCATCTCCTTCGCCCTTCTTCTCTTGCTCGAGTGGATCGCGTACTCGCGCGCCGTGCGCGTCTTTCCCCGCTCGGGCACATGGAGGGACCATCCCGGCCCGGCGGTCCCGCGCCGCTGAAACGACAACCCCACTCCTGGTGACTGTTCCACCGACGCAGGTCGTAGTATGGGCGCGGTATGGCCGTGGAGCATGAGCGCCGCCCGCGCGTCCTTCTGGTGGACGACGCAATCGACAACGTCGAGCTGTACAGGGAATACTTGTCTCGGAACGGCTACGACGTCGCGACCGCGAGCGACGGCGAAGAGGCGATCGCCCGCGCGGTGAATGAAAACTTCGACATCGCGATCATCGACATCGGGTTGCCGAAGCTCGACGGGCTGAGCGTCATCATGACACTCAGGAGCTACGCCAAGACCAGGCGAATGCCGCTCGTCACGCTCTCCGCGATGACCGGCGAAAAGGCGCGTGCGGCCGCCATCGACGCCGGCGCGGACATGGCCCTCGAGAAGCCCTGCACGCCGGAAGAAGTCGAGCTCATCGTCAACACCCTGATCCACCGATAGCCATGGGATCGATTGCGAGTACGGTCCGGCCAGCCGTCGTATCCGTTGCCGTGATGCTCGTGGCTCTCACAAGCAGCTGTTCTGCTCCACGGCCGCGGTGCATTCCGGCGCGGTGAAGCTGCCCGTCAGGTGGTCGCTGTCGAACGTCAGGTCGAACGTTCCCGAGTAGGGATTCAGCCCGCTCAAGGTGACGGTGCCGGTGTTCGCCCACTGACTTCTCGACTCGCAGGAAGCGTTGAAGTCGTCGAAGATCGCAGCGACGAGGACGTTTCCCTGCCCGCTGTCCTTCAGCGCGAACGTGCCCAGCCCGCTGGGCACGGCGCTGGTGCATGGGGAATTGCCGGATGAGACGACGGCGAGGAGCAGAGTGAGCGACGTGGCGTTCTTCGCGTTCACTGCAGGGGCGCAGACGGGCGAGATGCTCGTGATGAGGATGTTCAGGGATCCACAGGGCTGGCGGACGACGCGAGCCAACGCATCATGGGCCGCGAGTGATGTTCCTTGGACGGTGCCACTGACTCTGTTGCCGCCGCCGCATGCCGAGAGCAAGAGGGCGACCCAAAGCGACACTTCTCTCATGGACGAGCCTCCAAGCGGTGCCTGGCGGCTCAGAGGCTAGTCATTGTCGCGGTCGCGAGTAGACCTTGATGGTCAGTATTATTTCGCGATGGACATCGCGAAGGCGAGCTCGATGGCGGGCGGCTGCTGAGCCGATCCAGCGCTTGCGGCGCGGCCGGACAGGCGGTATGAGCTGCGACGAGCGGCAGCTTCCCTGCGGACTGCTTGTGGGGACGAACCGCCCTTCGACCGGCAAAGGCGTGCTCCCCGGGGCGGACTGAAAATCCCCGTGTCGGTGGTTCGATTTCCGCCCTGGGCGCTTCGACCTTCCCGGAAAGGAAGCAAAAATGACGACCTCCAAACCAGCAGTGGTGTTCGTCCATGGTCTGTGGCTGCACGCTGAATCGTGGAACAAGTGGCTGCAGCTCTTTCGCGAGAGCGGCTACGAGGCAGTCGCCGCCAGCTGGCCCGGCGACTCGGCGACCACCGAGGCCACGCGCAAGAACGCTGCAGCGGTCGCCGGCTTCGGTGTGGCGGAGATCGCCGATCACATCGCTGGGCAGCTGAAGGCGTTCAGCCGGAAGCCTGTGGTCATCGGACACTCGTTCGGAGGCCTGCTGGCGCAAAATCTCTTGGGCCGCGATCTCGCGGCGGCCGCCATCGCCATCGACCCCGCGCCGGTCAAGGGAGTGCGCGAGCTGCCGCTCAGCGCGCTCAAGTCATCTTTCCCGGTGCTGGCAAACCCGCTGAATTTCAAGCGCTCGGTCGCGCTGACGGAGCATCAGTTCCGATTCGGCTTCACCAATGCAGTGCCCGAGCCGGAGGCGAAAGAGCTCTACGCGAAGTACGCCATGCCGGGCCCGGGGCGGCCGATCTTCCAGGCGGCGACCGCGACCTTGAACCCGAAGTCGGCAACCAGGGTCAACCTCGAGAACGCGTCGCGCGGCCCGCTTCTGCTGATCGCCGGCGAAAAGGACAATACCGTTCCGCCAGTCCTGGTCCGGAGCACGCTCCGGGCATACAGCAAGTCGCAGGCGATCACGGAGCTCAAGGAATTCCCGGCGCGCGGCCACTCCCTGACCATCGACAGCGGCTGGCGCGAGCTTGCCGAGTACAGCCTCGGTTGGTTGAAGCAGAAGGGCCTCTGATCGTCGATCCGCTTCGCCGCCCTGCGCAGGATCGGCGCCAAGAACTTGCTCGCGGCGATCGCGGGGGTAGTCTCCCAGCATGGAGGGGATTCCGATCGTCGTGCCCGTGCGCTTCGCGGCGAGCGGGCTGGTCGCGCAGACTACCAGTGGCTGGCTTTCTCTCGAGGCCGTCTTCATCCGCGGTCTGGAGGCGCCGCCGAAGGGAACCGCCATCGCCCTGCGCATCGCGCTGCCGGGCGAGGCCACTCCCGAGGAAGTCGAGGGCGTGGTCGGTGAGCGCGTCCCGCCGGAGACGAGGAGCGAGGTCGGATTCTGGACGCGCTTTCGCCCCTTGCCGGTGGCCTCGCGCCGCCGGATCGGTCGCTTCCTCAAAGGAAGGAACGCAGCGGTCGTGTCGCTGGCCCGCCGCGCTTTCCCGCGCGCTCCGCTCTGCAGGGAAGTCCAATTGCGGGGAATGTCGACCGGCGTCGTCGCTCATTCGGAGAACATCAGCCGCGGAGGAGTGTTCATCGCCACGCCCCAGCCGCCGGCCCTGCACGAGGTCGTCGAGCTGCAGCTCAGCCTGCCCGATGGCCTCGGCGCCGTGCTCACCCAAGCGGAGGTCGTACAGCGGGTGCTGCCGCAGGATCACAACAGCGGCCACGCCGGCGCAGGTCTGCAATTCATCGGCGCTGACGACGCATTCCGCGAGCGGATCGACCTCTGCGTGGACAACCTGCTCGCTGCCCGGCTGAAGACCGCCTAGCGGCGCTCAGCGCCGTCGTCGAGTTGACAAGGCCACCACCTGCTGCTAGTTCCTTAGCACATGCTGCTTTTTTAGCAGCGGCAGTGGAGGGTGGCTTGAGGAAGCAACGCCTCGCCGATCTGAGCCGCCGCGAGCGCCAGATCATGGAAGTCGTCTACCGCGACGGCCGCGTCACCGCCGCCGAAGTACTGGAGCGCATGCCCGACCCGCCCAGCTACTCCGCCGTGCGCGCCTTGCTCCGCATTCTCGAGAGCAAAGGTCACCTGCGGCACGAGGACGACGGCACCCGCTACCTCTACCTCCCCACGCTGCCCAAGCAGAGCGCACGCAAGTCTGCGCTGCAGAACGTGGTCGATACTTTCTTCGAAGGTTCGACCGAGAAGGTGGTGGCGGCGCTGCTCGATCGCGACAACCTCTCGGAAGAGGATCTGGCGCGGCTCTCCGCCCTCATCGAGCAGACGCGGAAGGAGGGACGCTGATGAACGCCGGTGATCTGCTGGAGACAGCCCTCTCCTTGGGAGCGCGTGTCACCCTGCTGTTGGCGCTGACCGGGCTGGCGCTCTTCGCGCTTCGCCGCGCGACGGCGTCGACGCGCCATCTCGTCGCGGTGGCGGGGCTCGCGGGCGCTCTCGCCCTGCCGCTCATGAGCGGCGCTCTGCCAGGCCTGCAACTGCCGGTCCTCCCGGCGAAGCATCTTTCGATGAAGGCCGAGCTTGCCTCGCCGCAAGCGGCACCGCTTCCTGCGCCGCCTCCTGCGTTCGCTGCTCTAGAGCCTCTGGCGCGTCCTCACTTCTTCGAGCGTGCGCGGCGAACGCTGCAGCTCGCGGTCGTCGCCTGGGCGGCCGGGGCCTGGGCGCTGATGGCTGCGCTTCTCACGCTCCGGCTCGGGGCGGGGATGCTGCGCTTCTCGCGCATCGCCCAAGCCGCTGCGCCGGACACCGAGGCCATGGCCGAGGTTGCCCGCTGCAGCGCAGTGCTGCGCTTGCGCCGCCTGGTGCGGCTGGTGCGCAGCGAGCAGGTGTCGGTGCCGATGACGGCTGGAGCGTTCGAGCCGGTCGTCGTTCTTCCCGGTGCTGCGCGCGCCTGGACGCCGGAGCGGCGGCGGCTGGTGCTTCTCCACGAGCTCGCGCACGTCAAGCGCCTCGACTGGCTGTCGCTCCTGGTCTCCGAGGTCGCTGCGGCAGTGTGGTGGTTCCACCCGCTCGCTTGGGTTGCGCTGCGCAGCGCGCGCCTCGAAGCGGAAAAGGCCGCCGACGACCTCGTCCTCTCCGCAGGGGAGAAGCCGAGCGTCTATGCGCGCCACCTCGTCGAGATCGCCCGCTCGCTGCGAACTCCGCTCGCCGCGGTGGCCGCGATGCCGATGGCGCGTTCCTCCGATCTCGAGGGCCGCCTGCGCGCGCTGCTCGATCAGCGCAGTCGCACTCCGGCTTCAGCCTCGGGGCGCGTGCTCTGCGCGGGGCTGGCAGGCGCCGCGCTGGCCTTGGCCGTGGTGCGCCCCATCGTCGCGGCCGAGCCGGACGTGCAACTCGCCTCGAAGGCGTCCGCGGATTCTCCGAACAGCGAGGGAGACCCTTCGGCCGTCAAATCCAGGTTCGCCGGGATGGCGAACAAGCTCGCCAGCATCGCCCACGAGATCGCGGGCGAGGACGACTGGTACAGCCGCGGCATGCAGCTGCACCGCAAGGGCAACTACCGGCAGGCGATCGAGGCGTTCGGGAAAGCCATCGAAGAAGGGCGCCGCGAGCAGGCTGCCAGCTACAACATCGCCTGCGGCTACGCCCGGCTGGGCGACAGCGACCGCGCCTTCGAATGGCTGGAGAAAGCCTTGGAGTCGGGTTTCGAGCTGGAAAAATATCTGGGCCACGACGACGATCTCGACTCACTCCGCGGCGACGCCCGGTTCAAGGAATTGCGCGCGCGGCTCGGGGTGGGGCGCAGCGAGGCGGCGCGATTCGACGCCATGATGGAGCGGCAGCCGCGCTCCGCCGATCCCTGGTCTTCGATCGGCAAGGATCTGCTCCGCGTCGGCGAATACCATCGCGCCGCGCGCGCCTTCCAGGAGGCAGCCCGGCGCAGCTCGAAGCCGGCCAGCTCGATCTACAACACCGCCTGCGCGCTGGCGCGCAAGGGCGACAACCGCGCCGCGCTCGACTCCCTGGAGCAGGCGCTCGAGAGCGGCTTCGATGATCCGGGGTTGATGGCGCGCGACGACGATCTCGGCTCGCTCCACGGCGAGCCCCGCTTCGCCGAGCTGCAGCAGATGGCCGAGCAGCTGACCATGCCCAAGGTCGGGTTCGTCGGCATCTGGAGCAGGGCGGGCGCGGCCGATGCCTGGCGAGAAGCGGCCCAGCGGTACGAGGCATTCGGGCGCAGGCACCGCAGCAGCGGACGGGCGCAGTACGCGCTTGGTCTCGCGCGTTTGCAGCTGGACGAGTTCGATGCTGCGTCGCGCGCCTTTTCGCGCGCACTCGAACTCGGCTACCGCCGCGGATCTGCGCTCTACAACCTCGCCTGCGTCGAGGCGCGCCGCGGCGACAAGAACGAGGCCTTCCGCTATCTCGACGAGGCCATCGAGGCGGGCTTCGACGCTGCTGCGCAAATCCGCTCCGACGACGACCTCGACAACCTGCGCGGCGACCCACGCTACGCGCAGGCCATCCGCAAGGCCGACGCCAAGGCGCACGAGAAAATCGGACTCTGAGTCGCGAGGACAGTTGAGATTCGTCTTGCGTTGATCGAGGTTCCCGGCGTGCGCCGGGGCCTCCTGCTTCTCCTGGTCGCCTGCGCGTCGCCGCGGCCGGAGCAGCCGCCGCCCGCGCAGGATCGCGCCGAGCGATCGCGCGCGCTCTTCCTGCAGGCGAGCCGCGTCTTCCTCCATCCCCGCTGCGTCAACTGCCACCCCGACGGCGACTCGCCCCATCAAGGCATGGAAGCTCGTCTCCACGATCCGCCGGTCTTGCGCGGCGTCGCCGACGAAGGCGTGGTGGGGATGCGCTGCGACAGTTGCCACCAGGAGCACAACCTCGAGCTGGCGCGCGTGCCCGGCGCGCCGCACTGGCACCTCGCGCCGCGTTTCATGGCCTGGGAAGGGAAATCGCCGCGGCAGATCTGCGAGCAGATGAAAGACCCGCAGCGCAACGGCAGCCGGACGCTCTCCCAGATCGTCGAGCACAACGCACACGACAAGCTGGTCGCCTGGGGTTGGTCCCCGGGCCACGGCCGCGAGCCGGCGCCTGGCACGCAGGAAGAGCTGGGCAAGCTGGTCGCCGCCTGGGTCGAGAGCGGGGCCGAATGCCCCGCGGAAGGAGCGCGGCCATGATCCGCCTGCAAGTGAACGGCGCGAACCGCGAGCTGGACGTCGATCCGGAGATGCCGCTGCTCTGGGCGCTGCGCGACGTGCTCGGCCTCACCGGCACCAAGTATGGCTGCGGCCAGGCGCTCTGCGGCGCCTGCACCGTGCATCTGGATGGCGAGGTGGTCCGCTCCTGCGTGACGCCGGTGGGGCGCGCGCAGGGGCGCTCGGTGATCACCATCGAGGGCCTCTCGCCCGACGGGAGTCATCCGCTGCAGAAGGCCTGGTGCGATCTCGCCGTACCGCAGTGCGGATTCTGTCAGGCCGGGCAGATCATGACCGCCGCGGCGCTCCTGGCGAAAAGCCCGAAGCCGCGCGACGAGGAGATCGATCACTCGCTCGCCGGCAACCTCTGCCGCTGCGGGACGTACGGGCGCATCCGCGCCGCCATCAAGCGCGCGGCCGGCATGGCGGAGGAGTGAGCCATGGCCATCACGCGGCGTGAATTCGTCGGCGGTCTTCTCATCTCCTTGGCGGCTGGGCGCGTGCTGGCGCGCACGCGGCTCGCGCAGGCTTCGAGCGGCGCGGGCCTGACGCCGAACGTCTTCGTGCACGTTGCGCCGGACGGCGCGGTCACCATCGTCTGCCACCGATCGGAGATGGGCCAGGGCGTCCGCAGCACACTTCCCGCGCTTCTGGCAGACGAGCTGGGCGCCGATCCGCAAAGGGTGCGCATCGACCAGGCCGACGGCGACAAGAAGTACGGCGACCAGAACACCGATGGATCGAGCAGCATCCGCAATCGCTACGAGGAGCTGCGGCGCGTCGCGGCCGCCGCGCGCGCGATGTTGATCGCGGCGGCTGCGAAGAAATGGGGCGTGCCCGCGGACTCATTGCAGGCGCGCGACCATGCGGTCTGGAACGGGAAACGATCGCTCGGCTTCGGGGAATTGGCCGACGCCGCCGGAAAGCTGCCGGTTCCGAAGCCGGAGGAGATCAAGCTCCGCCCGCGCAGCGAGATGAAGCACGTCTTCCGGGCGCTGCCGCTCGTCGACGGGCCGGCCATCGTCAACGGCGCGGCGAAGTTCGGCGCCGACCTGCGGCTGGAGGGCATGCTGGTCGCTGTGATCGCGCGTCCGCCGGTCGTGGGCGGAAAGGTGGTGCGCTTCGATCCGAAACGCGCGCTCGCGGTGCCCGGCGTGAAGCGGGTCATCCAGATGCCCCAGCCGCAGGGAGCGGTCGGCTTCCAGCCTTGGGGCGGCGTCGCGGTGCTGGCCGAGAATACCTGGGCGGCGATGCGCGGGCGGGAGGCGCTGCAGATCGAGTGGGACCCGGGCGCGAACGCCTCGTACGACTCCGATCGATACCGCGGCGACCTGAGCGCCTCGGTGCACAAGCCCGGCAAGCCCGCCCGCAACGTTGGGGACGTCGAGTCGGCGCTGGCCAAGGCGGCGCGCCTGGTCGAAGCCGAGTACCACGTGCCCCATCTGGCGCACGTGCCGATGGAGCCACCCGCGGCGCTGGCGCGCTTCGGCGATGGAGCGTGCGAAGTGTGGGCGCCCACGCAAAATCCGCAGGCCGCGCGTACCGAGATTGCGCGGGTGCTCGGCATCCCCGAGGAGAAGACGACCTGCCACGTCACTTTCCTGGGCGGTGCGTTCGGCCGGAAGTCGAAGGCCGATTTCGTTTCCGAAGCCGCCTTCCTCGCGCGCGAGGCCCGCGTTCCGGTGCGTGTGCAATGGACGCGCGAGGACGACGTGCGCCACGACTACTACAACGCCGTCAACACGCAGCTCCTCACCGCGGGGCTCGACTCCGAGGGCAAGGTCATCGCCTGGCGGCAGCGCACCGCATTTCCCCCGATCGCCACGACCTTCGACGCCAGCGTGGCCGGCCCGCGCGAGGGCGATCTGCAGCAGGGCGTCACCGACCTGCCGCTGGCGGTGCCCAACGTGCGCGCCGAAACCTGCGACGCGCCGGCGCACGCGCGCATCGGCTGGCTGCGCTCGGTCTACAACATCTTCCACGCCTTCGCGGCAGGCTCGTTCATCGACGAGCTGGCGCACGCGCGCAAGAGGGACCCGCGCGAGTCGCTCCTGGAGGTGATCGGGCCGCCCCGCATCGTCACTCTCGCCGAGCTGGGAATTCCACAGCTGCGGAATTACGGCGCGCCCCTGGAGAAACATCCCATCGATACCGCGCGGCTGCGCACCGTGATCGAGCGCGCGACGAAGATGGCGAACTGGGACAACCGCTCCACCCGCGCTCTCGGGCTGGCAGCGCACCGCAGCTTCCTCTGTTACGTCGCGGCGGTGATCTCCGTCGTGCGCGACAGAGCCGGAAAGATCGCCGTCGATGAAGCCTGGGTGGCTGCCGACGCCGGCACGGTGGTGAACGTCGACCGGGCTCGCTCGCAGATGGAAGGCGCCGTCCTCTTCGGCATGAGCCACGCCTTCTACGGCGGCGCGACCATGAAGGGCGGCGTCACCGAGCAAAGCAACTTCCACGACTACCGGCTGATCCGCATGTCGCAGGCGCCGCGGCGCATCCACGTCGAGATCGTCGAGAGCGAGGGGCCGCCGTGCGGGATCGGCGAGCCGGGCGTGCCGCCGATCGCGCCCGCCATCGCCAACGCCATCTTTGCGCTCACGGGGCAGCGCATCCGCGAGCTGCCATTGATGCGCGCCGGAGTCGTCTGAAGCCGTGGGCGCGGAGAACCTGGAGCAGGGCGTCCGCCTCAGGCCGCGGAGCTGTCCGTCTCTTCGACGATGCGGCCGTCGAAGAGCGAGACGGCGCGCGTCGCCAGGCGGGCATAGGCTGGATCGTGGGTGACCATGATCAGAGTCGACCCCGAATGGTGCAGCTCGGAGAGCAGCTTCATCACCGCCTGGCCGTTCTTCGAGTCGAGATTTCCGGTGGGTTCGTCGGCGAGCAGGATCAGGGGATCTCCCGCCACCGCCCGCGCGACCGCCACCCGCTGCTGCTGGCCGCCCGAGAGCTGCCCCGGCAGGTGCCGCGCGCGGTGGCCCATTCCCACCCGCGCGAGCGCATTCTCCACTCGCTGCTTGCGCTCCGCGGGCGGCGTGCCGCGGTAGGTGAGCGGCAGCTCGACGTTCTCGAATACCGTCAGGTCGCCGATCAGGTTGAAGCTCTGGAAGATGAACCCGATGTGCCGGTTGCGCACGTGGGCGCGGTCCGTTGGAGAAAGGTCGTGCACCGGGTTCCCGTCGAGGAGAAAACGGCCGGAGCTGGGCGTGTCGAGCAGGCCGAGGATGGCGAGCAGCGTGGTCTTGCCCGACCCGGAAGGGCCGACGATGGCGACCCACTCGCCCTTCTTCACCTCGAGGTGGATGTTGGCGAGCGCGTGCGTCTCCACCTCGTCGGCGAGGAAGACCTTGTCGATGTCCGCGAGCTCGATCAGCTTTGTGTCGGTCAACGGAGCCTCACGCCTCGGTTGCGTCTCGGGCGGACATGTTTCGTCACTCATTGCGGCGTGAACTTCGCGAGATCGAAGATGCCGAGGGACTCTTCGAGCCGTGCCACTTCGGCGACGGCTTTTTCGAAGCCGGCCTCACCGAGAAGCTCGTGCTCCCGGTCCTCGAACTGCCGCCCCATGCGCTCGTATTCCTTCTGCCCGACGAGCTCGTGGAATGCCGGGAAGAGCACGGTGTCCTCGCGCGCCTCGTGCGGCCGGTACATGCGGACGAATCCCCGGAGCGAGCCGGCCAACCGCGCGCGATCGGCCGCGCTACCCATCGTCCGCGGCGCGGCGAGCTTGAGGATCTCCTCGGTGACGGCGCGACCGGCCGCGTGCTGCTGGCGGAGCACGCTGACCAGATCGACGAGCTTCCCCGCCTTTTCGAAACGCGGGAACAGCTCCGTCTCCTCCAGCTTCTCGTGATAGCCCTCGATGAAGCGGCGAATCAGCTCCCCCGCAGCAGCGAGCACCTCGATGTGCGGGTCTTGCCCGGCATCCAGCCTGCGCGAGATCTCCTCGTAGATGAGCAAGACGCGATTGAGGACTCCGTGCTCGCGCATCAGGTCCTCACCCGGCGAGACCTCCAGCTCTTCCTTCTTCGGCTTCTTGCCCGCGGCAAGGGCGGGCCACGGTACCAGTAGAAGTCCTGCGCCAGCGACCAGCACTTCCCGCCGCTCTCGATCGTGCATCGTGCGTCTCCTCTGTCAGCGCGCGATCGCCACCTTGTTGACGCCACTGCAGGCGAGATAGAGCGCATCCTGCGGCGTTGCGACCATGTTGCGCACGACGCCGCCGCCGGACGGAATCGGAGTGCGCGAGAACGATTTCGCCGCGGGATCGAACCGCACCAGCGTGTTGGGCTGCACTCCCGATTCGCTGTACCAGACGGCGCCGTCCGAGGTCACGGCGATGCCGTAGGGGCGCGAGCGCGGCCCGCCTGGAGAGGGCCACTCTCCGAGAAACTTGCCCGCCCGCGGATCGAAATGGCCGAGGTACCCCCGGGCGAAGTCGGAGTAGTAGATGGTGCCATCCGGCGCGAGCGCGAGCCGGCGCGGCCGCGCGCCTTCCGGCAGGGGAAACTCGGTGATGCTCAGCGTCGCGGGATCGATGCGGGCGAGCTTGTTGCTGCCGAATTCGCAGAAGATGAGACCCTGCGGGGATGCCACCATGCCGTACGGTTTCGCGTCGCGAGTAGGCACGCGCCGCAGATCGACGTGGCCCGTCTTCGGGTCGATGCGGCCCACCTGATCAGCCTCCTGCTCGGTGAACCAGACGACGCCGTTCGCGTCGATCACGGGCGTGTGTGGATCGCCGCCGGTCTGGAACGGCGTCACCGTGCCGCTCTTCGCATCGAGCTTGCCGACATAGCCCTTGTAGTTGGCCGTGAACCAGACGTTGCCGTCGCGGTCGACGGCGAGACCGTGCGGGCCCGAGTCGCGCAGCGGCAGGGAGAACTCGGTGATCCTGCCCGTGCGCGGGTCGAGGCGGCCGAGCTTGTTCGCCTTCTGCTCGGTGAACCAGAGGGCGCCATCGGGCGCCGCCGCAGGGTCGTGCGGGCGCGAATCCGCAGTGGGCACGTCGAATTCCTGGATCGAGACCGCGACGAGCAGCACCAAGGCGACCATGATCACCTCACGGGAAGAAGACGCCCAAGCCACGCCCCCGTCGAGCAGGGACGATAGCGACTGCAACTATAGCGTGGCGCGCCGAAGAGAGGCCCGGCGGCGCAGGGGTCCTGAGCTGCTTCTAAGCGGCGGGCGCGGAAGCCAGCTCGGCCCCGATCACTTCGTCGAGCTTCCTGATCACTTCCTGCTTCGTGCGCCCTTCCTTGTCGTTCCAACCGACGATGGCGCAGTGGCAGGCGAAGCCCCCGTGCGGGCAGCCAGGGACTCGCAGGCGCTGCCCCACCGACTCCAAGGCCGCGCGATAGGCTCTGTCGTCGTCGCCGGCCGCCTCGAGCAGCGCGCCGCTCAGGCAGTAACTGCCGCGCGGGCTCTTCCCCGTGAGCTGCGTCCAGCCTTTCTCCTGCAGCAGATTGCGCGCCATCGACAGCAGCCTGACCGCGGGCGTCCTGGTGCGGATGATCTCATTGATGTACCGATCGACGCGGCCCCGGAAGGCATCGTCGTCGCTGACGAACTGGACGCCGATGCCCGTTTCGGAGTGGGAGGGGCGCGCGTGGACCACCTTCCCTTGAACCGGCGCGGGTCGATCGCCGTCCGGCAGCTCGAGCGCCATCGAGAGCAAGGTTCCGATGGGCAGGTCCCTCTCGGTGCGGACGAAAATGCCCCCGGCGCTGATGTTCGTCACCTGTTCGGCAAGGAGCCCCTCGACGCCCGAGAGGGTGACCCTCAGCGAGGCCGGGTACCGGGGAGCTGAGCGCAGCGCTGAATTCACAGCGTTCCTCCGCTCGCCTGTCGTATCTGCGCGCGCGAGTGGGTTTCAAGGAGGTAGCTGTGGCATTTCCGTCCCCTGGCTTACGGGCAGACCATCCGCCAGGCATCCAGACCAAGGTGCTTGAGGATGAGCGAGTGCCCTGGCACCGCCGCCGGACAGGCGGTGCTGTACTCCGCGTGGAACACCGCTTTTCCCGCCTGGACGAAGGGCTGCAGGGCGGAGCACTCGGCGTATCTGGAGCACTCCTCGTTGAGCGCCCAGTCGAAGCCCGGCTCGAGCGCAGCGACTTGAGCGACGTCATTCTTCAGCCCTACCGAAAGTCCGCGGGCGTGCGCCTCACCGGCGAGGAAGCGATTGAAATCGAGCTGCGTATCGCCTGTGAGAGGAAAGCCGGGATTGTTCAGATAGCCGTCGACATTGTCGGGCTCGACCCCGTCGCACTTCTTCTGCACGGCGAGATCCATTCGCGCCTTCATGATCGAGCGGACGGTCGCGTCCCGCGTGTCGAGCCACCATTCACCCGCCCAGCCGGCGACGGGGTTGCCGAGCGCACCGCTGGGAAACCTGGAGGCGTCGGGGCGCCAGTTCTCGTAGGTGCCGGCGCTCAAGTAGCAGACGACGACGCGGCCCTTGCCATGCAGCGTATCGAGCGTCGATTGCGGCGCATCAAAGAGATCGATGTCGAACATTGCAGCGTCGACGGTCGTGTCGGTCGCGCCGCTCAGCTGCCATTGCCAGGTAGTCCCGGAGGCCGGGTGCCAGACCCCTTTTCCCGCCGGGCCGCCATCGGTCGCGCCGCCGTCGGGAGGCGGTCCCGCGAGATCTCCCCGGCTGTTCCCGCTGCAAGCCAACAGCGCGATGCAGGCGACGAGTGGACGCATCTTCGCGAATCTTGCGTCTGGAAGGCGATGGAGTCGAGGTACAGCGCATGGTCGCTGGACCTACAAGCGGACGACGCCACTCGCAGTCCGCAATCGCCCCGGCCGCAGGGGGACTTCCGTACGGGGCGATGTGTAGACAATTTCACCGACGCGGGAAGTCCCCTTTGGCCGCGGACATGGATGGAAGACGCGCTCAAAAGCACTAGCGGCCTTTCGGGGAAGAGGCTCGCACTGCGTGAACTTCGCCTCGTCTATACCGACGCGCTCGAGGAGCATCTGGCCGATGGAACGGAAAACTCCAAACACAGCGCTTGCGACATCGGGCGCTGGGCCATTGCCCAGGAGATCGGCGTGACGAAAGTGGTCGCCGTGCACCATGAGTGCGTGGGAAGAATCCTTTTCCGCCTCGCCGGGTCGGTCTCTTGCAAAGAGGGCCTGCGCCGTGCAGGGGACTTCCTGGCCGAGGCTCTCTCGCCCTACGAGCAAGCTCATCGCGGCTCGAGCGAGACCATTCCGGCTCTCCGCCAGATGAACGAAAGAATGGAGCGCGAGATCCAGCGGATCGCTCTTGCGGTGCACGACGAGGCGGGTCAGCTGATCTATGCGGTGCATCTGGCGATCGCGACCGCCGCGGAGGCGAGCAGTCCCGTGGTGCACCAGCACCTCGCGGAGATCGGCGCGATGCTCCACCGGGCAGAGCAGGGTCTGCGGCGGCTCTCCCACGAGCTGCGGCCGATGATTCTCGACGACCTGGGTCTGACACCGGCGCTGCAATCCCTCGCCGAGCGCGTCTCCCGGACCACCGGCATCGCCATCGAGTTCGAGGGCTCGGTCGACCATCGGCTGGACGCGAAGGTCGAGACCGCCTTGTACCGCATCGTGCACGAAGCGCTCACCAACGTGGTCAAGCACGCGCACGCGAAGAAAGTGACCATCGAGCTCCAGCGCGATCACACGATGCTGAAATGCCTGATCCGCGACGACGGCGTGGGTTTCGATCCCGCCGGCGTAGGAAAAGGCCAGCGAGGACTCGGCCTCGCTGGCGTCCGCGAACGGGCAGCCGCAGTGGGCGGGACCCTGCAGATCAAGTCCGAGCCGCAGCGGGGAACGGAGCTGCTCGTGGAAATACCCTTGAGGAAAACAACATGCCGATCCGAGTACTCCTCGCCGATGACCACGCCCTCGTTCGCCAGGCCCTGAGGCGCCTTCTCGAGCAGGAGGGGTTTCAGATCGCCGGCGAAGCTGCCGACGGGCTGGAGGCGGTCCGGCTCGCGGCCAGCACGAATCCGGATGTGGCTGTTCTCGACATCGGCATGCCGGTCTTGAACGGTCTCGATGCAGCGCGCCAGCTGGCGACGACCAGGACCAAGTGCATCCTGCTCACCCGACACGACGAGGTGCAGTACGTCACGGAGGCGCTGCGCGCCGGAGTGAAAGGCTACGTGCTCAAGAGCCAGGCCGCGACCGATCTGGTCCAGGCCATCGAGCAAGTCGAGCGCGGCGGGATCTATCTCTGTCCGAACATCTCCCGCTCCGTCGTCGAGGCCTACATGACCAAGGATCTCTCGACCGATCTGCTCACCGCGCGGGAGCGGCAGGTGCTGCAGATGGTCGGCGAGGGGAAGTCGACCAAGGACGTCGCGAAGATGCTCGGCATCAGCGCCAAGACCGCCGAGTCCCACCGGGCGAGGCTGATGCAGAAGCTCGACATCCACGAGACGGCGAGCCTGGTGCGCTACGCAATCCGTCGCGGCCTGGTTCAGCCCTGATCTTCGGGCTTGCCGCGCGTCGGCAGGCGGACGTGAAAAGTGCTTCCTTCGCCCGCCCTGCCGGTCGACTCGACCCAGATGGTACCGCCGTGCTGCTGGACGATTCCCTTGCTGATGGTCAGCCCGACGCCGAGCCCGCCTAGCGTCGGGCCGTGCGCCCGTCCGAAGCGCTCGAAGACGAGCTGCTGGTGCTCCTTCCCGATGCCGAGGCCCCTGTCGCTGACGGCGATGCGCACGTTCTCGCCGTTCTTCTCCGCATTCACCGTGATCGGCCCGCCTTCAGGTGAGTAGCGGATGGCGTTGGAGAGCAGGTTCGCCACCACCTGCTCGATGCGCGCGCGGTCGCCCGTCATCAAGATGGAGTGCGGCGCGCGCACCTCGATGGGATGGAGGCCGCTCTCGGGCTGCATGCGCGAGGCGACCTCCTGGAGCAGCGCGCCGAGATCGAATTCTCCCATCTGCAGCTCGAGCTGGCCCGCCTCGAGCCGATTGACGTCGAGCAGATCGCCGACCAGCTGCGCCAGCCGGTCGATCTGCTGCGAGATGACCCGCAGCGCCTGCGCGGTGCCCGCTTCGCCGCGCTGCTCCCCCAGCTGATGGAGCGCGAGCTGAGCCTGGGCCTTGGCGGCGGCGAGCGGGGTCTGCAGCTCGTGCACGACCGAGGTGAAGAAGACGTCCTTCACGTCGCTCTCGAGCGCCTGCTTGCGGATCTCCTCGCCGCGCACGTAGAGGTCGCAGAAGACGCGCACTTTCGCGCGGAGAATTTCAGGGTCGATGGGCTTGAGCAGGTAATCGACTGCGCCGTGCGCGTAGCCCTTGAAGACGTAAGCGGCCTCGCGGCTGAGCGCAGTGATGAAGATGATGGGGATATGCCGGGTCTGTTCCCGCTGCTTGATCAGCTCTGCAGTCTGCAGGCCATCCAGCCGGGGCATCTGCACATCGAGCAGGATGACGGCGAACGTCTCGCGCAAGAGGCTGAGCAGCGCCTCTTCGCCGGAGCGCGCTTTGACGATGCGCGCGCCGAGCGGCTTGAGGATCCCCTCCAGCGCGACCAGGTTGACCTCGTGGTCGTCGACCAGGAGAACGCTGGGGACGATCTTGCCGGGTTCCCACTCGCGCATCATGACTTCATCGCCCCAATCCACTCGGAGAGCAAGGAGATGAGGGTCTCAGGTACGACGGGCTTTGTAGCGAAATCGGAGTAGCCGGCCTCCAGGCAGCGCTCCCGGTCGCCAGGCAGCGCCTTGGCGGTGAGGGCGATGATGGGCAGACTGGCGAGCTCGGTCCGCTGGCGGATGCGCCGCGTCGCCTCCAGGCCGTCGATCTCGGGCATCATCACGTCCATCAAGATCAAATCGACATCTCCATTCGCGTCGAGCAGGTCGAAGCATTCGCGCGCTCCGTGCGCCGCGAGGACGCGGATCCCGTAGCGTTCGAGCAAGCTGGTGACGGCGAAGAGATTGTGCGCGTCGTCGTCGACCAGCAAGACCTTGCGGCCGCGGAGGCCTGCCGTGTCGACCGGTCGCGCGCGCTCCGTCTTGGGCGTGGCGAGCTGGCCGGGGGCGGGAAAGCGCGCCGGCACATAGAGCGTGAAGGTGCTGCCGTCGCCGGGCGCGCTCCGCAGCCGGATTTCGCCGCCGAGCAGGCGGGCCAGCTCGCGGCTGATGGTGAGGCCGAGCCCGGTGCCGCCGAAGGTCCGGCTCGTCGAGGGGTCAGCCTGCTGGAAGGCTTCGAAGACGAGCTCCTGCTTGTCCAGCGGGATGCCGATGCCGGTGTCCGAGACGGCGAAGGCCAGGACTTGCGAGGCGGCGCAGAGCGCAGGCGCGTGGAAGCCCGCGCCGCCAGGCTCCAGCCGGATCGACAACTCGACGCGCCCCTGCCGGGTGAACTTGAAGGCGTTGGAGAGCAGGTTCTTGAGGACCTGCCGGATCCGCTGCGGATCGGTGAGCAACATCTCCGGCACCTGCGGCGCGATCGTGACGGTGAACTCGATCCCCTGCGCGAGCGTCGGGCGGAACATGCGCTCGAGCTCGGTCCACATCTCGGAGAGCACCAGCGGCCGCGTTTCGATCTGCAGCTTTCCCGACTCGATCCTGGAGAGGTCGAGGATCTGGTTGATGAGGGCGAGCAGGTCCTGGCCGCTGGAGTAGATGGTCGAGGCGTAAGCCTCCTGCTCGGTGTCCTGCTTGCCCTTGGCGTTGTCGCCCATGAGCCGCGCGAGGATGAGCACGCTGTTGAGAGGCGTGCGGAGCTCGTGCGACATGTTGGCGAGGAACTGCGACTTGTAGCGCGAGACGAGCGCGAGCTGGCGCGCCTTGTCTTCGAGGTCGCTGGTGCGCCGGGCGAGCTCGGCGTTCGAGGCCTTCAGCTCCTCGAGCAGATGCTCGGTGCGCGAGGTGGTCGTGATGGTGTTGAGCACGACGCCGATGCCCTCAGCGAGCTTCTCCAGCAGCACGCGGTGCATCGGCTTGAACCGCTGCACGGAGCCGAGCTCGATCACGCCCTTGGCCTCTCCTTCGAAGAGCATCGGGACGACCAGCAGGCTGCGCGGGGGCGTCTGGCCGATGCCCGAGCGGATACGGACGTAGTCGGGCGGCAGCTCGTCCACCGTGAGGATGCGCTTCTCCAGCGCGCATTGCCCGACCAGCCCTTCGCCCGCCGCGAAATGGCTCGTGCCGTCGCCCGGATGACCATAGGTGCTGACGCGCAGCATCGAGCCGTCGGCCTCGGCCACGAAGAGCGCGCCGTACTGCGCCGAGATCTGCGGCGCCAGCTCGCCCAGCACGATGCGCCCCAGCTCCTCGAGGTTGGGCCTTCCCTGCAAGAGACCCGACATGCGCGCCAGGTTGGTGTTGAGCCAGTCCTGCTCCTCGTTGGCCTGGGTGCTCTCGCGCAGGTCGACGATCATCTTGTTGATGCTGTCGGTCAGGTCCTTCCAGCTTCCCGCCACGCCGGGCACGTTGGCCTGCCCGCCGAGCTTGCCCTCCGAGCCGACTTCGCGAGTGACGCGGATGACCTCGGCGGTGAAGGCGCGCAGCTGATCGACCATCCCGTTGACGGTGCTCTTGAGATCGAGGATCTCGCCGCTCGCTGGGACGGTGATCTTGCGAGAGAGCTCGCCGTTCGCCACTGCCGTCGTGACCAGGGCGATGTTGCGCACCTGCGAGGTCAGATTGCCGGCGAGCATGTTCACGCTCTCGGTCAGGTCCTTCCAGGTTCCCGCCACTCCCGGGACCTGCGCCTGGCCGCCCAGCTTTCCCTCGGTGCCGACCTCGCGCGCGACCCGGGTCACCTCGGCCGCGAAAGCGCGCAGCTGGTCGACCATCTCGTTGACGGTCTCCTTCAGCTCGAGGATTTCGCCCTGCGCGGGGACGGTGATCTTGCGCGACAGATCTCCGCGCGCCACGGCGGTGGTGACGAGCGCGATGTTCCGCACCTGGTCGGTCAGGTTGCGGGCGAGGACGTTGACGTTGTCGGTCAGGTCCTTCCACACGCCTGCCACTCCCGGAACATCGGCTTGCGCTCCCAGCTTCCCTTCGGTGCCGACCTGCTTGGCGATGCGGGTCACCTCGGAAGCGAAGGAGCGCAGCTGGTCGACCATGGTGTTGACGGTGTTCTTGAGCGCAAGCACTTCGCCGCGCACGTCGACGGTGATCTTCTGGGAGAGATCGCCGTTGGCCACCGCGGTGGTCACCTTGGCGATGTTCCGCACCTGGTCGGTGAGATTTCCCGCGAGGATGTTGACGTTGTCGGTCAGATCCTTCCAGGTGCCGCTGACGCCCTTGACGTCCGCCTGGCCGCCCAGCTTGCCGTCGGTGCCCACCTCTTTGGCGACGCGAGTGACCTCGGCGGCAAAGGAGCGAAGCTGATCGACCATGGTGTTGATGGTGCTCTTCAGCTCGAGGACTTCGCCCTTGGCGTCGACGGTGATCTTCCGGGAGAGATCGCCGCGCGCGACCGCGGTGGTCACCTCCGCGATGTTGCGCACCTGCGCGGTCAGGTTGTTGGCGAGCAGGTTGACGTTGTCGGTCAGATCCTTCCAGGTGCCGGCAGCGCCGGGGACCTGCGCCTGCGCGCCGAGCGTTCCCTCGACACCGACGGTGCGGGCGACGCTGGTCACCTGCTGGGCGAGGATGGAAAGCGTAGTGGTCATGGCGTTGAGGGTCTCGCCCAGCGCCGCGATCTCGCCGCGCGCATTGACCTGAAGCTTCTCGTTGAGGTTGCCGTTGGCGACCGCGGTGACCACCCGGATGATGCTCCGCACCTGCGTGGTCAGGTTGGAGGCCATGAAGTTGACGTTGTCGGTCAGGTCCTTCCACACGCCCGACACGCCTTTCACGCCGGCCTGGCCGCCGAGTTTGCCTTCGCTGCCCACTTCGCGGGCGACGCGCGTCACCTCGGCAGCGAAATCGCGCAGCTGGTCGACCATCTCGTTGACGGTCTCCTTCAGCTCGAGGATCTCGCCCTGCGCCGGGACCGTGATCTTGCGCGACAGATCCCCGCGCGCGACGGCGGTGGTGACGAGGGCGATGTTGCGCACCTGCGAAGTGAGATTTGCGGCAAGCAGGTTCACTGCCTCGACGAGCTCCTTCCAGGCGCCGCTCGCGCCGCGCACTTCCGCCTGTCCGCCGAGCTTTCCTGCCGTTCCCACCTCGCCTGCGATGCGGATCACCTCGGAGCGGATGGCGCGCAGCCTCGCCACCAGCGCATTCATGCTCAGCGCCACCCGGAGGGCCTGACCGCGCAGCGGCATCCCGTCCGGCGTCGAGAGCGGCATGCTCTGGGCCAGCTCGCCCCGCTCGAGCGCGTGCGCGACCGCCGCCGTCTCGCGGGCGTGCCAGGTCAGCTGATCGAGGACGTCGTTGAAAGAGGAGAGCGAATCTCCGTAGGCCCCGGGAAAGAGCGCGGGCTGAGCGCGCTCGGAGAGGTGCCCTTCCTCTGCCACGCGCCGGGCGACGCGCTCCATCTCGCGGGCGAGCTCGGCATTGCGGCCGATGAGCCGGCCGGCGGCGCCGGCGACGCGGCCGATCGGATCAGCTCCGTCTGTATGCAGCCGGGGGCGAAAGTCGCCTTCGGCGGCGGCCTCGAGCGCTTTGGCGATGCGCTCGAGCTGCTGATGCACATTGCCAAGACGAGCCGAAAGTCCCGTTGAATCCGCTGCCTCGATGGGCTCCACCGTTCCTCCAAGCACCGATACGACCGAGCACTTAAGATTGATTCGATGGAAGCCGTGAGCATCGGGTCAGGCAGTTCTCCCTTCCGCGATTTCGTCCGGGCGCGCGTGGAGCGCGTGCTTGCCAGCTGGGAGGCTGCCGGGGCGCAGGCCGGCGGACCTCCGGGCAAGGCGGCGCTCCGACGTTTTCTCAAAGCGCTCGACGAGCTGGCGGAAGCCACGGATGCGCTCCTTCCCGAGCAGCGCTCGGTGGAGCAGCCCTCGGCCGAGCCGGCCGCGCGCCCCTACGTGCTCCTGGTGATCGAGGAGCCAGGCCTCGCGCAAGATCTCCAAGCGGGCCTCGAGCCTGAGCACGAAGTCGAGAGGATCTCCACTCCCGAGCGGGCGGCGCAGAGCGTAGCGGCCCGAACGCCGGACGTCGTCGTCGCCTCCGGGTCGGGGGCGCCGGAGACGGCGAGGCGGATCCGTGAGCTTCTGCACGGACTGCCGGCGGTCGTCGCCGCGCCTGATCCGGAGCTGGCGCCCCTCGCGGTGGAGTTCGCCGGCGAACCCGTCGTTCTCTTGCGCGGCGCAGCCGACGCCAAAGAGCTCGGGCTCGCCATTCGCACGATGCTCGCCTTGTCGAGGCAAACGGGCGCATCGGGCACCGCGAATGTTCCTGTCCCCTCGGAGCTCATCGGCGAGCCACGCTCCTATGCGCACCTCGCGGGGCTCCTGCCGCGCTCTCTCGAGCACACCATCGAGTTCGACGTCGGCGCCGCCGTGGTCGCCCGGCCGGGATCCGAGCCGCTGGTCGACGTGCACGCGACGTCCGACTTCGGCGAGGAGACGCTGCGGGTCGTACGGGCGCGTGCCCTCGCGCTCTTTCGCATCGTCGCGGGCGAACCCTGGACCGAAGACGACATCGCCACGGCGACTGCGCGCTCTCCGCTGCGCTCGTCGCTCCATGTTCCGCTGGCGATCGAGGGGCGTATCGTCGGCTTGACGTACCTGGCTGCGCTCCGGCCGGGCGCGTTCACCGCCGATGATCGGCGGCTGCTCGCGACGCTCGCGACCAACGCTTCCGTCGCCTACCGGCGTCTCGAAGGAGCGTCCAACCGCCTGCGACTCACGCCGCGGCAGTCGCAGGTGCTGGCGCTGATCGCCTCGGGCTTGTCGGACAAGCAGATCGCCGCGCGCCTCGGGCTCGCGCACCGGACGGTGCGCACCCATCTCGATCGCTTCCTCCGCGAGCACGGCCTGCATAGCCGCACCGAGGCGATCGCGGCCTGGCTTCGTTCCCAAGAGCGCTGAGCCGGGCATCGGGCCGAGACCCGACGACGCAGGTGTTTACCTGATCGGCCTCGGGAATCCCATGTAGTCAAATTGCACGATTCGCCGAGTTTGGATCCGCCCGGCGCGTACGGAGATTCCGTACGTACATGCGCGCCTGGAGCCGACTGACGGTGGTTCTTCTCTCCCTGGTAGCACCTGCTGTCGCTCCCGCCGAAGCGCGCCACACGAGCCCCGCAGTCGCCTTCTTCTATGGCAGGCCGGTCCCGATCGTCGAGCTGAGCCACTTCGACTGGGCGGTCGTGCTACCCGAGAACGTCGACGCCCGCGAGCTGAGCAAGCTACAAGCGTCCGGCGTCCAGGCTTTCGCATACCTGAGCCTCGGCGAGGCGGCGCCCGGCGTCGAGCGGAGCTGGGTCCTGGGAACGAACCCGGCCTGGAACAGCGTCGTCGTCAATCCAGCCGCAGCCGGATGGCGCAACCTGATCCTCGATCGGGCCTCCGCTCTCGCGGAGAGCGGATACCGCGGCCTCTTCCTCGATACGCTCGATAGCTATCTGCGCGTCCTTCACGGCGGCGAGGCCCGCCGGGCGGCCGGCGCTGCGCTCGCCGATCTGATCCGCGCCATCCATCGCCGCAATCCCGAGCTGAAGCTCTTCTTCAACCGCGGCTTCGAAATCCTCGACGAAGTCGGAGCGCTCGCCAGCGGCCTCGCCGCCGAATCGCTCCTCTACGGCTGGGATGCGAACGCCAAGCGCTACGTCGAAGTCTCCGGCGACGACCGCAAGTGGCTCGCCGGCCAGCTGCAGAAGGTGAAGGAACGGTTCGGCATCCCCATCGTCGTCGTCGACTACCTCCCGCCCGCGCGGCGTGAGGCAGCCCAGCAGGCGGCGCGGCGGATCGCGGCGATGGGCTTCGTGCCGTGGATCTCCAATGCCGCGCTCGATGTGCTCGGGGTGGGCTCGGTCGAAGTGATCCCGCGGCGCATGCTGCTCCTCTACGACGGCGCCGAGACTCCCAGTCTGCAGCAGAGCCCGATCCATCGGCTGGCGACGCTGCCGGTCGAATACTTCGGTTGCATCGCCGAGTACCTCGACGTGCGGCGAGGGCTGCCCAAGGAGCCGCTGGCCGGCCGTTACGCGGGCATCGTCACCTGGTTCACCGACGACGAGATGCCGGACTCGCTCGGCTATCCGCAGTGGCTCTTGGAGCAGATCGACGCGGGCGTACGGGTGGCGATCTTCGGTCACCTCGGCTTCAGCGCGTCGAAGAGCTTCCTCACCCGGCTCGGGCTCGAGGCTCCGCAAAGCCCGCCGTCGCGCCCGCTCCGCATCGCCGGGCGCGACGGGCTCATCGGCCTCGAGGCCGAGCCGGAACCGCGCGGCCGCGGGCTGCTCGGCTGGCGAGCCGCGGCTTCCGAAGTCAACGTTCATCTCCGTCTCGAGGATGCTTCAGGCCAGCCGACCGACCCGGTGATCACCGCTCCCTGGGGAGGGATGGCTCTCGAGCCGTATGCCGTAGAGGTCGGTTACCAGGATCGCGCGCGCTGGATCGTCGATCCCTTCTCGTTTCTCGAGAAAGCGCTCGCGCTGGGGACCATCCCGGTAGCCGACCTCACCACCGAAAATGGGGCACGGCTGCTCGTGGTCGTCGCCGACTCCGAAGGATTCTCGCGGCCGGCGGGCCACAGCACCGCGGCCGACGTGATCCTCCGTCAAGTGCTCGGGGCGCCGCTCCCGACGACGGTCGTGCTCCCCTCCGATCAGCCAGCATTCCGCCAGGCGGTCTCCGTGCTCCCGAACGTCGAGCCGGTCAGCCAGCTCGGCGGATTGCTGGCGAATGGAAACCTGCAGGACGCCGGCGAGCCGTCGCTCTCGGAGCTGTCGCCGAGCGGCCTGCCCGTCGGCGACACCTTCCAAGTCTACTTGCCGGGCTGGAACGAGAGCGGCGTCTCGAGCTCCTGGGAGGCGCGGCGCTTCGATCCTCAGCACGTCATCGCGCTCATCGACCGCGCCGAGAGCCCGCGGCGGCTCAAGCCGATCGGGCTCTACTACCACTTCTCCATCGCGACCAAGTCGGCGGCGTTGCACTCTCTCAAGGAGGTGCTGCGCTGGGCAATGGACCAAGCAGCGCTGCCGATTTGGTCTAGCGAGTACGCACGCCGGGTACTCGACTTCCGCTCGCTCTCGATGGCGCGAAGGCTGGACGGCAGCTGGCAGTTCCGCGACCTCGGCCGGCTGCGGACCGTTCGCCTGCCGCGCGCGTCGGGATGGCCGGACCTCTCGCGATCGAGCGGCGTCGCTGCGGTCCGCGAGGTCGGCGAATGGCGGTACGTCAGTTTCGCTCCCGAAGGGCAGCCTGCCCTTGCGCTCTCGGAAGAGCCGATGGAGGGCGCACATCTCGCCTGGGCAAATGCTCCGCTCGAGCGCTGGTCTTCGAACGGCCACTCCCTCTTCCTGCGGCTCAAGGGACACGCCCCGGTGCGCTTCGCCATCGCCGGGGCTGACGACTGCACGCTGCAGGCGCACGGCAGATGGATCCGGCCGGCGCGCGCGGCGGGCCTTCTCACCTTCTCCTTCGCGCAAGCCGACACCGGCGAGGCGCGGCTCGAGTGCAGGAGAGAATGATGTCCCGGGCCCCCCACCAGACTCGCCGCGAGCGACTGATCGGGCCGTTGCGTTCAGCCGCACTCGCGGCGATGTCGGTGGGCGGCCTGAGCGCCCTTCACCTCTGGGTTGGCGATCGATCGCAGCTCCCCGCGAATGCCATCGGCGACGCGCTCGCGGTGGCGCTCCTCCGCGCCGATGTCGATCGCCATCCCGCCAATGTCGAGATGCGCTGCCGGCTGGCGCGCGAGCAGCTGGCGCTTGGACTGCATGAGGATGCCGAGCGGACGCTGGCTCCTTTCGAAGAATCGGCGCAGCGCGAGGTCGCACTGCTCCTGCTCGACGTTGCAGTCGGCGCCTGGCGAGCCGCGCCTCTCGGGTCGGCCGACCGCGGCGCCGCGGAAGCGAGAGCACTCGCTCGCGTCGAGTGGCTTCTCGCGCGAAACGAGCTCGACGATCTCGCCCGCGCCGCCGCCGTCGCCGAGGAGCTCGGCCGGCCCGACGTCGCCGCGCACGCGCACGAGCGCGCCGCAGCGCAGGCCGGCGATCCGCAGCAAGCGATGGCGCTCGGGCTGCAGGCGCTCGATGCGTATCGCGCCGCGGGGCAGGGCGCCGAGGCGCTGCGCCTGGCCGACATGCTGGTCGAGCGCTTCCCAGCGGAGCGCACCGTCCTGGAGAGGGCGGAGGCGGCCGCCTTGGCCCAGAGCGATGTGGAGCGTGCCCGGCGGTTCGGCGCGAATCTCATGTGGATCGGCGCCGTCGATCCAGTCTCTTTGGCGAGGCAGCTCGACCTCGACCTCGCCGCCGGCGACCTGGCCGCAGCGGTGCAAGTGACCGAGCTCCTCGCGGCGAGATCGCCAGAAGATCCACGCGCCCGGCTCACGGCCGCACGAGTCGCGGGCTGGGCCGGCCGCGCGGACCTTGCGCTGCGCCACTGGACCTGGCTGGCGCGGCACGGCGCTCCCGACGCCATCGGCCAGGCGCTGCCGCTCGCCAGAGGCGTAGGCGACGAAGGGGCCGTCGCCCAGCTCTTGACGCTGCAGTCGCGGAGCGGCTCCCTTCCCCCTGCGTCTCTCGCCGAGCTGGCGGATGCGCTCGACAGCAGCGGCCCGCCGCGGAGCGCCGCGCTCGTTCTCGAGCGCTACGCCGCCGTTCATTCCCGCACCGCGGCCGCCTGGGAGAGCCTCGCCGAGGCGCAGGAAAGAAGGCGCGACTTCACCGACGCCCTCGCCACCCGGACGGAGATGGAACGAAGGTTCGGCGCCAGCTTGGCCAACTCCATCCGGGTGGCGCGTCTGCGTTGGGCCGTCGGCGACGCCGGCGGGGCGCTGCGAGAGCTGGAGCGCTTCATCGACTCCGCGCGCGAGCCCGATTCCGGTTACTGGGAGCTGCTCGCCGATCTCGCCTGGCGGCAGGAAGCGGACGCCCTCGCGCGCCGGGCGTACACGGCTCTTTGGGAGCAAGGCCGCAGCGACGCGATGGCCGCCGAGCGATTGCTCCTCCTCAGCCGCTCGGCAGGTCGCAGCGACGAGGTGATCCATCTCGGCCGCGACAGCTGGGCTCGCCTCCACCAGCCGCGCCTCCTTCTCCTGGCGATGGACGAGGCGGCAAGAGCAGGGCAGTGGGCCGAGCTCGAGCGGCTGGCCGGCGAGGCAGAGGCAGCCGGCGATGTCTTCGCCAGCCAGCCAGCGTACTGGTTGCTGCGCGCGCGCCTCGAGGAGCAGAGCGGCAAGATCTCCGCGGCGAGCGAGGCCTATCGCAAAGCGCTGGCGGCGGATCCGAAGTCGGCCGCGGCGCGCTCGGGGCTGATCTGGCTCCTGGCCGGCGTGCACGACCGGCATGCTCTCGCGGAGTGCCTCGATGCGTGGAGAGCAGACGCGCCGAGCGAGCCCGGCCTGTGGCGCGCCTACGGCGCCGGTCTGGAAGAGCTGGGCCGGTCGCGCGAAGCGCTCGCCTTCTACCAGCGGGACTCGGGCAATCTCTCGCTCGCGCAGACCTGGGTCGCCCAGCAATCTGCCCCATGGCCATCGCTGGCCGGCGCCGATGTCGGAGCAGAGACGGTCGGCAACATCCTCTTCGAGCAGCAGCGCGTCTTCGTCAAGACCGAGCTCTCCGGCGCGGAGCTCGAGGCCCGGGCCGGCGTCATCGGATTCATCGCCAGGGACGGCGCGGTACCGCTGCCCGACCTGGAAAAAAGAGTGCTCCTGCGCGCCGCCGCCCCGGGATTGGGCGGCCGGACCGAAGTGGCCGCAGGGATGAGCTTGCGCGCCGACGGAAATGTCCTGCAGCTGGCGGTCGCGCGCTCGCAGGCCCTCGCCTCGTTCGGTGAAGCGCGAGTCGAGGCGTCGTTCAACGAGCCCGCCGACGAGTCCGCCGCCCTGCGGGTCGAGGCATTGCGGAGGCGGGCCGGCGGCGCAGTGGCGATCTCCGCCGGTCCCACCTGGCATCGCCTCGCCTTCGACTGGAAGAGCTGGTCGACGCGTTCGGGCATTGCGCTCGGAACCGGCGGATCGAGCAATGTCGAGATCGGCTGGCGGCTGCGCGCCGAGCCGGACCTGAGCATCCGCCTGCAGGGCGGATATCAGCGCAACTCGGTCGCGCCCGGCCTCGTCCCTGCCGCGATCGCCGCCTTCGCTCCCGGAGCGCCTGTGCTTCCGGCCGAGCTGGCGCTGCTCGGCCTGGGCGTGGGCGCTGCGCGGGTGTCTCTCGGTCCGGCGCGGCTGATGGGCGACGCCTGGCTCGGCTGGGTCGGACCTCCTGCCCGTCCTGCGTTCCGGGTGCAGACCGGAATCGCGGTCGCTCCCTTCAGCAATGCCGACCTCGCGCTCTCCGCCTTCGCCGCGAACGACCGCTGGACGAGCGGCGGCAACTTCGGCGTCACCCTTTCGCTGACCCACCGCTTCGGATTGTGAAACCCATGAAACTCGAGCAACTCCCGGAGACGAACGAGATCGAGCGGCGCGAAGCTGCCCCCACCTGGCAGTCCTGGCTGGAGATCGCGGGTCTGGTGGGCGCGCTGCTCGCCGTCGGCGGGCTGATCGACGCGCACGATCCATTCCTGGTGCGCCGCGAGTTTTCCTGGTTCATCCTCGCGCCGCTTCTGGCGGGATTGCAGTACGGCGCGAGCCACGGCCTCTTGTGCGGAGCAGCGCAGGCGCTGGCGCTGGCGATCGCCTGGAAAGCGGGCATCACTTCGGTGCCCGATTCCATCGCGCAAGTCGTGCTCGGCTGGCTCGCTGCCGGTCTTCTCGCCGGAGAATTCCACGACGCCTGGCAGCGGCGCATCCGCCGCGTCGAGGCTTCCAGCGAGCGCCTGCGCACGCGCTTGACGAGTCTCGGCCGCGCTTATCTCGCCCTCAAGGTCTCGCACGACGAGCTGGAACGCGAGGGGCCGGGAAGGCCGGCCAGCTTGCGCGACGCGCTCGCCTCCTTCCAGCGCGCTCTGGCTGGCCGCTCCGACTCCGCCTCGCTCGAATCGTTGGGCGATCTCATCCTCGCGCTCTTCGCGGAGCACGCCTTCGTGCACGTGGCGACGCTGCACCCGGTCGATGCCAAGGGGCAGCCGGGTGCGGCGATCGCCACTCTCGGGCCGGCCTCCACAGGCGAAAGCGATCCGCTCGTGCACAAGGCCGCGCGGCAAGGAGTGACGACGAGCGTCCGCGACGGCACCGAAGGAGCGCAAGTGCTCGCCGCGGTGCCGCTCGTCGATTTCAAGTGTCGGGTGCACGCGGTCGTCGCGATCCGCGACATGCCGTTTGTCGCCTTGCATGGCGAGACGCTCGAGCTGCTCGCCACGCTGGGCGGCCGGCTCGGCGACTTCCTCTCGCAGGCGCTGGTGCAGGCGCCGCAGGCCGCTCGGGCGCCGCGCAGTGAGCTGGTCGCGGTGGCTCCAGCGAGCGTGGAGAGCGCCTCATGATCTGGTTGCGCGGCATCGCTGCAGGGGCCTTCGAAGCGCTCGCTCTGTTCGCGGTGCTCCGCGGCGCCGGCGCCGCTGCGCTCGGCCTTCATGCCGCGGGATGCTGCTGCGGCGCCGCCCTCTTGCACCGCCGCTTGCTCGAAGGTCGACCCCGGCAGAGCTTCGCGCTCGTCTTCGCCGGAGCGTTCTTCGTTCCCGTCCTCGGCCTTCTCGGGCTCGTTGCCGTCGGTCTCGCCACGCGCGGGCTACGGGAATCGTCGGAGCCCGAGCTCGTTCGGACTCCCATTCCCGAGCCGCCCGCGACCGCGCAGCCGCCGATCGTCCCGCGGCCCTCCGGTGGCCGCCGGGCGCGAATGGAAGCCCTGGCGAAAGTGCGCGGTCGCACCGACGCCGCTTCCGTCGCGATGCTCCGGCGCGCGCTGGAGGACTCCGAAGAAGAAGTGAGGCTGCTCGCCCATGCGCTTCTGGAGTCGAAGAGCAGGGCGGCGTACCGGCGCATCCACGAAACCACCTGCGAGCTGGAAAAGACGCCCACCGCTCGCCGTGGAGCGCTGCACCGCCGCCTCGCCTTCCAGCATTGGGAGGTGGCCTGGCTCGGCCTCGCGCAGGGAGAATGCCTCGAGCACACCCTGCGCGAGGCGCGCCGGCACACCGATCTCGCTCTCGAGGCGGATCCGGCGTCGGCCTCGCTCCATTTCCTCCTCGGCAGGATCGACCTGCGCCTTGGCGGGGCGGACAAAGCGGAGGCCGAGCTCGCTCGCGCCGCGGAACAAGGCATGCCCGCGGTGCTGCTCCGGCCGTACCTCGCCGAGGCCGCCTTCCTCCGGCGGAGGTTCGATCTGGTCAAGCAACGGCTCGCGCAACCTGCTCTCGCCGTCGAGACCGTCGACCGGCTGCAGAGGTACTGGACATGACCGCGCCGCTCCGCGAGGCCGACGTGGCGCTGCTCCTGGAAGGCACGTACCCGTTCGTGCGCGGCGGGGTCTCGGCCTGGGTGCATCATCTGATCGAGGCGCTGCCCGAGCTCCGGTTCTCCCTCGTCTTCCTCGGCGGCCGCCGCTCCGACCACTCGGCGCCGGCCTACCAGCTGCCGCGCAACGTGGTGCACTTCGAGCGCCACTACCTCTTCGAGCGGGAGGAGAGGCCGCGCCGCAAGGACTGCGTCATCGACTCGGCCCTGCTCGAGCAGATGGCGGCCACCTTCGGGCAAGTCCTCTCTCGCGAGAGCTTCCTCCGCGGCGACGCTTCCTGGCAGCGCATCTGCGAGCGCTACCGGCAGGACTGCCCCGCGGCCTCGTTCACCGATTTCTTCTGGACGATGCGTGCCACGCACCTTCCGCTCTTCGCGGTGGCGGAGATCGCGGCGCAGCTGCCCCCGGCCCGCTTCTACCACTCGCTCTCCACCGGCTATGCCGGCCTGCTCGGCGCGCTGCTGCAGAAGCGGCAGGGGCGGCCGCTCGTCCTCACCGAGCACGGCATCTACACCAAAGAGCGGATGATCGACCTCGCCAGCGCCGACTCCTTCCCCGGCGATGGCGCAGAAGGCGAGGCGGTGGGCCGCCGCCTCTGGATGCAGCTCTTCCAGGGTCTGGGCAAGATCGCCTACTCCTCGGCCAACCCGATCATCGCGCTCTACAACGGCAACCGGAAACGGCAGATCGAGGACGGCGCCGAGCCGGCGCACACGCGCATCATCCCCAACGGCGTCGAAGTCGACCGCTTCCGCAAGCTGCGCGCGCTGCGGCCGCCCTCGCCGCCTCCGGTGATCGGCTTCATCGGCCGCGTGGTTCCCATCAAGGACGTCAAGACCTTCATCCGGGCGATGAAGGCGATCGTCGCCGAGCGCCCCGAGGTCGAGGGCTGGATCATCGGTCCCACTTCCGAGGACGAGGCCTACGCCGCCGAGTGCCGGCAGCTGGTCGCAAGCCTCGGCCTCGAGAGCAACGTCAAGTTCCTCGGCTTCCAGAAGCCGGAGGAGATTCTCCATCGGCTCGGCCTGCTCGTGCTGACCTCCATCAGCGAGGCGCTGCCGCTGGTCGTGCTCGAAGCATTCGCCAGCGGCTTGCCGGTGCTCACCACCGACGTGGGCGCCTGCCGCGAGCTGGTCGAGGGCAGGACGGCGGAAGATCGAGCGCTCGGAGCGGCGGGAGCCGTCGTGTCGATCGCCGATTCGGGTGCCGCCGCGCGAGCGGCGCTTGCGCTGTTGCGCGACCCGGCGCGGTGGCGAACCGCGCAACGAGCGGCCATCCGCCGCGTCGAGGCCCACTACACCGAACCGCAAATGATCGAAGCGTACCGGCAGATCTATCGGGAGGCGGCGTCATGGCGGGCATAGGCTTCGAGCTGCGCAAGCTTCTCGCGCGCGACAGCTACACCGGCCTGCTCGGCGCCTACGGCTACGCGGGCCTCGCCTCGAGCGGGCCGTGGGTCGTCTCGATCGGCGGCGTGCTCGCCATCGGCCTTCTCGCCAAAGGCGCGGTCGAGCCGGCCTACCGCGTGACGCAATTCCTCGTCTCCATCACCTGGCTGATGGCCTGCTCGCTCATCCTCACCGGTCCGCTGCAGCTGCTCTTCGCGCGGTTCGTCGCCGACCGCATCTACGAGGAGCGCCGCGAGCGCATCCTGCCCAACCTTCTCGGCGCGTTGCAGGTCACCACCTTGGTGAGCGGCGTGCTCGCCTCGCTTCTCGTCTTTCCCTCCTTCGATGAATCGCTCTCTTGCCGCGCGCTCCTGGTCGCGAATTTCGTCGTGCTCTGCGACGGCTGGGTCCTGGTCGTCTTGCTCTCGGGCGTCAAGGCCTACAAGACCGTCGCCGGCCTTTTCCTCGCCGCGTACCTCGTCTCCGTCGGAGCGGCAGCGGCGCTGCGGCCCTTCGGGCTCGATGGGCTTCTCGCCGGCTTCTTGCTCGGACAGGCCGCCGCCCTCTTCGGAATGCTCGCGCTGGTCGTGCGCGCCTTCCCCGGCGAGAAGCGAGTCGACTTCGACTTCCTCGATCCGCGCCTGGCCCATTACGACCTCGCCGCGGTGGGCGCCATCTTCTACCTCGGCGTCTGGGCGGACAAGGCGGTCTTCTGGCTCAACCCGAGCACCTCGGCGCAGGTCGTCGGGCCGCTGCGCTACTCGGTCATCTACGACCTGCCCCTCTTCTTCGCCTACCTCTCGGCGATCCCGGCGATGGCCGCGTTCTTCCTCCGGCTCGAGGCGGACTTCGCCGACCGCTGCCAGAGCTTCTTCGAATCGGTGCGCGCGGGAGCGCCGCTCCACCAGCTCGAGGAGATCAAGCGCGGCATGGTCGACTGCGTCCGTCGCGGACTGATCGAGATCGTCAAGGTGCAAGGCGTGGCGCTCGTCGTCGTCTTCGCCGCCGGTCCCGCCATGCTGCGCGCCGCGGGCATCTCGCCGCTCTACCTGCGGCTCCTCTACATCGACGTCGCGGCGGTCAGCCTTCAGGTGTTGTTCCTCGCGGTCCTCAACGTCCTCTTCTATCTCGATCAGCGAAAGACGGCGTTGATCCTCAGCGCCATCTTCGCCGCCGGAAATCTCGCTCTCACGCTCCTCACCCAGCGGCTCGGCCCCGGATGGTACGGCTTCGGATTCGCGGCCTCGGCGCTGATCGCCTGGGCGGTGGGGCTGCCGATCCTCTCGCGGAAGCTGGAGCGGCTCGAGCGCGACACCTTCATGCTGCAGCCGCTCTGGCCAGAAGCCCGCCGTGCTTCAGGGGACGGAAAACCCATTCTCTTGCGCCAAGGAGTTCGTACGTGACCACATCGCGATCCGCCTTCGCTCTCTCCATCATCGCCCTCGTCGCCTGCGGGCGCCCACCCGAGGCAAACGAACCCGCGAGCAGCCACGCGCTACTCGGCACCCCCCTGCCCCTACCCGTGGCTCCTACCTGCGTGGGTCCCGTTTGCGTGGGGCAGTCGATCGACTCGGTCACGCTCGGGCCCGTCGCGCCGCCGACGATGCCGACCGTCCCGCTTGGACCGACGCCAGCTCCTCCGCTCCCCATCACCATCCCGAACCTCTGCCCGGTCACCACCGTGGCGATGCAGGTGCTGGTCATCTCTGCCGACGGCACCGAGCCGTCGCTGCAGTCGATCCAGCAAGCGCTGGGCTTCCACACGGTGCCGTTCACCACCTGGATCGCGACCAAGAACCCGGGGATGCTCACCGCCGATAAGCTCGCCACCAACTGCGATGGCAACTATCAGGGAATCATCCTCTCGACCGGCAACCTGGCCTACTCGCCCAACGGCGGCTTGACCTACGTCTCCGGCCTCACCGCCACCGAGTGGCTGGCGCTCCGCAGCTACGAGGCGGCCTTCAAGGTCCGCGAGATCTCCTGGTACGTCTATCCGGGCAGCGACCAGGGGCTCAATCCGCCCAGCGCCGGGGTGGACACCAGCGCAGCGCCGATCAACGCGACGCTGACGGCCGCCGGCCAGAAGGTCTTCCCCTACATCAACGCCGCGAATCCGGTCACCATCTCGATGGCCTGGACGTACCTGACCAAGGCGGCGGACGCGAGCGTCACTCCGCTGCTCGTCGATGGCGCAGGTCATGTGCTCGGCAGCACGCGGGTGAACGCCGACGGCCGCGAGACCTTGGCCCTCACCTTCGACTCCAACCCCTGGCTCATCCACGGGCTCGAGCTGCAACACGGGCTGGTCGAGTGGCTGACGAAGGGCCTCTACCTCGGCGAGTTCCGCGCCTATTCCGAGCCGCAGCTCGACGACCTCCTCATCGACGACGACATCTACGGCGGCGGCGCGTATCGGATGACGGACGCGGACTTCAACGCCACCCGCGCCTGGCAGAGCGGGCAGCAGCAGAAGGCGGGCAACGCGAACTTCCGGCTCGCCTGGGCGTTCAACGCCTTCGGCGCGAGTGACACCGATCCGCTCACCATCGCCTGCGCCGCGGGGAGCGGCGACTTCAATTGGCTGAACCACACCTGGGATCACACCAACCTCGACCCGATGAACTACGACCAGGCCTTCGCCGAGTTCGATCAGAACAACCAGTTCGCGCAGGCCCAGGGATACGCGAACTACAGCACACTCAATCTGGTCAGTCCCGAGATCTCGGGATTGACCAACGCCGACGTTCTGTCCGCGGCTTGGGACAGCGGCGTGCGCTACATGCTGAGTGACACCTCGCGCGCCGGCTGGGACAACCCGGCGCCGAACATCGGCATCTATAGCGACGTCCAGCCGGGGATGTTCTTCGTTCCCCGCAAGCCGACCAACCTCTTCTACAACGTCTCGACCCCGGCCGAGTGGATGGCCGAGTACAACTATCTCTACACCAAGTACTGGGGCCGGGCGCTCAGCTACGCCGAGATCCTCGACAAGGAGAGCCAGAACCTCCTCGTCTATCTGCTCCAGGGAAACATCGACCCGACCATGTACCACCAGTCCAACGCCAGGGCTTACGACGGCGTGCACACGATCCTGGGCGACCTGCTCGATGTCGCTTTCAAGAAATTCCGCAAGTACTCGACGCTCCCGATCATGAGCCCGCACCAGCACGAGATCGGTGCGCGGATGCAGAACACCATGGCGCGCAACGGCGCTGGGCTGGTGGCGAAGGTCACCCCGGGAGTCAGCGTCAGCTTCAGCAGCTCCGTGACCGTCGACTTCGCCGTCACCGGCCTCTGCACCTCCAGCTCCGAGCGATACGCCGGCAAGTGCATCACCAACGTCCATGTCGACGCCGGCCAGCCGATCACCTTCGTCAACTTCTGAGGACCCGCAATCCGCTTTCGCAAAACCAAGGAGTTCGCCGTGGCATCCAGAATCTTCATCGCGATCGCAGCAGCTCTCATCATCGGATGCGGCTCGGGTAGCTCGAGTGAGGAGGCTCCGGTGCCCGCCGGCCATCAGCACTCCCTCGTCACTCCACCCTGTGTCGGTCCGGGCTGCAGCGCGCCGAACCCCGGCGTGGCGCCACCTGCCCCGCCGTTCATTGCCACGAAGCCGCTGGGACCGGTCGATCCGCCGCCCCTCCCGCTGCCCTTGCCGGCGCCGGGCGTCGCGCTCAAGCGCTCCTCCTCGAGCTCGCTCCGCCTCGCCGCGACGCCCGGCGCAAGTGCGGCCACGACGCCGCCGCCGGGCTGCATCAACTGGTCGGTGGGGATGCAGGTGCTGGTCATTTCCACCGACGGCAAGGAAGCGGACCTCGGCGCCATCCAGCAGGCGCTCGGCTTCCATACCATCCAGTACACGACCTGGATCGCGACCCAGACTCCAGGGGCGCTCACCGCCGACAAGCTCGCGACCGGCTGCGCGGGAAATTACCAAGGCGTCATTCTCACCACCGGCGCGCTCGCCTATTCCCCCGACGGCGGCGTCACCTGGAAGTCGGCGTTGAGCAGCACGGAATGGATGACTTTGCGGACGTATGAGGCCAACTTCCACGTCCGCGAGATCTCCTGGTACGTCTATCCGGGCGCGGATCAGGGTCTCAATCCGCCTTCGTCGGGCATGGATACGACGACGACCCCGATCAACATGACGTTGACGGCGGCGGGCCAGACGGTCTTCCCCTACGTCAACGCGTCGAATCCGATCCCCATCCAGAATGCCTGGACGTATCAGGCCACGGCCTCGGACCCCAACGTCACGGTGCTGGCCGTCGACAGCGGCAACCACGCGCTCGTTTCCAAGCGCCTGACCTCCGACGGCCGCGAGACATTGGCCATGACCTTCGACTCGAACCCGTACCTCATCCATGACCTGGTGCTGCAGCACGGCCTCATCGAATGGGTGACGAAGGGCGCCTACCTGGGCGAGTTCCGCTCGTACCTGCAGCCGCAGGTCGACGACCTCTTCATCGACGACGACATGTACAACGCCAGCGCCTATGCCGGCGGCGTCTTCCGCATCTCGTCGGACGACTTCAACAAGTCCCACAACTGGTGGATGGCGCAGCAGGCGCAACCGGGCAATGCCGACTTCAGGGTCCTGCTCGCCTTCAACGGCGAGGGGAGCGACCTCGCCGGAGCGAATGATCCGCTTACCTTGGCGGTCAAGGATTCCTGGGGCGATTACTTCTTCTGCAACCACACCTATACGCACGCGAACCTGGATCCTCCGGTCGATTACAACACGGCCTACGCGGAGATCAACAACAACAACCAGTTCGCATTGAGCCTGGGAATCCCCGATTACAGCACGCAGTCCCTGGTGACCCCCGATGTCTCCGGGCTCACCAACCCGGCTGCCCTCTCGGCGGCATTCGACAACGGCATCCGCTTCATGATCAGCGACACCTCGAAAGAGTCGGGCAAGGGGACCCCGGGCTGGAACAACCCGGCGCCGAACATCGGGATCTACAGCACGATCCAGCCGATGATCCTCTTCGCGCCTCGACACCCCACCAACCTCTTCTACAACGTCTCGACGCCGGACGAATGGACGGCCGAATACAACGCCATCTACGCCACGTTCTGGGGCCGGAATCTGACCTATCAGGAGATCCTCGACAAAGAGAGCCAGAACCTCCTCGTCTACATGCTGCAGGGCGATCTCGACCCGCACATGTATCACCAGACGAATCTGCGCGCGTACGACGGCACGCATTCGCTGTTCGGCGATCTGCTCGACATGGCCTTCGCCAAGTTCCGGAGGTATTCGACGCTGCCGATCAAGAGCCTGCGGCTGGAAGACATCGGATCGCGCATGGCCGACACCATGGGCCGCAACTGGTCGGGCGTCACCGGCGCGATCGTGAACGGCACCAGCGCCAGATTCACCACGCCGAACGAGGTCTGGTTCAACGCCAGCGGTGTCTGCAACCTCACCGCCGAGCGCTATGCCGGACGCTGCATCTCCAGTCTGTACCTGCCTGCGGGCGGGACGTTGACACTGCCCGTCCAATGAGGAGCGCCTTTTGTCCACGAACCAATTCTCTCGCCCAACAAGGAGTCCTTTCGTGAAAGCACCTAGAGTCATCTTGGCGATTGCAGCAGTTGCCGTGCTTTGCGCCTGCGAGCGCGCGTCCGGCTCGAACCAGACGGCGACGCGGAGCAACCAGCTCACGGTCGGGCCCCTCAGCACCTGCGTCGGGCCCGTGTGCGCCGGGGGAAACCTCGAGACCCTCACCCTCGGCCCGGTTGCTCCTCCGGTCATTCCTACCTCGCCTCTCGGCCCCGTCCCTGCGCCTCCCCTCCCCGTGCCGCTGCCGAACATCTGCGCCGTCACCACGGTGGCCATGAACGTGCTGGTGATCTCGGCCACCGGCAGCGAGCCGTCGCTGCAGGCCATCCAGCAGGCGCTCGGCTATCACACGGTGCCCTTTACCACCTGGGTCGCCACCCAGAACCCCGCAATGCTCACCGCCGACAAGCTCGCCACGGGCTGTGACGGCAAGTACCAGGGCATCATCCTGGCGACGGGAAGCCTGACTTACTCGCCGGACGGCGGCGTGACCTACGTGTCGGCGCTGACGCCGGCGGAATGGCTGGCGCTGCGTAGCTACGAGGCCAGCTTCAAGGTTCGGGAGATTTCCTGGTACGTCTTCCCCGGCGCCGACCAGGGCCTCAACCCCACGACGTCGGGAGTGGACACCAGCATCACGCCGATTGACGCCACCCTGACCGCAGCGGGCGTGAAGGTCTTCCCCTACGTGAACGCCGCGAACCCGGTGACGATCTCGATGGCGTGGACCTATCTCACCACGCCGGCGGATCCGACGGTCACGCCGCTCCTGGTGGACGCGGCCGGGCACGCGCTCATCTCGACCCGGGTGAATGCCGACAGCCGGGAGACGATGGCCCTGACCTTCGACTCGAATCCCTTCCTCATCCACGACCTGGTGCTCGCCCACGGGCTTTTGGAGTGGGTGACCAAGGGCCTCTATCTCGGCGAGTTTCGGGCGTACACCGAGGCGCAGAACGACGACCTCTTCATCGATGACGACATGTACACCGGCGGCGTGTTCCGCATGACGGGGGACGACTTCAACGCCACCCGCACCTGGCAGGCCGGAGCGAAGCTCACGGCGGGGAACCCGGATTTCCGCATCGCCTGGGCGTTCAACGGATTCGGCGCCAGCGACACCGACTCGCTGACCATCGCCGCCATCACCAACAGCGGCGACTTCCAGTGGATCAGCCACACCTGGGATCACGAGAACCTCGACCTGATGGACTACCCAACCGCGTTCGCCGAGTTCGACCAGAACATCAAGCTCGCTCAGGCGAGGGGGTTCAAGAACTTCTTCCCGCAGAACCTGGTGACCCCGGACGTGTCGGGCCTCAACAACGCCGCGGTGCTCCAGGCGGCCTGGGACCTGGGCATCCGCTTCACCATCAGCGACACGTCGCGGGCGGGCTGGGACAACCCGGCGCCGAACATCGGCATCTACAGCGCGCTCCAGCCGGGCATCTTCATCCTCCCGCGCAAGCCGACCAACCTCTTCTACAACGTGTCGACGCCGGACGAATGGACCGCCGAGTACAACTCCTTCTACACGACCTTCTGGGGACGCGCGCTCGCCTACAACGAGGTCCTCGACAAAGAAAGCCAGAACCTCCTCATCTACCTGCTGCAGGGGAACATCGATCCGACGATGTACCACCAGCCCAACACCCGGGCGTACGACGGGGTCCACACCCTGCTCGGCGATCTCCTCGACACCGCTTTCCAGAAGTTCCGTCGGTACTCGACGCTTCCCATCATGAGCCCGGACGAGCACGTGGCGGGCGCGCGGATGGCCAACACCATGGCCCGGAACAAGGCCGGACTCACCGCCACCATCACGCCAGGCGTGAGCGTCAGCTTCAGCAGCCCGGTGGCCGTGCAGTTCGCGGTCAGCGGCCTCTGCACCAGCACCTCCGAGATGTACGCGGGGAAATGCATCACCAACGTGAGCGTCGGCGCTGGCCAGACGGTCATTTTTGTCAACCACTGAGGACCTCGCGGAGGGGATCACGCAGGAGTTGTTCGTGACCGCCAGATTCCCCTTTGCGATCGCAGTGGCCCTCCTCCTCGGATGCGGCGAGTCGTCGCCGCCCTCGAGACACGTCAACGACAACGGTCGCCAGCACGACATCATCATTCTCGATACGAGCGGCATCTGCATCGGCCCCATTTGTGTCGGCAAGCTCCTGGAGACGCTCCGGCTGGGTCCGCCCGCACCTCCGGACATCGTTTCGTTGCCGCTGGGACCGATCGATCCGCCGCCTCTCCCGACGGACGCTCCGACTGCACTGGTTGCCCATGCCGCGCGTGAAATGACACTGGCGCCACCCGCACCTCCCCTGATCCAGTCGCAGCCGCTCGGACCGACGCGCGCGCCGCCTACGCCTTCGGCCGCGACTTCCGCCTGCACCAGCTACACGGTCGGGATGCAAGTGCTGGTGATCTCGACCAACGGAAACGAAGTCGACCTGCCGGCCATCAAGGACGCCCTCGGCTACCACACCATCCCGTACTCGGTCTGGATCGCCACGCAAAATCCAGGCGCCCTCACCGCCGACAAGCTCGCCAGCGGATGCGCGGGAAAATACCAGGGCGTCATCCTTACCACTGGCGCGCTCACCTATTCGCCGGACGGCGGCGCGACCTGGCGTTCGGCGCTGACCAACACCGAATGGCTGACGCTGCGCAGCTACGAGGCGAGCTTCCACGCCCGCGAGATCTCCTGGTACGTCTATCCGGGCGCAGATCAAGGGCTCAATCCGCCCTCCTCCGCGGTCGACACCAGCAAGACGCCGATCAACGCGACGCTGACGGCGGCGGGCCGCAACGTCTTCCCGTACATCAACACGGCGAATTCGATCCCCATCTCGATGGCGTGGACTTATCTGTCCACGCCTTCGGACCCGAAGGTCACGCCGCTCCTCGTCGACAGCGGGAACCATTCGCTCATCTCGACGCGCGTGACCGCCGACGGCCGCGAGACGATGGCTCTCACCTTCGACTCGAACCCCAATCTGATCCACGACCTTTTGCTGGCGCACGGGCTGGTCGAGTGGGTGACCAACGGCATCTACCTCGGTGAATTCCGCACGTATCTCACGCCGCAGGTCGACGACCTCTTCATCGACGACGACATCTACGGCGGCGGCGTCTATCGCATCACCGACGTGGATTTCAGGGCGACCGACTCCTGGCAGAGCGCGACACAGGCGCAGGCCGGCAACTCGGCGTTCCGTCTCGCGCTCGTTTTCAACGGTGTGGGCGCGAGCAGCGGCGATCCACTCACCGACACGGTGACGGCGCTGCAGGCGAACTATTCCTTCATCGACCACACCTGGGATCACGAGAACCTCGACAGCATGGGCTATGACGCCGCGTACGCCGAGTTCGATCAGGACAACCAGCTCGCCGTCGCCGACGCATTCACCGCCTATAGCGTCTCGAATCTGGTCTCGCCCGACGTCTCGGGCCTCACCAATCCGGACGTCCTCCAGGCCGCCTCGGACGACGGCGTGCAATTCATGGTGAGCGACACCTCGAAGGAATCGGGTCAGGGCCAACCGAGCTGGGGCAATCCGGCGCCGAACATCGGCCTCTACAGCACCATCCAGCCGGGCATCCTCTTCCTTCCGCGCCGGCCGACGAACCTCTACTACAACGTCACCGCACCCTCGGAATGGGTCGCCGAATACAACTCCTTCTACAACAAGTTCTGGGGCCGCAACCTCAGCTACAGCGAGGTGCTCGACAAAGAAAGCCAGATGCTCTTCATCTACATGTTGAGGGGCGACCTCGACGCGCAGATGTATCACCAGCCCAATCTGCGCGCGTATGACGGCACGCACACGCTCATCGGGGATCTGCACGACGCGGCGTTCCGGAAGTTTCGCAAGTATTTGACGCTGCCCGTCCTCAGCCCGAACATGGACGACTCCGGCTGGCGCGTCGGGAACACCATGGCGCGCAATGCCTCCGGGCTCACCGCCACGCTCACGCCCGGCGTGAGCGTCAGCTTTACCAGTCCCGTCACCGTCGAATTCGTCGTCAGCGGCGTCTGCACGGTCGATTCCGAGATCTATGCCAACAGATGCATCACCATCGTCGACGTCGCCGCCGGCCAGACGGTGACGATGCCGCTGCAATGAGAAGCGCCATGATTCGCCGCGAGGCCCCCATCCTCGTCATCGCCGCAATCCTCACCGGGTGCGGCTCACCCGGATCGAGCAGCAACCACGAGTTGGACGGGCCGATCTTTCTCGACTTGCTCCAGGTCTGCGCCGGGCCCGCCTGTCTGGGTCTGCCAGTGGAGAACCTCACGCTCGGGCCAGTCGCGCCGCCGGTCATCCGATCGCAGTGGCTGGGTCCGCCCGGCGCTCCTGCCCTGGCCCATCCGACGGCGCTCGAGCGTCCCTCGAGGGCTACGGCCCTTGCGACTCCTCCGCCCGGCTGCAGCAGCTATTCCCTTGGAATGCAGGTGCTGGTCATCGCCACCGACGGAAAGGAAAACGATCTGCCCGCGATCCAGCAGGCGCTGGGCTATCACACCATTCCGTTCTCGACCTGGACCGCCGCGCAAAATCCCGGGCTCCTCACCGCCGACAAGCTCTCGGCGGGCTGCGCGGGGAAGTACCAGGGCATCATCCTGACCACCGGCGGGCTCCTCTACTCGACCGACGGCGGCGCTTCGTTCCGCTCCGCGCTCACCAGCGCGGAGTGGCAGGCGCTGCGCAACTATGAGGCGAGCTTTCACGTCCGCGAGATCTCCTGGTACGTGAATCCGAGCGCCGACCAGGGATTGAATCCTGCGTCCGCATCGGTCGACACCACCACCTCTCCCATCGATGGGACGCTGACTGCGGCGGGCAAGACCGTCTTCCCCTACGTCAACAGCGCGAACCCGATCACCATCTCGCAGGCGTGGGCGTATCTGACGACCCCTTCGGATCCGAACGTCACGCCGCTGCTCGTCGACAAAGACAACCACGCTCTCGTCTCCCGCAGGCTGACCTCAGATGGGCGCGAGACGATGGCGCTCACCTTCGACTCGAATCCGAACCTGGTGCACGACCTCGTGCTCGCCCATGGGCTTGTCGAGTGGCTGACGACCGGAATCTACCTGGGTGAATTCCGCGCCTATCTCACGCCGCAGTCGGACGACCTCTTCATCGATGACGACATGTTCACCGGCGGCGTCTACCGCATCACCGCCGACGATTACAACGCCGCGCACTCCTGGCAGGTCGGCCAGCAGGCGAACCCGGGCAACTCGGGCTTCCGGCTCGCGATGGCCTTCAATGCCATTGGCGCGGATACGAGCGGGGACGATCCGCTCACGAGTGCCGTGCTCGCGACCAACGCCGACTATCTCTTCCTCAACCATACCTGGGATCACCAAAACCTGGACAACGCTGACTACGCCTTTGCCTTTTCGCAGATCGACCAGAACAACCAGTTCGCGATCGGCCAGTTCCAGAACTTCACCACGGCAAATTTCATCTCACCCGACGTCTCGGGCCTCACGAATCCGAACGCCCTGGCAGCGATGAGGGATACCGGGGTCAAGTACACGGTGAGCGACACCTCACAGCCAGGCTGGAGCAATCCGGCGCCCAACATCGGGATCTACAGCAGCATCGAGCCGTCGATCCTCATCATCCCCCGGCGGCCGACGAACCTCTTCTACAACGTCTCGACGCCGGACGAATGGACGGCCGAGTACAACTCTCTCTACGCCACCTATTGGGGTCGAGCGCTCTCCTATGCGGAGGTCCTCGACAAGGAGAGCCAGAACGTCCTCCTCTACATGCTGGAGGGCGAGATCGATCCGCACATGTATCACCAGCCGAACCTGCGAGCGTACGACGGAGTCCATACTCTGCTGGGCGATCTGCTCGACCTGACGTTCCAGAAGTTCCGTAAGTCATCGACGCTGCCGGTGATGAGTCCGGACATGCAGGTGGCCGGCGCGCGCATCGCGAGCACGATGGCGCGCAATGCTTCCGGCCTGACGGCGACGCTGACGCCTGGAGTGAGCGTGAGCTTCAGCAGTCCGGTGGACGTGCAGTTCGCGGTGAGCGGCGTCTGCACCACCGGCTCGGAGAATTATGCCGGCAAATGCATCACGCCGGTCCACGTGACGGCCGGGGGGACGGTAACCCTGCCGGTGCAATGAGGGAGACAACGGTGATGGGCAAGTGGAACGCGGTGATGTCCGCCTTTGCAATTCTTGCCGCGTGCGGGGAGTCTTCGAACAGTTGGCAAAAGCTCGCGCTGGCGCCGCCTGCGCCTCCAGTGATTCGCTCGCTGCCGCTCGGGCCGACCGCTCCGCCGCCGGCGCCTGCAGCCGAGGTCTGGCGCCGCGCGGCCTTGCTCGGCTGCGCGAGCTACAGCCTGGCGATGAAAGTGCTGGTGCTCTCCGCCGACGGAAAGGAAGCGGATCTGCAGGCGATCGAGACGGCCCTGGGCTATCACGGCGTTCCATTCGCAGTCTGGATCGCGTCCCAGAACCCCGGGCTCCTCAGCTCGGACAAGCTCGCCAATGGATGCGCGGGAAATTATCAGGGCATCGTTCTCACCACCGGCAATCTCGCGTATTCGCCGGACGGTGGCGCGACCTGGCTTTCGGGGCTCAATGCGACCGAATGGCAGACGCTCCGCAGCTACGAGAGCGCCTTTCACGTCCGCGAGATCTCCTGGTACGTCTATCCGACCCCCGACCAGGGTTTGAATTGGCCCTCCGCCGGCGTCGACACCAGCGCGAACCCGATCAATGCAACGCTGACTTCCGCGGGAAAGACTGCTTTCGCTTCGATCAATGCTGCGAACCCCCTCGGTATCTCGATGGCGTGGACGTATCTGGCGACGCCGTCGGACGCGAGCGTCACGCCGCTGCTTGTCGATAGCGCCGGCAACGCGCTCGTCTCCACGCGCGTGACCTCGGATGGGCGCGAGACGATGGCCATCACTTTCGATTCGAACCCGTATTTGCTGCACGAGCTGGTGCTGGCCCATGGATTCATCGAGTGGCTGACCAAAGGCATCTATCTCGGCGAGTTCCGCTCTTATCTGACGCCGCAGGTCGATTACTTCTACTCGACCGACGACATCTATGGCGGCGGCAACTATCGCTCGAGCTCCGCCGACCTGACGGCGGCGCACACCTGGCAGACCACGCAGCAGACCGTCAACGGCAACCCGGGCTTCCGGTTCGCGCTCGCCTTCAACGGCGCGGGCAGCAGCGCTCTCGATACCCTCACCACCACGGCTGCGACATTCAACGGCGACTATTCCTTCATCAACAATACTTTCGACCATGCCTTTCTCGACGGCGCCGACTATGCGGCCGCCTTCGCGGAGCTCGACAAGAACAACCAGTTCGCCAGAGGGCAGGCGTTCAAGAATTTCAGCGCGGCGAATGTGATCACTCCGGAGATGTCGGGCCTCTCGAACGCCAACGTCCTTCTGGCGGCGAGGGATGCCGGGGTCAAATACATGGTGAGCGACAGCTCGAAACCCGGCTGGGGCAATCCGGCGCCCAACGTCGGGATCCGCAGCGCCATCCAGCCCGCGATTCTCTTCCTCCCGCGGCGGCCGACGAATCTTTTCTACAACGTCTCCACTCCTGCCGAGTGGACCGCTGAATACAACGCCATCTATGGCTCGTACTGGGGCCGGTCGCTCAGCTATGCGGAGATCCTCGACAAGGAGAGCCAGAGCCTTCTCGCCTACATG
>VBLC01000106.1 GCA_005879315.1 Deltaproteobacteria bacterium | reverse complement strand
TGCGGGAAGGCCGAGCTGAAGTCATGGCGCAGCGCGCGCACGTACTCGGCGGTGGGATGGTGCTTGGCCTTCAGCGAGATCAACATCTCGCCATCCGCGCTGGAGATCATCGACGGATCGCCGAGCGTCAGGTTGATCCCGCTGACCGGGACGCCGATGTTGTCGATGATCACGTCCAGCTCGTCGGCCGGGACGATCTTGCGAACGCGCTCCTCCACCGCTCCGAACAGGCGCTGCGTTTCCTCGAGCCGTGTCCCGGGGGCCGCGCGCACGTGGAGCCGCATCTGGCCGGCGTCGACGGTGGGGAAGAAGTCCCGCCCGAGCAGGGGAACGAAGCAGAGCGAGACGATCACGAAGGCGGCGAAGGCGACGATGAAGACCTTGCGATGGTGGAGGGCGCCCTGGAGCGCGCGGCCGTAGGCGCCGCGCATCCGCTCGAAGCCTCGCTCGACGCGGGCGCTCAACCAGGCGATCGGACCGCGGCTGCCGCCATGCTCTTCCTTTCCCAGCAGGTAGCGGATGAGCGTGGGAACCAGCGTGCGCGAGAGGAAATACGAGGTGAGCATGGCGAAGACAACCGCCATCGCCAGCGGGATGAAGAGCGAGCGCGCCGCGCCGGAGATGAGCGTCACCGGAATGAAGACGATGCAGATGCAGAGCGTCGACACCAGCGTCGGCACGGCGATCTCGGCTGCGCCGTCGAGGATGGCCCGGCCGAGCGGTTTCTTCATGCTGCGCTGCAGATGGTAGTTCTCCAGGGTGACGGTGGCATCGTCGACCAGGATGCCGACGGCGAGCGCCATCCCGCCCAGCGTCATCGAATTGAGCGTCTGTCCCAGTTGGTCGAGCGCGATGATCGAGACCAGCAGCGAGAGCGGGATCGAGATCAGCACGATCACCGTCGAGCGCCAGCTCCCGAGGAAGAGCAGCATCATGATGCCGGTGAGCCCGGCGGCGATGATGGCCTCGCGCACCACTCCGGTGATGGCTCCCTTGACGAAGATCGACTGGTCGAAGAGAGGCTTGACCTCGAGCTGCGGCGGCAAGGTCGCCTGCACTTGCGGCAGCGCCGCGCGCACCCCCGCAACGACGCTCAGCGTGCTGGCCCCCTCGGCGCTGAGGATGGGTTGCAGCGCGCCGCGCATCCCGTTGGTCAGGACCAGGCTCGTCTGCGGCATGTAGCCGTCGCGCACGTGCGCCACGTCGCGCAGGTGGACGATCGATCCGTTGATCTTCTTGAGGGGAAGGTAGTTGAGGCCGTCGACGACCGATGGGCTTCCGTTGAAGACGATCGGGTACTCCAGCGCTCCCATCTTCGCCGTCCCGCTGGGCAGGATGACGTTCTGCGTGTTCACCGCCGTGGAGATGTCCGCCGGGGAAAGCCCCCAGGCGAAGAGCTTCTGCGGATCGAGGTCGACGACGATCTCGCGCACCTTGCCTCCGACGGGCAAGGGGAGTTGCGCCCCCTGCACGGTCGCCAGGCCGGTCCGCAGGAAGTTCGTCCCGAGGTCGAAGATCTCCTGCTCGCTGAGGGTGGGGCTCGACAAGCCGAGCTGGAGGATCGGCACGTTGGAGGCGCTGTACGCCATGACCAGCGGCGGAATCGCGCCCGGCGGCAATTGCCGGAGGATGGGCTGCGAGACGGCCGAGACCTGCGCGACCGCGGATGCCATCGAGGTGCCGGGCTGCATGTAGACCTTCACCACGGCCACGCCGGCGAGCGACTGGCTCTCGATGTGCTCGATCCCGCTCACGGTCGTCGTCGCGGCGCGCTCGAATTGCGAAGTGATGCGGCCTTCCATCTCCAGCGGAGGAAGGCCTGTATACGACCAGATGGCGGCGACGACGGGGATGTTGATCTGCGGGAACATGTCGGCCGGCATGCGCAGGACGGTCGTCACGCCCATCAGGACGATGAGCATCGCCAGGACGATGAAGGTGTACGGCCGGCGAAGGGCGAGACGGACGATCCACATTTACTCAGCCCCCCGCCTTCTCGCCGGTGACTTCGCGGTACCAGCGCGGGTGGTGCAGGCGCGCCCAGCTCTTCGTCACCGTCCCGCGGATCATCGAGCGGAAGGTGCCCGGCTCGGCGGCGGTCCCCAGGTAGATGTGGCCGATGATCATCGCGAAGAAGAGGCTGAAGGCGGCGTCGTGCAAGAGGTAGCTCGCTTCCCGCACCCACTGGGGGAACTCGAGCGGAAACCAGATCACCAGGCCGGTGATGAGCAGTCCAACCGTGCCCAGCGCCGCGGCCCAGAAGAGCAGCTTCTGGCCGCCGTTGTACTTGCCGACGTCGGCGTCTTCGTTGCGGTACTGGAAGTATCGAAGCATGCCCTTGGGCGTGATGAATTCGCGATCGGCCTTGGTGAGCTTCATCTGCGAAACCCACTGCACGAACATGAAGACCGAGGCGACCGCGAAGGCGACGCCCGCCCAAGGGTGGAGGATGCGGCAGACGTGCAAGCCGCCGAACAAATGCGCGAGGAAGCCGAGATAAGGCGTCCAGATGGGCAACCCGGTGAAGAGGCAGACGAAGAAGGTCAGCGCCACGATCCAATGCACCACGCGCGCCGAGAGCCGTTCGCGGACGATCTCGTCGCCCACCACCACGTCCTCGGTGCTGCGGGCGCGCGCCATCGCGGCGTCGCCCATGCCGCTCCCGCTTCTCTGATCCGCAACCGGGATCGATCTCATGCCGGCTTGTCTCCTTTCGGCTTCTCCGCGCCTTCCTTCGGCGTCTTCGGGCCAAAAGAGAGGTAGTGCGCCACCATGGCGAAAAAGGAGCCGGCGATGGCAAGCGCCGCCAGCGGCCGGGCGACGTTCTTCCAGAGGCTCACCGCGACGGGCACCTGAGGGTCCTTCGGCAGGCCGTACCACTCGGGATGATCGCCGTGCGCGAGCACCGTGATCACGGTCGTCCCGCCCACGCCCGGCGGATCGTAGAGCGCCGCCTGGGTGAAGCCGTTCTGCTTGAGCTGCTCGACGCGCGCCTTGGCGACCGCCACCAGCTCCGCCTTGTCGCCGAACTCAAGGCAACCGGTTGGGCAGGCCTTGACGCAGGCAGGCTCCAGGCCGACCTGCACGCGGTCGACGCACAAGGTGCACTTCGCCATCTTGTCGGTCTTCGCCGAGTAGCGCGGGATGTCGAAGGGACAGCCGGTCTCGCACATCTTGCAGCCGATGCACGCTTCCGGATTCACGTCGACGATGCCGTTCTGGTACTGCACGATCGCGCCGGGCGCCGGGCAGGCCTTGAGGCAGCCCGGATCGGCGCAGTGCATGCAGCCATCCTTGCGCAAGAGCCAGGCGAAGAAGCCGCTCTCCTCGACCTCGCGGAACTTGATCAGGTTCCAGTAGTTCGCGTCGAGGCTCGGCATCGTCTGGTAAGTGCCCGTCTGAGTGGTGGGCACGATGTGCAGATCGTTCCACTCCTGGCAGGCCACCTCGCACGCCTTGCAGCCGATGCAGGTGGTGGTGTCGATGAGCTTCGAGACCACCTTGAGGTTGCGAAGCTCCGTCGCCGAGCCCCAGACGCTGGCGGACGACTGCCGGATCTCCAGCCCGTCGGCGGTCATGACGCTTTCTCGAGCCGGACGAGGAAGGTCTTGAACTCAGGCGTCCAGGTGTTCGGATCCATCGCCGAGGGCGTGAGGAAGTTGGCGAGCGGCCCGACGTGCTTCGGATCGCCTTCGTAGCCCCAGTGCAGCGGGAATCCGATGTGCCACACCCGTTTGCCGTCGATAGTCAGCTGCCGGAGGCGCCTGGTCACCATGGCGACTCCCTCGATGGAGCCGCGCGCCGAGGTGACCCTCGCCCGCGAGCCGTTGGTGATCCCTTTTTCCCGAGCGAGCTCTTCCGGGATCTCGATGAAAAACCCGGGCTGCAATTGATTCAGCTCGTTCGTGTGGTGGGTCCAGTAATGGTACATCTCGGTCAAGCGATAGGTGGTACAGACCACGGGGAATTGATCGCGCGTGCCGTAGACGTCCTTGTTGGAATGGAACCGGACGGTCACCGGGCTCGAGGTGACCTTCGGGTGGAGCGGATTCTCGATCGCTGCCTCGGTCGCCTCGTAGTGCTCGGCGAAGGGCCCGTCGTTCAGCGAGGGCGTGAAGAGGCGTCCGACGCCTTCGGGATTCATGATGAACGCGCCGTACTGGCCCGGCGGCGAGTTGGGCAGGATGTCGGGCACGTCGCCGACCCAGAGCTTCCCGTTCCAGGCGATACCTGGGCGGGTCGGGTCCCACGGCCTGCCCTGCGCATCCGCCGAGGCGCGGTTGTAGAGGATGCGCCGGTTCGCCGGCCAGGAGAAGGCCCAGTCGGGATGCATGCCCAGGCCCGTGGGATCCTGCGTGCCTCTGCGCGCGGCGTTGTTGCCCGCCTCGGTGTAGACGCCCGAATGGATCCAGCAGCCGCAGCTCGTCGAGCCGTCGTCTTGTAGTTGCGAGAAGCCGTCGAGCTGCTGGCCGGCGCGCTTGATCACCTTGCCGTCCTTGTCCTTCAGGTCGGTGACGGCCTTGCCGTTGATCTCCTTGAGCACCTCGCCCAGGTCAGGATTGACCGGGTCGGTGTAGTTCCAGGAGACGTTCAGCACCTGCTCGGGCAGCGCGCCGCCTTCCTTCCGATAGAGATCGCGGACCGCCAGGAAGATGCGCGCGAGGACTTCCTGGTCCGTCTTCGCCTGCCCCGGAGGATCGAGCGCCTTCCACTTCCATTGCAGCCAGCGGGCAGAGTTGGTGAAGCTGCCGTCCGTCTCGGCGAAGCCGGAGCAGGGAAGCTGGAACACCTCGGTCTTGATCTGCGAGGAGTCGGGCCCGCCGTACTCCTTGGGCGCCTTCCAGAAGGTCGCCGTCTCGATCTGGTAGTTGTCGCCGACCACCAGGAACTTCAACTTCGACAGCGCGTTGATGATCTTCGAGGTATTGGGGCCGACGCCTACGGGGTTGAAACCGAAAGTGAGGAGGCCTTCCGGACCAGGCTCGGTGCCGCCCGCCCGCTGCGAGCTGCCCCGATACATGTCGTCATAGATGTAGAGCCAGGAATAGTTGCCATCGACCTTCGCCAGCCACTGATAGCCCCAGTCGTTCTCCTTGGTGGCTGCGTCTCCGTAGAGCTCCTTGAGCAAGCTCACCATGAACTTCGGATAGTTCGACCAGTAGTTCATGGTCGGCCACGGCGCTCCATTGAGGGTCGTCGGCGTCTCGGCTTTGAGGTAGGTCTTCAGATCAGTCAACTCGCCGCGGGGCGTCGCCAGGTAGCCGGTCAGATTGTCGAACACGCCGGCGAGGTCGGTCGAACCCTGGATGTTGGAATGGCCGCGCATCGCGTTCACGCCGCCGCCCGGCCGGCCGACGTTGCCCAGCAAGAGCTGCAGTGTGGCCGCGGCGCGGATCATCTGAACGCCGACCGAATGCTGTGTCCAGCCCAGCGCGTAGGTGATGGTGCCCACCCGCTGCGCGTTCCCGGTCGAGGTGACCACTTCGGCGACCTTGAGGAACTGGTCTTTCGGAGTGCCGCAGATCCTTTCCACCATCTCCGGCGTGTACCGCTCGACGTGCTTCTTGAGCAGCTGCAGGGTGCAGCGGGGGTGCTTCATGGTCGGATCGACCTGGTAGGCCTTGGTCTTCGGATCGGCGCGATAAGCCCAGGCCGACTTGTCGTACTCCGCCTGCGCTGGATCGAATCCCGAGAAGAGGCCGTCCTCGAAGGCGTACTTGTCGCCGACGATGTACGGGCCGGAAGTATGGATGCGGACGTACTCCTCGTGGTAGCGGCCGGTCTGGAGCGCGTAGCGGATGAGGCCGTTGAGGAAGGCGATGTCCGTTCCCGGCCGGATCGGCGCGTAGACATCCGCGACCGATGCCGTGCGGGTGAATCGCGGATCCACCACCACCAGCTTCGCGTTGCGAGTCCGCTTCGCCTCCACCGTCCACTTGAATCCGCAAGGATGGTTCTCGGCGGGATTCCCGCCCATCACCAGGATGACGTCGGCGTTCTTGATGTCGACCCAGCCGTTGGTCATCGCGCCTCGCCCGAACGTGGCGGCCAGACTGGCCACCGTGGGACCGTGTCAAACCCTTGCCTGGCTGTCCCGGTAGGCGACCCCGAGCGCGCTGATGAACTTCCATTGGAGGAAGTTGAACTCGTTGGTGTCGGTGCACCCGCCGACCACCGCGAGGCCCGGTGTGCGGTTCACCGTCTGGCCTTTCGCGTTCTTGGCGACGAAGGTCCGGTCGCGCGTGGACTTGATGTGCCGCGCGATCCCCTGGACGGCCTCGTCCCAGGAGATCTCCTCCCAGTGATCGGAGCCCGGCCGCCGCACCTTGGGCGTGAGAATGCGGTTGGGGTTGTCGATGTCGTACTTGAGCGTCGCGCCTTTCGGGCAGAGCGTGCCGCGGTTGGTGGGGGCATCCGGATCGCCTTCGACATGCACGACCGTGGGGCGGACGTTCTTCGCCTTGTCGCCCAGCGTGTGGATGATGACGCCGCAGGCCACCGCGCAGTACGGGCAGATGCTTCGGGTCTCGGTGGTGCGCGCGATCTTGAACTGCCGCATCTCCGCGCGCGCGCGAGACATGTCGAACCCGATTCCGACGGCGGCGCCTGCAGCAGCCGCCCCCTTCAAGAACATCCGCCGCTTCATCTCGCCTCCACAAAGATCGATCGACCCCAGCAACGGGGCCTTTCACGGTCCGTGCCGGTTCGGGACGTGCCTTGGCTGGAGTGTCGCGAAGAAGAGTCCGCCGCGAAAACTGCCCGGTTTTGCGACACCCCTGTCGGTGAATGATCAGCGTGCTCGCTCGAGGGCCGGACGAGGCGAACGAGCGAAGCCCCTCCTGCAGCCCGCCTTCCGTATCTCACCTTGCGCATGATCGTCCCCCTCCTGGTTGCCTAGAGTATGGAAGGCGACGTGCCGAGCGAGCGGCGATCCGACCGGAAGCAGCTCCCTGGCGACGAAGGGCCAGTGAGTGCGGACAGACCGGGTGCGGCGAATGGTCTCGGTAGCGCCGTGCTTTTGCAGACCATCAGGGTCCCGGAGCTCGAAACTGGTACACGTAATCGTAAATACGCTCCGTGTTGGTTGGCGATGGATCTCAGGAGTGGGTTGTAGACTGTTCCGTGATTCGGATCGAAGTCGGGATTGTCGCCTTCAGGAGCCCCAGGCTGAAGCCTGGGGCCAACCGATGAGTCAGGAGATGAGACGAGGCTCCCTTGACCTCTGCGACGAGGCGAGCCACGGGCGTCGAAGGGTGAAGCCGCGTCAGCAGATGGAGGTGATCCTCGGTACCGCCAATGGCGCAGGGCACGCAATCAACTCGAGACTCTTGGCAGTGACGACCCTGAAAAGGTCTGCCTCGAGATCGGCGGAGATCAACGGCCGACGCCGAAAAGTCCCCCACACGAGATGGACGTACAGCTCGACACGCGTTCTTTCACCCATCCACCGCCCCCGCGATCAGAACGCGCTCGAGCCTCCGAAGGAGGCTTGGTGCCCTTCTAGCCCCAGGCTTCAGCCTGGGGCTCCTGAAGCTGACCGTCCTGCCTTCGATCCGAATCACGGGACAATCTACAACCCGCCCCTGACATTCATCGCTCAACAACACGCAACGAATTTCCGGGCAGATCTACTAGGGCGTGCCCGCGTCGGTTCTCGACGGCTTCGGACCAAATGCGCGCCGCGTGTCGCGGAACGGGCGATTCGCTCTCGCCAACGCTCGCTGGCGCGCGAGCTCTTGCGCTCCTTGCGCTTGGTAGACGTCGCTGGTGAGCGAGGCCATGAAAGCGACGAGGTCGTCGAGCTCATTTTCCCGAAGTCCGAGCGGCTGGATGTCCTGATCGAGCCATGGGTCTCGGAGGCCCGCTCCCTTGTTGTAATGGTCGAGGACGTCCCAGAGCGTCTGGTGCGACCCGTCGTGGAAGTACGGCGCGGTGACGAGGACGTTCCGCAAGCCCGGCGTCTTGAACGAGGCGATGTCGGACTCCTTCTTGGTGACGAGAAAGCGGCCCAGCGCGCTCATGTCGGACTGGATCGCCGCCCGGTCGACCTCGACGGCGTTGCCGGAATCGACGAGCTTCTCCGCCTTGCGCGCGAGCGGGACCACGCGATGCCGGACGATGAGGACGCCGATGTTGTGGAAGTCGTCGTCCTTGAAGTTGGTCAGATCGGGCGTCTCGTCGGGGAGCGCGTGGCACTTGTTGCAGCGCGCCCGGTCGTTGAAGAGCACCCATCCGCGCTTGGCGGATTCGTCGATCGCTTTGCCGTCGCCGGCGAGGAAGCGGTCGAAGGGCGAATCGAACGAGGTCAAGGTGCGTTCGTACGACGCGATCGCGCGCAGAAGATCCTGGCCGTTCGGGGCCCGTCCGAACGCTTTCTCGAAAGCCTGCCGGTACTCGGGGTAGGCGGCGAGCGATCTGACGGCGGCTTCGAGATCTGGTTGCCCCATCTCGACGGGATTCACGATCGGGAGCGCCGCCTGCTCCTCGAGCGTCTTCGCTCGACCGTCCCAGAACTGCGTCTTGTTGTAGAGCGCGTTCAGCACCGTCGGCGCGTTGCGCTGGCCGCTGCGACCCTGCACGCCGACGGACGTCGGCCGCCCGTCGGTGAACGCGCGCTGCGGATCGTGACAAGTGGCGCAGGCGACGGTCCGGTCGACGGAGAGCCTGCCGTCGAAGAAGAGCTTCTGGCCGAGCGCGATCTTCTCCGGCGTCTGCGGATTGTCGGTCGGGATGGCTGCCAGCGTCTGGTCGGCCGGCAAGCCCACTTGCTTGATCGATCGCGGTTGAGCGAGCGGGCCTGCCTTGGGGATGGGCGGCGGACCGGCGTGCTGCGCAGGCGCCGACGCGTCGCCTGCTACCGCCATCAAGCCGACCATCACGACCGACAGACGGATCGAGAGACTCATGTCAGAGGTAGCGCAGGCCGGTTGCATTCTTCAGCAGCAGGTTGCGGAGGGCCTTGGCGCGGTCGTGCGAAACGGGCGCGCGGATGCTCCGCCCCTCGGCCCCGAGCTCGCTGCCTACGGTCAGCGTGGCCCCTCCGAGGTCGCGCTCCAGCTCCTTGACGTAGGCCAGGTTCACCAACCAGTTGCGGTGCACGCGAAAGAGCGCGCGGCCGAACGACGCCTCGAGCGCGGCCAGGGACAGGTCGATGGCGAAGGTGCCCTCCGGCGCGTGCACGAAGGTGAGGCGGTCCGCCGCCTCGAACGCCCAGATCTTCTTCGGGTCGAGGAAGACGAGGCTCTTCTTTCGCCGCGCCACCACGCGCCGCAATTGCCGGCGTCGATGGGCGGGGCGGCGAGGCTGGCCGCCGCCTGCGTCAGGATCGCCAACGATCGGCATTTCGAGCACGTTGTTCGGCATGATGTCTTCCGTCCGCGTCGCCATTGCGACACCTTTTGGCCATCTTCCAATCCCCCTCGTTGCATGGCCCGTTCCAAATCGACGCGGCCTTCGAGTTGTAGATACGGGTTCACGTCGGGCCATCGAACGGGCGCGCTGATCTCTTATCGACAGGGGATGTCGAAGGAGTGTGCAGGCGTTCGTGGCGGATTCAAGGTTTGCGGTCGTCGGTGGTTGACGACTGCTCGTCCAATCGCAGCGCACCGCTGCTGCCGGTTGGGCAGCTGCTGATGCGCGCGAGCTGGCGAGGAAGCACGCGACGGTCAACGCCGGTATCCATGACTTCATCATTGTCTCCCGCAGCCCCGCAGGGGCAGCTGACCTCTCCATTGCAGCCGGTGCGCCAACGGCCTGGCTGATCCGCTCGGCTCGTGCGGCGCGCCCCACCAGGCGTGTGCGCTGTCCAGACGTTCGACAGGGGTGGCGTCGAATCGTCGCGGATCGATCAGCGCAAGGCACCGTGCGCGGGTTTCGCTCTCAGCGGGTGGGCGATGGCACATCGCCTGCACATCGGAGTGTCGGTCCCATTTCAGGAGGTCATTGGAGGAATCCATGTCGATCCGCCGTTCCCTGTCCCTGCTCGCGGCAATCACGCTTGCACTCACCGCCTGCGCTTCGGTCGACGTGCGCGCGGTGACGAGCCCCAACGCCAACCTGGCAGCCTTGCGCACGTTCGGCGTCATGCCGCACGCCCAGCCAAAAACGCCAGCGGCGCAGTCGGCAAACGACCCGATGCTGGTGAACTCGATCTCGAACCGCGCCTTGCGCGCCGACCTGGTCAAAGGATTCGAAAACCGCGGCTACGTCCTCTCCGACAAACCAGACTTCGCAGTCGCCTACTACGCAAGCACGAAAGAAAAGCTGGACGTCTCTTACTGGGATTATGGGTACTCGTACTATCCGCGTTGGTGGGGTGGGATGGGCCCCGGTCTGGATGCTTCCGCTCCGATGGTCACGCAATACACCCAGGGGACCGTCATCGTCGACGTGATCGATCCCAATAGCAAAGAGCTCCTCTGGCGCGGACAGGGAGTGGCCAGCGTCTCGGACAACGAGGCGCAGTACGAGCAAGAGCTCGCGAAGACGGTCACGGCGATCCTCGCCAAGTTCTCTTCGGCCGGGAAGGGTTCATGAAGCAGCGCGACGACTTTCCGGAGCCCGACCGCGCGCTGGCCGAGCGCGCAGCGAGAGGTAGCGGCGCAGCGTTCGCCGTGCTGGTGACCCGGCACAGCGACGCTGTCTACGCGATCGCGAGAAACATGTGCGCCACGTCTCGAGAGGCGGCAGAGGTGGTCCAGGAAGCCTTCCTCGCCGCGTGGCGCGAGCTCCCGTTCTTCCCTCCAGGCGCGAGGTTCACCCCTTGGCTCTATGGGATGGCCATGAAGGCCGCCTTCGCTCAGCGGAAGCGGGACCGCCGCAGCCCAGCCGGCTCGCTGGAGTCGTACCTGCCTGCCTTCGACGGCGCAGGCCGTCTCGCGGCGAGCAAGGGCCGCTGGCAAGAGCTCGACGACAACCCTTCCGAGCGGTTCGAGGTTACCGGCCTCTTGCGCGAAGCGCTCGAATGCATCGACGATCAGACTCGGGCTGCGTTCGTCTTGCGCGACCTTCTCCAGCTACCTGCCGACGAAACGGCGGCAATCCTCGAAGCCTCCCCGCCGGCGGTACGTCGAGACGCGCATCGGCTCCGCCTGATGCTCCACGGCTTCATCGACCAGCTATGACGTTCGAGAACGCCGCTGCCAGGAAAGCTTCAGCCCGGGACCATCGTGCCGTACTTCTTCAGCCGCTCGATGAGAGACCCGCGGCTCAGGCCAAGGCGGCGCGCCGCCTCCGACTGGTTGCCGCCGACCGCCGTCATCGTCCGGCCGATCAGGCCGCGCTCCACCGCCTCGACTTGTTCGCGCAAGTTGAGCGCCCCCTCGGGCGGCACTTCAGCGCACGCGGCCGTCGTCGCTGCGAAGGCCTCGAGCCCGATCTCGCCGCCGTTGCTGAGTGCGACGATGCGCGCGACTGCGTTCTCCAGCTGGCGGACGTTCCCCGGCCAATCCAGTCGCTGGAGCGCATCGAGCAGCTCGGCCAAGAGGCGAACGTCCTGCATTCCAAACCGCTCCGCGTGGCGGCGAGCGAATTCGGCGGCGAGCGCCGGGATGTCTTCGCGGTGATCGCGGAGCGGCGGCAGGAGCAGCTCGAGGACCGCGAGGCGGTAGTAGAGATCTTCCCGGAAGCGGCCGGCGCGCACCTCGTCGGCGAGATCGCGGTTGGTGCAGGCGACCACGCGCACGTCGACCCGATCCACCCGGGCTGCGCCGACCGGCTGGATCTCGCCCTCCTGCAGCACGCGCAAGAGCTTTGCTTGCACGGGCAGGGAAAGCTCGCTGACCTCGTCGAGCACGAGCGTGCCTCCGTCCGCCTCGGCGAAAAATCCGCGGCGCGCCTGCACGGCGCCGGTGAACGCGCCGCGCGTGTGCCCGAACAGCTCCGCCTCAGCCAGCTCTCCGGGGATCGCCGCGCAGTTGAAGCGTACGAAAGGACGCGCCGCCCGCTGGCTCTGGGCGTGAACGAGCGAGGCGATCAACTCCTTTCCCGTCCCCGTCTCGCCGCGGATGAGAAGGGTGATGTCCTTGGGCGCGACCCGCGAGACCAGCTCCAGCAGCCGGCGCATGGCGGGGCCGTCGCCGACGATGGAATGGCCCAGCGCCTTCTCCGCGGCGAGCCTGCGCTTGTGGTGGCGGACGATCGCCCGCCGGATTGCCCCCAGCAGCACCTCGTCGTCGAATGGCTTGGTGAGGAACTCGAGGGCGCCGGCCTTCATCGCTCGCACCGACATGCCGATGTCGCCGTGACCGGTGAGAAAGATGATGGGGATCTGGAGGTCCGTCCTGGCAAGCTCCTGTTGCAGATCCAGGCCGCTCAGGCCCGGCAGCTGCACATCCAGCACCAGGCAGCTGGGCACTTCGGTTCGCGGCCTGGCGAGGAATTGCTGCGCCGACTCGAAGGCCTCGACCCTCAGGCCCGCTGACCGGATCAGGCTTCCCACGGACTCGCGCATCGAAACGTCGTCATCCACGACATAGACAGGAGCAGTCGTCTCGCTCATCGCGCACCTCTCCTTGCTCTAGGTCATTCCGGCCTCAGGGCTTTTTGCACCGCATTCAGGAGCGCCTCTTCGCTGAAAGGTTTGAGCAGGTAATCCACTGCGCCGCCCTTCAGGGCTTGCGACCGAAATCCCTCGTCTCCGTGTGCAGTGATGAAGATGATCGGGATGCCGGGCTGGCTGGCCAGGAGCCGGCGCTGCAACTCGAGTCCGCTCATTCCCGACATGCGCACGTCGAGGATCAGGCAGTCCGTCTCGCGCACGCGATCCGAACCCAGGAACTCCTCGGCCGAAGCAAAGACCTCCACGCCGAACCGGACGGACCTGAGCAAGCCCCGAAGGGACTCGCGCACGGAGTCATCGTCATCGACGACCGAGATGAGAGGAGTCTTCGCCAAGAGGATCTCTCCTCGCCGATGATCACCGTTCGCGGGAGAAGATCCATTACACCTTGGTATAGGTGGCCGCGCTCCTGGTCCTATGCCTTCTTGTCGCGCCGGATCCCCAGTTTCTCCGCCATCCGCACCAGGTCCGCCAGGGAGTCGGCGCGCATCTTGTGCATCACCTGGGCCCGGTGGACCTTCACGGTCACTTCGCGGGTGCCTAGCTCGGCGGCGACCTGCTTGTTGAGCAGCCCCGAGACCACCCGTTCCATCACTTCCCGCTCGCGCCGGGTGAGTGATTCATAGCGGCCGTTCAACTCGTCCATCTCTGCTCGCCGCTGTCGTGCGGCCCGATGGCGCTCGATCGCCTGTCCGATCGCATCCAGCAGGTCACCGTCGCGGAACGGCTTGGTGAGGAACTCGACGGCGCCTGCCTTCATCGCCCGCACCGAGGTCGGAACATCGCCGTGCCCGGTGATGAAGACGATGGGAATGTCGAGGTTGATCTCCGCCATCCGCGATTGGAGATCGAGCCCGCTCAGGCCCGGCAGCCGGACGTCGAGCACCAGGCAGCCGGGAACATCCGCCGGCGGGCGGGCGAGGAACTCCTGCGCGGAAGAGAAGGTCTCGACCTTCAGCCCTGCCGACCGGATCAAACTTGCCAAAGCCTGTCGAATGGCGTCGTCGTCGTCCACGACGAACACGGTTGCAGCCGGCTCGGGCATGACAGCGTTTACACCTTGGTGGGGAGCGTGAGGGAAAATGTTGCGCCGCGCGGAGAGCTGTCCGAAGCCCACAAGCGGCCGCCGTGCGACTCGACGATGGAGCGGCTGATCGACAGCCCCATTCCGAGCCCCAGAGGCTTGGTCGTGAAGAACGCATCGAAGATCTGGTCCCGCTGCGGGGGAAGGCCCTTGCCCGTATCGCGGACAGTCACGAGAAGTTGCTCGTTTTCCGTTCGCTGCGACTTCAAAGCGAGCTCGCGCATCCCCTCCACATCCTTCATCGCCTCGATGCCGTTGAGGATGAGGTTCATCAGGACCTGTTGCAATTGGACGCGATCTCCCAGGACCCGGGGAAGTCTTGCCGTCAGCTCCGTCCGGACTGAAATGGAATATTGCGTGGTCTCGCTGCGCAGGAGGACGATCATCTCTCGAATGACTTCATTGATCTCGACCAGCTCCCGTTCTGGGGTCCCCTTCTTGAAGAGCAGACGGATCCGGCTGATGATTTCCGCCGCCCGCGTTCCGTCTTTCACGATTCTCCTGGCAGCGGCGCGCGCCTCTTCGAGATTCGGGGCGTCCCCCGCCAGCCAGCGCAAGCAGGCATTGGCATTGGTGATGGCGGCGGCGATCGGTTGATTCACTTCGTGCGCCAGCGAAGCGGTCAGCTCGCCCATCGTGGTGACCCGGTTCACGCGCGCGAGGTCCTCATGCGCCTGGCGCAATCTCTCGCGCTCTTCCTCCGCCCGCTTGCGCTCGGTGACGTCGATCACGGTACCAACAAAATCGACGCCGCCCGATGCAGCATTCAAGGCATGAGCCACGACCTGGACATGTTTGATGGAACGGTCCGGCATCACCAGGCGATATTGATGGTCAAAATCATTCCCACCTTGCGCCGCACGCTCGATGGTCTGCTGCACGAAGGCCGCGTCTTCCGGATGAACCCGTTGGAGAATGAGCTCCACGGTCGGTTTGGTCGTCCGGTCGTATTGAAAGATTCGAAAGGTTTCTTCGGACCAGACGATGTCGCCGGTGGAAACCCTCCAGCCGAAGCTGCCCGCGTGGCTCAATCGCTGTGCTTCCGATAGATATGCCTCGGTTTGCTGCAGCTTCTCTTCCTGGACTTCCAAGGCCTGGGTAACGGATCGTCGATCGACCGAGGACGTCAGCAGAGCCAGCCCGAGAACGACGAAGGTGACGGCGGCAATTCCGCCGGTGCCGAGTGTGGAGATGCTGACGGCCTGAGACAGGTCCATCGGCATGCTCGAGGGAGTAAAGCTGGCGGCGGCCATGCCCGTGTAATGCATGACGGGGATCGCGGCGCCCATCACGACGGCTCCGGCTAGCTTTTCCCAGCCGGTCCCCGTTTTCTCGTCTCGGAAGTGAAAGGTAATCCAGAGCGCAGCGAGAGAGATCAGGACCGCGAACACGACGGACAGGACGACGAGAAAGGAATCATACTGACACATGGCAGGGATTCGCATGGCGGCCATGCCGATGTAATGCATGCCTGCAATACCCGCACCCATCAGGACACTTCCGGCGAGCGCCCGGAGCCAACCCATTTTCTGCCGGCTGACGACACCCAGCGCAACGACCGAAGCGAGAATGGCCGCAACCAGCGACAGCAGGACGGTCGGCCAGTGGTACGCCACGGGAACCGGCAGGACGAACGCCAGCATCCCGATGTAGTGCATGGACCAGATGCCAGTCCCCATCGCACAAGCTCCGCCCAGCAACCAGACCGCGCGAGTCCAACCGCCCGTGGCAGTTACGCGACCTGCAAGATCCAGAGCAGCGTACGACGCAAACATGGCGATCAACACCGAGAGCGCCACGAGCGTGTAGTTGTACGAGCCGATCAAGTTCACGGCAGCCACGCGCCTCCGTCTGCTTGCCACGCGGCGAACGCCTGAACGAATTGCGACGCGATTCTGGGCCGATACAAGAGCATTTTGCAAGAAACCTTGGGATGGCCATAGGCGGAACAAGAGGCACTCCGACTCGATCCCGGGCTTCCCGGGAGCGAGCGTGCCCGCTTACGTGACAGGCGACCTGCGTCTTTCCTGGCAAGGATGGCAGCAGCTCGAGTTCTCGCTGATGGGAAGAAATCTCTTGCAGGATCGCCACCTCGAATACCCGGGCACGGTCCAGATCGAGCGCTCGTTCTACGCCAAGCTCACGGGGCGTTTCTGAACTGAACATGAAAAGAACGGCGTGCGGATCCCTTCGGGTTCGAGTACATCGAAGGATCGTTCCAACAAGGGGGTCTCATGAAGACCAATCGATCGCTTGCCGTGGTCGCGGTCATCGCGTCGGTCGCCCTGGCCGCAGATGCAAAGAAGAGCGCACGCAATTTTGCAACTACGCTGACCGCTTTCGAAGAAGTCCCCGGAACCATCAGCGACGGTTTCGGCACCCTGGGTTTGACCATCGCCCCGGATGATTCCCGAATCGACTACACGCTCTCGTATACTGGCCTCTCGGGGCCCGCGCTGTTCTCGCACATCCACTTCGCCGAAGAGGACGTGAACGGTGCAGTGATGGTGTTCCTCTGCGGCGGTGGCGGACAGAAGCCGTGCCCCGGGGCATCGGGCACCGTCTCGGGAACTATCGTGGCCGCGAATGTCGGCGCCAATGCGGCCGCGCAAGGAGTTACCCCCGGCGACCTCGCCGCGGTCATCAGCGTCATCCGCCACGGGTCGGGTTACGCCAATGTGCATAGCCCGAAGTACCCGGGAGGCGAGATTCGCGGCCAGCTGAAGCCTGGCGACGACGACTGAGCTGACCGCTAGAACGACAACAGCCTCCCGCGCGTGGAATCGGCGCGGGAGGCTGCCTTGCCGAGCTCCTCAGTTGTCGTTGTCGTCGTCCGCGCGGCGATGCGGATTCGCCACGTCGAACACGAGATTGTCCGGCGACGGTCCGAAGGACGGCCAGGTGACGACGCGGCGGTATCCAACGCCGCGCCGCGAGTAGTCGCACACGCCGCTGGGGAAGACGGCCTGCAGCCGCGCCATCTCCTCGGCCGTGAACGGCTTGGCATAATCGGCCGAGTCGATGGCCTTCAGGTGGCACTTGTAGACGTTCGCCTTGACCGGCGATCCGGCGACCGACCGCGGGAACGCAAACGTGGGAAACAGCGCGTTGCACCGCGAGTCTGGCTGGCTGCTGAAAGTCTGCGGCTCCTTGACGAAGTCCGTCGGGCTCGTCCAGCAGCCATCCGCGGTCGGCTTGTGGCGCGCCACCTTGACGCGCTCCGGGGCGTCCGATCGGTCCGCCTTCACCGCATCGACCCATTGCAGGAGCGTGGACCAGGCGGTTTCGAACGGGACAGGGTTGCCGCGCCACATCACATGGTTGTCAGTGTTGCCGTTCGCCTCGCGCATCCTTTCGCGCGCCGCGAAGTGGAACCACTGGTAGTGGTAGCCGGAGTCGTCGTTGTAGATGCCGGTGATGTCGAACACGGGGATGTTCGCCATGCCACCGCCGCCGCCGAAGGCCACGCCGGCCTGCTGAATGCGCTCGATCGCGCCGAGGTCGCCCACTGACCGCGAGGCGACGAAGTTCGCGTCCTGGTCGTAGCCGCCGATGTGCTCGTTCAAGTCGAGGAACTGCTCTTGCGTGATCGTTCCTGCGTTGAGAGCCGCGAGACCGTACTGCACGCCGACGTTGTCGAAGGGCCGGAGCGCGAATCCGGTGTGCGGATCGATGCCGTTCACGTTGCGCGCGACGTCATAGACCGTCGGGCGAGCACCGGTCGGGTTCTTCTGCGGAACGTACTGTTTGTCACTCGGGACGACTACCCCCGTCGGCGTCGCCCACACCGCCGGATTGTAGCCGGTCATTTCCGTCCCATTGCGCATGGCGGCGATCGCCGGCGGCACGGGGTCCGTGCGCTGTGACTGCTTGGCCGCGTCGTACCATGCCTTCTTGATGTCCGTCCCGGTCGTCGCCTTGTACCCCGAAACGGCGACTTGCTGCGCATCGGTGAACTCGGGGGATTTCGTGTTCAGGAAATAATGGGTGAGGAGGTGACCGTCCGATCCGGAGAGGGCGATCGAGAGCGCGTCCGGGAAAGTGCAGGCGATCAGGACCCCGTCGATGAGGCCCGGGAAGGTGTCGCCGTACTGCAGGCTGGTGTAGGAGCCGCCCGAGCACCCGACGCTGAGTGTCGCGCTGGGCACTCCAAACTCCTCGATGACATGCTCCTTGCTCATCATCATGGTCTCGCCGCCGAGCAGCGCATTGCAGTTGTTCGACGGGTGCTGGAGCGTGTTGCCGAAGGTGGCGTAGCCTTGGCCGAGGCGCGTGGTGTCGAGCACTTCCGCGCGGAGCACTCCTGGAATGTTCAGGTTGCCCTCCACCGCGCCCTGGATGTACCAGCCGCCGGGACAGCCGGCTCCCTGCACGGCGATCAGCTTCTTGTTCCAGCCCTTCGGTGGCGAGAAATGCGTAGGTGGCGATTCCACCGTCGGATCGTGCAGCACCGCGTTCTGGGCGATGCCTCGGTTGATGGTGCTCGTCTCGAGGCGGACGATGTAACGCATGGTCCAGCCCGCGGTGGTCGTGGTCATCGCGACATCGGTGGGATTCGTCTTGCTGTCGAAGGGCTTGAATTTCGCGTCGGCTTTGGAAAAGTAAACGTAGGTGACTTTCGTCGGCGCCGAGCAATCGGTGTCGGTGGCGGGACCCAGCGTGCTTCCGTCGGGCAGCTTGAACGAGTCGGTCTGGCAGATGAAGGGCCGCTCTTGCGGTCCGACCTTCCCCTGCGACCCGGAGACGATCGGCCCGGTGATCGGGTAGTTCACGATCCGCAGCGACCTCGTGCCGAGACCTTTCGCCTCCGCGGTCAGCCGGTTGTTACCGTCCGAGAGGCCGGTCACCAGTCCGACCAGTCTTCCTGGCGCGGTTTCATGGAATGGATTGGTGACGACGCGGCCATTGAGGCTCACGATCAGCTCGCCCTTGCGGGGCGCTCGCGGAAGCGAGATCTCGACCAGCACGTCACCGCCGCTCACACGGTCGGCGTGCGTCGAGAGGGTCCGGATCTGCAGGCCGCGCGGCCCGTCATCATCATCGGCGCTTGCATCTCGCGCGTGCGGCACGAGCGCGGTCGCGAGCAGCGCGACGAAACACGAACGAATTCCCGTAGAGATCATGGTTTTTACTTCTCCTTGTCAGGTTGCAATGTCTGGTTCAGCTCGAAATGGGAACGCACTGTCGTGGACGAGCGCGGCGCGAGTCAACGTCGTTCTACACTTTCGCGATGACTCGCCGCAGCGTGCTCACGGCGCCGCGCTACGTCTCGACCAAGCCCTCGCGCGGCTGCTTCGCCGCGCCAGTGCGCTGTCAGGGTCGGCGCGTTCGCGTGATCCGCGCCGTTCAGGCCTCGACCTTGGGCGGGCGGCGCGTCTCCTGGGGCACCCGACGCAACCGGGAGAAAATCGCCGGCGCGCGCCGGGAGAGAAAAGCGACGATTCCGGCCGCCAGCAGCACGCCGGCAACCCATCGGGCCAGCGTAGTCAACGTCTCGCCGTTCAGGTCAGGCCACTCCACCTTCCACAGCACCTCCCCGCGTTCGAGCATCCAGTGCCAGCCCGTATGCGCCACCAGCGCGGAGAGGAGGATGGCGGCGATGCGCTCCTGGCGAACATGACGCCGGATGAACGCGAGCGCCGGCACCAGCACGATGAGAACCGCGATCTGCCCGAGCTCGATCCCGATGTTGAACGAGAGCAACGAAACCACCAGGTACCGGCCGGCGAACTGCAGATTCTCCCGCAGCCCGTAGGAGAACCCGAAACCGTGGATGAGGCCGAACAGTCCGGTGATCAGCCAGCGGCGGCGCAAGTCGGCGCCGACGATGTTTTCCAGGGCCATGTAGACGATCGATGCCGCGATCGCCGTTTCCACGAACGGCGGAAACCATGCGCCTTCTGGCGCCAGGCCGTAGGCGGCGCCGAGCAGCGTGAACGAATGCGCGACCGTGAACGCCGTCACCACGGCGAGAACCTGGCGCAGCCCGATCAGCGGGATCACCAGGCAGAGCAGGAAGAGCAGGTGGTCGATGCCGCTCAGGATGTGCGCGATCCCGAGGACCACGAAACCGGACGCGGCCTGATACCACGCCGGGTTGAGCGGCACGGTTCCCGAACGGCTGGTGATCACCATCGCCCGCCCGGATTCTCCGAGGGGCAGATAGCGGATCGCGAGCTTCAGGTAGTCCTTCAGATCAGGCGCGACGACAGTGCGCACTGAGAATCGTGAACCGGGCGACGCGATGCCGTAGGTGAAGTGGGCGTCCACGTAACCCTGATCCGCGTAGATGCCGGCTCCCGAGTCTGACCCCATGGCTACATGGCTGATGGCTGCCTGATAACTGTCGAAGGAGCGGTTGGACGGCAGCGAGAGCCGGGCGACCGCGGTCGTCGGGGCGAGCCGGGTCCGATCCTCGAAGAGGACGATCTCCCGCCCGATGAGCTCCAGCGCTTGCTGGATGGCGGGATCCGCCTTGTCGAGCGCGATCTCCGCTCCGTTCAGGGGGAACCTGATCCCTCTCAAGACGTGGAACGGCACGCGGATGACCAGGTGCGCCTCTCGCGGCTCGATCTTCACGAAGCCGGTCATCACGCTCTCGAGCTTGAACTCGTGGGCGCGTGCCGGGCGCGAGGCAATCATCAGCGCGCCCAGCAAGACGGGCCTGAGCGCGATCGCAAATCGTCCGCTCATGCGGAATCACCTGATGGTGGCTGAACGGCCGGGAGCGTCGCGGCTCCCGGCCGTCTGCCTGCCCCTGCTAGTCCTCGTTGTCCCCGGAGTGCGGGAATCGCGGATCGTAATGAGGGCTACCCTTGTATGTGTCGGTCGCGTGGGACAGTTCGCCAACGCGCACGAACTTCTGGACGCGCCGGCCCCCGATGGTCTCGCCGATGAACATGTTGTTCCTGGAGTCGACGGCCACCGAGTGCAGGAAGGTGAAGTCACCGGCCATGTGGCCCGGTCGGCCGAATCCGACGAGGATCGCGTTGGGATCGCCACTCAGAGCGGCCCTGCGGTTCAGCTCCCAGAGGACCTCGTTCCCGCCGTCCGCGTTAAACAGGAAGCTCTGATCCTTGTCTGCCGAGAAGTCGACGTCCCATGCGGACCCGATGCCTCCCGGCGCGGCTCCAGTGCCCGGCTTGATGGGAATGACTTGTATCAGCGCGCCCATCTTGCTGAAGACCTGGACGCGGTCGTTGGCGCGATCGCACGCGTAGACGTGCTCGTCTTTGCCCAGCACTACGCAGTGCGGATGCCCGCCGCCGGTGGGGGAGAATTGCCCCGGGGCTTTGCCCGCGGAACCCCATTGACGCTGATACACCGCGGTGAGCTTGCCTGCGGCAGTCACCTGTTTGAAGACGACCACACGGTGATTGCCGTACCCATCGGCGATGTAGACCTCGTTGTTCGAAGGATCTACCGTCATGTCGGGCGGCTCATTCAGCAAGGTCGTACTGGTGTTCGTGCTGGTGGCCTCGCCACACGGTCCGTCACAGACGCCCTTCGTTCCGATCTGCAGCAGCAGGTTACCGCTGTGCGAGTACTTCTGGACGATCCCGTCGCCATTGCCACCGATCCACACGTTGTCCTGATAATCGACGAAGCAGCCGTGCAGGCCGTTGGGCAGGATGGCGAGGTCGCCCCAGGCATTCACCACGTTGCCTTGACGGTCGAACTCGATGACCGGCGGCGACGCCTTCGCCACGAGCGTCTCCTTGGCCGTGAGGTTGTTGTTCTGGGGGCCGCGGTTGACTGTGAAGAGGTGATCGTTCGAGTCCAGACAGGTTCCCGCGACCTCGCCGGTGACCCACCGATCAGGAAGCGCCTTCGGCCAGAACGGATCGACCTTGTAAGCCGGGGCCTTGTTGTCATTGTCCGCCTTCGCTTTGAGCGGTTTCCAGACGCCAAGTCCGACGGCGAGAGCCACGACGACGGTAGCCAGGTAGACGAAGCTCCACTTCTTCATCACGACGTTCCTGAGCTTCATGTGATGTTCCCCTTTCTGGGGACGGTGCTGCGGTTTGCGGCTACAGGTTCAGCGCCTTGTGAGGGTCCGTGCTGCAAAATGAGGTGCACCGCAACGGTGCAGGCGCTCTCCGCGCGCACCTTCTGCGCCTCGAAAGATCGGAGGTCAAGTCCCGGCGCGGCGAACCTTGCGACGGTTTTCAGGCAGGCGTGCGCTCGTCTGTAATTGCGAACGTCGCCAGAAGAAACGAAACGGAAACAATCGATTCATTTTCCTGGCCATCACGATTATCCCGGCGATTTCTGAAAGACGCCGCGCGTCGTCGGCCGCGAGAACTGCGCAGGCCGCCTTGACGCAAGCTTTCGCCGGGGCGTATGGCCGCGGCTCTCTCTAAGTGGGGACATCCACCATGACGAAGCTCCCTTCGGTCTGCGCGGCCGCGCTCGAGCTGCATCGCAAGTCGACATTGGTCGGCATCACCGTGGCTGCCACGGTTCTGGCCTGGGCGCCGCCCTCGCACGCGCGAGTAACAAGGATCATCATCGATGCGACAGCCAGCATCCCCGGTCAGCCGTCGTATGAGCTGCTGACCGGGCGCGCGTTCGGGGAACTCGATCCCAACGATCCGCACAACATTCTCATTACCGATATCGGCCTGGCGGTGAACGCCAACGGCAAAGCCGAGTACATCGCCAGCTTCCGCATACGCAAGCCGAAGGAAGGGAGCTCGGTGAGCGGCCTGATGTGGCATGACGTGCCGAACCGGGGCGGCGACGTTCTCTTCCCAAACGATTCGTTCGCCGCAAGCGACGTGCAATTACTCAGCGGCTGGCAGGGTGACAATGCCGGAGGAACGACGATTCCCGTCAATGCCGGCTGCCTGCCGCCCTATGCCCTTCCTTGCGCTGTCCCGCCATTTACCAACCATTGGGTGAAGGTACCGGTGCTCGCAGGCGTGACTGGAAAGATTCTCGCGCGTATCGTCAATCGCAGTGGTCCGGCAGCGCAGTCGCTCAATGTGATGGGAAATCCGATCCCATATTTCCCTGCTGATTGGACCGACAACTCTGGAGATACGCTGAAGACGCATACCAAGGAGACGCTCCCCGGCGTCGTGGCCGAGGGGAAACCGATTCCGAACAGCGACTGGAAGTTTTGCGGCGGCGGCACCTTTGACACGCCAACGCCAGTCACGATGTTGCCGGTCAAGCTCTGCCTGAGGAACGGATTCGACCCGGCGAACCTGTACCAGCTGGTTTACACCGTCAAAGATCCTTACGTGCTCGGCGCTGGCACCGCGGCGTTCCGCGACGTCCAGTCGTTCTTCAGATACGCGGCTGCGGATGATTTCGGCACCAAGAATCCACTCGCCGGCAAGATCCGCTGGTCGATCATTCGCGGCGTCTCCCAGTCGGGCAACTTCACCAGGCACTTCATCTTCCTCGGGATGAACCAGGACGAGTCCGGGCGCATCGTGCACGAAGGGGCCTGGCCGCTCATCGCCGGCCGGCGCGTCGCCAACAATTCCCGCTGGGGACAGCCGGACGGCGTGCTCGAGCTCTATCAAATGGGCAGCGAAGGCCCGCAATGGTGGCACACCTGGCCCGATCACGTCCGGCAGCTGCCGTCCGGCGGGATTCTCGAGCGCTGCAACTCCAGCGGGACCTGTCCGAAGATCATCGAGACCTTCGGCGGTGCCGAGGTCTTTGCGCTGAAGATGACGACCTCCTGGGTGGGCACCGATGCCAGGACCGACATCCCGCTGCCTCACAACGTCCGCCGCTACTATCTCCCCAGCTCCACGCACGGCGGCGGCCCAGGCAACTTCGACGAGGCCCCGCCCGACACCGGAGTGGCCAACTGTCCTGGCAACAACTGGGGTGCAGGTACGCTGCGGCCCAATCCGGTGCCGGCAACCCAGCTCGTCAATCGGATGCGCCTCGCCTTGCGCGAATGGGTGATGACTGGAAAGCATCCGCCGCCCAGCCGCTGGCCGATGCTCCACGCGCATGAACGAGACGGTGAGGATGATCGCGAGGGTCGGAAGCACGATGACGATGCCGACCGCACCCTGGTCGAGCCGACGAAGGCCGCGATGGGTTTCCCGAGCGGCGTTCCGGGCATTCCGGATTCGATCTTCTCTCCCGACAACCTCGTCAACCCCGTTCTCGACTACGACTGGGGTCCACAATTCGATGAATTCAACGCGACCGGCACCCCGACGAACCTGCCGCCGCCGGTCAAGCACGTGATCAAGATGCTGGTGCCGCGCGTGGATGCGGACGGCAACGAGCTGGGCGGAGTCCCGACCGTCCTTCGCGATGCGCCGCTGGGCACATATCTCGGATGGAATATCACCGCTGGGCCCGGCGACGCTCATTATGACGGCCGTCCATTCCACAAAGGTCAGGTATGCAATTACGTCGGCGGAATGGTTCCTTTCGCCAAGACCAAGAATGCGCGCCAGACCAACGGTGATCCGCGCCTTTCGCTGGAAGAGCGTTACGTCACGCATGACGGCTACGTCGCGGCGGTGCGCGCGGCAGCGGATCGTGCGGCTTGCCAGGGCTATCTTCTCGCCGGGGCGGATGCGGCAAAGATGGGCGCGAAGTGCACCGCCTCGATTCCGGCCGGGTTCCCCGACGACTGGGCGGTTCTCGTCAACGCCGCGATGACCAGCAACGTCTGCAACCAGCCCGGCGACGGCGGAAAATGTAATCCGAAGCCCTGAGTTTTCAGGCGGCCGCCGTCGAAGCAACGATGCTTCGACGGCGGAAAGCATCGAATACCGCACCTTCCGGGCGCGAGATGCATCTTCAAGAGCATCAACCAGGAGGTCGCAGATGAAGCTGTACTTCAGCCCCGGTGCCTGCTCGCTCTCTCCCCATATCGTCGCGCGCGAAGCAGGGCTGCCGGTGGAAACGGTGCGCGTCGATCTGCGCGCCAGGAAGACGGCGAACGGTGAGGATTTCCTCAAGATCAATCCCAAGGGCTACGTGCCGGCATTGCAGCTCGACGATGGCCAGGTTCTCAGCGAAGGCGCGGTGATCGTCCAGTACCTCGCCGACAAGAAGCCTGATGCGGGGCTCGCTCCCAAGCCGGGGACGATGGAGCGTTACCGGCTGCAGGAGTGGCTCAACTACGTGGCGACGGAGTTGCACAAGGGCGGGTCGCAGCCGAAGGGCGCGCCGCCGGAACTGAAGGACGAGATCCGCGCCAAGCTCGCCGCCAAGTACGATTTCCTGGTGGGCCAGCTGGAAGGCCACGATTTCCTCCTCGGCGAGCGCTTCACCGTCGCCGATGCGTATCTCTTCACGGTGCTGACCTGGTCGAAGAATCGCGGGGTCGAGCTGGAGAAGTGGCCGGCGCTGAAGAATTACTTCGAGCGGATCGCCGCGCGGCCGGCGGTGCGGGAGGCGCTGCAGGCAGAGAAGGCGTGAGGTTGGCGGCTCAGGCCTTGAGCGCGGCCGTCAGCTTGACCATCGTGTCCTTCGCGTCCCCGAAGAGCATCAGGGTGTTGTCGTTGTAGTAGAGCTCGTTGTCGATCCCGGCGAAGCCCGGGTTGAGGCTTCGCTTGCAGACGATCACCACCTTGGCCCTCTCCACCTCGAGGATGGGCATTCCATAGATGGGGCTTCCGCGCTCGCGCTTGGCGGCGGGATTGACCACGTCGTTTGCGCCCACCACGACCGCGACGTCGGTCTCGGGGAAATAGGAATTGATCTGGTCCATGTCGTAGAGCTCGTCGTAAGGCACGTTGGCCTCGGCGAGCAGCACGTTCATGTGACCCGGCATCCGCCCGGCCACCGCGTGGATGCCGTAGCGCACCTGGACGCCCTTGCTCTTGAGCACATCCGCGACCTCTCTCACCCGATGTTGCGCCTGCGACACCGCCATGCCGTAGCCGGGGACGAAGACGATCGATCGCGACGTCCCGAGAATCTCCGCGGCCTCCTCGATCGAGCATTGCCGGATGGGCTTCTTTCCTTCGAGCAGCCCGGCCGGCTCCTGCTCCACCTTGCCGAAGGCGCCGAAGAGGACGTTGGTGATGGAGCGGTTCATCGCCCGGCACATGAGGATGGAGAGGATGAAGCCGGAGGAGCCGTCGAGCGAGCCGGTGATGATCTGGATCTTGTTGTCGAGCATGAAGCCCATCGCCGCGTCGGTGAGGCCGGCGTAGGAGTTGAGCAGGGCGATGACCACCGGCATGTCCGCCGCGCCGATGGGAAGGATGAGCATCACGCCGAAGAAGAAGGCCAGCCCCACCATCGAATAGAAGGCGGCGGTGGAGGAGGGGACGAACATGAGGGCGACGATCAGCCCCAGCATTCCCGCGAGGATCGAAAGGTTGAAGATGTTCTGCCCGCGATAGGTGATGGGATAACCGCGGATGAGCCCCTGCAACTTGCCGGCGGCCATCAGGCTGCCGGTGAAGGTCAGGGACCCGAGCATCACCTCGACGCCGATCACTCCGACTCGCACCGAGCCGAGCGCGGCTCCGTGCCGGTAGTATTCGGAGATTCCGATCAGCGATGCGGCCAGCGCGCCGAAGGAGTGGGAGAGCGCCGTCCGCTGCGGGACGGCGGTCATCGGGATCCAGATCGCCAGCGGCGCGCCGATCAGCGTCCCGAGGATCAGGCCGGCGACGATCCACTTGTAATCGATGATCTCGTGGTGCAGGAGCGACCCGACGATGGCGAGCAGCATCCCCGCCTCGGCGAGGAACATCCCGCGGCGCGCGGTCCTGGGGTGACTGAGCCCGCGCAGCCCCATCACGAAGAGGATGGCGGAGAGCAGGTAGAAGAGCTGGAGGAGGTCCCGCTTCATCTACTTGTCTCCGGACTCGAGGGCCTTCTGCCCTTCGCGACCGGCGACGCCGGGCCCTGCCGAGCGGAACATCTTGAGGATGCGATCGGTGATGAGGAATCCGCCCACCACGTTGATGGTCGAGGCGGTGACGGCGATGAAGCCCAGCGCCGTGCTCACCTTGTTGTATCCGGCTCCCGCGACCACCAGCGAGCCCACCAGCGAGATCCCGGAGATGGCGTTGGTCGCCGACATCAGCGGCGTGTGCAAGAGCGGCGAGACCCGGGAGATGACCTGGTAGCCGAGAAATCCCGCCAGCACGAAGACGTAGAGGTCGCCGATCAGCCCGAGATCGATCATGGGACACTCCTCAAATCTGTTGAACGACCTCCCCGGCATGCGCGATCAGACAGCCCTTGACGATCTCGTCGGAGCGATCGAGGGAGATCTTCCCAGCCTTCTTGTCATAGAGATGGAGCAGGAAATTGAGGACGTTTCGCGAGTAGAGCTGCGAGGCCTGGAAGGCCATCGAGCTGACCAGGTTGACCGGCCCGAGGATGGTGACACCGTGCGCGACGATCTCTTTCCCCGGCTGGGTCAGCTCGCAGTTGCCTCCCTGCTCGGCTGCCAGGTCGACGATCACCGATCCGGTCCGCATCGCCTTCACCATTTCCGCGGTGACGAGGACAGGCGCACGCTTGCCGGGGACCAGCGCGGTGGTGATGCAAGCGTCGGTCGCTTTCAGCTCCTCGAGCAGCAGCTGCCTCTCCTTCTGGGCGGTCTCGGCGGAGACCTCTTTGGCGTAGCCCTTGGCGTCTTCGGCGTGCTGGTCGAGGCCCACCCCGACGAAGCGCGCTCCCAGGCTCTCCACCTGCTCCTTGACGGCGGGCCGGATGTCGAAGGCGCTCACCACCGCGCCCAGCCGCCTCGCGGTCGCGACGGCCTGCAGCCCGGCCACGCCCGCCCCGAGGACGAAGACCTTGGCGGGCAAGACCGTCCCCGCCGCCGTCATCAGCATGGGGAAGAACTTCCCCAGCGCATTGGCGGCGAGGAGCGCGCTCTTGTAGCCGGCGATGTTGGCCATCGAGCTGAGCACGTCCATGTTCTGGGCGCGCGCGATCCTCGGCACCAGGTCGAGGGAGAAGGCGGTGATCCGGCGCCGCTGCAGACCTTCCCGCAGCCCTGCCGCCCCGCGGCCCTGCAGGCTGTAGGCGATGAGGGCGGCGCCCTCCGGAATGCGATCCATCTCTTCCGCCGACGGCCGCTGCACCTTGAGCAGCACGTCGCCGGCGAGATCGCCCGCGACCTTCGCGCCCGCTGTCTGGTACTCCGCGTCGACGAAACCTGCAGCGAGGCCCGCTCCGGCCTGGACGAGTACCTCCATCCCCGCCCGCGCCATCTTCTCGACCGTGGCGGGGACAGCGGCGACCCGCCGCTCCCCTTCGGCGCTTTCTTTCAGGACGAGCACTTTCATTGGGGACCGCTACCTGCCGGAGATGTAGATCTGCAGCTCGTCGATGAGCCACTGCTTCTCTTCGAGCATCAGGCGGATCACGTCGCGCATGGAGATGATGCCGACCACCGCGTCCTGGTCGGCGACGAGGAGGTGGCGAGTGAAATGGACGCGCATCAAGTCGGCGCACTCCGTCTCGGACGCGCCGCAGGAGATCAAGGGCAGGTCGCGGCGCATCGCCTTGGCGATGGGATGGTCGCAGCCGCCGCCAGTCGCCAGCACGCCGTAGACGAGCTCGCGCTCGGTCACCAGCCCGATCGTGCGGCCGCCCTCTTTCACCGCAACCGCGCCGATGCGCTTCTCGGCCATCAGCTTCGCGGCCTCGCGGCAGCTGGTGGATGCGTCGAGGGCCACGACCTCGCGGGTCACGTACCTGTCGATGGCAGGCATCGCTCGGGCAGTAGAGCGTTTTGGCAGCGGGGAAAGCAAGCCCTCGGCACTATTTCCATACGCTGCCGCATCGACTCAGGCGGCCGGGCATCAACCACGGAGAAAGGAGCGACCGATGTTCCCGACGAAGAACGATCTTTCCGAAACGACGCGGCGGGCGATGATCGAGCTCTGCAATGCGCGGCTCGCTGACGCCATCGATCTGCAGACGCAGACGAAGCAGGCCCATTGGAACGTGAAAGGCCCACAATTCATCGCCCTGCACGAGCTGTTCGACAAAGTGAACGAGGACGTCGAAGACTACGTCGATCTGATCGCCGAGCGGGCCGTCCAGCTCGGCGGCTCGGTCGAGGGCACGGCGCGGTCCGTCGCGAAACGATCGACGCTCAGCGAATACCCCGTGAAGAGCGGAAGCGGACGGCAGCATGTCGACGCTCTCTCCTCGGCGCTGGCGGCGTTCGGCAAAGGCATCCGCAGCGCCATCGACGAGAGCGATCGCGTGAACGACGAGGACACGAACGACATCTTCATCGAGATCTCGCGAGGTGTGGACAAGTGGCTCTGGATGGTCGAGGCGCATCTCCAGCAGGAGTAGCGGCGCTCACGATCCGCGGGCTCAGGACGCGCGCCGTCCGTGCGCCGATGCGCCGGCCGCTCCGGACGAGCGGCGGGACGATCGAGCACGCGCCGCTGGTGCTCATCGACCTCGAGACGGACGAAGGCGTGCCGGGCCGCGCCTATCTCTTCGCCTATTCGGACGTGGGCGCACGCGCGCTCCGGGAGATCCTGGCAGGGATCGCAGAGATGGTCCGTGATGATCCGGTCGCGCCGGTGGCGATCGCGAAGAAACTGAACGCCCGCTTCACGCTGCCAGGTCGCGAGGGGTTCGCGGCGATCGCCATGGGGGGCGTCGACGTGGCTCTGTGGGACGCGCTGGCCCGCGCCGCATCGCTGCCGCTCGCGCGACTGCTCGGCGGCGAGCTCCGCCCGGTGCCGGCGTACAACAGCAATGGTCTTGGCCTCGACGCGCCCGAGAAGGTGGCGAACGAAGCCCTCGAGCTCCTGGCCGAAGGTTTTCATGCGATCAAGCTTCGCCTGGGACGCAAGACATTGTGGGACGACGTTCTCGCGGCACGCGCGGTGCGCGCGAAAATCCCGGCCGAAGCGTTGCTGATGACCGACTTCAACCAGGCGCTCACCGTGGCGGAGGCGCTCGCGCGCGGCCGGGCGCTCGATCGAGAGGGGATCTACTGGATCGAGGAGCCGGTGCGGCACGACGACTACGCGGGGACGGCGCGGATCGCGCGCGAGGTGGAGACGCCGGTCCAGATCGGCGAGAACTTCCTCGGCACGCGGCCGATGGCCGCGGCGATCGCTGCAGGCGCGGCGGACTACGTCATGCCCGACCTGGCCCGGATCGGCGGAGTGACGGGTTGGCTGCGGGCGGCGGCGCTGGCCGACGCAGCGGGGCTCGAGATGTCTTCGCACCTCTATCCCGAGGTGAGCGCGCATCTCTTTGCCGTCACACCCACGGCCCACTTCCTCGAGTACGTCGACTGGGCCTCGGCGATCCTCGCCCGGCCGCTGGGGATCGCCGACGGCCAGGCCCGCCCGGACGACGCTGCGGGAGTCGGTCTCGACTGGAACGACGAGGCAGTGTCCCGTTTCGCGTTCGAATGACTTCACCGCCGCGCGCGGAGTCCTCGAGCGTCATGCGCTTTCACTCGAGCACACCCATCTTCGTCGAGCGTCGCAAGGAGCTGGACCATGGCCCTCGAACCGAACAAGCAGGCCCCCGACTTCACGTTGAACAGCACGCCGGACCAGCGCCTCGCGCTGCGCGACTTCCGCGGGAAGCTGGTCATCCTCGCCTTCTATCCCGCTGACTGGAGCCCGGTGTGCAGCGACCAGATGGCGCTCTACAACGAGGTCCTCCCCGAGTTTCGCCGGCTGGGCGCCGAGCTGCTCGGCATCTCCGTCGACGGCGTCTGGTGCCATCTCGCCTTCTCCAAGGATCGCAAGCTGCGCTTCCCGCTGCTCGCCGACTTCGAGCCCAAAGGCGAAGTCGCGCGCATGTACGGCGCCTACCGGCCGGGCGACGGTGTTTCCGAGCGCGCGCTCTTCGTGCTCGATCGCGAGGGGATCATCCGCTGGAGCTACGTCTCGCCCGTCGGCATCAATCCCGGCGCCGACGGCATCCTCGAGGCGCTGGAAGCTCTCCAGCAAGGCAGGCCATGAGCCGCCTCCGGCCTCCGCTCAACAGCCAGGATCATCTGCTCGGCAACCCCGATGCCCGCATTGGGCTGGTCGAGTATGGCGATTACCAGTGTCCGCATTGCGGGCGGGCGTATTACATGGTGAACAGCCTGGTGGACGCGCTGGGCGAGGATCTGCTTTTTGCCTTCCGCAATTTTCCCATGAGCCAGGTCCATCCGCACGCGTTCCGCGCCGCGCAGGCCGCCGAGGCGGCCGGGCTGCAGGGCTCGTACTGGAAGATGCACAACCTGCTCTTCGAGAACCAGCAGTTCCTCGAAGACGAGGACCTCTTCCACTACGCCGAGCTGTGCCGTCTCGACCTCGGCGATTTCGCCCGCGACCTCGACTCGGAACCCGTCACTGCCCGGATCCGCGCCGATTTTCTCTCGGGCGCACGCAGCGGCGTGAACGGAACGCCCACCTTCTTCGTCGACGGCGAGCGCTACGAGGGGTCGTGGGAGCTGCCCGGTTTCCTCGCCTACCTCACCGATCGGATCCAGGGCTCGGACCTGCGCGAGCCGCGGTAGAGCAGCACTTCCGAAGTCAGGCCTGAGGCGATGACGAGAGCGCCTGTCTCCATGTCTTGCCTGCCGAGCGTCCCGCTGAGATGTCTCGGTACTTGCCGTACACCTCGCCGGCCGCCGCGAGCGCCGACGCCGGGCCTGCGCCCGCACCGGCGAGTAGCCGGCCCGGCACGTCCTGCGCGCCATTCGGACGCACGAACGAGATGCGGTAGCGTTTCGTGCCGACCGTGAGCTTGACGCCGCCTCCAAAGTAGTACCAAGGGAACTTGATCTCCCTGACCTCGGCGAGTGGCGCATCGAAGACCGCGCCCTCCTCGCTTGTGAGCGCGAGATGGCCCTTGGCGAGCGTCATGACTGCCGGCGAGTTCCCCAGTCCGCGAAGAATCCACACCCGCGAACGGATCGGCTGCTCGGACGATGGCATCGCTGGCCTCCTACTTCAACGGCTGCAACTTGTACGTCGTGCCATTGATCTCCAGAGGGCCGCCAGCCCGCGGCACCCCCGAGGTCTGCTCTTCGGGAGCCACGCCGCCGCCAAACCGCAGGATCACGCGGCGGCCCTCGACGATGAAGACGCCGGAGTTGTACGGGTCCTCCAGCCGCGCCTTTTCGAAGTCGAAGCGGCTGATGTCGGCGTCGGGCGTCTTGGGCAAGCCGTACCCGCGGTACACCTTGCCATCGGGGGAAAGCAGATAGAACCGCGTCCCGGGCATCCAGCTGCCCGCGCCCGGCGTCGCGCCGAGCACCGGGCTGGGAACGAACTGCAAGGCGGACCCCAGGTACAGGCCGGCCAGCGATTTCAGCGCCGCGAGCTGCGGCGCCGTCTGTGGTGTCGCCGCCTGCTGCGCGCCTACGCTCATCGTCTTCACCATTTCGCTGACGCCGTAGAGGTTGCGCTGAAAGGAGTCGGCGTCGTGGGAGACGTAATCGACGATTGCGACCGCTCCGCGGGCCAGTACTGCGATCCGCAGCCGATGCCGGGGGGTTCCCCAGTAGTCCTCGACGAATCTTGCCGCGAGCGCGGCATCTGCCCCGGAAATCTGCAGGGGCTCGATCGAAGCCGGCTGCGCCAGGCCCGCCTCCTGCACGTCCTTGCTGACCAGGTCGCGCAGCAGCGTCCGGCGGAACTGTCCGGCGAAATCTCCGCTCAAAACTCGAAATGGGTATACGTACAAAATCGCGCCTGGATACGTGTTTTCGGCCACCCACGTCGAGGGATCGCCAGAACCGCCTTCGTAGCCGGGAATCTTTGGATTGAACTTGAGCACCGGCAGCTGTGCCAGCGCTGCGACGGGCGAGAGGCATAGGAGCAATGCGCACACGGCGCGAACCAGAGACACGTTAGCTTCCCCCGACTGTTCATTATACCAGGCGCCCGTTGTCTCGGAAGGATCGAGCTCGTCACCGCCAGGGCGGCCGCAGCGGAACGCCGAACTTCACGTCGGACACGAGCGTGACCGATGGCACTCGGCTCGGCGCGATGTACGGGCTGTCGACGTTGGTGATCTCCAGCTGCAGCGTCTCGTCGGGTTGGATCTCGACGAGATTGCCGAACATGGGAATGCGCACGTCGCGCGCGCCGAGCGGGAGCAACGGATTGCCGGAGTCGAGCGCGAACGTTCCGCGGGTGACGAGCGTTCGCTGGCCGGCGGGCTTGACCTGGTAGAGCCGCGCGTCAAGCTGGACGCGGTAGGCCGCGGTGGTCGCCCGCAGCGCGACGGTCGGCTGTCCGGCGATGAGGAACGGTTGCGCAGGCGGCAGCCCCGCATCACCGGCAACGCGGGAGGCGGCCACCGTGTAGACGGCGACGTCACCCGGAATGAAGTCGGGCGGCGGCGCGGGGCAGCCAGGCTGAAGCTGCTCGCAGGCGGAGAAGATGAAGGGATCGAAGAAGACTCCGCCGAAATTCGCCGGGTCGTAGGTCAGCACCGAGGGGGCGGCGAATTCCTCCTTCGCGAACGCAGTGGCGAGATCCTCCATCCGATCGACGCGCAGCACGTCGGCGGGGTCGAAAGGGACGCTCGGCGGCCGCGTCAGGGCGGCGAGCACGTCGCAGCGAAGCTGGGGAGCGGGGTCGTGGCAGGAGGGCGACGCCGCCCCCAGACCCTTCAGATGGAAGTCGAGCCATTCGAACACGCGTTCGAGGGCGTAATCGACCTCGCCCGATTTGTTCGCCGCGCGCGGATGCCCGATGTCCCCGAGATATTCGCCGATCGGATAGTTCGGGTCGAGCGCCTTGAGCGCACGGTACATCCGCAGCGCCTCGGGGAGAGGAAAGAGATCGTCAGTGAAGCCTTGCAGCTCGAAGACCGGGAGCTGCGGACGGTTGTTCTGCGCATTGTCGACGACCGCGCGGAAGAATTCCGGCCGCCACCAGATCGATCGATATCCGGCGAGGCCGTCGACGATCTGCGCTCCCAGGGGCGGAGAGTTGTTCGGCTCGGTGAGCAGGATATACGCGTCCCATAGGAAGAGATAATCCGGATAATTCAAATAAGGACGCTCCGGATCGCGCCGCAGGCCGCCGAGGAAGAGGCCCTCGAGAAAGCTCAGCTTGTAGGAGCCGGGCACGTCGATGGAGTTCGTCTCCGAGCCGTTGGGCCGGAGCGCGCCGAGCAGATCCGTCCAGGGAACGACGGGAACGATGGTCCGGATGCGCACTTTCGTGCCGGCGGGCGAGTCGAAGGCCGGCGTCAATGCAGCGAGCCAGGACTGGCCGCCGCCGTAGGAGGCGCCGAGGACGGCGACGGCGCTGGCATCGAGATGGAGGCCCAATCCCTGGGGGTCGTCGACGACCTGGCCGATGAGGCTGCGAAGGTCGGCGAGCTCGACGTTCACGTCGGCCAGGTTCACCTGGCCCCACGACTTGCCGAAACCGCGGGCCGAATAGCGCAAGACGGCGTAACCGCGCGCGATGAGCTTGTCGTCCCACGCCGAGGAGCTGTTCTTGCTGCCGCCATAGCCGTGCAGGTTCACTACGAGTGGGTGTGGCGCGGACGCGAAAGGCACGCGGACGGTGACGTCCAGACGGGTGCCGTCGAGGCCGCTGGCGAGGAAACCGGAGCAGTCCATCTCCGCGGCCGCCGCCGTGCATGCGAGACCGACCGGTGTCGTTCCCTCGCCGGTGAAGACGCCGGTCCGGGTGGTGTCGGGGCCAAAAGCCCGCGCAGGCGGAAGCGCGTCCTGGGCGAAGAGCGGGAGAGCGAAGACCAGGAAGAGGCCGAACAAGCAGACGCGCATGGATCCTCTCAGTCCGGCCAGGACAGCGACACGCCACCGCGGAAGCCGCTCGATGCCTTCATCCCGCTCCGATTCGTTTCACGTCCTCGATGTCCATTTCCACCAGGATGTCGGAGACGTGGCGCCAGGCTCGCGCGCACTCCTCCGCGCTCGGCTTCTTCGTGCATCCCATCGCTGCGCAGAACCCCAGACCGACGGCGGCTGTTGCGCGCATGCTCGTCGTCCTTCGCGCCGCGCTTCGCTCGCTGCGACGCCTCAGGCGCCGAGAGCTTTGGCCGCCTTCGGAACGTCGTTCTGCGCGACGAAGATGACGGTGGCGAACTTCCCGCCGAGGGCGAATGCGTCCGTGGCCTCGACGTTGATCCCTGCCTGGGCGAGCCGCTGCAGCACGTTCTGATAATTGCCGAGCTGGTCGGTGTCCTCGACCCAGAATGCGGGCTCGGTCTTCGGGCTCTTCCCCTCCTTGGTGAGGACTTGCTTCGCGCGATCGAGGTCGGCGGCGAAGAAGTGAGCTTGCGCCTCGCCTGGGCCCATCTGGTATGCCCAGCTCGCGTTGAGGTTCACTTTGGCCTCGCGGAACGCCGTGAGAACCTTGGCAAGAGCTCCGGGCTTCGGGTCCAGGCTGACGGTGAGCACATCGATCTTCTTGGCAGTGGCCATGTCATTCCTCCCTGTCGGAGCTCGGCATCGCAGATTGCCGCGCCCATGACAAGACGGATCGCTCTCGCCTGCCGCCGGGGCAAGCGGTCAGGCCCTCCCCTCGACGCGCGGGCCCAGGCTCGGAAGCACCGGCTTGGAGAAGAGCGCCGTCATCAAGCGCGGACGCGTCAGGTCTTGCGCGCGCGCTTTTCCGAAGCTCCGAAATGCCTTCGGAGCCAGGAAGTCAGATCCTGGAAATCAAACGGCTTCTGCAGAAACATCGCCCAGGGCAACTTGGAATGGTCGGAGGGCATCGGCGCAGAGCTCATCAGGACGACCGGGATGCGACGGTGCCTGGCGTTTTCTTGCATCCGGCGGAACAGCTCCGCACCATCGACGAGCGGCATCATCTGATCGGTGATCACGGCGTCGGGAACCTTCTCCGACAGCATGTCCAGCGCCTGCTGTCCGTCCGACGCCGTCAGAACGACGTACCCCTCATCGGTGAGAAGCGTTGCGAGAATTTCCACGACCGCGTACTCATCGTCGACGAGGAGGATCGTCTTCACGGCTTCTAACCTTTGCCCCGTTCGCCGGGCACTTGCAGTCGAGAAGCAGCGCGGGTGGTTCCGACGCCCAGCACCGGACCGTTCGTCGGGAACGGATCGCCGACCTCCAGGCCACGGTCGGTGATCCTCAACTCGCGCAACATGGCATCGTGCGACGTTTCCCGCGTCTTCATCACGGCGATGACGCGCTTCAACTCGGAGGCGATCTCGATCTGGCGCAGCAGGACGATGTTCTCCGCCACGCCGGAGACGCCGGTCAGCGGCACGACAATCTGCGGCCCGAAGAGCTCGCGCATCTCCTCGGTGAGAATGCAGGTGACGCCCAGGCCCCGCAGCTCGTTGGTCAGCGCCTTGAAGAAGTGGGAGAGCCGTTCGGGTCTCACCACCGACTCTTCAAAGCCAGCCAGCCCGTCGATGACGATTCGCTTGACCTTTCTACGCCGGACGCCATCGAGCAATCTCTCCGCGAGCGCGTCCATGATCAGCTCTCCGGCAGGTTGCCAGATGATCTCCAGACCGCCTTTCGCGACCTGTTGCGAGAGCTTCAGGCCGAGGTCGTCGCCTTTTTGCAGGAGGCGCGGCGGAGATTCGAAGAAGCCGAAGTGGAGTACGGGTTCGCCTCGGTCCAGGCCCGCGGCGAGGAAATGAAGTCCGAGAATCGTCTTGCCCGTGCCGGAAGAGCCGAGCACCAAGGTGGCCGTCCCCTCCTGGACCCCGCCTCCCATGACCTGGTCGAGACCGGCAACTCCGAGGCTCAATCGCACACCCTTCGCAGCGGGGACGCTGGATGGAACCGCCAGCCGCGCCTCAACCCGCGGGTAGATCCGCAGGCCATTCCCATCGATCTCGAAGAAATGCGCGCCTCGCAAGTACGCGCTGCCCCGGAATTTGAGCACGACCAGCTCGCGGACCGCGAGGACTCCGTCCATCACGTCGCGCAGCTCGACGAGGCCATCCACCATCGTCCTCGCCGGATGGCCGACGTCCTCCCCGGTGCTGTCGCTGAGCAAGAGCGCGGTGCAGCCCGTGAAATTGAGCAGCACGTTGAGCTCGTGGATGAACTCCTTGAAATCGATTGGCGAGGAGGCAAACGAGCCGATGCGTACGATTCCGTCGAGGACCAGGAGGGTCGCGCCGTGACGCTTGATCAGTTTTCGCACCAACGCCAGAAGCGCTTTCAGGCTTTGCTTTCCCTCGCGCAGCTGGTTGTAGCCGCTGACGTAGTAAAGCTTCGTGCCGACGACGCTCGGATCGAAGAAGCTCAACGGCGACAGTTGCGCCATCATCCGGCCGTGCGATTCGGCGAGCAGCGTGATGTAGACGGCTCGCTCGCCGGAGGCGACATGATCGAAGCAGATCTGGTTGCCGAGGATCGTCTTCCCTGCGCCTGGGGCCCCGGCGATGATGTAGCTGCCGCCTCTGAGGAAGCCGCCGGAGAGGATCATGTCGAGGTGGGGGATGCCGGTCTTCTGGCGAGGAAGCGGGGCGGGTGGAGAGCCGGAGCGTTTCAAGTCGTCTTCCCTTCGCGACGCGGCGCGCGTGCGCCTCTCGGGAGCTCGACGACGAACGTCGAGCCCGCGCCGATCGCGCTGTGTACGCGGATGATTCCTCCCAGCGCAAGCACCATCTCGCGGGCGATCCAAAGGCCCAGACCGAGACTGCCCCCGGTCTCGATCGCAGTCGCCCGTTCGAATTTCTCGAAGATGCGGCCTTGATCCTCCAGTGCGATCCCGCTCCCCTCGTCCCGGACTTCAAGGAAGGCGAAGGCCTTTGTCGTCTTGAGCGTCACCAAGATCGGTTTTCCGTGGCCGTACTTCATCGCGTTCGTCAGCAGGTTGGAGAAGATTTGATCGAGCAGTCCTTGGTCCCAGCGGCCGACCACCGGTCCTGGGCTGACGAACTCCACCGGGCAGCGTCTCCAGGCCAGCTGGTCGGCCTCGCGCGCGAGCACCTCGCGGATGATCTCGCTGACGTCGATCGGCTCGAGCCTGGGCTCGAAGCCGTACGCGGTGAGCCGCGAGGGCGCGAGCATGCGCTGATTCAAGCCGATGAGATGGGCCACTTGCCGCTCCATCGAATGGAGGCGCTGCAGCAACGGCGTCGCGGACTTTTGGGCGAGCTCCACACGGAGAAGGGCGTGGATCTGGAGCCGCAGCGCGCCCAGCGAATTGCCCAGTTCATGGCCCGCGGCCGCAAACGCTTCGTCGCGGACCCGGACGG
>VBLC01000092.1 GCA_005879315.1 Deltaproteobacteria bacterium | reverse complement strand
GAGTGATGGTGGCGACAGCCGGAGTGCTGTGCATGGCCTGGCCCACCGCATTGAGGCCGCACTGCCACAATCGCGCCGTGGCGGGCGTGACCGGTGTCGTGGGGTTGGGATTGATGGCGACCAGGTCCTGGCCCACCGTCGCCACGTAGATGGGAGCGCTGTTTCCACCCGCGCCGATGCTCGGCGCATTGTCGATCTGCCCCAGGTGCGAGTTGTTGGCGTACCAGGAGGTTCCCACCTGCCAGTAGATGGTCCCGTCGGGGTGCACCGCGATCACCGTATTCGAGTTGGCGGCCGCTCCAACGCCCGCCGCGATCACGTCGCCGTCGGGGTGGATGGCGAGCCCGGAGACGGATGTCAGCGCGCTGATCGTTTTGGACCACTTCACGCGCGTGACGGGAATGCCGAGCGAGGTCGAGACCGAATGGTGATGCGCTGGGGTGACCCCATCCCCACTGAGCGCGAGATCGTCGGCGCCGACCGTGAGGGTGATGGTTCCCGAGCTGGCCAGGAAGGTGGCGGCGCGCAGCGAACCAGTGACGCTGAAGGTGCACTTGGTCGTCTGCGCCGCAGTGCAACCGGCGATCGCCACCGTCACAGCGGACCCTCCGATGCCGTTGAGCACGTAGGAGGGATTCGGCGGCGCGCCCGAGACGGCGAGGCCCGCGCCCAGATCGGTGAGCTCTCCGCTGATGGTGATGTTGTCCGTGTAGAGAAAGGATCCTGAGCCGGGCGGCGTGACTCCGTCAGCAGTGGGAGGCGACGCGAGGCTGGCAAGATACACTTTGACGTGCGCGATCAGCGGCGCGACGTCGTCGACATTTCTGCTGCCGCCGACCGGGGTCGCCTGGTTGCCGACGTTGTCCGTCGCGCCGATGGTGAATGCGAGCGGAGCCTCGACTCCTGGCGCCGCCTGGGTGGCGTCGAGCTGGAACTGCCAGTTGGGTGAGACGAAAGTGCCCGCGATCTTCGGACCGGTTCCGACCTGGAGAAAAGCGCTCGCCACACCTGACCCGGCATCGGTGATCGGGACAGTCACCACGATGATGTTCGGTGCGCCCCCTGGAAGCGTGCGCGCATACCAATTCGTATCTGCCGCGACGTTGATGACCGGGGGCGTGCGGTCGAGGTTGACGGAGACCGGTGCGCTCTCCCTCGAGCCTCCCGCATAGACGACCACTGCGACGATCACGGCCGGGCCGTCGGCGACGGAAATTCCTGCCAGCGGGATCGAGGCGGCGAAGCTCGAGCCCGAGACTGGCGCCGTCGCCGTCGCGCTCGCGAGGACCGCGCCCGCCGTGCTGCGCAGCTCGAAGCGCACGCTGCTCACGCCGCCTGGAGCGAAGGCGACGGCGGACGCTTGCACCGTTGCGACGACAAAATCGTTCGCTACGGGGCTGGTGAGAAAGACACTCGCCTGTGTCACCGGCTGGCAGGAATTGTTGACGCAGGCCTTGTCGGAGGGACAAGCGGGAGTGCAGGCGCCGGAGGTCGTGTCCTGGCAGGTGCCAGCGATGCAGGCCTTTCCGCTCGGACAAAACGGATAACAGGCGTCTTGCGGCACCACGCAGACGTGCTGGCTGGTGTCGCACCTCGCCGGATCGGTGCAATCGGCGTTGCTGGAGCACTGGCCGGCGACATTCACATGGCAGCCGGCGATGAGGAGGCAGATTCCCAGGATGCGATTCATCCGCGCTCTCTAGAAGGCGAAGGCCACGACCAGGCCCGCAACGAGCGCGACGGCCGAGACGGCGTAGAGGACGTTGGCGGTGGTGGCCGCGCTCTTTGCCGAGGAGATGGTGCCGACGTCGGACTGCAGATACACGCCGTTGTTCTGCGCATAGCGCGCGTTGGCGTCATCGCGCAGGTTCTTGCTGTGGACGCCTTCGTAAATGCCGATTCCGCCGGCGACCAGGCCCGCAGCCGCAAGGGCGAGGCCGGCTGGCCGCGTCCATCTGCTCTTCTGCACCTGCGCGGTGGCGACGCTCGCCGCCGGAGCCGGCTGCGCGTCTTGCGGTCGCAGGAGGACGATGCTGCCGCGCTCGATCTGCCGTGCGATCAGGGCCGGCTTCGCCGGGGCCGCGCGCGAGACCAGCAGCTTGCGCTCCAGGCTGGCGCGCTCCCCCACCATCACCCGCACGTTGTGCACGCCGAGCGGCAGCGAGAACGTCTCGGGGTTCTTGCCCGAGCGCGGGTACATCAGGTTGTCGATCACCACGCGCATCTCGGGCAGGTCGGCGTCGATGATCGCCTGCCCCTTGCAGGCGGCGCCGTTGATCAAATCGCAGGCGAGCGCCTCGGCCCAGACCTTGATCTCGTCCTTGTCCTGGCTCTGCACCATCTGCGCCTTCTCGCCGATGGCCTTGCTCTTCTGCACGTCGATGAGGCGCACTTTGACGGCCACGCCGTTCTGCGCCTTCAGGGTCTGGCCAACGAGCACTTGATCGAGCTGTTGCAGGCCGCCCATCAGCGCGAAGCAGTTGTCGTCGGCGATCTCGCAGAGCCTGGAAGGAGCGGGCACCTTGAGGACCGTGCGATAGCGCTTCGAGGCCTGCGCCACGTCGACGAAGGTGTCCTCGATGGAGCGCAGGGCGGGATCGTCCTCGGTGCCGGGCGGGACGAGTCGATAGATTCCCAGCTGCGGCATTTCGGCGGTCGCCGGCGCGGAATCGGAAGTGACGAGCGGCGGCGGCTCCAGCTTCGGCGGAGAGGCGGGAGCCGACGGCAGCGGCTCGGCCGTCTTCGCTTCGGCCGGCGGCGCGACCGGGCTGGGCGCAGCCTGCGGCTCCGCCGGTGGCAGGAGCAGCTCGAGAGGGATCGCCTCCGCGTTCTTCGGAGGCGCCGGCTTCTTTTTCTTCTTTTTCGGAGTCGATTTCTTGGCGGGCGCTGTCGTCGTGCTGTCGGTCTTCGGCTCTTCCGCTGCTCCAGCTCCCGAGGCAAAAAGGAGCAGTACAGCAGCGATGCAGAGCGACGGCATGGGCGCATTCATGCCCAGAACGGAGGCGCGGGCAAGTCGTACCTTGACCTACGCCTTGTCTGCGCCGGAGCATCGGGCGCGTGCTGGCATCGATCCTCTGCATTTTGCTCGCGGCGAGCGCGGACCACCGCGCCAAGGCGGAGCGATTCGAGGCGCTCGGCAAGATGGCGGAGGCGGCGCGCGAATATGAAAGCGCGTGGGATGAGGAGCGGTCGCCGGAGCTGCTCTACCGTCTCGGAATCGTGCGGCGGAAGTTGAAGCAGTACGGCAAGGCGCGCGAGGCGCTGCGAGCGTACCTGCGCCGGGCGCCGGACGGGGCGCTGCGCACGGAGGTGGAGCGGCAGCTCGCCAAGATCGAGGTGCTCATCGAAGCGGAGCGCGAGGATTATTCGGACGCGCCGCAACGCAAGCGTGTAGCGCCGCCCCATGCGGCGCCTCCGCGTCCAGAGCCCGCGCCGCCAGAGCCCGCGCCGCCAGAGCCCGCGCCGCCGATCGCCGCGGAGTTGTCCGAGACGCCGCCGCCGGTGATCACCGCCGTGCCAGCGCCTCCGGTGATCGCTGCCATGCCAGCGCCGCTCGCGAGCGCTCCGCTCCCTTCTCTCTCGCTGGTGGTCGAGCCACCGCGCCGATCGCGCACGCCGCTCTGGCTTGCGGGCGCGTCGGCTCTCTGCATCGCCGGCGGTGCGGCCCTCTGGTGGGACGGAGCTCGCGTCTCGAATCAGCTCGACGCTCGTTTCGCGGCGGGCGATCTCTCCGCCGGGGACCGGCCGCTCTTCGGGCGCGCCCGCGGTGAGTCGATCGCGGGACGCGCGTTGATTGCGGCCGGCGTCGGCCTGCTCGCGGCCGCGGTGGTGCTGGCATGGTGAGATCGACGGCACCTCTTCTCGCGCTCTGCGCTTGCCTGCCCGATCCGCTCGGCAGGTGCCAGACCAATACGGATTGCGAGAGAGGTCCGGCGGGATCCTTCTGCGCCGAGAACGTCTGCCAGGGTCCGCCGCGCGGATCGATCGAGGCGCTCCCCGCGCGCTTCTTTGCGCGCAGCGAGACGGTGCACGTGCGGACGATCGTCGATCGATCCCACGGCGAACCGGCGGTGCACGTGCTGCTCGGTTCCGGCGCCGTCGCGGCGGCGCGCGAGCCGGATGGCGCTTTCGGCGCGGACCTGCCTTTGCGGTTCGCGCCGGCCGGGTCCGAAGGCCCGGTGCCCTTTGCGGTCGAGGTGAAGGACGATCTCGGGCATCTCACTCTGCTCCCGGGATCGATCCAGATCGACGACGCGCCGCCGCGGGTCTCGGTCGACCTAGCCAGCATTCCTTCGCCGGCTGCCGTGCGCGGCAGTTCCGTTCCTCTGCGAGTGGTCGTGCAGGATTTGACGCCCGTTACGCTCGTCTGGACTGCCGGCGGAGCTCAGGGCGCAGCGATGCAGCAGCCCGACGGCTCGTTCATCGCGGCGATCGACACCAGCAAAGCGCCGGCCGGAGCGCCTTCGCTCGACGTCGCCTTCACGGCCACCGACGCGGTCGGAAACGCCAGTGCGGCTCATGCTTCGATCCCTCTGACCCGCTTGAAATTTGTGACCCGGCACGATCAACCGATCGCGTCGATCGTCGTCAGCGACGTCATCTGGGCGATCGCCCAGAGCGAGATCTGGATTCTGCATCGCGACGGCACTTCCCTGACGAAAGGCTCGACGGACGCAACTCCCGTTGCGGAGGCCGCGACCGACGGACACCACGTCTTCTTCGCGCGGAGCGACGACAAGGTCTGCCGGATGGGATCGGATGGTTCCATCCAGCTTTGCTGCGGTCCTTTCACGCCGCTGACGGGCGGCCCCATCCTGCTCGGATCAAACCCGATCGTCAGCACCAGGCACACGGCCACGACGTCTTCACGTCTCGTTGCCGTCCTGGATTCCAACGGAATCTGTAATCAGATGTCGTGGCTGACCACCGTTGATTTCGCTGCCGCCATGCCCGCCGTCGGCGTGGACGGCATCGTGTATTCGGGCGCCTCGCAAGCGATCGTCGCAGCGAAATTCGATGGCTCGGTTTGGACCGGCGGTCACCCGACGTCGGAAACACCGTCCTATCGAGGTCAAGCCGCGATTCAGGGCAACTCCGTCCTCGTCTCCACGACGTCGGCGACGATCGATACATTTGCGTCCGTTCCCCTCAACTCGGACGCACCAACTCCAACGACGGTGCAAGCCGCTGTGGCGGGGACGGTCATCTCATCGCCGACCCTCGCCGAGGACGGCACCGTCACGATCGCCACCAACGACAAGAGAATCGTCGCGCTCAAGACCGACGGCAACATCCGCTGGAACGCGACTCTTCTCGACAACGCCACTGCTTCGCCAACTCACGGCGCGGGCGGTCTCGTCTACGTCGGAACCGCCGGCGGCGAGATCATCGCCCTCTCCGGCGACGACGGCAGCGCGATCTGGTCGCAGAAGGTCGGCGCACCGGTGCGCGGGCCTCTCGCACCCGGCTGCGACGGTCTTCTCTACGCCGCCACCGACGCCTCGGTCGTCGCCCTCGTCATCGATGCGGCCGGCCTCGCCGACTCCGACTGGCCGCGCGCCGGCCACGACATCCGCGGCAGCGGAGATGCGCGCCGCCCGCTCCGCTCCGCTAGCGGGGCTTGTCTGGAGTAGGCCAGCTCACCGCCGCCGCCATCCGCTGCGCCAGCGTCGCGCTCCCTGGCGGCGGCTGCAACACCACTACCGCGAGCGGCGCCGTCTCGCGCTGCAGGCAGGCGGCGCTGACGCGAACCTGCCCATCGGTTCCCTGGAGCATCCCTTCGACCCGCCCACGCTGCTCGCCCAGCTGCAGCTCGCGGAACGCGCCGACGTCAGCCAGCCTCCACAGCTCATTCTCGACCGCGGCACGCACCACCCGCTCGCAGGCGCAGGCGCGGCCGTGGCAGGGGGCAGCGGCGAGCAGCGTCGCGCTGCTGCGGAATCCGCCGGTGAGGCCGTTGGTGTACGAGACGCGGTCGGGCCCGGTCGCCGTACGACGCCAGCCGAGCGGCATCTTCACCGTCGTCTCCAGCGGGCCTTCGCGCACAGGGCCGAGGGCGGGCAGCGCGGGCGCCGCAAAGAGGCCGAGGGCGAGCGTGCCGATCAGCGCTCCTGCAGCCGCCGCGAGCCGGCGCGAGGCGCCTTCGCCGGGCCAGCTGCGCGGCGCCATGAAACAACCCAGGGCAGCGCCCGTGAGCAAGCCGCCGCCGTGGCCCCAGTTGTCGACGCCGGCACTCCCCAGTCCGGCAGCGAAGAGCGCCAGAAGCCAGGGGATGATGCGCAACCCGAAGTGCGATCGGAGAGATCCGGAGACGCCTCTGCGCCAGCCGAAGGCGGCCGAGGCGCCGAGCACGCCGAAGGCCATGCCGGATGCGCCCAGCGAGACCGAGTCCGAGCCGATGGCGGACATCAGCGTCGTCCCCAGCGCCGTGAAGACCAGCAGCGCAAGATAGTCCGCCGGCCGCACCGCGCGCTCGAGCGCGCCGCCGACGTTCCACAGCGCGAAGGCATTGAACGCCAGGTGCAGCAGATCTTTGTGGAGCAGATTCGCGGAGAAAAGCCGCCAGGTCTCGCCGCGATCGAGGATGAGCGGCGTCGCCTTTGCGCCATAGAGCAGGAGCCCTGGCAGGGCCAGGCCGCCATGCAAACCGCCCGCCGCCACCAGCACCCAGCCGCACGCCAGGAGCAGCCCGATCGTCAACCAAGGAACACCGCGGATGTCGAGCGCATGGTCCATTGCTGGACGCACGGCGGCGGCTTCGGCCGACGGAGGTGGGAAACTCGCTTCTTCCGTCCAAGCGGGCATTTGCTCTAGGATGATCACTCCGGGGCCGAGGCGGCAGGCCCCTGGTCCAACGCCCGGCGGGAGAGTGATGAAGCTCATCATCGAGGACGACGAGGGTCGCAAGACAGTCGTCCCACTGGTTCGGGAAGAGATCACCATCGGCAGGCAGGACGGGAACACCATCCGTTTGACCGAGCGCAACGTCTCCCGCCGCCACGCCCGCCTGGTCAAAGAGAACGGCAACGTCGTCATCGAGGATCTCGGCTCGTACAACGGGGTGCGCGTCAACGGCGAGAAGATCACCGGCCCCACCAAGATCAAGGAAGGCGACCTGGTCGAGATCGGCGATTACGACCTTGGCATCCAGGGCAAGCTGGACGCGGTCGAGCCGGCGGCCAAGAAGCAGACCACGATCCCTCCCGGGTCCGTGAAGGCGGCGGCGAGGACCACCATTCCGCCGACGCAAGCGGCAGCTCCGGCGCAGCAGGAAAAGCCCGCGCCCCCTCCGCAGTCGACGACGCCCTCGCCCAGCGCGGGCGGAGCGACCGCCATCATCCGCGTCAGCGACGTGATGAAAGGCGCGCCGCAGGGGGAAGTGCGCGACCTCGACCGCGGCGAGATGCCGCGGCTGGTGGGCCTCGCGGGTCCGTTCCGAGCGAAGGAGTTCTACCTGATGCGGTCCGAAGTGAAGTTCGGCCGCACCGAAGAGAACGACATCGTCGCCGAGCACCAATCCGTCTCGCGGCAGCACTGCAAATTCGTGCTCGACCAGGGCCAATGGAAGGTGATCGACAACAAGAGCGCGAATGGCGTGCGCGTCAACGGCGAGGAATACGCCGTCTCCAACGTCCAGCCGGGCGACGTGGTCGAGCTGGGGCACCTCAAGTTCCGCTTCTGCGCCCCTGGGGAGAAATTCACGGCGCCGCCGGAGAAGGCGGAAGGCGAGCAGCAAAAGGGCATGAAGCCCACCACGGCCGAGCTGATCGCCGGCGCCTCGCAGCCGGGGCGCATGGGGGCGGCGAAGAAGGGGCGCTCGCCTGCGCTCGGAGTCGCTCTCGGCGTCGCGGCGATCGCCATCGCGATCGGCGCGGTGATGTTCCTGCGGCGCGGCGCGCGCAAGGAGGGCAGCGGGCAGCTGAGCGCGGCCGAGGCCACCCGGGAAGGCGACGCGGCCTTCAAGCGGCACGAGTACGGGAAGGCCAGCGAGCTCTACGAGCAGGCCGTCGCCGAGGGCGTCACGCCGCCCAACCGCAAGCGCGCCATCGAAGAGGCCAAAGGCGAGCGCACCTACAACCAGCTGCGCGACGCCATCGCCGCGGATCCCGACAAAGCCAAGGCTCTGTTCGACAAGTGCGCGAGCGACAGCGGCCACTACTGCCAGAAGGTGCAGTCGGAGTTCGCCGACCAGGTCAAGTCCACCTACTCGAAGAAGCACCTCAACGCAGCGACCGCGGCAAAGTCGGCGGGGAAGGCGGAGGCGTGCTCGAGCGAGGTGAATCTCGTCCTCGCCATGGATCCGGCGAACGCCGAGGCGCAGGCCATCCAGTGCGCGCCGCAGGCCGCCGCCGAGAGGCACGAGGGACCGTCGCCCGCCGAGCGCAACGCCAAGGCGTCCAAGCTGGGCAACGAAGCCTTTCAGAAGCTGGTCGCACGCGACCTCGACGGCGCCTACCAGAAAGCCAACGATGCGCTCAAGCAGGGCGCGCCGGACAAGAAGGCGAACGCCCAGGCCTGGCGCGTGCTCGGCTACGTCTATGCCACCGCCAGGAGCGATCCCGCCACCGGCAAGAAGTACCTGGAGAAGTACCTGCCCTACTGCACCGATGATTGCGACAAGGTGAAGGCCTTCGTCAGCAGGTAGAAACATCCATGAAGCTGATCATCGAAGACGACGAGGGACGCCGCACCGTCATCCCCGTCGTGCGCGACGAGCTGACCATCGGGCGCAACGAGTCCAACATGGTGCGGCTGATGGAGAAGAACGTCTCGCGGCGGCACGCGCGGCTGGTCAAGGAGGACGGCCACTTCTTCATCGAGGACCTGAACAGCTTCACGGGTGTCCGGGTCAACGGCGAGAAGGTGCAAGGGAAGCGGGTGGTGCACGAGGGAGACCTGATCCAGATCAGCGAGTACGATCTCTCGCTGCAGGCCAGCCCGGAAGAACAGCGCGAAGGGCTCGGCGGCGAGCAGCCCGAGCCGGCGCTCGCGCACAAGGAGATCGCCGCCCCGGCCGAAGACGCGACCGTCGCTTCTGCCGAGCTGAAGGCGCGCAGGGAAGCGGAGACCGCCGTCATCCGGCTCTCCGATCTGCCGCGCGGCGACGATGGCGCCGGGCCCACCATCGACGTGCCGGAGGACAGGCGACCCAAGCTCGTCGGCATCAGCGGCAGCTATCGCGGCAAGGAGCTGGTGCTCGATCGCACGCCCATCCGCCTGGGGCGCTCGGAGGAGAACGACATCGAGCTCGACCATCCTTCCATCAGCCGCACGCATTGCCGGCTGCACCTCGACAACGGCACCTGGAAGGTGATGGACGCCTGGAGCAGCAACGGCGTGCGCGTCAACGGCGAGCCTTACGCCGCCATCGGGCTGCGGCATGGCGATGTGCTGGAGATCGGCCACCTGCGCTTCGCCTTCGTCCTGCCCGGACAGCCGTTCAAGCTGCCTTCGGAGTTCGCGCCGATGTCCGGTCCGCCGCAGCCGAGGCGGGGAACGGCGCTGCTCGTCGCGGGCTGCGTCGCGTTCGTCGGGCTTCTGGCGGGGGGCGTCTGGTACTTCGCGCGGCCGCGGGCCGACGAGGGCGTCGAGGTCGTGCCCGATTCGGTGCACGAGCGGAAGTTCGCCCTACGCGCCGCCGACGCCGCGCTGGCGGCGCACCACTATGGCGAGGCGCTGCGGGACCTCGAGGTCGCGCGGCATGCCGGAGCCACGGCTGCCGAGCTGCGCAACTACAACCAGGTCGTCGCCGAGGCGCGCAGCGAGGACCTCTCCCGCGAAATGGAGTCGGCGGCGGCCGCGCAGGACTTCGAGAAGGCGCGCAAGCTGCTCGGCGAGCTCACTTCCGCCGGCACCTATCATGGCCGCAAAGCCGCCGAGAAGGCCGAGGCCATCACCGCCGGTTACGTCAACCTGCACGTCGCCGCTGCGGCACTGGCGAAAGGCAAGGACAACGCCGCCTGCCTGTCCGAGGCGCAGCTGGCGCTACAGGCGAATCCGCAAAGCAGGGATGCCAGGTCGCTGGCGGAGGCGTGCAAGGCGCCGCCGCCGCCCTCGACCCGCAGCGCGGTGCGCGCCGCAGCGCCGGCCAAGCCGATCGCCGCCGCGTCCGTCGCCCGCGCCTCCTCGCCCGCGAGAGACGGCGAGGCGCTCAAGCTCTTCGACGAGGGCAATCGCACGCTGCAGGGGCCGCCGGCGGACCCCGCCGCCGCCGTCGTCGTCTACCAGAAGGCGCTCTCGCTCCATCCCTCGCAGGCGCTCCTCGGCAGGATCTACCGCGCCCTCGGCATCGCCTACGCCCGCCAGGGCAATCTCGACGAAGGGGCGCGCTACTACCGGCTCTACCTGCCCTTCGCGGCGCCCGAGGAGCGGGCCCAGCTGCAGAAATACCTGGAGCAATTCGAGGCGCGGCGAAAGTGACCACGCGGTGGTGGACGGCCGGCCCTTCGCCCCGGTAAAAGGGGCCACCATGGACATCCGCGCCCTCGTGGTCGACGACGATCAGGACTCCTGCGATCTGATCGAGCGAATCCTCAAGAAGGAAGGGTATCGCGTTGGGACGCTGACCGATCCGCGCAAGGTCGAGGACGAGCTGCGCAAGAACGACGTCCATGTTGCCATCGTCGATCTCAAGATGCCCGAGCTCTCCGGGTTGGACGTAGCGGAGATCATCAAGAAGCACGACTCCGACTGCTCGGTCATTCTCATGACCGGCTATGCCACGCTCGACTCGGCGGTCTCGGCGCTGCGCAACGGCGTCTCCGATTATCTGAAGAAGCCGGTGCGCGAGGACGAGCTCGTTGGAGCGGTGCGGCGGGCGCTCGCGGCCAAGGGTCTGGCCCTCTTGCCCGAGGAGGAGCTGCACCGCAACATCGGCTCGGCCATCCGCGACTTGCGCAAGAAGCGGACGCTGACGCTCAAGCAGCTGGCCAAGCGGACCGGGCTGTCCGTCTCGCTGCTCTCGCAGATCGAGCGGGCGGAGAGCAGCGCCTCGGTGACCTCGCTCTACAAGATCGCCCACGCGCTGAAGATCAGGTTGCCCGAGCTGTTCGCGCGCGTCTGATCACTTTCCCAGCACCACCAGCACGTCGCCCTCGTTGACGGGCTGCGCTTCCTTGCAGCGCACCTCCGTCACCTTGCCGTCCTCGGGCGCCTCGACCGGCATCTCCATCTTCATGCTCTCGAGGATGACGAGCACGTCGCCGGCCTTCACCTGGTCGCCCACCTTCTTCTCGATCTTCCAGACCGTGCCGGTGATGTGCGCGGGAACGTCCATCAGAGCCTCTCGAGAAAGCGGGTGGAGAGCTCGCCGCGCGCGAAGGAGTCGCTGGCGAGGATGCGCTGGTGCAAGGGAATGTTCGTCTTCACGCCTTCGACGAAGAATCCGTCCAAGGCGCCGCGCATGCGGGCGATGGCCTGCGCGCGCGTCTCACCCCAGGCGATCAGCTTGGCGAGGAGGGAATCGTAGAAAGGAGTGACCGCATCGCCTTTGCGATAGCCGGCGTCGACGCGCACTCCGTCGTGCAAGAGGCCGTCGGCCGGGACAGGCGTCTCGAAGCGCGCCAGCGGGCCGGGCGAAGGGAAGAACTTCACCGGATCCTCGGCGTTGATGCGGCACTCGATGGCATGGCCGCGCGGGCGCAGGTCATCCTGCCCGAAGGGCAGGTGCTCGCCGGCGGAGATGCGCAGCTGCACCTGCACCAGGTCGAGGCCGGAGGTGGCCTCGGTCACCGGATGCTCGACTTGCAGGCGCGCATTCAGCTCGATGAAGTAGAACTCCTCGCCCACCAGCAGGAACTCGACGGTCCCGGCGTTGGCATAGCCGACGGCGCGCGCCGCTGCCAGGCCGGCGTCGAGAAATTTCTGCAAGAGGCGCGGCTTGTCGGCGAAAGCGGGCGCCGGCGCCTCCTCCACCACTTTCTGGTGCCGCCGCTGGATGGAGCACTCGCGCGCCCCGGCGGCGAGGGTGAGGTGGCCGTCGCCGAGGATCTGCACCTCGACGTGGCGGGGCGCCTCGAAGTAGCGCTCGAGATAGACCGCGTCCTTGCCGAAGCTCTGCCGCGCGCGATCGCTGCAGGCGCGCAACGCCTTGAGCAGCTCCGGCTCGTCGCGCGCCACCTGCATGCCGATGCC
>VBLC01000091.1 GCA_005879315.1 Deltaproteobacteria bacterium | reverse complement strand
TGCCCGGCGATCGCGGCCCGCACGGAGGATTCGACGCGCGGGCGAAACGAGGCAGCGCCGAGCTGTGGCTTCGCCTCCACCGCGGCAAGCTGGCACTGGCGGCCGCCGCGCTGGGCATCTTCGCCTTTCGCTCGCGGCGCGCCTGAGGGCCGGTCAGCTGCCCAGATCATGAGCGAGGGGAAGCGCCGCGCCCGCAGTCCTAGCTCAGGGGGCGTGATGAGCGCCAGTTGCGCAATGGATGTGGCCCAGCACGGCCGCCGTGAGGGCGTCGCAGCGAGGCCGGAGGAAGCGGAAAGCGTCCTCGGAGACGGTTTCGCGAGACAATGCACGCCGCAACAGCGCTCTGGCCCGGTGCAGGCGCACGCGAACCAGTATCGGCGAAACATCGAGCAACGATGCGGTCGCTGCCGTATCGAGCTGCTCGACTTCTCGCATGACGAAGACGACGCGGTAGGCCTCCGGCAGGCCATCGATGGCGCGCTCGAGCAGCTCCGACAGCTCTCGCGCCGATGCCAGCTGCTCCGGACTGGTGACGGCGCCGGGGACTACCATGCCGTCGTTCATCGCTGTCGGCTCCATCAAGCGGCGGCGGCGGGCGCGTGCGTACGCGGCGTGGATGGCGATGCGCGCAATCCAGGTGGATGGCTGGGCGCGTCCGGCGAACTGGCCGAGGCCGGCGTAGGCCGAGAGGTACGTCTCCTGAAGGACATCGTCCACTTCCGCATCGTCGCCGAGGATGGCGCGGACGATCCGGTAAAGCCGCTGGTTGAGCCGGCGCATCAGGACTTCGAACAGGGTGACTTCGCCCCGCCGCACCCGCTCGACCACTTCCTCGTCCGAGAGCGCGCCATGCGCAAGCATCTCTCGGTGTTTGGCGCATCTGCGAGGCTGCATCCATCGCAATGATCGCGATTGTCCGTTCTACAAATCGAAACGATCTCTGCGGCCGGCGCCGACCGCGAACCAGAAGCCGTAGAAGCGAGGCAAGCCGGGGACCAGCTTGCGCGCCGAACGAAAGAGCTCGCGCGCCTCCTTCTCGCTGCTGCGACGGGTGTGCACTTCGGCGCACGTTGCCAGAGTTGTTGCGATCGCTTCCTTCGAACCGGTGCTCGCGGCCAGTGCCCTCGCCTCGTTCGCGCGGTCGAGGGCGGCCCTGAGATCACCCTTCTTCAACTCCACACTGGTGAGCCCGATGTTCGCCTGGATGATCTCGTAACGGGCCTTGCAGCGCGTGGCTGCCGTCAGCGCGAACCGGAATGCCCGCCGAGCGCTCTTGAGATCCGACACGGCGAGGTGCGCTCTCCCCAGCAGGATGTCAAGCATCGCGACCAGCTTCAGATCGGAAACGCCGATCGCCAGATTGAGGCCTTCGGCGGCCTCGCGCAGGGCACGGTCGAATTGCCCGCGCTCGAAGAAGATGAATGCCCGTCCGTGATGCAGGTAGCACATGCCCCATCGATCGCCGATCGCCTTCTTCTCGCTGGCAGCCTGGTCGAAGTATTGGAGGGCGCTGTCGACCTTCCGAGCATGCAGGTAGGCATCTGCGATGTTGCCGAGGGCGATGGAGTGCTCCCAGCCGTCGGACAGTGCCTTTGCCGCTTCGGCTCCCCGCAAGTAGTAGCGCGCGCCGTCGAGCGGCTTGCCGCGGAGGACCGATAAAGTGCCTTCCGCGCGGGCCACGGCGACAGTCGCTCTCCGACCCTGGACTTTTGAGTTCGACATCGCTGTCTCGAGGAAAGCGCGCGCCCGAAGGATGGCGGCTTCGGCGCGTGAGAGCTCTCCTCGATAGCAGTGCATGATTGCGAGCATCGATTCCGCGATGGCGCTCTGGTCCGCCGCAAGTTCGCTCGCGAGGACCTGGCGATAGCAGCGCGACGCCTCGGCGTAGCGGGCGAGCATCAGCGCGATCCGCCCCTGCCGCAGGAGATAGTCGACCCGCTCGTGCGCCGAGCCGGCCATGCGCGAGAGTGCGGCGCGGTAGGCCCGCTGCGCGGCGCGATACTCGGCGCGAACGAGGAGCGAGTCGCCCAGCCGCCACGCGTCTTCGGCGGGCTCGTCCGAGCGAATGCGATGAGTCTCGCGCGCGATTGCCCCCGAGCTCTGGAGGTAGCGGCGCAGCGCACTCACCACGGCGGCGATACGCTCCTGCGATTCATCGCCGTTGCGCCAGTAGAGGTGAAGGGGCGACGCGGAGACCCCCGAGACCCGCAGCCGCCGCAGCACCCCACGCTGGACATGAGGATGTGCGACGGCATCGGGGAGCACGGCAAGGTACTCGCCGCCCAGACAAAGCTCGAGGGCAGTGTCCTCATGTTCGACGTACAAGCCGATCCTTCGAGGAACCTTCGCCGGCCAGGCGCTCATTCGAGGGAAACAATCGACGAAGCGATGGCGCAGCACCGACTCGGCTCCCGCCGTCGGATCGAGGAAGAGGGGATGGCCGAGCCCGCAGTAGACGCCGTTCGAGAACTGGCCGAGGAATTCCGTGGAGAGCCCCTTCATCGGCAATGGGTCGGAGCAGAGCACCAGGTCGAGATCGCCTGCGAGCAAGAGATGCGCGGCCTCCGCACCATCGCGGCTCGCGTGGAGGTACGGGACGAACTCATCGCATTCCGCCTGCATCCGCTCCAGCACCGGAATGATCACGCCCTGGCTGAGAGGACCGGCGACACCGACGTGCAGCGGCCCCGCCAGGCTGGACGCTGTGCGCCGGCCGAATTCGGTGGAGAGGACCCCGATCGAGCGCTCGACGGCGGAGAGCAGCTTTTGACCGTGGGCATTCAGCTCGAGGTTCCGGCCTACGCGGCGAAAGAGCGGGCTTCCCAATGCGCCTTCCAGAAGCCGGATGGTCCTCGAGAGCGCGGAGGCGCTCAAGTGAAGCCGCTTCGAAGCCGTTGGCAGGTGCTGCGTCTGCGCCACCACGCAGAAGGCCGGTAGCCAATTCCACACCGAGAAGAGGCCCGTCGCATCGACGCTCGACGGACGGGTGTCGGTCCGCGTCACTTCGCCCACTATAGCGACATCCAGGTTCGTCGGTTGTAACGCCAGAGCCGCTCGCCTCTCGATCCGCTCAAGAGGAGATACGTATGCGAACGTACGTCGGACGGCGAGCGTTGGCAGCCGCTTTTCTTGTCTTCGGAGCGGCGGCCGGGGGGCGCGCGAAGAGTGAGTCGAAAGCCATCGAGCTGCGGCGGGCGATGGACAAGCTCTGGGAAGACCACGTCACATGGACGAGGCTCTACATCGTCAGCGCGCTCGCGAATCTGCCTGACAAACAGGCGACGACCGAACGGCTGTTACGAAACCAGGTCGACATCGGGAACGCAGTGAAGCCGTTCTACGGCGACGCTGCGGGCGACAGCCTCACTGGGCTGCTCAAAGACCACATCCTCATCTCCGCCGACGTGGTCGCCGCCGCGGCGGCAAACGACAGCGCGAAGCTCGACGACGCCAACGCCCGCTGGCGCGCCAATGCGAACCAGATCGCCGACTTCCTCGCCACTGCGAATTCGAACTGGCCGTCCCAAGAGATGCGCAAGATGATGCGCGAGCACCTCGACCTCACCACCAACGAGGCTGTCGCGCGCATCAAGAAGGACTGGAATGCCGACGTCGACGCCTACGAGAAGGTGCACAAGCAGATCCTCGCGATGGCCGAGATGCTGAGCACCGGGATCATCCGGCAGTTTCCGGAAAAGTTTGGTCTGCGCAAAGCCAGCTCGAAATAGGAGATGCCATGGAACGCTTCGCCTTCGCCGCAGCGTTGGCCGTCGTTTGCGCATGCAAGACGGCCGGGATGCAGGAGACGTCGAAAGGTCCCGGAGAGGGGGGCACCCAGCAGGGACAAGCAGCCCTCATCGAGGACAATGCGCGCCGGATGATCGCCGAGGGACGGGCCATCTTCCGCGACGATACTTTCGGCAGCGAGGACTTCTTCGGCGGCGCGCTCAAGCTGCACCAGGCGATTGCCGGCGAGAAGAACGGCGGAGTGGGCGGCGGAGTTTCGCCGAAGACAGCGCTCTCGGTGGGACTGAAAGTCGATGCAGAGCGCGTGTCAGGCCCCGTCGCGGCGGGCATCAAGAATGGAACGGTCAGCCTCGACGATCCGGCCAACACCATCGCGCTACTGAAGGCGAATTCCGTCGTCGGCGTCAGAGGCGTCTTCTCCGGCGACCGCCTCTCGTCGATGGGGATCAGCTGCGCGCTCTGCCACTCCACCGTGGACGACTCGTTCGCGCCGGGCATCGGCAAGCGGCTCGATGGCTGGCCGAACCGCGACTTGAACGTCGGCGCGATCGTCTCGCTCTCTCCTGATCTGTCGCCCTTCGTGAAGCTCCTGGGCGTAGACGAAGCAACGGTGCGCAAGGTGCTTGCGAGCTGGGGACCGGGCAAGTTCGACGCCGAACTCAACATTGACGGCAAGGCGTTCCGGCCCGACGGCAAGCCGGCCGCGACGCTGCTGCCAGCGGCATTCGGACTCGCAGGCGTGAACCTGCACACCTATTCGGGCTGGGGCTCCGTCACGTATTGGAACGCCTACGTCGCGAACAACGAGATGTACGGAAAAGGCGTGTTCTACGATCCGCGCCTCGACAACCGGGAGAAGTTTCCCGTCGCAGCCCGCGCTGGATTCGGACACCACAAGAACTTCGACGACGACCGCGTCACCTCGAAACTCGCCGCCCTCCACTTCTACCAGCTCGCCATACCAGCGCCCGTGCCTCCGGGGGGCTCCTATGACGGCGCGGCCGCCCAGCGCGGCAAGACCCTCTTCGGGGGCAAAGCGCGGTGCGCGACCTGCCACGTGCCGCCGCTCTATACCGAACCGGGCTGGCAGATGCACACTGGGGCCGAGATCGGCATCGACGATTTCCAAGCGCAGCGCTCTCCTGATGGCCGCTACCGGACCACGCCCCTCAAGGGCCTCTTCGCGCGCCAGAAGGGCGGCTTCTATCACGACGGCCGGTTCGCCGATTACGCGGCGGTGATCGATCACTACGACCGCTTCCTTCGCTTGGGACTCGACGATCGCGAAAGGTCCGACTTGCAGGAGTTCCTCAAGTCGTTGTGAACAATCGCCCCATGGACGACGAGCTGATCCGGTGGGCGGAGCTCAAGCCGCGCAAGATTTCCCAACCCGACCATCGCAGATTCGAAGGCTGGCTGCGTGAGATTTTCACCGCCATCGGTATGCCAGCCGACTCGCCCGGCACGCTGCGTACGCCGGAACGGTTCCTGCGCGCGATGATCGACGCCACCGATGGCTACGAGGGCGACGAGAACCTCATCACCTCGTTCCCTACCGAGTGCCCCGGCGGGCCGGACTGCAAGGTCAGCCAGGTCATCGAGGGGCCGGTTCCCTTCTATTCGCTCTGCGAACATCACGCGCTGCCCTTCTTCGGCCACGCCTATCTCGGCTACATCGCGCACGATCACATCCTCGGTATCTCCAAGCTGACGCGGATGGTGCGACTATTCGCGCGGCGCTTCTCGGTGCAGGAGCGGATGGGCCAGCAGCTTGCCGATCTCCTGCAGCGGCTGCTCAAACCGCACGGCGTCGCGGTGTATATCGGCGCCACGCATCTCTGCACGCAGATGCGCGGTGTGCGAGAGCACGAGTCGCGGACCTGGACGACCCATTGGCGCGGCAACTACCAGTCCGACCCGTCTTTGCGCGCCGAATTCCTGCGCGTCGCTGCTCGCCCGAGCCGCGAATGACTCCGCTCGAGCTGGTCACTCTGCGCCGTCCTGTTCCTGCGCTATTCACTTGGAGCCCGACGCGATGGTGATCCTTCCTCCACCTGATCGTCCGGCCGTTGCCGGCTCGCCCGATATCACCATTTTGGAAAAGACTTTGCGGAGTCTTTCCGTCTTCACCATGCTGATGACGGTGCCGCAGGTCCTCGCGATCTGGGTCGGCCGTGACGCCCACAACGTCTCGCTCCTCTCCTGGTCCGCATATCTTCTCTCTGCCTGCCTCTGGTTCGTCTATGGGATGCGGAAGCGCGACAAGACCATCTATCTCGCATGTGTCGGCTGGATCCTGCTCGACGCGGCCATCGTCATCGGCGTCGTCATCTATGGCTGAAATTTCACGGGTCCGCATCCCAACTTCTGCGACTCCGCTGCGGACCGCGCGTTACGCCCTCAGGGAGCGACGCCGGGAACCAGAATGCCCAAGGCCGAGAGCACCGCCAATTCAACCTCGCGCATTCGACCTGGCGACAACCGCCCGAGCTCTTCCGGATCATCCCAGCTCTTCGGCACGGTCGCGATCTGCTCGCACTTCGCCATGCAGGCGTGCGACAGGCCCGCCTCGCCGCGTTGGAGCTGCACATGCCAGGTCATCGCGCGGGCACTGGTCGAGCATGGAACAATGATCACGTCGTTCGCCAAACGGTTGCGAATTTCCGGCGAGAGAATGACGGCCGGCCGTCGCTTGTCCAAGGAGACCCAGTGGAGCGCGCCCCGCTTCAAAGGGAGGACCGGCGGAGCGAGCGACGCCGCGCCCTCAGCGACTGTTTTGCGCGCCGCTGGGTGCAAATTGGGTCCAGACTGCTCAAACCGATTCTGAACCGCTCAGCGACGCGTCGGCCAACACCGCAGAGTCTGACGATGAATCTTGGTGGGCGCTGCAGGATTCGAACCTGCGACCCCTGCCGTGTGAAGGCAGTGCTCTACCGCTGAGCTAAGCGCCCCCGCCGAGGGGCGCACTTTGCACGCCGCCGAAACGACGTCAAGGCTTCTTCTGCGCGGCGAGAAGCTGATCCAGCTCCTCCGCCAGCTCGCGGCAGCGACGCTTGAGGGCGGAGATCCTCTTGCCCGCCTCCTTGAAGTCCTCGCGGGTCACCAGGCCCGCCGCGCGCAGCGCTTTCTCCTAAGAGCTTCCCCATCGCCTTCATTCCCATCTCGGCGGCGCGCTCGCGCAGGGTTTTCGAGGGCATGGGACTCTCCCTAGAACGCATTTCACTCAAATGCAAAGCGTTCCGCGCTAGGGAAATTCGGTCGGCACGCCGCGCAGCGCCTCGAGCCCGGCGCCCTGGTGCTTGCCGGCATGCTTCACCAGCCGCTCGAGATCCCCGCGCAGGCGCACGCGGCGGTCGAGGATGGCGCGGAGCGGATCGGGCCGTTCGCCGGCATGCGTTTTCTCCAGGAGCTCCTTGCAGAGCGAGAAGGAGGCCCAGCCGATGTAGTCGGGCTCGAGCGCCTCCATCTCGTCCTCGTCCTCCGGATAGGAGAGCTTGACCGGCTTGCCCGGCTCGATGCGCGCGAGCGCGCAGAAGTCGCTCTCCAATCCCTCGCCGCGCTCGATCACCACTCCCGCCACGACCGGCCCGAAGTCGGCGATGGCAGCGATGACTTCAGGGTCGCGCAGCATCGCGACCGCCGCCGCCTCGCACCATTCGCGCGAGGGAAAGAGCATCACCGCGCGCCCATCACTCGCCGCCGAAGACCTTGCGGATGGAGGCGAAGATCCCCTTCGGCTGCGCCTCGGGAGCAGCGCGCTCGGCCGCGAGGCGGCGCCGCTCGGCCTCCTCTTGCCAGGCTGCCTTGAGCGCCTCGGGAGTGTCCCGGGTGGCGAGCGTGACCTCGCGGACCTCGCCGCTGTTGCCCTCGATGGTCACGCGCAGCAGGCATTCCTCGTCGAGGATGAAGTTGATGCGCTGGCCGGCCGCCTCGGCAGGGAACTTCAAGGTGCCCAGGTATTCGTTGTCGATGATGCGGTCGCTGTCGCCCTGGAAGATGTCCAGCTCCAGGCCCTGCCCGCTCTTGGTCGGCGGAAGTCGGAAGCTCTTCTGCGCGGGGATCTGCGTGTTCTTCTCGATCACCTTGCGGAAGCGGCCGCCCGGAACGGCAAAGCCGATGGGCATCGAGAGCGCGTCGACGAGCGTGACCGAATCGATCTCCTGCATCGACTCGGCGAGGAGCGCAGCGCCCAGCGCCACCGACTCGTCGGGATGCACTCCCTTGCGCGGCGGCTTGCCGAAGAACTGGTGTGCCTTGCCCTGCACCAGCGGCATGCGCGTCTGGCCGCCCACCAGCAGCACTTCCTGGATCTCGTTGCGGTTGAGGTTCTTCTCGCCCAGCACCTTCTCCACCAGTTGGAAGCTGCGCTCGACCAGGTCCATGACGAGGGTGTTGACCCGCTCGCGGCTCAAGGGGATGCGCAGGTCGACGGGCTTGCCCTTGCGGTCAGTCACGTAGGGCAGCTCGATGACGACGTTGCTCAAAAGCGAGAGATCAATCTTGGCGGCCTCGGCAGCGTTCTTGATCCGCTGCATGGCGATGGGCGACTGGGTGAGGTCGATCTTGGTCTCGTTGCGGAACTCCTCGAGGACGAAGTCGATGATCCGGTTGTCGAAGTCGACGCCGCCGAGGAAGGTGTCGCCCCCGGTGCAGATCACCTCCATCACGTTGCCGTGCAGCTGCAGGACGCTGACGTCGAAGGTGCCGCCGCCCAGGTCGTAGACGAGGACTTTGTGGTCGAAGCCGCGGTTGAGCCCGTAGGCGAGAGCCGCGGCGGTGGGCTCGTTGACGATGCGCTTGACGTTGAAGCCCGCCAGCTTGCCCGCCTCCTTCACCGCATTGCGCTGGTTGTCGTTGTAGTAGGCGGGGACGGAGATGATCGCCTCGTTGATCTCGCTCCCCAGCGTCGCCTCGGCGACGCGCTTGCAGTGCTGCAGGACGAAGGCGCTGATCTGCGGCAGCGAGTAGACCTTTCCCGCCAGCACCACCGCCGCCTCGCCCTTCGGGCCTTCGACGATCTCGTAGGAGAAGTAGTGCTTGATGTCCTGGACGACCTTGGAGTTGTACTGCCGGCCGATCAGTCTCTTGGCGCCGTAGATGGTGTTGCGCGGGTTGACCACCATCTGGTCCTTGGCGACGTTGCCGACCAGCAGATCCCCCTTGTCGCTCACCGCCACGACGCTGGGGAGGATGAGCGAGCCCTTGTCGCTCGGCACCACCCGCGCGACCTTGTTGCGCACGTAGGCGACGCAGGTATTGGTCGTGCCCAGATCGATCCCGAGCAGGATGGGCTTGTCGGCGGCCATGAATGCGGGCCGATGCTACGGCCCAGCGTGTCCTCTAGGCAAGAAAGACGATGATCCTGGACGATCGGGCGCGCCCGCGCGGGCTGGCTCCTTCGGGGCGAGCCGCGAATGGGCCAGCTCGCCCTTGCTCTTGAGGAGCAGCAGCTCGGCGAGGATGGAGATGGCGATCTCGCCCGGCGTCTTGTCGCCCAGCTTGAGCCCGATGGGCGCATGCAGGCGGGGATCCTCGCGCGGGTCGCGGCCGCTGCGCCGGGCCAGGCTGCGGAGGATGACGCCGATCTTGCGGCGGCTGCCGATCAGGCCGATGTAGCGCGCGCGCGTGGAGAGCGCCGCTTCGAGCACGCCTTCGTCGAGCGCGTGGCAGCGGGTGAGGATGACAACGAAGTCCTGCGCGTCGGGACTGAGGCCGCCGAGGGGATTCGTTGCGAGGTCGGCACAGCGGACTTCGATGGCTCTGGGAAAACGCGCGCGGCTGGCGAAGTCTGGGCGGTCGTCCACGACGATAGTGTCGAGGCCGATCTCGCCGGCGATGGCTGCGACCCGCTCGCCGACATGACCGGCGCCGTAGAGGAGAAGACGCGGCGCTGGACGGACGGCATCGAGGAAGACGGTCACCTCGCCGCCGCATTTCATTCCCAGTTCGTCTGGCGCGGGGGCGTGCGGGGGCAGCGGTTCGGCGGCGTCGCCTGCGGTCGTGAGCGCGTAGCGGCGCTGGCGCGATTCGCCACCTTCTTGCAAGAGCTGCTTCGCTTCCGCGATGACCAACGCCTCGAGCGGCCCGCCGCCGACGCTTCCCGCGATGGAGCCGTCCTTTGCGACGAGCATCTTCGCCCCTGCGTCTCGCGGCGCCGAGAGCGCAGTGGAAGTGACCGTGCAGAGCACGAACGGCTCGCGGGCGGCGGCGCGGCGGGCGGCTTCCTGCAGCAGCTCGGCCTCGGTCATCGCGTCTCCGTCCAGCGGCTCAACCCCTCGGCGGTGTCGATGTCGAGAAGGATGCCGGGGTCGTCGACCGGATGCTCGCGGACCTCGAGTTGCGCGATTGCCTCGCGAGCAGACGGCGACGCGCGCAACAGCGGTGCGGCCGCAGTCGGCAACAGGACCGGATGCCCGCGCTCGCCGTGGAAGACAGGCAGGTGCACGATGGAAGGCTCGTGCACAGCCGCTTCGAGGAGGGTCCGGACGGTCGTACTGGAGACGTCAGGATGATCGACCAAGGCCAGAAGCGCGAAGGGATGTCCCTGCAGCGTCTCCAGGCCCAGCGCCATCGAGCTGACCTGGCCCTGCTCGGGATGGCGGTTCCACACTACCTGCGCGCCGGAAGCCGCGGCCATGCGCGCCACCGCCTCGCCGTGCGGGGCGGCGACGACGACGAGCAGCGAGTCCGCGCCGCCCTCGCGCAACGTGGCGCAGATCTGCTGGAGAAAGAGCAGCGCCTTGGGCCGGCCCATCCGGGTCGAAGTGCCTGCCGCGAGGATGACTGCCGGAGAAGCCACGGTCCAAGTCTACCGCCGCGCCGAGGCGAGCGCCTCCTGGGCGATGCTCTTGACGACCGGATCCGGATCGCGCGCTGCTGCCCTTGCCAGGGCTGCCCGGGCGAGCGGCGACCTGGCATCCGCCAGCTGCCGCGCAGCCTCGCGGCGTTCTTCGGCCGATGGATGCTGCGGGGCTGCGCAAGCCTGCGTGGCGCGAAGGCCGATGGTGGCAGCCTCGGCGCGCGATTCCGCCGTCCCGAGGAGCTCGGCGGCGCGATCGGCAGCCCTCTTGGCGGCGCACAGCTCGCCCGCCGCCTCATCGGTGTGCGCAGAGGCCAGCGCCCTGGCCTGCGCTCGCAAGTTCTGGGCGGCGATCGGGCGCAGCGCGGGCTCGATCTCGAGGCGCGCGGCGAGCCAGACCGCCGGGGCACAGCGTGGGGCGCGTCCTGCCGCCTCGCGCGCCGCGGCCAGCGCCTGCGCCTCGCGACCGAGCGCGAGCTGCAGCAGGGCGACGGCAGTGAGCTGCGGCCCGTCCTGCGCCAACGACGAAACCGCGGAAAGCTCGCGCTCCGCCCGCAGCCGCGCCTCCGCCGCGGGAAGACCTCGCAGGAGCTGCTCGGAAGCATCGAGAGCCGCCATCGAGACTTCCGCGCGCGGCGAGGAGAGCTCGGCGAGGATTCGATGCAGTCGCTCGCCGTCGAGAGCCGCTGCCCAGCCGAGGAGAGCGCCGGCCCGGTCGGGAGCGGCCTCCGGCAGCTCATTGAGACTCGGCCGCGGGAGAAAGAGCTTCTGCGCGGCCGACTCGAGCAGACCCGCGCGGCGGCTGTCTCTGCGCAGCGCCGCCAGAGCGCGCGCGGCATCCCTGGCCTGCGCTCCGGAGCGGCGAGCGATGGATGCCAGCTTGCCTTCGTCGAGCAGCGCGGCGGCGCGCTGGTAGGCGACGCGATCGGCCGCGCCTTGATCGAGCGCGAGCAGCTTGCGTTCCTCCTCGAGCACTTCGGCCGCTTCGAGGGCAGCGGCGTCTAGCTTCGCCTGCGCCTCACCGCGGTGTGCGCCATCCGGATGGGCTTCCAGATATCCCTGCCATCCGGCGGCATCGGAAACGGCGCGCCACTCCGCCTCGTCGAGGGCGGCCAGCGCGCGCTCGCGGCCCGCCGCACCGGGGTTCTCGTCGAGCCACTGACGCAGCGCGCGCGGCGACCGATCGCCGAGAGCCGCCCCAAGCCGGACCGCGGAGAGCATCGTCCAGGCCTGCGCCGAGTGCGCGCCGCGCGGCTCGTCGGCAAGATAACCGGAGAGAGCGACGCTCGATCCGTCCCGCTCGGCCTCCGCCCACCGCAGCCCCTCGAGGAGCTGGCGCGCCTCTACCCGATGGCGGCTGTCGGGAAATTCCTCGGCGAAGCGGCGGTAGGCAAAAATGCCGTGCGCCCGACGTGCTGCCTCCCACTGCACCTGTTCCAGCCGCTCGCGTGCCTCGCGCGCCCGTGGCCCCTTCGGATTGCGCGCCAGCTCGGCGCGGTAGGCGTCGCTCGCTCCAGGCTCGTCGGGCCGCGGCAGGGGCGCCGCGCACGAGCAGAGCAGCAGCACGAGCAGCTTGCGCACGGCCGGACACTAACATTACAAGCGCCTGGTGACCGACCTCGCCGTGGTGTGTGACTTCGACGGGACTGCGACGCTGCTCGACATCGGCGACGAGATCAGCA
>VBLC01000090.1 GCA_005879315.1 Deltaproteobacteria bacterium | reverse complement strand
TGCGCCTGCATCGGGACGGCCGTCGTCGACCGCGTGGATGAGGCCGGGCAAACCCGGTCCGTCGTGCGCCACGTGTGCCACGAGCCCGTCGGACTGGTAGAGGAGAAGCTGCTGCCTCGTGAGATCGGCAAAGGCGATGGCGATGCGGCCGCCGGACGAGCCGGCTGGTCCAATGGCCAGCGCCGGCCATCGGCCGGTGTCTCGCTGTAACGGCGAGGTGTCGTGGCCGTCGATCTCCACGGGCGCGCCGAAGCCCGGCGCCGCGCCGGCGCCGCTGCCCATCACCGCCTTCACGGCGCGCTTGATCGAGTCGTAATAGGCGATGACCGGGTGATCTTCGATGAAGCCGAGCGAGGGCATCAGCCCCGTCCCGGGAGGCAGCTCGGTCAATCCAGGCGAGGCGGGCCGGTCGGCCTGCTCGACGTCGCCCACCACGGTCCAATCGTCTCGAGTGAGCGGCTGCGGCTTCTTCGCCGCGGCATAGACCAGAGCAGTCGAGGGTCCGCTCTCGTTTCCCTTGCTGGCGTCGTAGCTGCCGCGCCGGAAGTACGCGATGGCGGGAATGCCGCTCTTGCCGATGGCGAGCGAAGCGTACATGCCCGCGTCGCCGCTCGGCGTTCCGCTCGGGGTCGAGCCGTCGATCGTCATCGGCGCCGTCCACTTCCCCGCGTAGCGCGCGATGAATTTGAGATCGCCGTTGTCGACGTCGTAGTAGGCGATGAGCAGATCGCCCGCGGCGTTGACGGCCGCCGAGCTGTACAGGCCCACGTTCGGGCCCGGATCGGTGATGCCGCCGCGCGGCCCGTTGACATCGCCGCCGATGTGGCCGCTTCCGGGAACGCCGTCGAGCCATTCGCTCTTGAGCGGCTTGTCGAGCGCGGACCTGTCGAAGGTATGGAGCACGAGGTCGCCGTGCTCGCCGTCGTAAGCGCTGACGTAGAGGTACGGACCGCTCGCCGCGATGCTCGAGTGGCGCGCCACATCGCGCGCCGGGATGGGCGGCAGCGAGTCGCACTCGCATTTCTCGCTCGCCGGCTTGCAGGTGTCGAAGATGTTGTCGGCGTCGCTCAGCGCCAGCATCTTTCCCGCCGGGCAAGTCTGCTGGCAGGAGGCGTCCCTGGGCGCCGGCGAGCAGCGGTTGGTGGCGGTGATGCAGACCCTGCCGGCGCCGCAACCGCCGTGGCAGGGCGCCTCGCCGACGCAATAACTGTTGAAGCAGCTGGTGCCCGCGCCGCAGGAGCCGCCCGACCCGCATTTGTTCCAGGTGCAGCCCGGCCCCGATGAGAAGACGCCGATGGTCTTGCACACCTGTCCGGGCGTGGGACAGAAGCCCGTAGAGCAGCCGTCGTAGTCGTCGACGCAGTAGTGGTAGCTCAGATGGCACTTTTGTCCCGGGCAGCAGTCCGCAGCCGTGTCGCACTGCTGCGCGTGAGTGACGTCGCCGGCCGACCCGGAGCGGGTGCAGGCGGCCGCGGAAATGAGCGCCGCGAGAACTGCGCGGCCGGACGACGGCGAGATCATCGGCGAGCTCCTCGGTCTGCTGCCGGAAAAACGGTAGCAGCCCGCTCGCCGCTCCCTCAATGGTCACTTGACCGATGCCCGCTCGAAGCGGAACTCGACCAGGGAGGGGGGAAGCTCTCCGCCGTCTTCCGCCGTCTTCCGCTTGCAGTCCTCGCCGATGGGCGCCGAGGTCTCGACCACGGCCTGCATCGCGCCGCCCTCGCAGGACTTGATCTGGACTCCGAATTCGATCGGACAGTCGCGCCCGCTCTCGGTGTGGCCGCGCGAGCGCATCACGCCGGCGAGCGCGCCTGGAGTCCGATGCAGCTCGAAAAGGATGGGCTCGTCGGGATTGGCAAGGCCGCCGTCCTCGGAGCGCTCGAGGAATTCCCCGCGCACCGCCTCGCCCTGATCGCGGAAGCGATAGGCGTAGCGGTGGTCGCTGCTGTTGAGCCATACGCCGGAGAGGTCCTGGTCGCAGAATCTCGCCGGCGTCTTCTTGCAAGCGGCGAGCAAGAGGAGCGCCAGCAGCCATCGGTCGAGCGGAAGGGCCATGGGATTCACGCGAGCAGCAGCCGGACGGCTTCGTCGCGATCGCTGAAATCGCGCAGGACGACGTCGGCGCCGTGGGTGGCGAGGTCGTGCACCGTCCAGCGGCCGGTGGCGACGCCGCAGGCGCGCAGGCCCGCGTCGTGCGCCGCAAGGATGTCGCGCGGCGTGTCGCCGATGACCAGTGCGTCGCTCGCCCCGAGCTCTTGCGCGCGGCGCCAGGCGGTACGGACGATTTCCGCCCGCGGCTCGGCGTCGCTGCCGTATCCGCCGAAGCGGAAGCGCCCCCACAGCCCCGCGGCGGTCAACTTGAGCTCCGCGCCCCGCGCCAGGTTGCCGGTGCAAAGGCCGAGCACGACATCGGCTCGGGAAGAGAGCGCCTCGAGCAGCGCCGGCACGCCGGGCAGGGCGACATAGGAAGAGCACTCCCGCGCGAGCGCCGCGAGATAGCGCTCGAGCACGGCGTCGATCTCCGTCTCGCTGACCCGGCGCGCGCGCTCCTCGAGAGGAATTGCGCGATCGCCCTCGGCCGCCAGGAGCGCGCGGGCGATGCCACGATCGGTCATGCCGTCAAGCTTCATCTTGCGCAGCTCGTCCACGGCTGCCTGCCGCGCGTGCAGAGCGCGGCCCAGCGCGCGGCTGCCCGCGCCGTCGCTCCCGGTCAGGGTCCCGTCGAGATCGAAGAGCAGCGCTCGCACCGCGCACATCTGATAACGGACCGGGCGGGAAAGAGCTAGCATCGTCCGGGTGAGGCTGTTCTTCGCCCTGCAACTTTCCCAGGAGGCGAAGTCGCGCTTGCGGCCGGTGATCGAGGCGGCCCGGCGCGCGTCGGGAGACGGGACCAGCTTCACCCGCCCCGAGCAGCTGCATTTCACTCTCGCCTTTCTTGGTGAGCAGCCCGAGTCGGCGCTGCAGAGCCTTGCGCAAGCCGGCGAAGCAGTGTGCGCGCTGCCGGCCTTCGAGCTGGCCATCGCCGGCGCGGGAGCCTTTCCCGATCGGCGGCGGCCGCACGTGCTCTGGCTGGGTGTGAGCGAGGGAGGCGAGCATCTCTGCGCGCTCGCCGAAAAGCTCTGCGCGGCGCTGCGCGAGCGAGGATTCGCGCTCGAGGAGCGGCCCTTCCGGCCGCATCTCACCATCGCGCGCATCAAGCGCGGCGGCGCGGACAAGATGCTGCGGAGCGCGCCGGAAGGCGAGCTGGCGCGGATGCGCGCCGAGGAGATCTGCCTGGTGCAGAGCGTCCTCGGCTCCGGCGGCGCGACGCACAGCGTGCTGCGCGGCTTCGCGCTGGAGCCGAAGTGATCTGGTTCGCGGATCACAAGGCGCTGGCGGACGCGATCACGGCGCTCGCCGCGGTCGCATCGATCGCCGCGGCCTTGCAGCTGCGCGCCCGGCCGCGGCTGGCGGCGGCCCTGCTCGTTCTCGCGGGCACCTTTGTCGCTTTCGCCATGGCGGCGGATGATTTCCTCCACGCCTGGGACGAGCGCTACCACGCGCTGGTCGGGCTGCACCTCACCAGGCACCCGCTCGTCCCGACTCTGTACGAGCGCCAACCCATCCCGATGCCGCAGGACTGGGGCCACTCGCAGCTCTGGATCCACAAGCCGCCCTTGCCGCTCTACTTCATCGCCGGCTCCCTCGAGGTGTTCGGCCGCAGCGAGCTGGCGGTGCGGTTGCCCAGCCTCGCGCTGCACGCGCTCTGCGCCTATGCGGCGTCGCGCATCGGCGCGCGGCTTTTCGACGACGCGACGGGGCTCCTGGCCGGATTTCTCGTCGCCATCAATGGACAGCTGCTCGATCTGGCCGCGGGCCGCAAGCCGACCGATCATGTCGACAGTCTCCTCGTCTCCTTCACCTGCCTCGCCATCTGCAGCGCGCTGTCGGAAAAGCGCTCCGTCCTCACCGGGGCGCTGGCCGGCCGCGCCGTGCTGAGCAAATGGCTCATCGGTCTTTTGCCTTTCGCTGTCGTGCGCATGCGCTGGAAGCACCTGGCGATCGCGGCGCTCGTCTGCGCGGCGATCGCTGCGCCTTGGCAGATCTACCTTGCCCGCGCCTTTCCTGAAGCCGCTGCGCTCGAGACCCAGCACCGCCTGGCGCACGTCACCACCGCCCTGGACGGGCACACGGGCGGCATCTTCTTTCATCTGATCCGGATCCCGCGCTTCTTCGGCGAGGTGTCGCCGCTGGCACTGCTCTGGTTCTTTGTCCTTCGCCGCGGCGCTCCCGCCTGGGGAATTCTTTTGCGCTGGATCGCGCTGCCCTACATCTTCTTCAGCCTGATCGCCACCAAGATGGAGAACTACGTGATGCAGGCCGCGCCGGCGATGGCGCTCGTCGTCGCCGCCGTCGCGGTGGAATTCTGGCGGATGCGCAAGCCGCTGCCGATGCTTCTGGCCGCGGCGCTGGTGGCGCTGCCCGCCCGCTACTGCGTGGAGCGCTGGAAGCCCTTCCACCGCTTCGAGGAGGAGAGCGCGATCGCGAGGCAACTGCGTTCGCTGCCTTCGGGAAAGATCCTGGTGATCGGTGCGCGCCATCCCATCGAGTCGATGTTCTATGCCGACCTGGTGGCGATCGAGGAAGTTCCGTCGGAAGAACAGCTCCGCCTCTTGAGCGAGCAAGGCTGGCAGATCATCCGGGGAGGACCGTGAAGAGCGCTGCCGCGCTGGTCCTCCTGCTCGCGGCCGCGCTTCTCGCGTCGCCCTGGCGAGGGCACATCGACGATCTCGACGCGCAGCTCTACCAGACGCTTGCGCGCGGAATGGCCGAGCGGCACGCCTGGCTCGAGCCGGGCCTGCCGCCGGGTTCGGCCTTCCCCTTTCGCGAGCATCTGCCTTTCGGCCTCTGGCCCTACGCCGCGGCGGTCCGCGCTTTCGGGGAAGGCTCGCTCGGGCCGACCGGTGCGCTCTTCTCGCTGCTCACCGTCGCGCTCGTCATTTACATGGGATGGAAGCTGCGCGGCCCAGGTGCAGGCGTTGCGGCGGGGCTGGTCCTCGCCATCACCGAGACATTCTTCCTCTACGGCGGGCGCCCGCGGCTCGATCCGCCGCTGATCTTCTTTGCGACGGCCGCGGCGCTACCGGCGCTGCGCGAAAAGCCTGGGCTGCGCGGCTGGGCTCTGGCGGCTCTGCTCGCCGCGATCGCTGCGCTGATCAAGGGGCCGTTCGGTCTCGCACCTCTCGCGGCTGCGGCGGCGGCGCGCGCGGTGGTCGATCGATCCTGGCGCCATCTTCTCTACGGAGCTTGCGCCACCCTCGCCGCGGCCGTTCCTGCTCTGGCCTTCCTCCTTCTTTCGGATGCGAGCTGGTGGAACGGTTACGTCCGCGCGCAGATGGTGGCCTCGGCGACCGGCGCACGGCCCGACGGCTATCTTTCCCACTGGGGCGCGCTGCGCAGCATCGCAGGGCGGTTCTGGCCCGGCTTGCCCTTCGTCCTCTTCGCCGGCCTGCGGCGCGATCGGCCAGCGCTCCTCCTTCTCTGGTGCGCATTTCTCGTCGCGGCGCTCAGCCTGCCGGTGCGCACCGTGTGGAACCATGAGCTGGTGGCCTATCCCGCGCTCGCGCTTCTTGCGGGTGCGTGGCTCGGACCTTGGTTCGAGAAGGTCAAGCCGATCTGGTTCGCCGCGCTGGCCGGCCTGGGGATCGCGGCGAGTGCGGCCGGCCTAGGCGCCCTGCTGCTTCTACCGCCCTGCGTCGCCTCGACGGAATTGAAGGCGCAGTTCGACGCCATTCCACGGGGCGCGCGCATCCAGGTCGTCAGCTGGCCTTTCGACTTCCGCACTCTCGCCTCGCTGGCGGCGGAGCGGCGCCTCGAAGTCTGGCCCGAGGGCAAGCTGCGAGACTCCGGTACGCTCGCCTTCGCGCAGGAGAGTCTCGTTCCAGCGAACACGCAGTGGCGCGAAATCGGCCGCGCCCGCGGCTGGGTCCTGTTGACGAGGTAGGATGCGACCATGCCGCTGGCCGACGACATCGCCCGCGCAGAATTGCTCTCCCTCGAGGAGCGCGGCCTCCTCCGCAGCATCGAGCCTTTGCGCTCGCCGCCGGGAGCGGAGATCGAGCTGCGCGAAGGCGAGCGGCTGATCAACTTCAGCTCCAACGATTACCTCTCGCTGGCAGGCGACGAACGCATCGCGCAGGCGCTGTGCGAAGGCGTGCGTCGCTGGGGCGCGGGCGCCGGAGCATCGCGGCTGGTGTGCGGAGATTTCCTTCCCCAGCACGAGCTGGAAGAAGAGCTGGCGCGCTTCGAAGGCGCGGAAGCCGCCGTGCTCTTCAACAGCGGCTATGCCGCCAACTGCGGGCTCTTCCCGGCTCTCGCCGGGCCGGAGGATCTGATCCTTTCCGACGCGCTCAATCACGCCTCGATCATCGATGGCTGCCGGCTCTCCCGCGCGCGGGTGGAGGTATTTCCCCACGCCGATGTGGACGCAGCGTCCCGCCTTCTCGCAAGGGGAAGCGCGCGCCGCAAGCTGGTGATCACCGACGCCGTCTTTTCCATGGACGGCGATCGCGCCCCGCTGCGCGAGCTGGCCGAGGCGTGCCGGCAAAACAGAGCGATCCTCGTGGTCGACGAGGCGCACGCGACCGGCGTTCTCGGTCCGCGCGGCGCAGGCCTTTGCGCTGCGCTGGACGTGCGTCCCGACCTGCTCATGGCCACGCTCTCGAAGGCGGCCGGCGTCGTGGGCGCACACGTCGCCGCCTCCCGCGCAGTCTGCAGCTTGCTCCTCAACCGCGCCCG
>VBLC01000089.1 GCA_005879315.1 Deltaproteobacteria bacterium | reverse complement strand
GACAAGGACGTAAGCGGCGATGCGGCATTCTTCAACTTGCCGGTCTACGACTGCGCCGTTCCCCGCGCGAACAATGCCTGCCCCGGCGACTATCAGCTCAAGACCAGTGCCATCACTCCCGGCTATCTCGCCCGCCATCCCAACGACTATGCGGGCACCGGCACCCAGGAGACCGACAGCTTCAAGTTCGATGCGCAGCTCGCGCAGGTCGCCAAGGCCTCGCCCAGCCCCGCGGGTTGCGTAGACCCGACCATGATCCGCCTGGTTTTCAGCGTGGATTTCAACCAGGGATCGAAGAACGGCAACTGCGGCGCGATCGATCGGTTCAAGTGGGCCACAGACAAGCCCGGCAAGACCATGTTTTTCGTTGGCTGGGTCCACCTGGATTCGCAGGTGCAGGATCCGGCGATCCACAACCTGCTCGGCGCCGGCACGCCCAACAACATCCCCATGTACGACGACGGGACCAACGGCGACGAGGTGGCCGGCGACAACATCTGGACGGTCGCTTTCGACGTGCCGCGCACAGCGGGAAAGATCCTTCGCGTCGGATACAAATACACGTGGGGCACGCCCGGGGCGCAGTGGACGGGTACCGAGGAGTGGCCGGGCAACTCGCGCATCCTCGAAGTGCTGGACGACAACGGCGACAACATCGTCTATCGCCACGACGTCTTCGGCGATGAGGCGACCAACAAGGACAAGTCGAATCTGAATCTGAGTCCCCAGAACACGGGGACGATCACCTGGACCACGGACCTGCACGGCTGCGGCACGCCCGAGTCGCACGAGAACGGCTGGGACGACAACACTTGCAAGTGCCAGCCAGTCCTCACGCCAAAAGGGATCGGGCCGATCAACCGGGCCTGCGGGCCCTGAACCAAACGCCCGGGCACATTGCCCGGCGCGCATCTGAGGAGGAGCACATGAAGGGCATCTATATTCTGGCAGTAACGGCTGCAGTCATCGGCTGCGGAGGCAGTTCGAAGCCGCCGCTCTTCACCAAGCCTGCCGGCACCATCGTGCTGGGATTCTCGGTGGACGACAGCAACAACAAGGTGTTCGCCGACAAGGATATGGAGTGGAAGGGGTCGATGATCTACGACGCGACCACCAACAAGGTCACCTTTGCGGGTGACTGGAACGGCGGCAATGGGCCGTACGCGCCGCTCTACGACGACGGTCCCCTGAGCCAGGGCGGACACGAGCCGGAGGGCTCGAAGGCGGGCGATCACATCTTCGGCGTGGCGGTCTTCGCGGCGCCGCCGACCGCGGCTCAGTCTTGGGGTTACGGCCTCAACGACGCGTCCGTGAAGGTCAACGGCCGTTTGGTCGGCCCCAACGGCTGGATCTGGCCCCCCGGCCCGAACGGCGGCTTCTCCCTGACTGCCGGTCAGGCCACCGACGTGAAGGCGGACGGCCTCACCCTGAAGAAGTTCGGCACCACCGACATTCAGTTCGTCGTCGACAAGAACGCGCTTGCGACGGGCTCCTGGGACACCTCGAAGATCACCATCAAGGGGGGCGGCTGGGGTTGGAACGAGATCCAGCTCCTCGACGACGGCACGAGGGGCGACGCGACCGCCAGCGACGGCAAGTTCACCTTCGTGCTCTCGCAGTACGCGGGAACCGGCAAGGAGCTGCCGCACGCGGGTCTCGCCAACTCGGCCGACAAGATCGAGTTCAACGTGGTCTTCAACGGCAAGGAATACAAGGACGGCTCGGGCAATGGGCTCAGCACCGGCGTGACCGCTGGGACGAAGGCCTCGGGCGCCTCGGCGTTCAGCAACGTCAGCATCACGACGGGAACCGGCAACACGTACATCACGGTGCCCTAGTCGGAGCAGTTCGGCCTCGAGCGCCGGCGGGGTCCACCTGCCGGCGCTTCTTTTTTCTGGAGCTCCGTTGGGACGCTTCCTACCGCTGCTCCTGCTCCCGGCCATGGCGCAAGCTGAGCCGCAGCTGATCGCTTCGTTCGAGGACGCGGCCGGCGATGCGACCGGGCCGGGTTCGTACGTCCCTCCCGGCGACACCGAGTTCACCGACGGCGATTTCGATCTGCGGCGCTTCGCCGTCTACCAGGACGGCGGCGACGTGCTCTTCGAAGTGACCCTGGGCGTGGCCTTCCGGCGGCCAGCCGTGACGCAGCGGGCGCAGCAGACTGAAATCCAGCTTTGGAACAACATCTATCTGCAGAATATCGAAGCCCCGCCGGCCATGCCGTCTGCATTCCAGGCCGCCGGGTCGCTTTCCCTGAAGGCCGGACATGGAAGAAGGCGGTGGTGCTCACCCCGCAGCCCGGGCCGGCGCGATCGATCACCGAAGACGCGCTGGGCAAGGCCGTCGCTGCCCACGTCATCTTCGCCGAAGGATTGCAGGCGACCGGCAGGACGATCCGGGCGCGCGTGCCCTCGATCGCGCTCGGCGGAACCGCGCGCAAGGAATGGGCGTACTCCGTTCACGTCAGCGGCGCCGACTGGGACCGCAGCTTCTCTGTCGTGGACCGCGTGCGCGGCACGCGCGAGCTCAATGCGTTCACCATGCAGGTCTTGCCGGTGCCCGAGGCCTGGGCCTTCGGCGGCGCGCCCGAGGGCAATGCGCACCCGCGCGTGGTCGACGTGCTCTTGCCCCCCGGCGCGGATCAGAAAGCGGTACTCGGCTCCTTCGAGGCCGGCCAGTTCGCGCGCGTTCCTTTTATCTCGGCGCAGCCAATAGCTGCCGCTGCCGCTGCGCAGAAGCCAGCGCCCGCAAAGCCCGCCGGCCGCGTCCTCTCGGTGGAGTACATCGCCGGCAACATGGTCTCCATCTCCGGCGCCGTCGATGGGCTCAAGCCGATGCAATTCGGCCAGGTGCTCGGAGCCGACGGCGCGCCGGTCGCGCGCGTGGTGATCGTGCAGATCCTCGAGACGGGCATCGTGGCGAGCGCCGTCGAGAACCGCGAGAGCATCAAGGCCGGCGCCCGCGTCCGCTTCGAGGCGCCTTAGCCCTTCACGCTCCCTGCGGTGAGGCCGGAGACCAGATACTTCTGCAAGTAAAGGAACAAGAGGACGACGGGAATGGAGACGATGATCGATCCCGCCGCGAAATAACCCCATTGTTGTGAATATCCCCCGACGAAGAAGCGCAGCCCGACCGGCGCGGTGTACATGTCCTCCCTGTCCATGAAGGTCGCCGCGAGGATGAATTCGTTCCAGGAAGTCATGAAGGAGAAGAGCGCGGTGATCGCGACGGCCGGCTTGGCCAGCGGCAGGACGATGCGCCAGAAGATCGTCCCCGCCGAGGCGCCCTCGATGATGGCCGCCTCCTCCAGCTCCTTGGGAATGGTGTCGAAGTATCCCTTCAGCATCCAGACGCTGAAGGGAATGGACGTGGTCGCGTAGACGATCACCAGCCCGAGCCGCGTCGATCCCAGCCCCAGCACCGACACCATGATGATGTACAGGGGAATGAGCATCAGCGTGCCGGGGAACATCTGCGAGACGAGAAAGCCCATCATCCCCGCGCGGCGGCCGGGAAACTTGAAGCGAGAGAAAGCATAGGCGGCGGTGCAGGAAAGGAAGATGCCGAAGAGCGTGGTGAAGACCGCGACGACGATGCTGTTCAGGACCCAGCGGCCAAAAGGCTGATCGGTCATCACCGAGACGAAGTTGGCCGGCGTCCAGCGTTCGGGCCAGGGAATGACGGCGCGCAGGCGATCGAAGAAGCCAGGCGTGGCGGGCAAGTCGGCGATGGCCAGCGTCTGCTTGCCGGAGAAGGCGATGCAGATGACCCAGAGGACGGGATAGATGGTCAAGAGCGTCGCGATCGCGAGGATCCCGTGCAAGAGCGCATGCGGCACTTCCTGCTCTCGGCGCGAGCGCGCCATCACGCCTCCGTCGCCCGCGAGACGCGGTTCTGGATGACCCCGTAGACGAGCAGGATGCCGAAGATCACCGTCGAGTAGGCGGCCGCGTATCCATAGCGGTAGCGCTCGAAGGCGAACTTGTACGCCTGGGTGACGAGGATCTCCGTCGAGCCGCCGGGGTCGCCGCCGGTCACCAGATAGATGATGTTGAACATGTTGAAGGTCCAGATCACCGAGATGATGACCGCCGGCACCAGCGCAGGACGCAAAGAGGGCAGGGTGATGGCCTTGAACTGCTGCCAGCGCGAGGCGCCGTCGACCCGCGCCGCTTCGTAGAGATCGGCGGGGATCGACTGCAGCGCGCCGAGCGAGATCACCATCATGAAGGGGAAGCTGAGCCAGCCGTTGGTGGCCCAGGCGGTGAGAAATGAAGTGAAGGGCCGGTCGAACCAGTTCACCGGCGCCGCGCCGAACATCTGCAGCACTTGATTGATGACTCCGAACTGCTGGTGGAACATCCCCTTCCAGATCAGCGCGGTGATGTAGTTCGGCAGCGCCCAGGGCAGGATCAAGAGGACGCGATAGACCGGGCGCAGCGCGAGCGCGCGCGTATTCAAGAGGAGAGCGAGAAAAAGCCCGGAGGTGACGCCGAGGCTGACGTTGCACACCGTCCAGACGATGGTGAAGAAGAGCGTCCAGTAAAAGTTGAGATAGTTGAAGACCCAGCCGGTCTCGCTTCGCCTCACGAAGGAGAACTGGCCGAGGATCTCGGCGTAGTTGCGCAGGCCGACCCAGATCTCGGGGATGGATTTGCCGGTGTTGTAGATGTTCGAGTCGGTGAAGGAGAGGGTGATGCCGTAAGCGAAGGGATAGAAGACGAGCAGCACCATTCCGAGGATGGCCGGCGCAATGTAGACGTATGCCTGCCGGTTCTTCCGCAGCGCGGCGCCGAGGTGATGGAAGGCGCCCAGCCCCGACAAGAACAAGAGCGCGAGCGCGACGGCGTCGGCGGCGAGCAATGAGCCGCGCAGATGTCCGCCCGGGATCTCGCCGCGCGGCTTGCGGAACTCGTCCACGTCCCACTGTGCCGTCGCGCCGCCGAGCGACTGGGCCAGCGCCGATTGCTCCTCGATGCGCTGGGCGATGGCCGTCATGCCTTTGCGCCGGTCTTCCTCGCCGCGCGCGATCGACCAGCGGCCGAGCAGCAGGAGGGCAACGCCGAGACAGGCCGCGGCGGCGAGCGAGAGCTGCAGGCGGCGCTCGCCGATCAGCAGCGCGAGCACGGCAAAGGCGAAGACCGCGCCGGCCACCGCCAGCGCGAAGAGATCCCAGCCGGCCTTGGGGGGCGGCTGCAGCGGCACCGTCTCGATCTCGATGGCGCCGACGGGCGCGCTGTTCTCCTCCAGCGGCCCCGCCAGAAGAAGGCGCGGCCCGGGCAGCCATTCGACTTCGATCTCAGCTTTGCGCGCGCCCTCCTCGCGGTTGGTCGTCACGGCGGTGGCGAGGCGCTGGCCGCGATCGTAGAGCGGCTTCTCCTCGCGCATCAGGCGGCGCGGAGCGGCGCGGTCAGCCTTGTCGAGCGCCGCGCTGGAGGCGAGGAGCTGCATTCCGCGCGCGATGCGCAGCTGCGCGATCGACGGCGTGCGCGCCTGCCAGGTGGAAGCGATCTCTCGCGGGTCAGCGCGCTGCACCAGCGTCGCGAGCGCCTGCAGCGTCACGGTCGCCTTCCGCACTTCCGTCTCCGCCGAGATCTCGCGGCGCGCGTCGTCGAGGATCCCGTGCGACAGCCAGATGCCGGCCGCTGCGCCGAGCAGGACGCCCGCTCCGAAGCGGAGCCGGTGCGAAGGCGGCCTCACTTCCGGTGCAGCTCCGCCACCGCCTTGAGCACCTCGGCCTGCGCCTTGTCGAGCGCGGCCTTGGGCGCGATGGTGCGCTTCGCCACCGAGGCCATCATGATGGTGGCCGGCGACCAGACCATGGTCATCTCGGGCAGGTTGGGCATCGGCACCGCCACCTCCACCTGCGCGCGGAAGGCCTTCAAGACCGGATCGTTCGCCACAATTGGATCTTCGTAGGCGGCCTTGTTCGAGGGGCTCTGCCGGCCCTCGAGCGCCATCGTCTTCGCCGACGGCCGGTCGGTGAGGAACTTCACGAAGTCGTAGGCGGTGTCCTTGCGCTTGGAAGGCGCGGCGATGAAAGCGCCCTCCACCGTCATCCACGGCCGCAGCGGCTTGTTGCCCGCCTCCACCGCGCGCGGAAGCAGCGCCAGCCCCCACTGGATGCTGGGATCGATCTCGCCGAGGAACCAAGGCCCCGTGAAGATCATCGCCGCCTTGCCGCCGTTGAAGAGCGCGGTGATGAGCGCGGTGGAGGGCTCGGCCGGCAGGATCCCCGCGTCGAGCCAGGAGACGAGCAGCTCGAGACCTTTCACGTTCTCCGGCGCATTGAGCACTGGCTTCGCGCTGCTTCCGTCGAAGACGCGGCCGCCGAACGCGTTCTGCAGGGCCGCGTGGTAGTAGTAATCGCTGTACCAGTACGCGAGACCGAATCTCCCGGCGGCGCGGTCGGTGAGCTTCTTCCCCAGCGCCACCAGCTCCTTGGTATCGGCGGGCGGCTTCTCCACCAGCTTCTTGTTGTAGATGAGCGTGATGACCTTGTAGTTCACGGGCAGGCCCCATACCGTTCCTCGATAGGTCATCGCCTCGAGCGTGCTGGGGATGAAGCGCGACCTGGTCGCCTCGTCGAGAAAGAAGTCGATCGGCTCGACGGTGTTGCCCGCCTCGATCCATCCGCCCAGCCGGTCCTGCGCGTAGATGAAGACGTCGGGCCCTTTGCCGCGCGGGACGGCGGCGGAGATCTTGTCGGCGAAGGCGTCGTAGGGCACGGCGAGCGTGGTCACCTTCGCGCCGGGGTGCGAGCCGTTGTAGGCGGCCACCACCTTCTCGATGGCTGCCTTCTCCGCCGCCCGGTAGGAGTGCCAGACCACGAGCTCGCCCTGCGCAGCGGCCGCAGCGGAAGCGAGACAGGCAAGAGCGAGAACTCTGCGGTTCATGTGACCCCCGGCGAGCTACTCCGCGATGCGCTTTTCCGTCTCGGCGTCGAAGAGATGGATTCGATCCACCTCGACGATCGCGTCGACCTTGCCGCCAAATTCCGGCGGATTGTGCGGGTCCATCTTGAAGGCGATCTGGTCCTCGCCTTTGCTGCCGTGGATGACGACTTCGTCGCCCAGCGTCTCCACCAGATCGACCGTCAGCTGCAGCTGCGCGGTGGCGCCGGTGGTGCGCCGTCCGGGCTCGACCACGTTCTCCGGGCGGATGCCCACCACCACCGGCTTGCCCTGTCGGCTGGCGAGCGCTGCGCGCGCGGCCGCCGGCGCCGGCAGGGTGAACCCGCGCGCCGCGAGCGTGCCGTCCGAGACGGTGGCGCGGATGAAGTTCATCGGCGGCGTCCCGATGAAGTTGGCGACGAACAGATTTTCCGGCTTCTCGTAGACCTCGAGCGGCGTCCCCACCTGCTGCAGCTTGCCCGCGTTCAAGACGGCGATGCGGTGGCCCATGGTCATCGCCTCGACCTGATCGTGCGTGACGTAGACGGAAGTCACCTGCAGCCGATGCTGCAGCTTCTTGATCTCGGCGCGCATCTGCACGCGCAGCTTGGCGTCGAGATTCGAGAGCGGCTCGTCGAAGAGGAAGACGGCCGGCTTGCGCACGATGGCCCGGCCCAGCGCGACCCGCTGCCGCTGCCCGCCGGACAGCTCCTTGGGCCGGCGCTCGAGCAGCTCTTCGAGCCCGAGGACCTTCGCCGCCTCCGAGACGAGCCGGTCGATCTCGGCGCGCGGCGTCCCGCGCAGCTTGAGGCCGAAGTCGAGGTTCTCGCGCACGCTCATGTGCGGATAGAGGGCGTAGCTCTGGAAGACCATGGCGATGTCGCGATCCTTGGGCGGCACGTCGTTGACCACCCGACCGCCGATCTCGATCGTGCCGAGGGTGATCTCTTCCAGCCCGGCGATCATCCGCAAGAGCGTGCTCTTCCCGCAGCCCGAAGGGCCGACCAGCACCATGAACTCGCGGTCGCGGATCTCCAGATCGATCCCGGTGATGACCGGAGGATTGTCGCCGTAGCGCTTGGCGACCTCGTGCAGTGTGACGATGGCCATGGAGAGATGGCAAATGCCACGGCTGCGGCAGCGGCTGCAAGCCTCAGCGCGTCTGGACGGCGATGATGCGCGCCTGGCGCGGGGCCAGCGAGAGCGAGAGCACGGCGTCCTCGCGGGGCACGACCGAGCCGTCGAGCAGATCGATCGCGGGCTGCTCCGCCCACTCGGCAGGCGAGGCCACCCGCGCGCTGGCGGCGGCGCTCCCGCGGTTGACGGCGACGATGACGATGTCGCCCGACTCCTGGTCGCGGCGGGCGAAGACGTAGACGTCGCCTTCGGCGGAGAGGCCGGTGTGGCTGCCGCGCGAGAGCGCGGGGTGCGCCTTGCGAATGGCGATGAGCTTCTGGTAGTCGCGCCGCAACATCTCGTCGCGCGGCAGACCTTTGCCCGGGAGGATGTCGCGCGGGCCCCAAGGCATGTCGCCGCGATTGTCGGGCCACTTGCCGCCAGGCCGCGCCACCTCCTCGCCGTAATAGATGACCGGGATTCCCCAGCTGGTGAGCTGCAGTACCGCCGCCAGCCGGAAGAGCGGAACGTCGCCGTTCAAGAGAGAGAGCGCGCCGGTGACGTCGTGGTCGGAGAGGTAGTGGGCGAGAAGATGCCCCGGCCTCACGCTGCTGCGCGATTCGAGATAGCGGTTGAAGGCGACGGTGCGGCCGCGGCCCTGGAGAAAGGCGACCACGCTGCCGGAAAAGCCGAAGTCGAAGCCCGCGTCGATCTCGTCCGGCTCGAACCAGGGGTCGAGCACTTGCGCGTCGCCGCCCCACACCTCGCCGAGGAGGAAGAAACGGCGGCCCAGCTCCTTGCGGGTGCGGCGGCGATGCTCCTTCCAGAATTCGTGGCCGACGTGCTTGACGGTGTCGAGGCGGAAGCCGTCGACGCGCGAGCGCTTCGCCCAGCCCAGCTGCGCGTCGAGCAGGAACTTCATGACGTCGCGCCGCTCGGTCTTGAAGTCGGGAAGGCCGCCGACGCAGCTGGTGAGGTCGTCGCTGCCGCACTGACCGAGCGCGGGGTTGCGCAGCCAGTCCTTCGTCTTGGGATTGGTCAGGTAATGGCAGCCGTAGCCGCAGTGGTTGTAAACGACGTCGAGCAGCACCTTGATGCCGCGCGCGTGGCAGGCCTCGACGAGCGCGCTGAGATCCTGCGGAGTGCCGAAGCGCGGATCGAGCCGGCTGAAGTCGTCGGCCCA